>CAIQEU010000022.1 GCA_903870905.1 uncultured Actinomycetes bacterium | reverse complement strand
GAGAGGTACTTCCATCCATCATCGCAGGCAATCGTCACAATGGTGGCGGTCTGGTCATCGGGGATCTGCTGAGCGCAGCGCACGGCCCCAGCCATGATCGCCCCAGAGCTAATGCCAACGAAGAGACCGACCTCGGTCATCTTCCGGGTCCACTCGAGGCTCTCTTTCGGGCGAACGACCGTCTTGCGGTCGAGCAATTCGAAACCGTTATTGTCGGTGAAGATTGGCGGGATGTAGCCGTCGTCGAGGTTCCGCAACCCATCGACCATCTCACCCGACGGCGGCTCAATGGCCCACAGCTGGACGTCGGGCTTGTGTTCTTTGAGGTAGCGACCAACGCCCATGAGGGTTCCTGAGGTGCCGAGTCCTGCAATGAAGTGGGTGATGTCGGGGACATCGGCCAAGATCTCTGGACCAGTCGTGCGGTAGTGCGCATCAGGATTCGCAGGGTTGGCGTACTGGTAGAGGAAGATCCACTCGGGGTGCTCCTCAGCAAGTCCACGAGCCATGCGAACAGCACCGTTCGAGCCTTCAGAGCCTGGGGACTCGATGATCTCTGCGCCCCACACGAGCAGCAGCTGGCGCCGCTCGGGTGAAACGTTGGCGGGCATGACCACCTTCAGGTGGTAACCCTTCATCTTGCAGACGAGCGCCAGTCCAATGCCAGTGTTGCCCGATGAGGGTTCGATGAGAATTTGATCGGGTGCACCGGGAACCAAGCGCCCCTCACGCTCCGCTGCTTCGATGAGGGAGAGGGCGATGCGATCCTTGACCGAACCTCCGGGATTGCGACCCTCGAGTTTGGCGAGAATTCGCACATTCGGCTTCGGGCTGAGGGCAGAGATATCGACGATGGGTGTCTGCCCAATGAGGTCGAGGACCGACGAGTAGACCGCCATGTGCTCAGGCTGCTCCGCCGGCAACGGCAGGTAGGATGCTCACCTGATCGCCGTCGGCGACCGGAGTGTCGAGCCCACCGGTGTAGCGCACGTCGTCATCGTTCACGTAGATGTTGACAAAACGGTGCAGGTGACCTTCGGGGCCGAAGACTTGGCCCTGCAGTCCTGGGTGCTCGGCAACCATGGCGTGGAGGACCTCGCCAATCGTGGTGCCGGCGTAAGAGACAATCGCTGCACCACCGGTTTGGGGCCGCAGGACTGTGGGGATTCGCACTTCAACGGGCATGTCGCCTCCGAGAACTGGTCGAGCACTGCAACGGCCATGAAACCTGACCGAACAAGTCGTAATTCTACCGTGCGCTCGATTGCATCGTTCGCCCGTCTCGCTTCGCCCCTAGCGGCGACCGATCGTGCGCCACGCCAACGGCAACACTGCTGCAGCGATGGCCGCCTTGACGAGGTCACCGAGGATGAACGGTGTGAATCCATACGCAATGGCCTGGCTCCACGAGCACGACAGATCCACCTTGAGCCACGAGACGCCAATGACGTAGATGATGGCTTCGGCGATCGCCATTGCAACAATGGCGTTCACCAACTTGCGATCGTTGCCGCGTTCGGTGAGGGCACCCAAGACGCCAGCAGCAACCACGAACGCCACGATGTAGCCAAACGTCGCCGTAACCGTGGCGTAGCCACTGTCGTGGTCGGTGAACCACGGCACTCCAGCGAGACCAGCCAAGAGGTAGAGCCCCATGGACGCAATGCCACGGCGCATGCCGAGGGTGGCACCAACGAGGAGGACGCCGAGGGTCTGCCCGGTCATCGGCACGGGCGTGAACGGAATCGTCCACTGCGCCAATGCGCCAACGAGGCCTGCGCCGCCAACCACGAGGGCAGCATCGGCCAAGAGGCTGTGCGCCACGAGGTCGGCGAGGACCTTCGGAGAGAGTCGATTGGGAACAACGGTTGAGGCCATGGTCGGCTCCTTAGATCACTCGAGGACGCTCGCTACCGTAGCGGTATTAGCGTCACTCGCTGACGATGGGCTCCTCGGTGATGATGCCATCGGCGATTCGATAACTCCTGATGACCGGGTAGACATCTCGGAGGCTGATGAGGACGTAGTGCCATCCAGGATCAGGAGCTTGGGCAACATCAGTTGGTGAGGGATAGGCCTCGGTGTGGGTGTGACTGTGAAACACTCCAATGATGTCGAGGCCGTCAGCAGCGGCCGCTCGGTCCGCCAGCATGTGGGCTTTGGGGTCGACGGTGTAGACAAGGGCCGAATGGGCCACGTTCTCCAAGGGAACGAGGCGCTCAGTCACCCCTGTTGCGTAGTCACCAACCAGCAACCCACATGCCTCTTCGGGGAGTCCTTCGAGGCAATGGGCGATCATCGACATCTGCAACGACACGGGAAGGGTCAGCACTCCCCCAGCGTACCGGGGTCGACGCACACAACCCCGTGCGTAGCATGGGGGCATGGGACGGGCGAAGCAGCAACTCGCGAGGAAGGCCAAGGCGGCTGACACCTCAGGCGACCGCATCGTCGCGTCCAACCGTCGGGCTCGCCACGACTACGACATCTTGGAGACCTACGAGTGCGGGATCGTGCTGAAGGGCTCTGAGGTGAAGGCCCTCCGTGAGGGCCAGGCGCAGTTGGCCGACGCCTTCGCCAGAGTTGAAGCCGGTGAGCTCTGGCTGATCGGCGTCCACATCCCACAGTGGCGCTTCGCCCACGGATTCGGATCCCACGATCCCGACCGTCGCCGCAAGCTCTTGGCCCATCGAGGAGAGATCAGGGACATGGGGATCGAGCTCGACCGCCAGCCCGTCACTCTCATCCCACTCAAGCTCTACTTCAAAGACGGTCGAGCCAAGGTGGAACTGGGCCTGGCCAAAGGTCGAAAACTCCACGACAAGCGCCAAGCCATTGCCGAGCGTGACGCCAAGCGAGACATGGACCGTGCTCGTCGCTACGCCGCTCGAGAGGGCTGACGCCTCGTCGCTCCCGGATCCGTCGATGTCGACACGGCAGCGATTCTCGCCAACTTCTCAGTCGTCGTGAGGAGAATGGAAGACCCTCCCGGTACACTGTTGTTCCCAGCACGGTGCTGGGACACACGGGGGTGATCGGTTTCGACTTTGGATGTTGAGGTAAGAGAAGCGAGCCGTGGTCGCCGAAGCCACGTTAAAGAGTCGGTACAAACAATAAATGCCAAGCCTCAGCTTGCGCTCGCCGCTTAAATAACGGCGACGTCCACCTGCCCCCAGTTCCCCGGGGTAGATCTTGGGCGTCATCCAGGGGAACTCACCACCGAGCAGTGTTCACGGGCTCAGCGGGAAACTGAAGTGAGCTACGGGATGACCACGATGCCAGCGGCACGGTCTTCCCCGACAATTCTTCGCTGGCTGCGCTCGGAGAAGGCTTACTGAGGTACCGAAGGACCCGGGTTCGATTCCCGGCACCTCCACTCGTTGGGCTGATCCCCGTTCAGGGGACCACCCTTTCGCATCAAAATGGTCGTGGACGACCAAGAGGTCATCGTGGCGCTTCCTCAGATGATGCGTTTCACGAGTTGACGTCATCTCCGCAATGACGGCAATCGCCACATCGCCCCCCATCGGGATGCGATGCAGCGTGCTCAGACCTTCAGCACTCGGAGTGCTGGATGCGCCGCAGCCATCTGGTCGTAGTCCTGGTCCTGCGTCACAACCGGAAGACCGAGATCAATGGCGGTTGCAGCAATCAGCGCATCAGCGAGCTTCACCGTTCTCTCAATACCAGCACCTCGACAGTCAGCGACGAGGCGAGCCCATGCCGTCATGACGGATTCAGTGATGGGCACAGGATCAATCGTTCGTGCCAGCGAGAGCGTGTCAGCCCGACGCTCACGAGTTGCTGGATCGCTAGAACTCACGACCCCAAGTTCAAGTTCCCCGATGGTCATCACCGAGACGGTCACCCGCTCGGGAACCTCGCCGAGTTCCCGCATAACCTCTCGGGCGATGAAGACTGAGGTGTCGAGGAGTCCTGCTCGCTCAGTCACAGTTCATCCAAAGTCTGTCCAGCTAAGCGATTGAGGTCGTCTGCGAGTGCAGCGTCGGCAGACCGTCTTGCGAGCTGACTCCGGAGATTCGCACCTGAGACCCAACGGGAACGTTGCGCATGCGGCACGATGTCGGCGACGGGCTCACCGTGAACGGTGAGGACTATCCGCTCGCCGGCTCGCACCGCGTCAATGACTTGACTCGTGCGATTTCGCAGATCACGAACGCCAATTTGCATGTGCGACAGCGTAGCACCATGCTGTCTGCATCGCTCGGCACGCCGGTGGTTCCCCGTCAGGAAGTGCCCTCACTCAACGCATCAGATGCTGCGCTCGCGTCAGGCATCCGGCGAGGACTCCGTCGCCACCTTTCCGAAAGGGCAGTGCCGACAGCCACTGCCACAGCACGATCCTCGCTGCAGGTGGCCAAGTTCGGTCGTGACCATAAGGCCTGATGCTGGATCGACGTAGGTCGCCCGTCCCGCCGCCACCGCTGCTTCGTGAGCAGAGCACCAGCGGGGGACGTCATCTCTGGAGGGCACTGCCATTAGCCGATCGTGGCCCGCTCAGAATGTCGACGCGTCAATGACGAAGCGGTAGCGCACATCGCTTGCCACCACTCGGTCGTACGCCTCGTCGATCTGACTGGCGGCGATCGTTTCGATCATGGAGCCAACACCGTGTGCTGCGCAGAAGTTGATCATCTCCTGGGTCTCTCGAATCCCACCGATGCCACTTGCTGCCAAGACTCGGTTGTTCTGGGCCAGTGGGCTGAACCTCGTCGACAGCGGCTCTGGCGACACACCGACGTTGGCGAGGACTCCGTTGAAGCGCAGGAGCGAGAGGTAGGTCTCGGCGTTGACCGAAGCCGACACGGTGTTCACGATGAGGTCGTAGGTGCTGCGGAGACTTCGAAGCTGCGACGGTTCAGTGACGACGAAGTGGTGCGCTCCGAGTGCGGTTGCATCAGCCTCCTTCGCAGCGGTGCGACTGAGGATCGTCACCTCGGCGCCCATGGCAGCAGCCAACTTCACGCCCATGTGGCCGAGGCCACCGAGGCCCAGGATCGCCACCTTTTTCCCCGGACCGGTCCCCCAGCGCATGAGCGGCGAGTACATCGTGATCCCGGCGCACAGCAGTGGAGCGGCGACGTCGAGGGCGATCCCCTCGGGGATCGACAGCACGAAGTGCTCGTTGACCACCACAGAGGTGGAGTAGCCGCCCATCGTCACCGTGCCATCGAGGTCGACCGCGTTGTAGGTCCCGATGTTGCCCTTGGCGCAGTACTGCTCCTCGCCAGCGAGGCAGTTCTCGCACTCCCGACAGGAGTTGACCATGCAGCCAACACCCACTCGATCCCCAACGGCGTGGGTGGTCACCGCGTCGCCGATTGCTTCGACGACTCCGGCGATCTCATGTCCTGGCACCAGGGGGTAGCGAACCGTGCCCCACTCCTCTCGGGCGGTGTGGATATCGGAGTGGCAAATCCCAGCGAAGGCAATGGCGATGCGCACGTCGTTCGGTCCGAGTTCGCGACGCTCGATGGTCGTCTTCTCGAAACGTCCGCTGGCTTGATGGAGCGCGTAGGCAATGGCTGAGGTCATGGCATCAGCCTGACAGGTTTCGCCACTCGGCTGGCGGCTCTGTTGTCTCCACCTCCAGACGGGAGGTGCGAGGTCAACAAGACCCTCCCGAGATGACCACCCCATCGTCGATTCGGCGGTTCTATCCACCAGAAGCCTTCCCATTTTCGCTACCCTCGGGCAGCCCAGGGCGGGCGGCGTTTCGGCGCCAAGAGAGGGGAATCAATGAGCAATTCGGATTTGGAGTTTCGCGAAGGCGAATACGGCGAGAGCGTGCTCACCGTAGAGCCCGGTGGTATTGAAGCCATCCCGGACAAGGATCGTCACGGTAAGGCGAAGCAGCTCTTCGCAACCTGGATGAGCCCGAACCTCGAGTTCGCCACGATCTACGTTGGCGCACTCGGCGTCTTCTTCGGCCTGAGCTTCGGTGAAGCCGTCATCGGCATCTTGATCGGCAACCTGCTCGGTGCCGCTGCACAGTACGTCTTAACCCAGGACGGCCCTCGCTACGGTGTGCCCCAGATGGTCCTCGGCCGTGCCGCCTTCGGAAAGATCGGCAACGCCCTCCCGTCACTGGCAAACGCTGGTGCGGCAGGTATTGGCTGGTTCGCCGTTAACAGTGCGTCAGGTGCCTTTGCTCTGTCGACCTTGACCCACATGAACGAAGTGACCTCGTTGGTCATCATCGTGATCATCCAGGTTGTCGTCGCAGCGGTCGGCCACAACCTCATCCAATCGGTTGAGCGTTACCTCATGCCGTTCCTCGCCATCGTGTTCGGTTTCGCAGCCGTCATCGCACTCACGACCAGCCACCCGAACTCGCCGAGCCACCCGTACTTCCCGGGTGCGTTCCTCGTGTTCGTCGGTGCCATCTACGGCTACGCCGCTGGCTGGAACCCCTTCTCGGCGGACTACGCCCGCTACCTGCCGAAGTCTGAGGACCCCAAGCAAGCCGGCAAGTCCGCTGCGCTCGGCCTCTTCGTCTCGGCAACTGTGCTCGAGATCGTCGGCGCAGCCGCCGTCACCGGTGGCATGGCGGACTACGGCCCGAAGACCAACCCCGTGACGAGCTTCGTTGCCATCCTGCCGACCTGGCTCGGAAAGTTGCTGCTGCTCGGCATCGTGCTCGGTTCGGTGTGCGCCAACGTGCTCAACATCTACTCGGGTTCGATGTCGTTCCTAACCATCGGCATCAACATCCACGCCAAGCTCCGTCGTGCGCTCGCCATCATCGTGTTCGCCATCCCAGGCTTCTTCTTGGCCAAGTGGGCAATGAATGACCCGAAGACGCACCTCGAGAACTTCCTGCTCGTCATGTCCTACTGGATCGGGCCGTGGCTCGGCGTGTTCCTCGCTGACAAGCTCCTCCGCAAGGGTGCGTCCGTCGAGCACTTCTTGTTCACGAAGCGAGAGAACTGGGCTGGACCGTTCTCCTTCGCTGTGGCCACCGCACTGTCGATCTGGCTGTTCGCGAACCAGAAGTTCTACACAGGTGTGGTTCCCAAGCACAACGGGAACTTCGGCGACATTGCCTTCCCGGTTGGCTTCGCCATCGCCTTCCTTCTCTACAGCGCCATCGCTGGCAAGAAGGTGATCTCCGAGCGGTAACGCTGTCGAGATCGAAGAACGACAACGCCCCGGACCTTGCGTCCGGGGCGTTGTGCATTTCGGTGGTCACGTGCTCCTCATGCAGGACGCGCCGTCGCCATGGCGTTGAAGCCACCGTCGACGTGGAGCACCTCACCGGTGATGGCCCGGGCGAGGTCCGATAGCAAGAAGCAGACCGCATCGGCGACAGGCTGCGCATCGGTCGGATCCCACCGAAGCGGCGTGGTGGCCTCGAAGGCACTCGTGAGGGTGTCGAAGTCGGCAATGCCACTGGCTGCTCGGGTCAGCAGTGGACCGGCAGCGACGAGGTTGCTCCGGATCCCGAGCGCACCACCATCGCGTGCGATGTAGCGAGAGGCCTCTCGGAGCGCTGCTTTGCAGGCCCCCATCCAGTTGTAGACCGGCCACGCCCTGCCGCCAGCGTCGAAGTCGAGACCTACGAGGCTCCCTCCCCGAGTCATGAGCGGCGTGAGCGCGTGGGCGAGCACGGCGTAGGTCCACACGCTCGATCTGAAGGCGACCTCCACGTCGCCACTGTCGACCCCGGTGTAGGAGCCACTCAGTGCACCCCGGGGCGCGAAGGCCACCGCGTGCAGGGCGCCATCGACGACGGTCCCTGCGCCGCGAGCTCAGCAGCGAAGCGGTCAACGGCTGGTCGATCCGTCAGATCGAGCGACACCACCCGCACCGACGGATCGATGGCATCCACCACGGCGCGCGCTGCGTCCACATCTCTCGGGAACGCCGTGGCGATCACCGATGCACCGTGGTGGAGCGCTGCACTGAGCGTCGCCGTCGCGATCGAATCGGGCGTCACGATGCCCGTGATGTCCACCGTCTTTCTGCTCAACATGTCGCACCTCCATGCGCTCCAACAGACCGTTCAGCATCGAGGACCCAGGTGCCGCTCGGCTCCCGTCGTTGCCATGGAGCAGTGGGGGCTTCTCGACCAACGACGTGGATCCACGCGCCGTTCACCAAGTCGGCGACCAGTGGCGTTGCATTGATGGCTTGCTCAATCCGGGAAATCGGTGCCTCAATGGCGACGAGCAAGCGCACCGGCTGGTGCACGAGGCCCGTTCCATCGGCCACCGACTGCCAGGGAAGACCGACCCGGAGATCGGGGTCGTCGCCAACGAGGACCGCGAAGTCACCAACGGGGTTGTGGAGGGTCTTGTCACCAGCGCCGAGGAGATCGGGCAGCGATGTGGCGCCGTAGTAGGCGGCGTTGATCCACTCTGCGACGACGACCGGGGCTGCCATGATGCCGTCGAGTACTGCTCCGCTGGCATCTTGGTCGGCGTCGTAGGAATGGAGGAAACAGGTGCGGCCGAGGTCGACGCCTCGAGTCGAGGACCTCGGTCCCACGATGAAGGCCGCGTTCCCTGCCAGTCCCCACTCGGGTCGAGTCTCTGCCCAGTCGCGCGCACGACGGTCGAGTCGCCGTTGCGCCGCAACAGCGTCCACTTCCCCACCGATGGTCTGTGCCGCGAGCTGCTGTCCTGCCCGAGTAACGATCTCCTGAAGCGCCGGTTCGACCTCGTCGAAGAGCTCGATGACCTGGCGTGTGGTGTCGTGCTCGCCAGCGACGAATCGTGTCGATAGCGGAATGAAAATGCCTCGCTCCTCCAACCCTCGTCGCACGGCGGCATCGTTGAGTAACTCCACGACCGCTGCAGCGTTCGGGCCACCGCGGTGCCCTGCACACGCGCCACACTCGAGTGCGGCAGCGTGGGGGTTGTTCGTCGTCGTGGCGTGATGGCCGAGCATCACGACCGTCGGGGCGAAGTTCGCCGTGAGACCAATTCCAGCCAAGACCGATGCGGCAACCGCCACCCGGTCCTCGACCTCGAGGCGCCACCGACCACAACCACGACGCCAGCACCACGGAGGTGGTGGGCGTGGAGGACCGCTGCCGCTCCCACTGCGACCAGCAGCGCACCATCACCGACGACCACCGACCACAGCGCCCGGCGCCCGGCCTGGAGGCGACCGACACCTGCACTCGTTGCGAGCACACCAACCGTGGCGAGCGACGTCACCAGCCACGAGCACACGATGGCAGCCATCGACCGAGCGACGTCCAGCCAGCACACGCTGCCGACGACGAGCGCCACCCACATGGTGATCGATGCCGCACGGACCTCGCCTCGGAACTGCCGAAGTCCGTAGGCACCGGCGCTCACGCCGATGAGGACTGCTGCAATGGCGAGGATCAGCGACAGCGCGTCAGTCGACCAGGCGCCATGCCCCGATGGCACGGTTGCGTCGAGCACCAGCGCAACCACGAGGGAGCTCAGTCCAGCCACTCGACACCGAGGGCCGCCGAAGCGAGCGAGCGCTGCACCGGTGAGGACAACTGCGACACTGCAGAGGATGGAGGTCATGCCTCCTATTATACGAACTAGAAATCGTGTGTCAAGATACAGGAAACAGTTTTTATGATTTTGTCATCATTTCTTTTCCGCACCGAGGACTCGAGAGGGTTCGTCGAGCATGGCCAAGAGGTCGCCCACGGCATGGTTCGACTCGATGGGATGGCGGAACGGCACATCGACGATCACCGTGTAGACGTTGCGGCGGCCATCACGGCGACGAGTCAGGTACCCCGCGTCGACGAGGTCACTCACGATGGCCTGCGTCGCCCGCTCGGTAATCCCGACCGCTGCGGCGATGTCACGCGTCCGGATCGTCGGGTCGCGATCAATGCAGACGAGGACATGAGCGTGGTTACTCAAGAAGGTCCAGTCACCCCTGCGGCGCTGCGGCACCCGTTCGACGTCACCCATGTCACTCACGCTTGAAGTATAGGAAGAAGGAGCGTTCCACCGATGATCATCGCTGCCCTCAGCACCAAGCACGCCAAGGCCACCGCCATCGCAGAGCCGCTCGCACAGGTGGGGTTCTCCGTCGTCGAGGTCGTCACCGAGACCGACGCACTCGGGACCTTCACGGGCACCGTCCCTCGGCGCCACTCCCCCATTGCCACCGCCCGGCTGAAGGCCTTCCTCGCCGCCGGTCACCCGGGAGCCTCGTGGCTGCTGGGTTCAGAGGGAACGATGACTAACTTCGGGTTCTCGAGCACGCTCGACCACGAGGTCATCGTCGCCGTACAGGTTGGGCGACCATCGGTCACGGTGGTGGGTCGAGGGAGTGCCGTCCTGCCCGTCGGGCTCTCATGGAGGTTGCGCGGGACAGCCTCCATGGACGACCTCGCCGAACGAGCAGCGTTCGCTGATCTTGGACGGCACCTCCTCTGCGTGGTGCGACCGCACGACGGAGTCGTTCACTCCGACGTCGCGACGCTTACCGAGCTGGCTGCGGCGATCGACGAACTGGCGATGCCAGGCCATGACCTCATCGTCCAGACCGACTTCAGAGCGCACCGCTGCCCGTCTCGTCACGTCGCCCTCGCTACGGCCGCGGAAGATCTCGCCCACCGACTGAGTACTCGGTGCCCCTCGTGCGCTGAGTTGGGATTCGGAGAGGACGGGACGGCTGGGAATCGTCCGTGTCGCTCCTGTGCTGCTCCAACGGGAACCCCCAGTCACCGCGTCGCTCGGTGCCCATGGTGCGACCATGTCGCTCGAGAACTCCTCTCCGACGATGCCGTCGATTCCGGTGCATGCGGGTGGTGCAACCCGTAAATTCTGGGGGAGTCCATCACGGCGGGAGTTGCCGTCATGGAAGAGGGGGAACCATGCCG
>CAIQEU010000021.1 GCA_903870905.1 uncultured Actinomycetes bacterium | reverse complement strand
TCCAGAGTCTCGGCGTCGTGCTGGCCGGTGCCGTCATCGCTGCAGTGCCAATGCTGCTGCTGATGGTGGTCTTCAACAAGCAGCTCGTACGCTCACTCACCGGTGGTGCCGTCAAGTAGCACAACGGTCACGAGACTGCCGGTTCCGTGAAACCTCGCTGTGGCACAATACGTGCATGGAACTCATGAACGTCATCAAGTCCGTTGCCGGCGCAGCCGTCGTCGCCTCCTCGGTAGCCGTGATCAGCGCCTCATCGGCACTGCCCGCCGCTGCGACGTCGACCAACGCTGCAGCGTGCGCCACCTCGGCACTCACCAACGCTTCTGGCAAGGTGCACATCACCTTCTGGGAAGCAGCCGCAGGTGCCAATGAGACCGAGATCCAAAAGCTCGTCACCGCCTACAACAACAGCCAGAACAAGGTCGTCGTCAACGACGTCAACCAAGCCGGCTACACCGCCACCTGGAACGCCTACACACTGTCGAACGGCAATGGGGCCAATGTGTTCATGGACGACATGAACAACACCCAAGCCCACGTCGACTCGAAGTTGACGCTGCCCATCGCCGACTGCATCGCTGCAACTGGGTTCAAGACCACCACCTTCCTCCCCAAGGTCATCCTCCAGCAGACCATCGGTGGCCAGGTCCAATCCCTTCCCTACTCCGACTCTGAGCCGGTGCTGTACTACAACAAGCAGGCCTTCGCCAAGGCGCACTTGACCGCAGCACCGAGCACCATCGCCGCCATGTCCGCCGATGCCCAGAAGCTGAAGGCTGCTGGCTACAAGGACGGTATGTCGATCAAGAACGACCCGTGGTGGCTCCAGATCTGGAACGGTATGGCGAGCAAGTACTTCGTCAACAACCAGAACGGTCGTGCCGGTCGGGCCACGGCGGCAACCTTCAGCAACGCTCAGAGCCTCTACCTGTTGACCACGCTCCAGAACATGACCAAGGGTGGCTACGCCAAGTCCTTCGACGCCACCGGTTCCGGCCTCAGCGCCTACAACAACCTCTTCGACATCTCCTCGAACAACTCAGGGATGTCCATCGACACCTCGGCAGCCCTTGGAACCATTGCTGGTTACCTGCCCCTGTTCAAGAACGTGACCTTGGGAGTTGCCCCGCTGCCCGTGATCAGCGCAGCGGACAAGGGCGGCGTGCAGCCTGGTGGCAACTCATTGTCGATTTCGTCGAAGAACTCCACCGCGGAGACCGCCGCATCGTGGGACTTCATCCAGTACATGGAGTCGCCGGCGAATCGGGCGCTGTGGGACGCGGCAACCGGCTACGTGCCGATCACCACGCCCGAGACCAAGACCTCAACGATCACCACGCTCTGGAAGAAGCACCCTGAGTACAAGGTCGCCTACACCGAGCTCAACACCGGTGCCGCCAGCAACGCCACCGTCGGGCCAGCACTGGGCGACTTCTACCAGGTGAGCACCGACATCGGCAACGCCCTCGCGCACCTCTTGACCGACCCGGCTGCCACGCCCTTGTCGGTGATCTCCAATGCGCAGAACACAGCGACGGCGGACATCCAGTCCTACAACGCCTCGATCGGCTAACGCCGGCGAACGCCAACCGTACGAAACCCGGCCCCTCGGGGCCGGGTTTCGTCGCGTCAGGGGGCGATCACCGTGATCGTGTTCCCTCGCACCATGGAGCGCCACCCATCGGATCGGAACCGGCGAGCGCCGCTCAGACCCTTCTCGAGCAGCATCCGGGCGAAGGTGCCCTTGATGGCCTTGGCTGCGTGCCCAGCAGCCCCGTGGCCATCAGCTCGGACGAAGTCGACGGTGATGTACTCCCCCGCCTGCTCGAGTCGCCGCACGTCGAGCGCCCCTCGGTGCTCGCTCGGCAGCAGGTCAACCACGGTGGCGTGCTGCAGTTCCTCCTCGACGACCTCGGTCACGAGCCGACGCCACGAGGCGGCCAAGTTCCCGACTCCATCGAGGCGAGCCCCGAGGGTCAACCGGTAGTCGGCGATCTCATCGGTGCCACGGTTGAGGCCGTAGATGGCGGAGGGGATGAGGAGCGCCGAGCGCTGCTCGTCGTCCAGAGAGGCGGGATCGAGCGCCGTCCACACCACGCCGGTGTAGCGCTGCCACGCCGGGAGCACCAGAGCGTCACCAGCGGCGAGTTCTTCAGCGCAGTCCATGGCTCGCTGCAAGAGGAACCCGGTGGCGCCGAAGAGCTTCTTGCCCGACTGGGCATCGAGGGTTGCGGCAACCGCTGCGAGGCGACGGATCACCGCGGCACGGTGGTCGCCGAGCACGCCGGCGAAGGCATCGGTGCCGTGACCCACCTCGCCGTCAGGCGCCTTGCCCTCTGATGGGGGGATGAGGAGCTGGAGGTCGGCGGGCATCCGTTCGACCGTATCGGGTGTGGCGACACGGCGGTGCGATTCCCCCATCGGCGACGTAGGTCGCCGGCTAGCGTGGCGAGCATGCGCAAGACCTTGATCGCCGTGCTCGCTGGCGTGGCGATTCTGGCATCGGCGTGCACGTCGAACGACATCCTCTTGAACGTGCCGAACTTCCCCATCATCTCGGCCAGCGTGGGGTGCGGCGGCGCCGTGCACCACGCCGACGGGTCAACGTCGATCCCCATGCGAGTTGGTCGCAGTGCCGGAGAGGCGATTGAAACCGTCAACCTCTGCTTCGGCACCAAGGGGCCCTTCGCCTTCATCGTGGACACCGGGGCGGCCACCACGGTGTTCGACTCGTCACTGGCCAAGAAACTGCACCTCGCATGGTCTGGCCCGAGCGTTGGCTCCCAAGGCGCTGGCTGCACGGCATCGTCTCGACCGGCGTCGGTCACCGAGTGGGCAGCAGGTGGGTTGGACCTCACGCCGCAGTCGGTACAGGTGCAGTCGATGCCAGGATTCGGCGGAAAGGGCAATCCCTGGGGTCTCCTCGGTTCTGATGTGTGGAGTCGGTTCGGTGCCCTCCGCTTCGACTTCCGGCGCGGCACCTTGACCGTTCCGGGCACCGAAGCCACTCCGCCCACCTCCGACATCGAGATCACGCCTGACTCGGGTCGGCCAACCCCGCTGAGCTTGATCGCCGCTTCCCCCGTCATGACTGCCCCCATGGTGGTCGACTCGGGTCCGACCTACACCGAGATGCTCGTGAACATCGATATCGGACGACTCTCCGGCCTCCCCTTCGCTCCAGACACCGGATCGTCGGGTTCCCTGATCGACACGGCGACGGCCAAGCGCGCACACCTCACGTTCTCCCCCTACCAAGAGGGCGGCTCAACCGTGTGCAGCACGATCACGACCAGCTTCGCGATCTCGGGTTCGTGGTCCCTCAACGGCAGTGCGCTGCCGGGGACCCTCATGTCGACAGTCGATCTCGGTCCGGTCAGTCAAGCGGGCTTCGCTGGGCTCCTCGGCTCCGACGTCATGAGTCGGTTTGCCTCGGTGGTCTTCGACTACCGGGGCGGGCGACTCCTCCTCGGCGCAGGTTAAGCCCGCCGAAGGGCTGTGAGGCGGTCGAGCGTGGCCTCGAATCCAGCCATCGTCTCGGCCAGGATCTGCGCCACGGGCAGTACTTCAGTGATGCGACCCATGACCTGACCCCCGAGGGCAATCGAGGCTTCGAGGTCGCCACCGAAGTAGAGGTCCTTCACGGTCCCGAATTCGGCCATGGTGACGTTGTCCTCGTGTTCCAAGCGAGTCGTGCGTTCGGTTCTGAGCGCTCGAAGTCCCGGTCGGGAGAAGCGGTTGAGGAAGACCGTGTCGGTCTCGGCAGCGTTGCAGATTGCCTGCTTCCAGTTGTCGTGCACGGGAGACTCGGCGGCGGCGACCATGCGGGTGCCCATTTGGACGCCCTCGGCACCGAGGGCGAAGGCACCGGCCATGGAGGGGCCGTCGACGATGCCACCGGCGCCGATCAGCGGGAGATCCACGGCAGAAGCCACGAGGGGCAAGAGCACCATGAGGGCCACGTCCCTCGGGTTCTTAAAGCCTCCGCCCTCACCACCTTCGACGACCAAGCCATCAACGCCGGCTTCCACCGCCTTGAGTGCAGCATGCAGCGTCGGGACCACATGGAAGACCGTGAGACCCGCTGCTTTCAGTGCTCCGGTGTAGCGGGTCGGATCACCAGCGGAGGTGGTGACGAAGGAAACCCCACGCTCGACGACGAAGTCGACGATTCCGGGGTCGCGCACGAAGGCCTGGGCAATGTTCACGCCGAAGGGACGATCGGTCAGGTCCCGCATCTTCTCGATCTCGAGCTTGACGGCGTCGAGCTCTCCCGAGGAGGTCTCAATGATGCCCATCCCGCCGGCATTACTGACTGCACTGGCCAGTTGGCTCCGGGCGATCCACCCCATGGGTGCCTGGATGATCGGCACCTCAATCCCGAGCATCTCCGTGATTCGTGTCGCAACCGCCATAACCCCTCCTCTTCCCTGTCAGTTTGGCAGTTTGGACGAACCGCAGCGGCATGTGGCGCGAGACTGAAGCCGAGGAGGGCTCCCGATGACGACCACCCCAGACCGAGCAGCACTGACCGAGGCACTCGAGGTCTGCGACCTCGCCACCATCCTCCCCGCCTTGGCGGCAGCGACGGGTGATCTCAGCCTCCTCGATCCCACGCTTCGGCCGTCAGATGCGATGTTCGCCGAGACCGAAGCTGGCCTCAGCCTCGACCAGGCGCAGCAGGTTCGAGCACTGGCCGAGCGCGGACTCAACCAGCTGCTCGACCACGGTCCAGTTGATGCTCTGCCCCGAGAGGACTTGGTCACCATCATGCACTGGCTCCTCCCCGACCGAGACGTCGTCGAGCAGTACTTCGACCTCTTCGTCCACGAACTCGGCCTCGCCGATCTGCGCACACCGACCTGGTCGGTGCCAGCGGTGGCCCCCGGTCGCACGTTGTCGGCCATCGTGATCGGTGCCGGGATGTCGGGCATCGTCACCGCCCACCGACTCCTCCAGGCTGGACTCACGGTCACCGTCATTGAGAAGGACGCCGAAATCGGCGGGACCTGGTTCGAGAACACCTATCCCGGCTGCCGGGTCGACGTGGCCAACCACCTCTACAGCTACTCCTTCGGCACCCGCGAGAACTGGACGAACTACCACTCCCCCCAATGTGACCTCCTCGCCTATTTCCGCCGCGTCGCAAATGACTGCGGCGTCACCCCCCACGTCCGCCTCGCCACCACCGTCACCGGGTGCACCTGGGACGAAGCTGCGCAGCAGTGGCAGGTGCAACTCGAGAGCGACCGGGGCCACGAGATCGCCGTTGTCGACGTGGTGGTGTCCTGCGTCGGTCAGCTCAACCACCCGAGGATTCCAGACCTCCCCGGCATCGAGGCTTTCGGTGACCCCCAGTTCCACACCGCACGCTGGAACCACGAGGTCGACCTCAGCGGTGCCCGGGTCGGCATCGTCGGCACCGGATCGAGTGCGCTCCAAGTCATCCCAGAGTTGGCAGGCACCGTGGCCCACCTGACCGTCTTCGAGCGCTCACCGTCGTGGCTGGCCCCCGCCCTCACCTATCGCCAGTCCGTGCCCGAGGGCCTGCGGCTCCTCTTCGACACCATTCCGAACGCCATGGGCTGGCTGCGGCTGTGGCTCGTGTGGAAGAACTGCGAGGGGCTCTTGGCGCTGGCTCGGGTGGATGACACCTTCGACGGCGGCGGCACGTCGGTCTCGCTCATGAACGAGGGGTTCCGAGAGATCTTGACCGCAGTACTCGAGGCCTACCTCCCCGGCCGACCCGATCTCCTCCAGGCCATGACGCCTGACTACCCGCCGCTCGCTCGACGGATCGTTCCTGATGACGGGTCCATCCCTGCAGCACTGCTGCGCGACGACGTCGACCTCATCCACCACGGCGTCACCGCGGTCACACCGAGCGGCGTGGTGACCGACGACGGCACCCACCACGACGTGGACGTCATCATCTGGGCCACCGGCTTCCACGCCCAGGACTTCCTCCTCCCCATGCCGGTCGTCGGACGCGGTGGCCTGACCCTCGATGCAGCGTGGGATGGTGAGCCCGCCGCCCACCTCGGGATCTGCGTGCCGGGGTTCCCCAACCTCTTCTTCACCTACGGCCCGAACACCAACATCGTGATCAACGGCTCGATCATCTACTTCACCGAGCTCGAAGTCGACTGGATCACCAAGGCCCTCCACCACCTCGTTGCCACCAACGCCTCGAGCCTCGAGGCCCGACCCGAGGCGCTCGAGCGCTGGGTCAACTACGTCGATGCCACCAACGCCAAGATGGCGTGGGGCGCGTCGTCGGTGATGAGTTGGTACAAGTCGGCCTCGGGTCGGGTGACGCAGAACTGGGGCGAGTCACTCCTCGCCTACTACGACATCACGAAGACCTTCGACCCGAGCGACTACGTGGTCACCCCTCGGAGGCCCGCCTAGCTGGTAGCCGCCATGGCGGCGTGCATGGCCAAGGTGAAGCCACGGGTGTCGCCGATGAGCTCGGGCGCCATCTTGTTCATCATGTAGGAGAAGGTCAGGCCACTGTCTTGGTCCATGATGATGAGGCTCCCGCCATACCCTCCCCAGAAACAAGCCCGAGGGCCGATCGGGATGGTGGCCGACGCGAGGCCGTAGCCGAGGCCGAAGGCCAGGTCGAAGTTGAGCACGAGGTCCCGACCTTCGATCTGCTTCTCGAAGAGCCGGTCGACGCCGGCTTCACTCAAGAGGCGCACCCCACCGTGGGTGCCTCGGCCGGTAATCACGTCTTGGATGGTGGCGACGGACTTGGCGTTGCCGTGGCCGTTGGCGGCAGGGATCTCGGCGGCTCGCCACCAGCGCTCATTGGGGGTTCCGGCGTCCATCTGCGCCGACAGGAGGGTCCGCACGGCAATGGACTCCACACCCTGACCATTTCCGGACATTGGCTGCCCGGGGATGACCGGGCTCACCCGGTGCTCTTCGGATTCGGGGAGGCCAACGTAGAAGTCGGCGCCTAAGGGCTTGGCGATCTCCTCAGCGAAGAAGGTGCCGAAGCTCTTCCCCGTGATGCGGCGCACGACCTCACCGATCAGGTGGCCTTGAGTGAGGGCGTGGTAGCCCGAGACCGTGCCCGGCTCCCACCATGGAGTCTGGGCGGCCAAGCGGCTGGTGGCGAGGTCCCAATCGGCGAGCTCAGGGCCGATGAGGGCGGGATCCCACCCAGACAGCCCTGCGCTGTGGCTGAAGAGGTATTTGACGGGCAGGTACTCCTTGCCCCCGGCCGCGAACTCCGGCCAGTAGGTGGCGACCGGTGCGTCGAAGTCCAAGAGCCCACGATCAGCCAGCATGAGACCAGCGAGGAAGGTCATGGTCTTGGTCGTCGACCAGACGTTGACCAAGGTGTCGGGCGTCCACGGGATCTGCCCAGCGGCGTCACGGGTGCCGCCCCAGAGGTCGACGACCAGTTCGCCGCCCAAGTAGCAGCACAGCGATGCGCCGACGTCTGCTCCTGATGCCACCTGCTCTTCGAACGCGGTGCGAAGTCCAGCGAACTGCTCGGTTGCGAATCCCTCTACTGCGGCCACGATGACCCCCCTTCCACGCTCAGAACGGTACAACGACTCCCTCAGGTCGAGGGGCATAGGGCGCGGCTGCGGCCGCTGCCGCAGGGGCAGGGGTCCTCTGCAGCACCGTTGCCCACCATGGCCGGGACCTCATCGGCGTAGCCACCGGCGAGCAGGTGCTGGGCCATGACGGTGAGCACCGGACGGGTCGAGGTGAAGAAGTCGTAGTAGCCAGCGCACAACACGTTGAGGCCCGCCTCGCCATCCACGCTCAAGGCGTGCCGGTTCTTCGGGCACTCGCCCCGACATTGGTCGAGGACCGGGCAGCGCCGGCACTGGTCCGGCAAGGTCGAAGCCTTGGCCTGGCCGAAGGCGATCTGCGCTGGCGAGGTGAGCAGGTCGGTGAGCGGGGTCTCGAGCAGGTTCCCGAGGAGGTGTTCGTCGTCGACGAAGTGGTCGCAGCTGAACAGGTCACCGTTGTGCTCGAGGGCGACAGCGTGGCCGCAGGTCTCAGCAAAGATGCACATCCCCGCCGGAGCGCCGACGAGGGGGGCGAGGGCGGCGTCGAACATCGACACGAAGGTGGACCCCACGTCGTGGTGGAACCACTCGCTGAACATTTCCTTGAGGGTATGGCCCCAGCCGCTCGCCGACACGGACGTTTGGAGGAGCACACCTGCATCATCTGTCTCCACGATGGGGATGAGCTGGAGGTAGCGGAGACCGAGGTCGTCTCGGAGGTGGCGGTAGATCTCGAGCGGGGCGTGCTCGTTGGCGGCGTTGATGGTGACGAGGGCGTTCACCTCGGCGCCGTGGCGCTGCAGGAGACCGATGCCCTCCACCACTCGGGCGTGGGTTCCCCGCCCCTGTCGGTCGAGGCGGTAGGCATCGTGGAGGTGGGCCGGGCCATCGATGGAGACCCCCACCAGCATCCCGACCTCGGCGAAGAACGCCGCGAATTCGTCGGTGAGCAAGGTGGCGTTGGTCTGGATGGTGTGGGTGAGCACTGTGCCGGGGCGCTTCATGGCCTCGGCTACAGCGATGGCTCTCCGGAAGAAGTCGAGGCCGAGGAGGGTGGGCTCACCGCCCTGCCAGGCAATGGTGATCTCGGGACCGACGTGGGCTTGGAGGACCGACTCCAAGTAGGCCTCGAGCACGTCGTCGCGCATCTTGAAGGTGGAGCCGGGGTAGCGCTCCTTCGTGTCCAAGTAGAAGCAGTACTCGCAGTCGAGGTTGCAGATGGGACCAACGGGCTTGGCCAGCACGTGGAAGCCCGAGCGGCGCGACGGGTCAACTCGTCGATCGACGTTCCGCCGGGGCGAGAACGAGATGGGTTGGCTGGTGCTCAGCGGTTGACCGTCGACATGTCGGCGTAGCGGTCCCCAGCTGCAGCCCCAACCGGAGCAGCAGCATTGAGGGCGGCCAGCGTGGCGGCGTCGAGGACGATCTCGCTGGCGGCGATGTTCTCCTCTAAGTAGGCGAGGCGCTTGGTTCCTGGAATCGGCACCACGTCGTCGCCCTGTGCCAGCACCCAGGCCAGAGCAACCTGCCCGGCGGTCACCGACAGCTCCGCAGCGACTTCTTGGACAGCGGCAACGAGGGCAGCGTTGGCGGCGAAGTTCTCACCCTGCATGCGGGGCATGAATCGTCGGTAGTCACCCTCGGGAATCGCATCGGGGGTGGCGAAGGATCCGGTCAAGAAGCCTCGACCGAGCGGCGAGTAGGCCACGAAGCCAATGCCGAGTTCTCGAACGGTCGCCAAGACGTCGTTCGATTCGACATCCCTCGTCCAGAGGCTCCACTCGGTCTGGAGCGCGGCGATCGGGTGGACCGCTGCTGCTCGGCGAATGGTGGCTGGTGCTGCTTCGGACAGGCCGAGGTAGCGGACCTTGCCGGCTGCGACGAGCTCGGCCATGGCGCCAACCGTCTCCTCAATGGGGACGTTGGGGTCGACCCGGTGCTGGTAGTAGAGGTCGATGGTGTCGACGCCCAGTCGCTGGAGCGACGCGTCGCAGGCGCTGCGCACGTAGTCGGGTCGGCCGTTGACCCCCACGAAGGTGCCATCGGCCAGACGCTCGTTGCCGAACTTGGTAGCCAGCGTGATCTCGTCGCGCCTCGTGGCCAGCACATTCGACAACAAGACCTCGTTGGTGAAGGGCCCGTACATGTCGGCGGTATCGAGGAAGGTCACGCCGAGGTCGATGGCCCGGTTGAGTACTGCGAGGGACGTGGCGTCATCTCGACCGGCGTAGAAGTCGGACATCCCCATGCAACCAAGTCCCTGAGCAGAGACGACGAGTTCCGAGCCGAGCTTGCGTTGCTGCATGGTTCCTCCGAGTGATCGATCAAGAGGTCATGTTACCGAGGTCCGACGAACTGGCGTCCAGAGCACACCCCGGTCTGCCTGCAATCCCCAGAGGCTTTGTGCGAAATGGTAGCCCAAAGAAGCAATAAATAGTAGCGTAGAAGTCTGCGAAATGGTATCGTAGCGACATGGCGACCGGCCAACCTCCCTACCGTCGACGGATCGTCGACGATGAGCTCGATGCGCTCTTGCCGCATCTCCCCGCGATCAGCCTCGAAGGGCCGAAGGGGGTTGGCAAGACCGCCACCGCCCTCCAGCGAGCAGGCACCGTCCGGCGACTCGATGATCCATCCCAGCTGCAGGTCATCACCGCGGATCCCTCCCGCCTCACCGAGGGAAGGCCGCCCATCGTGATCGACGAGTGGCAACGCTTGCCCGAGTCGTGGGACCTCGTCCGCCGGGCCGTGGACGCCAACGCCGCTCCTGGGGCGTTCCTCCTGACCGGTTCGGCCACCCCATCGGAGCGTCCGACCCACAGCGGTGCGGGCCGGATTGTCTCGGTGCGCCTGCGCCCATTGACGCTCGTCGAACGTGGTGTTGGCGAACCAACGGTGTCGCTCGCCGACCTGTGTACCGGGTCGCAACCGACGATCAGCGGCGCAACGGCAGTTGGACTCGAGCAGTACGTCGACGAACTCACGAAGGGTGGATTCCCCGGCATGCGCTTCGCGAGTCCTCGAGCCCAACGTGCAGCCCTCGACGGCTACCTCGCGAGGATCGTCGACGTCGACCTCAGAGAGCTCGGTGTCTCGATTCGCAACCCGTCGACGCTCTGGCGATGGCTCCGCGCCTTCGCAGCGGCAACCGCGACGTCGACCTCCTACGACAAGATCCGAAATGCGGCAACCGGCGGAGAGGACGACAAGCCGGCCAAGACGACGGTGCTCAACTACCGAGATGCCCTCGAACGCCTGTGGATCCTCGATGAGCTGCCATCGTGGTCGCCGAGCAACAACCACCTCCACCGGCTCGCTGGGGCACCCAAACACCACCTCGCTGATCCGGCCCTCGCCATTCGCATGCTCGGCCTGGAGGCCGGGGCGCTGCTCGAGGGAGCGAACCCGGAAGTCGCGTTCGGTGACGGACCGTTCCTCGGTGCACTCTTCGAATCGCTCGTCACCCAGTCCGTCCGGGTCTTCGCACAGCGGGCTGAGTCGTCGGTTGGGCACCTCCGAACCCTCGGAGGCGATCGCGAGGTCGACCTCATCGTCACCCGACCCGACGGGCGGATCGTCGCCCTCGAGGTGAAGCTCGCAGCAACCGTGACCGACGCCGACGTTCGCCACCTCGCGTGGCTCAAGCGCCAACTCGGATCGACCGTGCTCGATGCCGCGGTCATCACCACGGGAACGGAGGCCTACCGTCGCTCAGACGGCATTGCGGTCATCCCGTTCGCGCTCCTCGGCCCATAGGCGCAGTCTCGAACCTGCACGCATCCACCGAGGCGTCGGTAGGGTGTGGGCGACGGCACCCGAGACCGACCGCGTCGGTGCGTGCTCAACCCCCGATGACTGAGGAGCGCACCATGTCCGAATCTCCCTCGATGACCGCTTCGCCGGACCCCCGCCGCTGGTGGATTCTCGCCGTCATGCTCACCGCCGAGATCATGGATCTCCTCGACTCGACGATCGTGAACGTCGCTGGACCGTCGCTCAAGCGGGACCTCGGTGCGACGCCATCGCAGCTGCAGTGGATCATCGGTGGCTACGCCCTGGCTCTCGGTTCGGGCCTCGTGCTCGGTGGCCGACTCGGCGACCGCTTCGGTCGTCGCCAGATGTTCCTCTTCGGCGTGGTGGCCTTCACGATTTCCTCGCTCCTGTGCGCCATTGCGCCGACCAACGCCTGGTTGATCACGTTCCGGCTCATTGAGGGCTTCACCGCGGCCATGTTGCTCCCACAGGGTTTCGGCCTCATCCGCCAAGCATTCCCCGAAGAGGAGTTCGCCAAGGCCTTCGCCGTCTTCGGTCCCGTCTTCGGACTCGGCGGCATCCTCGGCCCCATCATCGGCGGCTTCATCATCCAAGCCAACCTCTTCGGCATTGGTTGGCGCAACGTGTTCCTCGTCAACATCCCTATTGGCATCGTGGCCGCTGCACTGGCGTGGAAGATGCTGCCGCGAACGACGGGTGATGCCACGGTGCGCATCGACGGACTCGCGGCCATCATCATGGCGGGTGCCTCGGGGCTCCTCGTCCTCCCCTTGATCCAGGGCCAGCAAGCGGGTTGGCCGCTGTGGACGTGGCTCTGCTTCCTCGCCTCGGCGATTGGCTTCGCGGGATTCGTGCTCCGGAATCGCATGGTCGCCGCCTCTGGTGGCAGCCCGCTCGTCGATCCCTCGATCTTCTCGAACCGCTCCTACGCGATTGGCCTCGGTGGGCTGGCGCTCTTCTTCGCAGGCTTCACCGGCGTCTACCTCGTCATCACCCTCTACCTCCAGATCGGCCAGCACTACTCGGCCAGCGGCGCAGCCCTCGGCAACATCCCCATCGCCCTCGGCACTGCGCTCGGCGGCATGGTGAGCGGTGCGGTCCTCGCCGACAAGCTCGGCCGGAAGGTGCTCCAAATTGGCGCTGTGGCGCAGATCCTCGGCACCGCACTCCTGCTCGTCGGGCTCCGAGACGTCACCCACTTCCACCTCCTGCAGTTGGTGCTCGGCATGGTGGTCTCCGGGTTCGGCACTGGTCTCGTCGTCGCAGCCCTCTTCGACACGATCATCTCTGCCATCGAGGACCGGGCCGTCGGTTCAGCGTCAGGAGTCCTCTCCGCGGTGCAGTCGATCGCGTCGTCGGTGGGTGTGGCCGCCTTCGGCACCGCGTTCTTCGCTCGAGCCACCGTTGGCGACCCCACCGCAGGCTTCCAGCACGCCCTGTGGATTCAGATTGCCCTCGTCAGCGTCTTCTTCCTCGTGACCTACGCCCTGCCGCGCCACAAGCACGACAGCTCAATGGCCAGCACCGAGCACGCCAACAGCACGGCGTCCACCCCGTCTGCGTAGGGCAGAGATTTCAACGCCATCGGTCGCCTGC
The DNA here is from genome assembly GCA_903870905.1 of uncultured Actinomycetes bacterium. Lineage (GTDB taxonomy): Bacteria > Actinomycetota > Acidimicrobiia > Acidimicrobiales > RAAP-2 > CAIQEU01. Next base: position 2,756 of record CAIQEU010000021.1, on the reverse strand, counting down.
ACTGGGCGCCACTGAGCAATCCCGCCAGAGCGAACACCTGTTCGCTACCATGGCAGCCATGGAACCTCGCCAGACGCCCCTCGTGCCCATCGACCAAGCTGCTCGCCTGCTCGGCGTCTCCCCCGTCGACCTCATGCAACGCTTCCCCCGTCACGATGGCCTCTCGGCAACAGAGCTCGACGGCCTCATCATCACCCCGCCGACCTGGTTGCTCGAGGCTAAGGCTGACCACGTCCTCGTGTCGGTCTTCGCCGAGGTTGAAGCAGACTTGGAAGCTGCCCTCGGTCGCACCGACGCCGTGGTGGGCATGGTGGCTGACGCCACCTTGAGCAACGACGAGGTCGCTGCCCTCCTCGACCTCCCGGCAGAGACCATCTCGGTCTTCGAGCCCCGACGTGGGTGGACTGCAGACGCAGTCGCCGATCTCCTCCGCCAGCAGCCTCGGTGGATGCAGTCGGCGAGCAACGCTCGAGAGGAGTCCCGCAAGGCCGCCTGGCGGCTCGTCCAAGCCGAAGAACGTCGCCGCTACAGCGCCGAGGCGAAGGTGCGCACCAAGGAGCGCAACCGCGCTCGCTGGGCCGAGATCGCTGGTGTTCCCTTGGACGAGGTCCCAGCCTCGTTCACCAAGCACCCAACCCCCGAAGCCATCGTCCGATTCTGGAAGCGCCCGCCAACCTGGGCGCCGCAGGAGCCCTCCTCGGAGGCGTAGCCTCGGTGCCTATGGAAATTGGCACCGAATTCGACGTCACCATCGGAAAACCAGCTGCTGGTGGTGGATTCGTTGGACGATCCCCCGACGGCATCGTCACCTTCGTGCGCCACGCCCTGCCCGGCGAGCGAGTTCGGGTCCGAGTCACCGAAACCTCGTCGAAGTTCCTCCGAGCTGATGCCGTAGCGATCCTCGAGGCCTCCCCCGATCGGGTGGAACCTGCCTGCGCACTGGCAGGACCCGGAGGATGTGGTGGATGCGACTATCAGCACGCGTCCCTCGTCGCCCAGCGACGCTTCAAGGGACAGCTCATCGCCGAGCAACTCGAGCGACTGGCGGGGATCACCATGGCCGTCACCGTGGAACCGGCGGTCAAGGGTGACACCGGACTCGGATGGCGCACCGCGGTGCGCTTCAGCATCGACGAGGAAGGCCGAACCTGCCTCCACGCCCACCGCTCCTCGGAGCTCATCCCCGTCGAGCACTGCCCAATTGCCACCGACCAGATTCACGCGATTGGGGTCACCACCCATCGCTACCCCGGCATGGAGGCCGTCAGCTGCTTCGGTCACCCAGATGCCGACACTGCGCTCGTCGCCTTCGAAACTGGTCCCACGGGATTCCTCCAGACCCCAGAGGTGACCGGTGCCGGACTGAGCGTGGATGGTGAACTCCTCACCCCACCGGCTCGAGCCAAGGTGACGGTTGGGCCCAACCGCTTCGATGTGAGCTCCGAGTCGTTCTTCCAGGTGCACCGTGCTGCGGCCCGAGCGTTGACGGCTGCCGTCATGGATGCCGCACGGGTCCAGCCCGGCGAGCAGGTCGCCGACCTCTACAGCGGTGTCGGCCTCTTCACCGTGCCCCTCGCCCTGGCCGTGGGCAGCGACGGCGTGGTCATCTCCATCGAGCGCTCCACCGAGGCAACCGCCGATGCCCGCCGCAACGTCCGCCACCTCTCCCAGGTCCAGATCGTCACCGCCCCCGTCACCGCCCGGACCGTGGCCGACCTGCTGCCCGGCACCGACGTGATCGTGATGGACCCCGCTCGTGATGGCGCAGCCAAGGGTATCGTCGACGCGCTGTGCTCACTGGCCCCCGGCGCTCGTCGCATGGTCTTCGTGAGTTGTGACCCAGCCACCTTCGCTCGAGATGTCGCACGCGCCCAGGACCAGGGATGGCACCTCGTCAGCCTGCGTGCCCTCGACCTGTTCCCCGAGACCGAGCACGTCGAGATCGTGGGCGTCCTCGAGCGTTAGGCCTTGGCCACCGCGGTGCCCGCTCGGCGACCGAAGTAGGTGGAGTCCCCAATGGACAGTCCCGAGGCGTAGCCGAAGGAGCAGACCCCAGAGGTGGTGCGACCAGCGGCGTAGAGGCCGGGGATGGTCGACCCGTCGAGGTGGAGGACTTCTCCATCCACCGTGGTCGACAGACCACCCAAGGTGAAGGCTGCGTAGGGGATGTTCTTCGGCGACAGGTCGAAGGCACCAATGGGGCCGGTCAAGGGGCGGACCCACTTCTCGTTCTTGTGGAACACCGGATCCTCGCCGCGCTCGGCGTGGCGGTTGTAGTGGGCAACCGTCGCCACCAAACTGCCTTCGGGAAGACCAATCTCCTTCTCAAGCTCCTCCACGCTCTCGCAGACCCACGAGGCCTCGAGGCCGAGCCAGGTTGGGGCGTAGGTTTCCTCGTCGACGATGAGGTAGACGTGGGCGTCTTGGTCGAAGAGGGCGGCTTGGCCGATGCGGCCGTTGTAGGTGTCCTCGTTGATGAAGCGCTGGCCTTGGCAGTTGACCAAGATCCCAGCGGTCAGCTGCTTGGGCGGCATGACCGGGAAGGCGCACTCGCCGGCGTGCATGGACTTGGTCGCGGCACCAAGTGCCATGGCCATGGCAATACCCCGACCGTCGTCGCCGTCGGTGCCGACCTTCCAACTGGCCTTCAGCACCCCCGGCGCATACTGCGCCAGCATCTCGTCGTTCTGGACGAAGCCTCCGGCGGTCAGCACCACGCCCTTGCGAGCGAGGGCGACGTAGGGCTCGCCGTAGCG
>CAIQEU010000020.1 GCA_903870905.1 uncultured Actinomycetes bacterium | reverse complement strand
CGTTGGCGACTCCAACATGAACGAGTACGCCACCTACCTCAAAGTGGGCACCACGGCGCTACTGCTGCAGATGCTCGAGGACCCAACCACCGTGCTTCGCGATCTGACCCTCGAGAACCCCATCCGGGCTATTCGAGAGATTTCGCAAGACATCACCTGCACGAAGACCGTGAAGTTGGCCAATGGCAGAGAACTCACCGCGCTGCAGTTGCAACTCGAGTACTACGAGCGAGCGGTGAAGTTTGCTGACCACCACGATCTGCGCCCAGAGATTTCGGCTGCGCTTGCGATGTGGGGTCACGTCCTCAACGGGATTGCCACCGACCCTCTCTCGCTCGCCGCTGAGTGCGATTGGGTGCTCAAGTACCACCTGGTCGAGCGGCTCTGCGGTCGAGAGCAGATCCCTCTCGACGATCCAAAGGCACTCCTCGTCGATCTGACCTACCACGATACCGATACCACTCGGGGACTCTTCTACAAGCTCCAGCGAAAGGGGCTCGTCGAGCGCGTGGTGACGGACGACCAGATCACCGCTGCGGCGACGACTCCTCCACAGACGACACGAGCTCGCCTCAGGGGGGCCTTCGTCGAGCGGGCCAAGCAGCAGCGCCGGGACTACACCGTGGACTGGGTCCATCTCAAGTTGAACGACCAGGCGGTGCAGACCCTCGTCCTCCAAGACCCCTTCGACGCACACAACGAACGGGCAGAACAGCTCATCGCGAGCCTCTAGCGCGTGATGTCGCCGGGGACGTTCTCCTCGGTAGAGTGGAGTTGTGCACGTTCCGAGTCTCGGTGAATTCCTCGTCGTTGCCTTCGTCGCGGTAGTCCTCCTCGGTCCGGACAAGTTGCCTGAGGCGGCCAAACAGCTCGGTGGGTTCTGGAGGTCTCTCCGGGAGTACCAGAACAAGATTGAATCCACGTTCAAAGAGCAGATGCCGAACATGCCGTCGACCACCGAAATGGCGAGGATGGCCCGATCGCCGGTCTCGCTCCTCAACAAGCTCGCTGATTTCGACGTCGCCAATGAGCCGCTCCAGGCAGACCCTGGTGCGACCGCTGCGCGCTACGACGACCACTTCCCTGACGACCCAGGAGCGCTGCCCGCTCCAAGTGGTAGCGACACCAACGTCGAACCGCGAGCCACGCCCACCACGCTCCCCGGCGATCCTTCCCTCAACTGATGACGACCAATGCATCGACAGAGACCGGCGGGGTCATGCCATGGATGGAGCACCTCCGTGAACTCCGGAAGCGGTTGATGATCGTCGCCGCGTGCTTCGTGATCTTCACGATCGTGTGTTTCGTGCTCTATCCAGAGATTCTCTCGTTCTTGCGACAGCCCCTGTGTAACGCTGATCCAAAGAACTGCAACTTCTACGTGACGAGCCCATTAGACGGGCTCTCACTTCGTATTCGAGTCGCTGGGTACGGGTCCCTGTTCTGCACCTTGCCGCTGTTCCTGTTCGAGATGTGGCGGTTCATCACTCCGGGGCTGAAAGCCAGGGAGCGTCGCTACGCCCTTCCGTTCGTTCTCGCCTCGACCGCGCTCTTCGTCGTTGGCATGGTGCTCGCGTACTTCACGTTCTCCCACGCGCTCAAGTTCCTCGACACCATTGGTGGGAGCAACCTGACCGCCATCTACCACCCATCGGACTACCTGAAGTTGATTCTGACCATGATGTTCGCCTTCGGCATGGCGTTCGAATTCCCGGTCATCTTGGTCGCCCTGGAACTCGCTGGCCTCGTGACGCCGAAGCGACTGCTGTCGTACTGGCGCATCGCCGTCATCGGCATCTTCGTGATCGCCGCGGTGTTCACGCCGAGCGGTGACCCATTCTCCATGCTCGTCTTGGCCATTCCGCTCGTTGCCTTCTACTTCTTGGCCATTGGTATTGGCAAGCTCCTGAAGAAATGACGACAGCAGAGGCCATTCGAGAGGACTTCCTCTCGAGGCTGGCATTCCCAACCGATCCGTTCCAAGAAGAGTCCATGGATGCCCTCGATCGGGGCGCCAACGTGCTCGTGACCGCTCCAACAGGTTCTGGAAAGACCCTCGTCGCCGCCTACGCCATTGACCAGGCCCTCCGAGACGGCAAGACCAGTTTCTACACGACACCCCTCAAGGCACTGTCGAACCAGAAGTACCGAGAGTTCGTCGCTGAGTACGGCACGGCAGCGGTTGGCCTCCTGACGGGCGATACCGTGATCAACCCCGGTGCGGCCATCGTCGTCATGACCACTGAGGTCCTCCGGAACATGCTGCTCGCCGAATCGCCGCACTTGGCGACCCTCTCGGTGGTGGTGCTCGATGAGGTCCACTTCCTCCAAGACCCCTATCGCGGGGGTGTGTGGGAAGAGGTCCTCATCTTGAGCCCGCCAACGGTGACCTTCGTCTGCCTCTCGGCCACGGTGTCCAACGCCAAGGATCTCGGAGCGTGGATTGCGTCGATTCGCGGCGAGACCGCGGTGATCGGCGCCACCGAACGTCCGATTGCGCTCCGACACCACGTCGCCGTCCAACGACGGGGAGAAGTCGAACCAGAGCTCATCGACCTCCTCGATGGCGATCGGCCGTCAACCGAAGGGCTCCGCCTCGACGGCCTCGTCCGTCGTTCGCTCGAGCAACGTCGGGGTTCGGCCTACCTGCAGAGTCGCCACGCAGGAGCACTCCCGATCGCGACTCCTCGGCGAGCAGCGGTCGTCGAGCTCCTCGATGCCGAGCAACTCCTGCCGGCCATCGTCTTCATCTTCTCTCGGGCAGCCTGCGATGACGCTGTTCGCCACTGCCTCCGCATGGGCATCCGGCTCACCACGAGTACCGAACGACGCCGCATTGTTGAGATTGCCGAGCATCACGTCACCCAGCTAACCGATGAGGATCTCGGCGTTCTCGGATTCAACGAGTGGCTCGACGCGCTCTGCTGCGGGGTCGCGGCCCACCACGCTGGCATGGTGCCAGCATTCCGAGAGGCCGTCGAGCAGTGCCTCCAAGAGGGACTCCTCGGCGTGGTGTTCGCAACCGAAACCTTGGCGCTGGGGATCAACGTTCCGGCCCGTACCACCGTCATTGAACGCTTCACCAAGTTCGCCGGTGCTGGGCGAACGACGCTCACCTCAGGGGAGTACGCCCAACTCACCGGTCGAGCTGGCCGTCGTGGACTCGACGAAGAAGGTCACGCAGTGACCGTGTTCTCCACCGAGTCGAGTTTCGCTGACATGGCGAAGATCGCCACCGCTCCGTCGCCCCAGCTGCGCTCGTCGTTCAAGCCGACCTACAACCTCGTCTGCAACCTGGTCCGCCGCTACGACCCCGAAACGGCGCATCAATTGGTCAATCGCTCCTTTGCTGCCTGGGAGGCGGCGAAGCGTCCCGCAGGTGCCTCGAGTGGTGGCCCGAGCGGCCAGCTCGATCGTCGCATCGCCGTCCTGCAGGCGCTCCACTACGCCGATGGGTGGTCGCTCACGCCCTCGGGACTCATCCTCGGACGGATCTACCACGAGTGCGACTTGATCTTGGCTGAGGGACTCGGCCTTGGGCTCTTCGACGACGTGGAACCCGCAGTGCTCGTTGCGATTCTGTCGAGCTTGGTCTTCGAGCGCCGTCGCGCCAAACCGACGAGAGAGCACGCAGTTCCGAAGTCGAAGAAGAAACAGCAGCACCAGAAGGATCGCCGGGGCGTTCGTGGTGATCGCCTCGGCGGCACACGGCGGAGCGTCATTGAAGACCGCACGAGTGAACTCGTCGTAGCGGGGGAGCGCGTCCGCCTCATTGAGGAGAGTCACGGACTTCATCGGAGTCGACTCCCTGAGCCTGGACTGGCAACCGCCATGGCCTCGTGGGTTCGCGGTGCGAGCTTCGCCACCGTGATGGAGGTTGCCGCAGCTGAAATTGGCGAGATCGCTCCAGGAGACTTCGTGCGCGCCGTCAAGCAGCTCGCCGACCTCACGGGCCAAGTGGCCATGGTGGCTGCCGACCAACGAGTGGCAGAGACGGCTCGGATCGCGGTTGATGCCCTGCTGCGCTCCGTGGTGACTGCCGGAGGGGCGCAGGGGATCCCTGAGGATGCCCCCGCTGGCCTCTAATCTCGACGACCATGCCGGTCTACGTCGCTGAGGAGTTCACTGAGGCTGAGGAGCAAATCCTCCGCCGCTACGTCACGAACTTGGACCTGCCCGTATTCGCCTTGGTCAACCTTCCAGAGGTGGTGAAGGGCGCATTGTTCGCTCGTTACTCTCGGAGCCCGAAGAGCCTTCGTCGCCTCTTCCTCGATGAGTTCATTGGTGACCTCGACATGTCGGGCGACGTCACTTTCGACGCCACCGTTGGGCTCCGTCGCGCAGAGGAGCTCTACGAGAAGGTCTTCTTCGAATACGGCGACGACTCCGTCGCCCAACTCGGCGGCGTGCACCTCGCCTGCGAGCAAGCCTCCAACGTCCTCACCAAGCTCCTCGAGTGGGGTCGCCTGATGAGCTACCTCGAGCAGTCGACGCGCTACCTGGGCTACGACAACCGTCTCCCCTCTGGCCACTACCGCTACTACCGGGCCCCCGAGATCTTGGAGTCTCCGCTCGGTGCTCGCTACATCGGCGAGATGGACCGCATGTTCGACTGCTACGCCGAGCTCCTGCCGCAGGTCACGCAGTGGCTGAGTACGCGTTACCCCAAAGAAGCCGGAGACTCCGACTTCGTCTACCGCCAAGCGATCCGAGCGAAGGCACTCGACGCGGTTCGTGGACTCCTCCCCGCAGCATCGCTGTCCAACGTTGGTATCTACGGCACGGGACAGGCGTACGAGATGCTGCTGCTGCGCCTTCGAGCGCACCCGCTCCCCGAGGCTCGTTCCTACGCCGATCTGATGCTCGAGGAGCTCCGTAAGGTGATTCCCTCCTTCCTGCGCCGGGTCGACGTCGCCGAGCGCGGCGGAGAGTGGTCGCAGTACTTTGAGTCGACTCGCTCGGCCACCGCACGAGTCTTGGAGCGCATCTGGCCCGACGCGCTCAACCCTGCAGTCAGCGCGGAGGTCGAAGCCCCTGAAGTCCGTCTCGTCGAATTCGATCCTGACGGCGAACTGCGGATCTTGACCGAGATCGCTGTTGCCACCACTCGGCTCTCCGAGGCAGCAGCCCGCTCACGTGTGGAGCGCATGAGCGAGGACGAGAAGGCTGAGCTCTTCACCGCCTACATCGGGAACCGCACGAATCGCCGTCATCGCCCTGGTCGGGCCTTCGAAGCGACGTCGTACCGCTTCGAGTTCGTCACCGACTACGGGGCCTTCCGTGACCTTCAACGGCACCGAATGCTGACAATTGACTGGCAGCCGCTCACCACCGCGCTCGGTTACGACGTGCCCGCAATCATTGAAGAGTCGGGGCTCTCATCGAAGTACTTGGAGTCCTTGGATCGCAGTGCTGCGCTCGCCGATGCCCTTGAGCCTGATTTTCCCGAGCAAGCTCCCTACGCAGTCGCCCTCGCGTACCGCATTCGCTACGTCATGGAGATGAACGCTCGTGAGGCGATGCACCTCATTGAGTTGCGCTCTGGCGCGCAGGGTCACCCGAGCTACCGTCGTGTTGCGCAACAGATGCACAACCTGCTCGCAACTCATGCAGGTCACCATCACGTGGCACGTGCGATGACGTTCGTGGACCACGGCGCTACCGATCTCGAGCGCCTCGAATCCGAGCGACGGGCTGAGGCTCGCCGGCGCGCGATGAGCGCAGACCTCAACTGAAGCCAGATCCTGCAAGGAAAATTCGGCCTTCCACATCGTCCATTCGCTTCCGCTATTGTGCAGACGTCCTCGCTAGTCCGGTCGGGTGAAAGCTCAGCCGGATGGTGGCGACGTCGAAGTGGCGGAGGATGATTCCGGGAGTTGAGTAGAGAACGCCTCGGTTGGGCAACCAGCCGAGATGGTGCCAAAGACTCCCGGAATCCGCCACTCAGTTCGCAGCCGTGCGAACATCTCAGGTGACCATCAGCCACTTCTCCTCAGCGACCGTGTACACTCCCGGCGCACACAGAGAGTATGGGGATCATGGCAGACGACATCGATGACGAGCTTGACGGCGAAGAGCTTGAGAAAGACCTCGACCTCGAAGAGGACCTCGACGACGAACTAGGCGATGAGGACGGTCTCGGCGACGATGCGCTAACGGACGAATTGGACGAGCCAGACCCAGAAATCGTGCTGGTTCCAAAGGTCACCGAAGACATCGAGGACCTCGAACACCTGACCGACGACGATGTCGAGGCGAGTCTCGACGAGATTCTCAAAGAGAAGATGGTCGTCGACGATGAACCAGAAGATGACGACGTCGCCGAAGTCGACGATCGCAGCGACCCGGATCGAGTCCTACCGAAGCAACCAGATGAGTTCGTTTGCTCGAGCTGCTTCCTCGTGAAGCACCCGAGCCAGCTGGCCGACAAGAAGAAGAAGCTCTGCCGTGACTGCGTCTGAGGACAACGCCACGAGTGGGGGAGCGGCGACCCAAGAGATCTTCACGGCGCTTCGAGAGCTCTTCCATGCTCTCGGTGACGCCATCCCCGCATTGTCCGAGGAACGCCTCGAGAAACTCCAGCCGAAGCTGACTCAGGCAAAGATGCTCGGTCAACTCGCCGTCGCGTATTCCAACTACGAATTGAAGCAGCGAGTCAAGGGCCTCCTGGACGCTCTGTCGCCCGATGATGCACCATCGGCCTCATCGCCCGAAGAACGCAACCCAGCGCCACAGGAGGCGCCTGAGGCCCCTCTCGATGGCTACGACGAGATGACGGCGGCGGCAATCGTTAAAGTCCTGCCGACGCTTGATGCGCAAGCGCTTCGAGCGGTGGTGGCCTACGAAACAGCGGGGCGAAATCGAGCCACTGTGATCGGGCGCGCGTCCCAACTCCTGCAGGCGGCATCTCCTGCCTGACGTCGAGGTCGCCGTGCGGTGTGCGACACCGAGCGATCGAGAGGTCATCGGCGCGATCATCGACGAGGTCTACGCCGACGTCGCTGCCCATCGTGGCGGGACGGCATTCCTCGCTGACCTCGCCACGAACCTCAATGCCTGGTCACGAGATGCGGTCCTCGAACGCTCCGTTGCCACGGGCAACGCATGGGTGAGCCTGGTTGCGACCGTCGACGGTCACGTGGTCGGATGGCTGCTCTATACCGACCACGATGCAGTGCGCACGGTGTGGCTCTGCGTCGTGACTCAAGCAGCACGCGGTGTTGGCTGCGGGGGAGCGCTCTTCGAGGCGGCAATGTCCCACGACGTCGGGACACAGCTCGAGCGCTTTGAGATCCTTGCGTTGCCCGGTGATCGAAGCACGAAACAACGAGCCGAAGAACTCGGGTCGAAGGCTCGTCTCTTGATCCTGTCTCGCCCCATTGGGCGAACGGGCCTACTCGGGAACGACGGCTTGGCGAACTGACGCCTTGCGAGGTGGCGGAGGCGGAATCCGGAGGCCGAGCAACTTCGCCAGCGAAGGGACCATTCCTGCTGCGTTCATCGCTGCGCTGCGCACGGCACCGTCGTCGGGAATTCCCGCCGGGGTGACGTTGCGGCGCACTGGCGATGCTGCGACCGCTCCGAGGAGGAGGAGCCAGTCATCAGCGGCCGTCTCTGCAGTCATCGCCTTGCCCGCTTCATCAGCGAGGCGAACGGCGAGCTCAGCCGGGCAACGGGTGCCTTGGTCGGGAGGCGAGGCAACCACCGCGAGAGCGTCAGCGATCTTGCCCCCATCGAGGGCAGTGGTGATGCGCTCGATCCACTTGCCCTCCATTGCCTTGACCTTCTCGTCGAGGACACTCCGAAGCGCCTTCAAGGTGGCGCGAGCATCATCGTCCATCGTCACCGTGCGCGCTGCGGTCACTGCAGTTCGGAGGTCGCGCAGGCGAGCCTCGGCGCCAGCGGCGGCAACGGGCTGTGCCCGGTCCTTCCATGAGGCGAGTCGAGTCTGGGGGAGGAGTTGATCGGCAATCGCCAAGATGGCGTCCTTTGCAACCGGTGCGCCTCCTGATGCCTTCGCTGCTGCCTCTTGTTCGGCAATTGCGGTGCGAACTGCCGGGAGGCCACCGCGGATCAGTTGTTCAGCGATCGGAAGCTGCTCTGGCCCAAGCATCGCAAGCAGAGCGTTGCGGTGCACCGTTGAGACAGGGAGCTCGGCAGGACGTCCGTCACGACGGGGGCCACGAGGGGCACCACGCTCACCGCGTGGAGCGTCACTGCGGGGTCCACTCGGACGACCCTCGCCACGAGGACTGTCGCCACGGGTCGGGCGGTCGCCACCTGGGCGGTCGCCACGGGCCGGGCGGTCGCCGCGTGGTCCACCCTTGTCGCCACGAGGTCCATCGCCTCGGTCGCGCTTTGGTCCACGACCTCCACCACCCTTGGGTGCGTAGGTCACGGAAATCTCCGGCCCCTTCAGTGCCTTCGGCGCCAGCTCGATCCGAGCAGCAACATCAGGTTGCTCTCGCTCCTTCGTGGCGCTCGTAGCGAGGATGTCGATGCCGTCAATGCCACGCTCGTACTCCGCGCGCAGGACATCACCAGCCTTCGTCCCGGCGGGGAGGATGCTGCTGTCGAGCACGCCCTTTGGGAGCTTGGCTCCCACGGCGCGCCACGTCCAGCGGCTCTCATCCAGTTGACTAGTGACTTCGATCTCCATGCGCTGTGTCATTGCGCCGTAGAACTTAGCCGTAGTTGGACCCCGTGCTGGTTCGGAATCTTCTCACCGACTTCTCACTCCCAACTTCCCGCTTTCGCAGGCGTTGCTCCCTACACTGCGAGGACAGGACGTACGCGGCAGCGACCACGTTGGAGGAGCAGAGCATCATGGATGAACACCTCGACGACACGGAGCCAACTGTGACCAATGGCACCGAGTACTCCGTCGCGCCTCCACCGCCACCTGCCCCACCGATGCCCCCCATGCCGCCGTCGCAACCCGTTGCAGAGGACGCTCAGTCCCAAGGGACAGAGGACGTGCAGGTTCCCCTCGAGCCAGCGATGGACGAACCGTCAGCGCGTGACGTGAGCGACGAGGAACCAAGGTCACCCAGTGATGAAGTGCACGACGGCGACGGGGAGGGCGAAGCCAACGGCGGCGTATCGGCTGCTCCCGATGGCGTGCACGAAGCACCCGACCATCGGCGTCCGAAGTCCGTCGTGGCAATCGGATTGGTGTGCTCGGTTCTCGGTGGACTCATTGGCGGTGGCATCGTCGCGGCGACCACTGGATCCTCGTCGAATGGAGCCTCGTCAGTGGCGTTCGTCTCGGTGCACGACGGTGCGTCTCCGGCTGCGATCTTGCCGAGTGGTGAGTCAATCCCGACGCTCGTGCACGACGTCTTGCCATCGGTTGTGTCCATTGACTCGAGTGGGGGCGGAAGTGAGGACCAAGGGACGGGGATGATCATCTCGCAGTCCGGACTCGTCTTGACCAACAATCACGTCATTGCCAACGCCGCGAGTGGTGGCGTGATTACCGTCACCCAGTCGGGTTCAACGACGGCTCTCCCTGCAGCGCTCATCGGGAGAGATCCGAGCAACGATGTCGCGCTGTTACGCATCGTGAACACCTCTGGACTCCACCCGGTGACCTTCGCCAGGTCCTCTGGTGTTGAAGTGGGTACTGCGGTGGTTGCCATTGGCAATGCGCTCGGGCTCGCAGCGGGGACTCCCACCGTGACCTCAGGAATCGTCTCGGCACTCGGACGATCGGTGACTGCATCGGATTCTTCGGGAGGCAGTTCTGAGACGCTGACCAACATGATCCAAACCGACGCTGCCATTAACCCGGGTAACTCCGGAGGCCCACTGCTCAACGCCCGTGGCGAGGTGATCGGAATGAATACCGCCGTTGCTGGTTCGAGCTCTGATGGCACGAGCGCACAGAACATTGGCTTCGCGATTCCCTCGGACCACCTGACGACGCTCATCACCCAGCTCGAGAAGCACGGGACCACTCCTGCACACGAGAAGGCGTTCCTCGGCGTCTACTTGATCTCCATGACGCCGCAGTTACAGCAGCAGTATGGCTTCACGGTGTCTGCTGGGGCCATCGTCACCGACGTCAATCCCGGAGGGCCGGCAGACAAAGCTGGCATTGTTCAAGGCGATGTCATCGTCAAGGCCAACGGCACACCGACACCTACCGCTGATGCTCTCGGGAACATCATCGCTGCGCTGAAGCCCGGTGATCGCATTCGACTCACCGTCAACTCCAACGGACACGACCACGTGGTGGTGGCAACGCTCGGCGTCAAGTCCTAGGACTGCGGCACCGACCAGTCTCGGTTGGGATGGCGGGGCGGGGCGTTGACGGGCACCTTGGGCATCCACCCCGAGGCGACGATGTCCTCGAGCACGTGGGCCATGTTGTAGAGGTCCTCTTCATAGGAGAACTTGCCGTTTCCTGCGTAGATGAGTCGTGAGAACGCCGACTGCGTGAAGGGCGATCCGTCTGGTTTCGTGCCCGGGATAATCTGCGTCCACTTGACCACGACCTCGTTGCCCTCAATGGCGGTGAATTCAATGGGGAAGCGCCAGTCCTCCAGACCAACCATGGAGTCGAGCAACCAGTTCGCGATCACGTCCTTGCCCTCGAGGCGTCCCCAGGAGGCGTCGTAGTAGACCGCATCGTCGGTGTAGAGATCAGCGAGAACCGCGAAATCGGGTTGCGTGCCCTCATCAATTTGGTGGCGAAGCGCAACGTAGGTGTCGAGCGCTGCCTGGACTTCTTCACGAGGAAAGATCGTCATGTGCTCAACCTACCGTTGCGATACCGCCATCGACGGGCAAGATGACCCCGGTGACGTAACTGGCGGCCCGAGAAGCGAGGTAGATGGCGGTGCCGGCCATGTCATCGGGGCGACCAATCCGCTTGAGCGGCGCCGAACCAGCGATCTGCTCGCCGAACGCGTCAAGCGTGGCCGCCATCATCTTGGATTCGAACGGACCAGGGGCAATGGCGTTCACGGTGATCGTCGGAGCGAGTCGCTTGGCGAGGTGTCGGGTGAGTTGGTGGACCGCTGCCTTGGATGCTGAGTACGCGTAGGTCTCCATGATGGGCACGTGGATACCGTCGATGGATCCAATGTTGATGACACGCGCTGGGTTCTCAGCAGTCCCAGCTGCCTCGAGGAGGGGACGGAGGTAGCGAGTGAGGTGGAAGATTCCCTTCACGTTCACGCTGAGCACTCGCTCCCACGCTGCTTCGTCGTAGTCGTCCATCGGTGCGCCCCACGTCGCACCAGCGTTATTCACCAAGATGTCGAGGTGGTGCTCACGAGCGCTCAGTGCTGCAGCGAGCTCGGCGCAACCGGCATCAGTCGACAGGTCTGCTGGGAGCGAGATGCAGGTGCCGATCGCGGACAGCTCCTCAGCGACGGCATTGCAGACGTCAGCCTTGCGACTCGAGATGTAGACCGTGGCGCCCGCTTCGACGTACCCACGGGCAATCATGAGTCCGATCCCTCGGGAGCCTCCAGTCACCAGTGCGACTTTTCCTGCGATATCGAACAACCCTGCCATGGAGGCCTCCCTTGTCACTCGGGAGATTAGGCCAGTCGACCAGATCTCATCGAATCTTCATCGAACTCTCGCATCGTTCTTACCTTGCTGCACCACAATTGAGGAAAGGAAGGAGCGCCATGAAGCGAGCATCGGCCCAACAGAAGAAGAAGGCGGCACTACGGCGGAGGGATCTCGGATTCCGGAACCTCTCGGTCGCCACGTCAACGGTCGCCGCAGCCGCAATCGTTGGGGTGGGGGGCCTCGCCTTCACGATCGAGCAGTCGGCGAGCGCTGCCGCAGCTGCCAAGGCTGCAGCCATTGCCCAACAGCGTGCGGCCGCAGTTGCTGCAGCTCAGGCCCAAGCCGAAGCGCAGGCGCTCGCGCAGGCCCAGCAACAGGCAGCGAATGGGTACAGCCAGAACCCCTACGGATCCTCAAGCACCAGCCAGACACCGTCGTACTCCTACACCCCGCCGGTCTACTCAAGCGGTTCGTGACCCTTGTCGTCACAGAACCCGGAAACCCTCGAACGAGTCTCTCGGTCGCTCTGGAGCACGACGGCCGAGATTTTGATCGCTGGTGGTCGTGAAGGTGCCGAAGCGGTGATCGACGACGAACTCGAACGGTGCGCTGCCGCGGCGAGTCGCTTTGATCCATTTTCTGAGCTCTCAACGCTCAACACGGACGGCCAGACGACCACGATGTCGGACGACTTCGTTGACTACCTCCGAGCTGCGATTCTCGGCGTGCACCTCTCGGGTGGCCTCGTCGACCCTGCAGTCGGTGGAGCGCTCATTGCGCTCGGGTACGACCGCGATTTCTCCCAAATTGACGCCGGCTCTGGTTCAGAGCAACCTCCAGTCCATACCTGGGCGAACGACGTCGTGATCGACCTCGACCGTCGAACCATTGCGCTCCACAACGGCGCACGCCTCGACCTCGGGGCCACGTCGAAGGCGCACTGCGCCGATCGGATTGCGCAACGACTCGTCCGAGAGGACCTCGCAACCGGCGCATGTGTCAGCCTCGGAGGCGATGTGGCAACCGCAGGGGTCGCACCCGCTCCGGGCTGGAGCATTGCGATCGTCGAGAGCGCACGAGAGCGGACATTGCTCAGCACGAACGACACCATCAGCGATGCAGAGGACCTGATGGTGATTGAAGGAGGCGGCGTGGCGACCTCCTCATCAATCGGCCGAGTGTGGCGCCGCAACGGTGCGACCATCCACCACCTCGTCGATCCTCGAACGGGCCGCTCAGCGGCAACACCATGGGCGTTGGTGAGCGTGCACGCTGCGAACTGCCTCGAGGCAAACATCGCGGCAACTGCCGCCCACCTCGAGGGAACGGATGCGCCCGAGCTCCTCGCAGCGCGCGGACTCGGTGCTCGCCTCCGTGACCACAGCGGCACCACCATTGCCGTTGGCACGTGGCCGAGGAGGGCGGCATGATCGGCGCAACCTCTCCGTGGCTCTGGTACATCACCCGCTCAACGGCTGCTGTCGGTCTCGTGCTGCTCACTGCCAGTGCGATCCTCGGCATCATCACCAACGTCCGGCTCGGCTGGCATGCCTGGCCGCGATTCGCCTCGCAAGAGCTCCACAAGCGCGTCTCCATCATGGCCATGGTGTTCGTTGCCCTCCACGTCACCACCACCGTGCTGGACTCCTACGTCAATGTCCCCATCCTCTCAAGCGTCGTGCCGCTCACCTCTCCCTACAAGCGCCTCTCGGTCTCTCTCGGTGCAGCTGCGTTCGACCTACTCCTCGTGGTGCTGATCTCCTCGCTCGTTCGAGATCGGATCAAGATCGAGTGGTGGCGAACGATCCACTACCTCGTCTACCTCTCGGCTCCCATCGCCGCGCTCCACGTCTTCCTCCTCGGTACCGATGTGAAGAAGGGATCGCACTGGCTGCTCGTGGTGTTGGCGATTTGCGTCATCGCAGCCTTGGGGGCGCTCACCCTTCGGGTGGTCCGTGCGCTCCGCCTGCGTGGTCACCTGACGACCCCTCCGAAGAAGGTTCGTCGATGAGCCAGGCCCCGAGCGAACTCCGCCTGCTCGCTGGAGCAAACGACGGACCAGGACTCGCTGCGCACCTCAACCGTTTCGGTCCGATGCCGACCGTTGAGGGCAAGCGCCCTGAACGCGTCGCACGGCTCCACGGCCTGATCGAATCCTCTGGCCTCCTCGGTCGAGGTGGCAGCGGTGTCCCGGCAGTGTGGAAGTTCGACTTCTTGGCCAGGACCAACAAACCGGTGATCGTGGTCAACTGCATGGAAGGTGAACCCGCATCGTCCAAGGATGCCGTCCTCGCCACGAGGGCGCCGCACCTCGTCCTCGACGGTGCAGCGATCCTCGCAGAAACCCTCCACGCTGCACGAGTGGTGGTGGCCGTTGCCGACGATGCTGATCCCACGGCGAGCGCCTTCGCTGCGGCGATTGACGAGCGGCGCGACTGGCGAACGGCAGAGATCGAGCGACCCCCAGCCCGCTACATCGCCGGCGAAGAGTCGGCGCTCGTCAACTGGCTCCACCGGGGTGCATCGCTGCCAACGTTTCGACCAACGAAGCCGTCCTACGTCACCATTCGTGGGCGGGAAGCCCTCGTGCACAACGCTGAGACGCTCGCCCAACTGGCCCTGATCGCCAGATTCGGCGCATCGTGGTTCCGTGAGGCAGGCACCACGGCGCACCCTGGCACCAGCCTCGTGACGGTGCGTGGGGGAGTGCACCAACCCGGCGTCCTCGAGTGGAACCCAGGGGGCTCACTCGAGCGCTTGATCGACGCAGCTGGCGGCCTCACCGATGGCTTTGGTGGCGCACTCATTGGAGGGTATGGCGGGTCCTTCGTCGGACCACAGCACCTGCAGGCCACGATGAGCCACGAAGGGCTCTCTGCCCTCGGTGCGACCTTTGGACCTGGGATCGTGGTGGTGCTGCCCGCATCGCAGTGTCCCGTTGCAGAGATGGCGCGCCTCGTGCGTTACATGGCTGGAGAGAGTGCTGGTCAATGCGGCCCCTGTGCCTTCGGCCTCCCGGCGCTGGCCCGTGATCTCGAGCTCCTGGCATCAGCGAAGACGAGTCATGTTCGCGTCGACCAGCTCCACGCCCGGATGGCGGAGATCGACGGTCGGGGTGCCTGTCGGCATCCAGACGGTGTCGTCCGACTCCTTCGGTCTGGACTCGCGCACTTCGACCAGCACGTGGCCAGTCATCAGCAGCGCGGTGCCTGCGCCGCGGCCCAGCAACCGACCGTCTTTCCCTTTCCCGCCTCGAGGAGGCCACGATGAAGCGACTCGTCGTTGACCCCATTCGCTGCGACGCCTTCGGGTACTGCGCCGAACTCGCCCCAGAACTGATCCACCTCGACGAATGGGGTTACCCGGTGGTTGAGCGTGCGATCACAAAGGGTGACCGAGATCTCGTGACGATGATCATCAAGGCGTGCCCACGGCGTGCACTCCTCCTCATTGAGGACTGAAGGCGCTCAGGCCGCGCTGTAGCGTGCTGCCATGACCCCGTGGTGGCATGAGGCCGTTGTCTACCAGATCTACCCACGATCCTTCCTCGACACGAACGGGGATGGCGTTGGTGACCTCAACGGCATCACGGCGAAGTTGGACTACCTCGAGTGGCTCGGCGTGGATTGCCTGTGGTTGACGCCGATCTACCCATCGCCCATGGCGGACTTCAGCTACGACGTCGCCAACTACACCGACGTCGAACCGCTCTTCGGTGACCTCGCCATCTTCGACCACCTCCTCGCCGCAGCGCATGGTCGAGGGATGAAGGTCATCCTCGACTGGGTCCCGAACCACACCTCGAGTCACCACCCTTGGTTCGTCGACGCCGTGTCGTCGCCGAGCTCTGCGTTCCGAGACTTCTACATCTGGAAGAAGGGTGGCGCAGACGGCACGCCACCGAATAACTGGGTGCGGGCGTGGGTGGATGCACCAGCATGGACCTACGACGACACCTCGGGGGAGTGGTACCTCCACTGCTTCTTAGCGGAGCAACCCGATCTCAACTGGGCGAATCCTGCCGTGCGAACGGCAATGGCCGAGACGCTCCGATTCTGGCTCGATCGTGGCGTCGACGGCTTCCGTATGGACGTGATCCACCTCCTCGGCAAAGATCCAGCCTTCGCTGACGACGACGAGGAGCTGAAGGGTCTCGGCCACGTCGTCCTCAACAACCGCCCCGAGACCCACCCCTACCTCCGAGAGATCCGCGAGGTGGTGAAGCACTACGACGGCGACCCTCTGATCGTCGGTGAGGTCTACCTCCTCGACCCGGCTGCCGTCGCTGAGCACTACGGCAACGGCGATGAGCTCGACCTCGCGTTCAACTTCCAACCCCTGTTCACCCCTTGGCGAGCGCCAGCGTGGAAGGACGCCATCACCGCTGCCTACGCCACCCACGACCCTCGTCACGCTTGGCCAACCTGGGTGCTCAACAACCACGACGCATCCCGGGTCGTGTCGCGCCTCAAGAGCATCGAGCGAGCCAAAGTTGCGGCTGTTCTGCTCTGCACACTTCGGGGCACGCCGTTCCTCTACCAAGGTGAAGAACTCGGCCTCGAGAACGCCGTTCTCGGCGATGGCGAGGTCATCGACCCCGGATTCCGTGACGGCGCACGAGCGCCCGTGCCATGGGGGAGTGGTCCGGGTCACGGGTGGCCCGTTGCACCGTGGATGACCTTTCCTCCCAATGCAGCGACCACGAACGTCGAGGTCGAACGAGGTGAGCCAACCTCAATGCTGACGCTGTACCGCGATCTCATTGGCGTGCGCAAGGAGAGCACAGCCCTGCGCCGCGGTTCCTTCTCGTGGGTAGATGCTCCCTCAGAACTCCTCGTCTACCGCCGCAGCGAGGGGAATGACGTCCGTCTCATTGTGTGTAACTTCTCGCACGACTCCGTGGGGTTCTCCGTGGACGGTCGACTCGACTTCGCCACCGGTCGAGATCACCACGAGGGATTCGACGGCATCGTCCGAGGCGATGAAGCCCTCATCTTCTCCATTCCTGCGTGAGTGTCATCCGACCTAGAGTGAAGCCGACCAAGGAGCGTCAATGTCCACTGTGCTGACAACCGTTGAGAACAAGGTGATGACGATTCAGTTGAATCGTCCTGAGAAGAAGAACGCCCTCACGTCTGAGATGTATGGAGCCTTCTCCGATGCCTTGGAGCACGCAGCGGCGAGCGACGAGGTGCACGCAGTCGTCGTCACGGGCTCTGGGGATAGCTTCTGCGCCGGCAACGACCTGAGGGACTTCCTGTCGGGCCCTGCTGACATCACGGGACCCTCGCCGCAGGCTCGCCTGATCTCCAACTTCGTGACCTTCCCGAAGCCGTTCATCGCTGCCATCAACGGGGTCACCGTCGGCATTGGCGTGACCATGCTGCTGCACTGCGACCTCGTCTACGCCGCCCCGAATGCACGCCTCACAACCGCGTTCACCAACATCGGTGTCGTCCCTGAAGCGGGCTCCACTCGACTCCTGGCCCAGCGAGTCGGGGCGCTGCACGCCTCAGCGCTCATGTTGCTCGCCGACCTCATCAGCGCCCAAGAGGCGCAGCGCATCGGTCTCGTCAACGAGGTCGTCGACGATGTCCTCGAGTACGCCCAGAGCAAGGCTGCCCAACTCGCCGCGAAGTCACTCGACTCGATCGTGACCACCAAGGCGCTGCTCCGCAACGACCACGGAACGCTCGTGGATCAAATTCATCGCGAGAACGTCGAGTTCAGCCGCCTGCTCAAGTCCGACGCCTTCCAAGCAGCAGCGAGCAAACTCGTTCGCTAGGGGAGCGGCGCTCTCTTCCCTTACAGAATGGAGGGAAGCTGCCCTCCGGGGGCGGCAGTGGCGGACGTTGGGATGTCAATGGTGACTGGCTTGCCGAAGTTGTCGAGTTCGAAGGCGACTTGCTCGTTGACGCTCTGGCCCAAGATGCTCAAACTGACCGTCTCATGAATCGCCCGGATGTAGTGCGACTGGTTGTCGATGGCCATCGTCTCGTTGATCTGGATGCCTTTCAAGAAGATTGAGAGGAAGGCCTGGCCGAGGCCGGCACCCGCCGAACCCTTCATCTCGCCGGCGAGGAGCTTCTTCACATCAGCAGCCGAGACCGGGATGTCGTACGTGGTGCAGGCATGCCCACCGACGACGACCGAACCCGCCTTGGTGGCATGGCCCCAGGCTGCCTTCAGCGAGTCGTACGACGGCGTGAACGATGAACTCCCGCCAATCAAGTTCGAGATGGGGTTCGACGACGAGGCCAATGTCGAAGCTTTCAGCCAGGAGCCGCTCACGCCCTTGTGGAGGTAGATATCTGTGCCATCGGTGATCACCTCGATGGAAACTCCTGCACCGGTCATCGAGACTTGCGCTTGCTTGGCAGCTCGGTCAACTTTGCCAGTACCCGACAGCGCAATACTCTTCGACTTGATGCCGGCAGAGGCAACGCTCACGTTGAGCGTGAAGGTTGAGGTCCCGGCAGCCTTGGTGGCCGCCACCGCGTCTTCGATGGCTTGCTTCGGCGACGCCGAGGAACCGGCATTGGCAACCCCGAGGACCAAGAGACCCGAGAGGGCGAGGCCGAGGAACAGCGCACCGAGGAGGCCCTTCCCACCGACGTTCTTGGCGTGCGGTTGCGCCTTTGCCGCTTCAGCGGCACAGGTCAGGCACCGGCGGCGCTCCATGGTGTTGCCGCAGTTCGTACAGGTTGCCATCGGTGGACCTCCTCAAGGTTCCCGATGATCCTACAGACCCTCTCGTTCGATCACGGGAATCGGGGCGGCGTTCACCAGGAGGCCCAACGCCACCAACACGTTGAGTATCGGTGAAAGACCCTGTCCGAACAGCGCAACGGCCAGAACCAAGGCCGCTAATGCAACACACGACCAGCCAATCCCTTGAGAGAGGATCGAAAGTCGGGTCTTGATCGTGACCGCAGCGCAACCCAGTGCCAGCCCACAGGGAGCCACGGAGAAGAAACACGCCACCAGCCAGACGCCACCGTGGAGCCCGAGCAAGAAGGTGGCAACCCCAGACAGCGCCACGAGGTACAGAAGGTACATGAGCAGACTGGCCCGGCGTTGGAGCCTGGGCGCATCAAGGCGAAGGTCTGACATGTGCGCAGTCTTGCAAGGGGCAGTAACAATTCGGTGGATCATTGCGTCCATCAAGATCGAGCGCACGAGGAGAGACGCCAGATCAGCTCCTTCCATCAACTCCTTCCCCAGCGGAGACAGTGATCGGAAAGGTAACTACAAACCGGCACCATGGCGTAGCGACCCATTTCTTCGGATCCGGGTACGTCAAGCCCCTCTCAACCATCCATCCATTCCGCCTATAATGTTCATTATGATAGTAGTAGATCGTTGCGCAGGTGGGGCTGGCCCTGGCTCACTCCTCCCCAGTCCTCGACGTCCCCGGCGGTAGGTTGATGGAGTGACCTCTGGAGATCGACCACTCGACGATCCGGCATTGGCTGAGCAGGACCGACCAACCTCCCGGATCACCGTCGCCGAAATCATGCTGGTCTTCGCTGGTGGCGCACTCGGTTCGCTGGCTCGCTACGCCGTCCTCCCGCACCTCGCCCCGTCGCTGGCCAGCATTCCGTGGGCACTCCTCATCCTCAACACCGTCGGGTGCATCATCCTCGGCGCACTCCTTCCGTTCTTCGATGCCCATCCCCGCCACAGCCTGCGCCTCTTCACGACGACCGGCCTCCTCGGGGGCTGGACGACCTACTCCTCGGTGGCGCTCGTCGGTGCCGAGCTCATCCGAAACCACTGCACCGGTCGAGCAGTGGGCTTCCTCGCCCTCAGTCTGATCCTCGGGGTCGGTGGAGCGTGGCTCGGCGAGCAGGTATGGCTCCCCCGGCGGAGGTTCTCGTGATTGAGATCGGCGTGCTCATCCTTGGGGGAACAGGAGCGGTCCTGCGCTTCGCCAGCGACCGCCTGGTCGACCGCCATCTCGGATTCCGCTCCCTTTGGCCGATGGTGATCGTGAACCTGATCGGTTCGCTGGCGATTGGCATCGTGACGGGTCTCGCACTCGCTGGACACCTCACCACGGGGTCCTCCACCGTGCTGACTGCTGGCCTCTGTGGAGGGTTCACCACGTGGTCCACCGCTTCGGTGGACACGGTCACCCTCGTCCGGCGGCGACAGTGGTGGACTGGCGCTGCCCACGGCCTCGGCCTCCTCATCGTGGCCACCAGTGCATCGGGCCTGGGCCTGGTCCTCACTGGCGCCTAAGTCGGTCAGTTCTCCTCTGTTCACTGCTGCGCACGCGTAGGATCAGAGCTACGAAGGAGGTAGCCATGTCAACCCTGTTCCCCAATCCCCCCGGTGGCTCCCACGAGGACATCGAGGCCGAACGGCTCTACCGCAAGCAGCGCCTTGCCGCTGGGTTCCGACTCTTCGGCAAGTTCGGTTTCGACGAGGGCGTGGCAGGCCACATCACCGCTCGCGACCCAGGGGATCCCACGCGATTTTGGGTGAACCCCTTCGGTATGCCCTTCTCCCATATTTCGGTGTCTGACCTCATCTGCGTCGACCACGAAGGCAACGTTGTCTACGGCGACGCGTTCGTCAACGGTGCTGCCTTCGCCATTCACTCCCAAGTCCACGAAGCTCGCCCTGACGTCGTCGCTGCAGCGCACAGCCACTCGACCTATGGCCGGGCATTCTCGACGCTCGGCAAGACCCTCGACCCCATCACCCAAGACGCCTGCGCCTTCTACAACGACCACGCACTGTTCGATGACTTCACCGGCGTGGTCTTAGACCTCGAAGAGGGGCGACGGATTGCGAGGACGGTCGGCACCAACAAGGCAGCCATTCTGCGCAACCACGGGCTGTTGACGGTCGGCCACACCGTTGAATCTGCGGTGTGGTGGTTCATCACCATGGAGCGGACCTGTCAGGTGCAGCTCTTGGCCATGGCTGCCGGGCAGCCGATTTCGATCGATGACGCTTCCGCGAAGGCGGCCCACGACGTCGTTGGCACCGAGATCGCTGGGCAGTTCAGCTTCCAGTCGCTCTTCGATCAGATCATCAAGCTCCAGCCTGACCTCCTCGACTGAGGTCAGGCCACTCCCCTTCTAGGGCTGGGGGCGAGCGTCGAACGTCTGAATGAGCTGTCGCGCCGCGAGCGCTTCATCGACCCGACCAACCGGTGACGTCCGTGGCGCTGCGTGCAGCGAATCAGGATCGCTCAACGCCTCAGCGGCGATCAGTTCGAACGCCTGCGCCAATGCCTCCAAGGTTTGCAAGCTCTCGGTTTCGGTCGGCTCGATCATGAGCGCTTCATCCACGATGAGTGGGAAGTACACGGTCGGCGCGTGGAATCCCTCCTCCATGAGCCGCTTGGCCACGTCGATGGCCTTGATCCCATGGTCCTTCCGCAGCGTGGTCAGCGAGAGCACGACTTCGTGCATGCAGGGCCGGTCGAACGCCACGTCGAAGACCGTGGAGAGCCGCTGGCGGATCCAGTTGGCGTTGAGCACTGCACGCTCCGACACCTTGCGAAGTCCGTCACCGCCGTGAATTTCAATGTAGGCGAGGGCTCGTGCCAGCACGAGGGCATTGCCGTGCCAGCCATGCACTCGACCAATGGATGATGGAGGGGTCACCCAGTCGTAGCGATCGCCAACCTTGGTCGCTCGGGGGCCGGGCAGGAATTCAGTGAGGCGGCTCGACACCGCAACTGGGCCCGCACCGGGTCCCCCACCACCGTGTGGCGTGGCGAAGGTCTTGTGGAGGTTCATGTGGACGATGTCGAAGCCCATGTCACCTGGGCGCACGACGCCCAAGATGGCGTTCAAGTTGGCACCGTCGTAGTAGAGGAGCCCACCAACGTCGTGCACAGCAGCAGCGATCTCGGCGATGTCCTCTTCGAAGAGTCCGAGCGTGTTGGGGTTCGTGAGCATGATGCCGGCAACATCGGTATCGAGTACTGCCTTGAGCGCGGCGAGGTCGACACAACCACGATCATCTGATGGAACGGTCGTGACGTCGTAGCCACCAAGGGTGACCGATGCCGGGTTCGTGCCGTGGGCGGAGTCGGGAATGATGATGCGGCGACGCTCTTCACCCCGTGCGGCGTGGTACGCACGCATGAGCAACAGACCGGTCAACTCCCCCGCTGCTCCAGCTGCGGGCTGCAGCGTGGCCGACGCCATACCGGTGACCTCACAGAGCGCTGCTTCCAGCGACACCATGATCTCCAACCAGCCCTGCGTCAGCGATGCCGGAGCGCCAGGGTGCACGCCGGCGAGACCCGGGAGCGACGCAATGGTGTCGCACACCTTCGGGTTGTACTTCATCGTGCACGAGCCGAGCGGATACGCGCCGAGGTCCACAGAGAACTGGCGATGGCTGAGGCGAGTGAAGTGCGCCACGAGATCGCGCTCAGAGACTTCTGCCAATTCGACGACGTCGTCGGCGAGGAACTCCGAAGGAATGAGGTCACCAGCAGGCCGAGGCGGCACACCAGTCGTTCGGAATTGGAAGCTCGATCGACCAGGTTGGGAGAGCTCGAAGATCGTCGGCTCTGCTGCCCGCCCCATCAACGGAGCAGAAGAGGCCTTGCCACCAGCTGCTGGATGCGTCATGGTCACTTCTGCCCCGCCTTCTCGAGTGCTGCGGCGAATCGGTCAATCTGCTCTGCCGTCCGTCGCTCGGTGACCGACACCAGCAACGTGTGGTCGTGATCGGATGGCGACAACGAGGGGTCGCTCCCACGGAGGAGCGCAGATGCGGCGATGCCAGCCAAGAATCCTTCATCGGCCATTCGTTCAATGACGACCGATGCCGGCGCAGCCGTTCGAATCGCCACGTCTCTGAAGACCGGCAGGTTCGGATGGAGCACCGAGGTGTTCGAGCCCGCACCGAGCTGATCGATGAGGTACCGGGTCCCTTGGGCGCACCGGAGTGCGAGATCTGTGAGGCCTGCCGTGCCGAGCCAGCTCAGCTGAATCGCTGCGGCGACCGCCATCAGGGTCTGGTTCGTACAGACGTTCGACGTGGCCTTCTCGCGACGGATGTCCTGCTCACGGGTGCGCAGCGTCGTCACGTAGGCCTTGGTCCCCGTCGTGTCGACGGTCTCGCCGACGATGCGACCCGGAAGTCGTCGAATCTGCGGCAAGGTGCAGGCGAAGAGGCCGAGGTAAGGGCCACCGAAACTGAGCGCGGTGCCAAATCCTTGGCCCTCCCCCACCACCACATCGGCGCCATAGGAACCGGGGGTCTTGAGGAGTCCGGAGGCAACGGGATCGGCAGCCACGATCATGAGCGCACCGGTACGGTCACACAACGCTCGTACCTGATCGAGGTGTTCGAGTCCTCCGAGGTAGTTCGGCTGTGCGACGACAATGGCACCGCAGGGACCGTCAATGGCGCTGAAGTCCGTGCGCCCATCGACGAGCGGCGCGACTTCAATCTCGTGGCCAGTACCAACAGCGAAGGTCTCGACGACCTGGCGCCAGTGCGGGTGGACACCAGAGGACAGAACGACTCGGGAGTTCTTCGCCGACGCCACCGCCAAGTTCACGGCCTCAACGAGTGCCGTGGCCCCGTCGTAGAGCGACGCGTTGGCAACGGGAAGACCGAAGATCCGCGCCGTCATTGTCTGGAACTCAAAGATGGCCTGGAGGACACCCTGGGCGATCTCGGGCTGGTACGGCGTGTACGCCGTCACGAACTCCGATCGGCTCCCGAGCATCTTGACCACCGGCGGCAACTCATGGTCGTAGGCGCCCGCACCTGCGAAGCAGACCAACTGATCCGCACGAGCTCGGTTGTTGGCGGCGCGCTGTTCGAACCGGTCGAGCACGTCGGGCTCGGTGATCCCCGGGGCGAGGTTGAGCCCGCCGGCCAAGCGAATCGCCTCGGGCACGACGTCGAAGAGCTCGGCTTCGGTGGAAAGACCCAGGAAGGCGAGCATCTGCTCGACTTCTTCTGGGGTGTGGGGCATGTAGTCAGCCATTAGGACTCCCTCGGTGGCCAAAACGGTAGCGGGACGAGACGGCCACTCAGCGCCTTCGATCGGATGATGATGGCGACGTCATCGCCAACGCTCAGTGCTGCACTGGAGTCGACGAACCCCATCGCAATACCGTGGCCGAGCATTGGTGAGAAGTTTCCACTCGTGACCGTTCCGACGACGGTGTCGCCAACAACGATTTCGGCTCCCTCACGGGGAGGCTGTCGCCCTTCAGTGGCAATTCCAACGAGGCTCCTCGCAACTCCTGCGGCGCGCTGGGCCTCGAGTGCTGCCCGCCCGATGAAATCTCCCTTGTTCCACCCAATGACCCAGTTCAACTTGGCCTCGAGCGGCGTGATCGTGGCCGAGAGCTCGTGACCGTGGAGCGGCAACCCGGCCTCGAGGCGGAGGGTGTCCCGGGCGCCGAGTCCCGCCGGAATGACGCCAGCCTCAAGCACGGCGTCGAAGAACGCGTGGGCGACCGAGAGCGGCAGCGCCACTTCCACGCCGTCTTCCCCGGTGTATCCGGTGCCGGCAACGGTCACCGTTGCACCACCCCAGGTCACCTCTCGAACGCAGAACCTCGGCACCGCGGCAATTTCTGGAGCGATTCCTTCCAAGCGTGCTCTGGCCATCGGACCCTGAATGGCGAGTACCACGCGCTCGGCGGTCACGTCGATCCCACCGAACGCAGCGCGAGCGTCATCGGTGTTCGAAGCGTTCGGCATCACGTCGAAGCGATCCTCGCTCACCCACCACACGATGATGTCGTCGACCACTCCCCCGGCATTGTTCAGCAGGTGCGTGTACTGCGCTCGTCCGGGCTGAATGCGGGTGAGGTCATTGGTGAGGGTCTTCTGCAGCGTCGCGAATGCCTCAGGCCCCGACACGCGCACGGTGCCGAGGTGACTCACGTCGAAGACCACAGCGTCGTTTCGGCACGCTCGGTGCTCGACGACAGTGCCGCTCGGGTACGCGATCGGCATCTCCCATCCCCCAAACGGCGCCATCTTGGCACCGAGGGCGAGGTGGCGATCTTCGAGGGGAGCGTGCTTGGTGGCGTCCATGGCGTGGTCCTCAGGCGGCGAGTGGGTGGTTGGGTTGGAGGCGATGACGTTCGCAGAGTTCTCCGAACTGCCGATGGCCAATCAGGGTGAGGGCGACTTCGGGGTAGAGCGCTCGGAAGCGACGGATCTTGGCGTTCTTCCGAGTAGCGAGACGCCCTTCAGCGGTCGTCAACTCGAGGAACTCTCCAAAATCAGGTAAGTAGAAATCTGGACGGAACGCTGCGGACGGTCGCCCATTAGGGTGCCAGGACAACGGAAACTCAGTCGGCTCGTAGACCCAACGAATCTCGTAGAGATCCAGCAATCTCGAGAACGTGACCTCTGAAGGGTGCGCGAAATCGTGCGCTCGTCGTTGCGTCGTCGATGGATGACGTCGCAGGCTCCCCTCGAGGCGAAGGCTCACGCCGAGCGCTTCTTCCGAATCTGATCATCAGCGCCGAGGTGCACGATCTCTGCAGAGACCTCGGCGACGAGTCCGGCGAGGGGAATGATGTTGAAGACACCCTGACCACCAGCCAGAAGATCGACGACTTCGCCGTTGGACTGTGCGAGCACCGAAGAGGTCGACGTCAGCACCAGTTGCGTCGAAGCGAGGTCGGCCTCGAGATCATCTCGCAGGCACTCCACTGCCCGGCGAGCTGCCTGGAGCGAGAGTCCTGCATCGAGGAGTTGCTTGATGACCTTGAGCGATACGACGTCGTGGTACGAGTATCGCCGCTTCGATCCACTGCCCTTGGCTTCAGCGACCGATGGCGTGAGCAGTTCGGTCCGTGCCCAGTAGTCGAGTTGACGGTAGGTCACCCCCACAATGGCGCACACCTGTGGCCCGCTGAACGTCTGGTCGTGGTCCATGCTCGATGCCGACATGCGAACTCCCTTCGCTGAACAACCGGACTCACATCCTACCGGAGGAAATCACACCTCCGTAGTTCCACGCGTGTCAGTCAGCGTGGAGGTCCGGACGACCGAGCGATGGGGACGACGCCTCTGCGCTCCGGCGGGGAGGAATGCGGCCCGCGAGGTAGGCGTCACGGCCTGCGGTGACCCCAGCGGCAATCGCTCGTGCCATCCGCACGGGATTGACCGCCCGGTTGATCGCGGAGGCTGCGAGCACAGCATCGCATCCGAGCTCCATTGCCAATGCGGCGTCACTCGCCGTTCCGATGCCAGCGTCTAAGACCACGGGAACACTGACGCGCTCGGCGATCATGGCGATGGCGTGTGGATTGGAGATCCCAAGACCCGATCCAATTGGCGACCCGAGCGGCATGACCGCTGCGCAGCCAACCTCTTCGAGTCGGAGTGCGAGCACCAGATCATCGGTCGTGTACGCGAAGACCGAGAACCCGCGATCGACCAGAGTTTCTGCTGCCCGAAGCAGTTCGACGACATCGGGCAACAGCGTCGTGTCGTCACCGATGACCTCGAGCTTGATCCACGGCGTCTCGAAGGCTTCTCTCGCCAGTTCGGCCAACAGCACTGCCTCATGTGCCGTGTGACATCCCGCGGTATTCGGCAGCAGATGCACGCCGAGTCGCTGCACCATGGCGAGCAGCCCCGTGGATCCCTCCACGTCCACCCGGCGAACCGCAACTGTGGCAACTTCGGACTGTGCAGCGCGAAAGGACTGCTCCAAGATGTCGAGCGTCGAGAGTGCGCCGGTCCCCATGAGGAGCCGTGAGGTGAGGGTGATGCCGCCGACGTCGAACGTATCCGTCATGGACGCATGCTACCGGCGCCCCCGGCACGCTCTCGTGGCGAGGGGGGCCGTAGGATGTAGGGGTGATCCCTCCCGCTGCCCTCACCATTGCCGGATCGGACTCTGGCGGAGCGGCGGGCATCCAAGCAGATCTGAAGACGTTCGCAGCGCTCGGCGTCTACGGGACCTCGGCGATCACCGCCGTCACCGCCCAGAACACCCTCGGCGTGAAGTCCGCTACCTACCTCGATCCCACCATGGTGGCCGAGCAGATCTCGGCCGTCTTGGCCGACACGCCAATCCGCTCCATCAAGACCGGTATGTTGGCGACCACGGCAATTGTCGAAGCCGTTGCATGGAGCATCAGCGAGACGGGCCTGCCGCTCATCGTCGACCCGGTCATCGTGGCGACCTCTGGAGCTCGCCTCCTCGACATGGACGCACTCGACGCTTATCGCTCGCTCTTGTTCCCGCTGGCGACCGTCATCACACCGAACGCCGAGGAACTCGCAGTCCTCCTCGGACAGCCATCGGGATCGATCGGCACGATCGATGCGTTACGCGTTGGGGCTGTGGCACTGGCCGACCGCACAGGATCGACCATCGTGGCCAAAGGCGGCCACCTGAGCCCCGTTGACCATGTGCTCACCGACCTCGTCGTGTTCGGTGACGAAATCGTCGAACTCCGCCAGCCCTACGTGATGACCCGCAACACGCATGGAACGGGCTGCACGTTCTCCGCGGCCATTGCCGCCTACTGTGCCCGAGGCGTCGATCTCCTTCACGGCATCGCACAGGCACAGGACTACGTTCACCGCTCCATCGCAGGAGCCGCTTCGTGGCAGATCGGTGCCGGGCATGGCCCACTCAACCACTTCGACTGGCCATCGGCGACAGGAGCGCAGCACCGATGAGCGCGCCGATTGGACGATTTGGATTCTTCGGTGGCGGTCTGCGCCCGACGACCCCAACACGCATGGGGCATCTGCCGAGAGCGTGGCGTGCGATGCGGTCGTCGAGTTCTTTCATCGCAAGCGAACCATCCTTGAGTCTCCTCGTCGCTGTGGCGGCGACGGTTGAGGGTGTCGCCGCCTTCGCAGCCCTGCTGACCATCCTCGTCCGCAGGAGTGCATCAGATGCTGGGGCGACGCACCCTGTCTCGTCGCATCAGTGGATCCTCGTCGGCGTCTCGGTTGGCGTGACCCTCGCCTCCTCCGCCTGGCTGTCAGGGGCGCTGTCGATTCGCTTGCTCACCTTCCTCCGCGGCGAACCCGTCTCGGTGACCCGTGCCAGTCTCCAAGCACTCATGCGGCTCCCGAGACTGTTGTCTTACTCCCTCGCTCATGTCCTCGTGGCACTGACGACGCAACCGCTTCGCCGCAACGGTGGTTCGGGCGGCATCGCCCGCCTCTTCTTCGGCCGGAAGTTCGCCCAGCGACTCCGCCTCCGAAGTGCGCTCTCGCTTCCAATTGCGATGGGGGAAGGACTGAAGGGAAAACAACGGAGGATGCGTTCGCTGGGGCTCCTCACAGAATCACCGAGCGCTGGAGCGGTCATCACCAATCCGCTGAGCCCGGTAACGATTCTCACCATCGCGATTCTCGCTGGAGCATCGAGTTACGCCCTGTCGACCTCCAAGGTACTGGCGTTGACGATCGGCCTCATTGGACTCGTGATCGTGATGACACTGCTGACGGTGGTATCAACGTCGTTTTGGACTGCGCTCTACGTCTACCTCACCAACGACGCTGCCCCCCTCGGTTTCCAGGTCGACGATCTCCTCGCCGCCACCACTCCGCCGAAGCGCCGACGCGACCGAAAGCGACCACGATGACCGCCCCGCCTCGCCTCACGCACCAGTCCACCTCAATCAAGATGGCGGCGCTCGTTCCCGGCATGGCCATCCTCGCCCTCGGTGGGTTCGTTGGGCTTGAGATCCTCTTCGGTGGCTCAGGGAGCGCCCCTCCCCCACCACCGCTCACCGCCTACGGCCCCACCAGTTCGGTCGTCGCTGTGTTCGCAGGCAGCGACCCCCTCCTCGCCCCGCCGGTCGACATTCAGAAGAAGGTCCTCGTTCCCGCCGCCTGCACGACCCACCGAAGTCTGCCGACCGGGGGCGACGCCGCCAGTCCATCCGTGGCGATTCGCTACACCTGCTCCCAAACTGCTGGCTGGCTCCAGGCGTTCGTCGACGACGCAATTCCCCATGATGGTTGGAAGATCATGAGTACGGGCTCCACCACTCACGATGGTGGCGGTTACGCAGTGATCGCCCAACAGGCGGGTTCTGATGGCTACTACTGGGAGCTGGGCGTGGTTGTCGGTACAACGACCTTCACGCCGACGCCGTCAGGGGTTCCCGTCCAGTCGACCGAACTCACGATTCGGATCTTCCAGAGCACTGCTCAGTAACGATCGAGTATCCACAGCGGTGAGCATGCTGCCCCACAGCGCGAAGTCGAGCGGATAGAGCAAGTACCCGACTCGAGTCGACGGTGCCACGGCGACGATGAACACAGCGCACCACGCTGCGAACGTCGCTACCGACCCCGCCGTTCGAGGTGGACGGCGCCGCAGCGATCGCCCGATGAGTACCACGCCCACCACGGCAATTGCCACGGCGTAGACCCGGTGAAGATGGGGCAACAGACTGACCACGAGGTGACCGAAGAATGGCGTCTGTGCTGGCGAGGGGACGCCGGTCAGTCCGAGGGGGTAGAGGACCACGTTCTGGAGAAACGCCACCGGGTTCATGATGGCGTAGGGAAGGACGATCGGAATCAAGACGGCGCCGAAACCAATTGCCATCGGGCGCCGTGCGCCTCGTCTTCCCGAGGCATCGCAGAACGCCAAGGCCAAGAGCGCGATGGGCCACGCCGTGAACTTCATCGCTGCGGCCACGCCGAAGGTAATCCCTGCAGGGAGCAGCTGGCGCCGCTGGGTGAGGACGAGCCCTAAGAGCAACAGCGCGACGACCGGGAGATCATCGCCACCGGTGACGAGCGGGAGGGCGCCGAGTGGGAGGACCAAGAGCACCTGTCCGATTCTGAACCGCTCGGCATCGCCCCCTCGGAACAACGTGAGGGCGGCAGCGAGGACGACCATGGTCACGAGGAGGAACGTGAGTCGTGCATCGGTGATAGGTGCGGGGGCATGGGTCGACGAGGCGTAGCCGAACGCCGCCATCAGCGGCAGGTAGGGGAAGAACTGCTCGTAGAGCGGGTGGGCCGCATCGCGGGCTGGTGCGCCGGTCACCTTCACCACGCGGTAGGGGTCCTGTGCGTTCGCAACCGCCTGGCCAGCGTGCTCAATGACCGTGACCTCTGGCTGCACGTGGAGGTAGGGATTCGGCGTCTCCGTGCGCCACGAGATCTCAACCGCCAGCGGCACCGCGAGCACCGACGTGAACACGACCGCCGCCACCGTGCACCGGGCCAAGAGTTGACTCCGGTCACCAACGCGGCGGTGGCGAACGAACCACCACAGCCAAGCAGATGCCAAGGCGCCGAACGCGTAGCCCGACACTGCCATCGCCCCCCACTCCCGATACAGCGCCAACGCTGAGGTGAACGAGACGACGAGGGCGAAGAGTCCCGACGCTGCGTAGAGCACGAGGTCGCGCTCGAGTTCGCTCAAGGAGAAGAACGGCCGTGCGACTCGCCGGAGCGCTCGCTCGAGCGGTCCCTCCACCACGGTCACCTGCGCCACGCCACTCACCCTAGTCAGGTCGAGGGGTTCGGAAGAGGTTGGCGTAGAACGACAGTTCTTCGCTGAGCGCCTGCTCGATGGTGCGGGCCCGACGGAATCCATGGCCCTCCCCCTCGAATTCGACGAGGCGCACACTGCCCCCTTGGGCAGTGACCGCCGCAGCGAGCTTTCGAGCTTGCTCGACGGGAACCACGGCGTCGTCGACACCTTGGAGGAGCAGCACTGCTCCGATGATGCGTTCAGGATGCAGCGCCGGGGAGCGATCGTCGTAGACCGCCCGCGCCGCTGGCAAGGGGCCCACGAGGTGGTCGAGGTAGTGCGCCTCGAAGTCGTGACACGACGCCGCCAACTGCACGAGGTCCGTCACGCCGTAGAGCGAGACCGCCCCGAGGAAGGGGGCCCCATCGAGCGCCCGGAGTGCGGTGAAGCCTCCCGCAGAACCACCCCGAATCGCAGCCTTCTCCGGGTGCACGAGACCACTGTCCATGACCGCTCGGGCGTAGTCGCAGACGTCGGCCACGTCGACCACTCCCCACTCCCCGTCGAGGGCGTCGCGGTACGCCGAACCGCATCCGGTCGAACCCCGGTAGTTCACGAGCGCAACCGCATACCCTGCATCGAGGAGCACCTGCATCACGGGGTCGAACGACGCATCTGCCGAATCGGTCGGCCCCCCGTGGCAGTGCACGATGAGCGGGGGCTGCGCAGATCCTCCTGGGAGGCCCAGGAACCCTTCGATGCTTCGCCCATCTGGTGCCACCACGGAGAACGGCGTGAACGCTCGAGCCGCTCCAGGAAGGTTCGCTGCCGACGAGATCGGACGGAGCGCTCCGGTGTCGAGATCGACCGACCACACCGCAGCTCGAGACGAGGCGGTGGCGCCGAGCACCACGACGTCGGTGTCTGCGAGGACGATGCCCTCCACCGTCATGAGCTCGGTCGGAATGTCGGTTTCTCGATCGCCGTCGATGGCGACGAGGTGCTGCAAGCCTCCTCGACTGACGGCGCCGATCCCTCGCCGACTCCCTGAGGGGGTGTAGGTCCGCTCCTGTGAGGTCCATGGGGGCTCTGCGTGATCAGCCGAACTCGTGGTGATCGCCGAGGCGTCATCACCGTCGACCTCTGCGATCTGCACGTAGCCATCCACCTCACGAGCGAACGTCAATCGACCATCGACACTGAAACTGGGTCCGAACGCCGCAGCGCGCACTCCCCCGGCCACCTTCTCCACCTGCGACAGCGAACCGTCGCTCCAGATCCCTCGCCACACCTCTCCTGCTCGCCATGGGAGTTCGGGGTGATCCCACGCCACGAAGGCCACCGATGCGCCTCCGTCGTCACTGACGCAGGCCACGGTGTCGGAGAGGAAGTCTCGCCCCTCGAACACGGTGGTGACCGTGCCATCTCGCCGGACCTCCACGATCGATCGGGTCACGTGGTGCTCGGCATGGACTTCACGGATGCACAGCACCACAGATTCGGAGATAGGGGCGAAATCGCCGAATCGCTCGGTCTGTCCCACCGCCAGCACCGGTGTGAAGTCGCCGGTGAGGTCCAAGAATCCTAGGGACGACGTCACCCCCTCCATGACCCACCACCCATGCGCCGCCACCGGGGCATACGCCCGGCCCCCGTACTCGTTGATCGGCGCCGCGACCGACCACTCGGACGAGCCGAGGATGGTCGGGGCAATCCCGAGACCTCCGGACATCAACAGGGATCGCCCCTCGAGGTCAGGCCGCCGCTCGATCCACGTGACCCCAGCACTCGGATGTCGGTGCAGTTGGGATCGGACGATCTTGGACTGCGCCGCCACCTCGGGCGTCCACGTCTTGAGGCGGTGCTGGTCCATTGCGCCACCCTACTGAGTGACAGCCACGCCGAGCACCCTGCTTAGGATGACCCCGTGACCGATCGAGCACTCACCATCGACCAGACTCGAGACCAAGTGGTCGAGATCAGTGCCATCGACGCATCATCGCTCGTCGGCGACGTCGTGATCGCCGTCGAGTGGTCTGGGTGCAACTTCAAAGATGCCATGGTCACCGTCCCCGGCAACCGCGTCGCTCGGAAGAATCCACTCATTGGCGGGGTGGACCTCGCCGGAAGGGTCACCGCATCGCACCATCCCGACGTCGCCGTTGGCACGTCGGCCATCGTCCACGGTTACGGCCTCGGCGTCAGCCACGACGGCGGCTTCGCCACCGTGGCGGCCGTTCCCGCCGACTGGGTCGTGGTGCGACCCCCGGAGATGACTGCGTGGACCGCGATGGCGATCGGCACCGCTGGATTCACCGCCTTCGCCTCGATCGACGCGCTGCTGAGCGGTGGACTGACTCCCGACTCGGGTCCAGTGCTCGTCACTGGCGCGACCGGTGGGGTTGGGTCCTGGGCCGTTGCACTCCTCGCCGATCTCGGCTTCGAGGTCGTCGCGTCGTCCGGCAAGTCGTCGAGCCACGACTACCTCCGAAGCCTGGGTGCCACCCGCATTATCGGGCGCGATGAGATCGACGATCGTCCAGAACGGGTACTTGGGACTGCGGCCTGGGCCGGGGCTATTGACTGTGTGGGTGGCGCCACCTTGGCGGCGATCCTGCGGTCGCTCGCCTACGGCGCCACGGTCGCGGCGTCGGGGCTCACCGGCGGCGCCAATCTCGCAAGCACCGTCTACCCCTTCATCACCCGTGGCGTTCGACTCTGTGGGATCGATGCCGTCGAGATGCCGCTCATGCACCGTCAAGCAATCTGGGACGCCATGGCGACTCCTGAAGTTGCCCGTATCGCTGCACGGCTCACCACGGCCACCGTTCCGCTCGACGGCGTGCCTGCAGCGCTCGACGCGCTGCGGTCCTCAACGGTGACCGGCAGAACCGTCGTCGATCTCAGCGAGGGCTGAGGTAGAAGGGCGAGACGTAGAGGCGTCCGCCGCCACAGGGGGCGAGGGTCGCCATAATCGGGACCGCCGTCGTGGCCTTGGGAATGGTCACCTCAACTGACGTCGCCGTTGGACAGGCACTGCCCGTCGTGACATCGGAGTACTTGATGGCGACGCGCGCTGCGGTTCCGACGGGAAGGGTCACGGTATGCACCCCGGCGTTCGCACCCGAATCGGTGAACGTCACGCCACCGAGGACTCGAACGGTCGGGAGCGCCATTCCCGAAGCAGCCCTGAGGAGCAGACTCGGATACCCGACCAGAGAACAGGGGGCGGCACCGGTGTTGGTGAGGACGAGATCGAGCTCAATCGTTCCGGTCGCCCCGCCGACAGCAACCGCCGTGCCGGTCAGCGCATCGCCGGTGCACGATGCTGTGGGCGCTGTCGTCGACGTCGACGTTGACGATGTGGTGGAGGTTGAGGTTGAGGTTGCCACCGATGAGCTCGTCGTCGACGACGAGGTTGCAGGGTTCGAGGTGTGCTTCGTGCCGAGTACGTAGGCAGCACCGATGGCTGCGACCACGACCACGAGGAGCACCAAGCGCCGCACCGTCAGCTGGCCTGGAAATCGTCAGGGTCAATGGAGTCGAGGAACTCTCGGAAGGCGTCGACGAGGTCATTCTCTGGCTCGTCGTCATCACTCGCAGCCTCCACCATGATCACCCCGACGGCGTCCATCAACTCGGTGGCGACGTAGATCGGGGCGTCGGCACGCAGCGCAATCGCAATGGCATCAGAAGGCCGAGAGCTCAAGGTGATGGTTGCACCGTCGCGATCGAGGTGGAGTTCGGCGAAGAACGTGGACTCGACGACTTCAGTGACAACGACTTGAGTGAGACTTGCGCCGAGGGCTCCGAGGAGGTCGATCAAGAGATCATGGGTCATCGGCCGGGCGGTCGGCACGTGCTGCACGGCGTAGGCAATTGCGGTGGCTTCTGGAGCGCCGATGTAGATCTTGATCGCACGCTCACCGTCATCTTCGGTCAAGAGCAGGACCGGGGAGTTCGACGCCATGTCGACACCCACTGTCTTCAGATGCACCCTGACCATGCCCTCACTGTACCGGCGCCGGTCGACGGCGAAACGGCCAGCTCAGTTCCCGAGGAGGTCGGCGAGCGCACGGCGGAGCAACGCCGCCCGGAGCGACTGCCCGAGCTTCGCCATTTCTGATGCCTGTTCGGCTGCACGCTGACGAGATTCCGGGGTTCGGGCCCGCAGCTGTGCGGTGATCACCTGGCTCACGAGCCCGATCTCTCGGTCGACCGCGTTGGCGTAGGTCCTGAGATGGCGGGGCTCAATGCCGAACTTGGCGAATTGGCCGAGCACCTTGGCGGTGGCCACCGCGTCCTCACGGTAGACCACCTCGCCGGCCACTCGGTGAGAGCGGAGCAGTCCGCAAGCTTCTGCCTGGTTCACGTCTGCTTCCGACATCCCCGATAGCTCTAGGAGGTCGTCGAGGCCAACTGCGTTCATCGGCGTCGGGGCCACGTCATCGATGGTGTCGTCGCTCACCACTGGCTCCTTTCGCTGCGCCTGCGGCAATGATGCCAAAACCGGGGCCGCCTCGCGGGGACCCTCTTGGAGTGCGGCGACGACCGACGCCATTCGTTCGAGACGCGCCGCTCGATCCTCAGGACTCGTTGGAGCAGGAGCAGCTGGGGTGACCTCGCCGAAGTGCTCCTTCACCCGCTCCTTGATCACCTTGAGCGGCAGGAAGTGCTCACGCTGTTGCCGCAGGATGAACTGCAAGGTCTCAACGTCTCGAGCGCTGAACTTGCGATACCCAGACGGCGAACGCTGCGGCGTGACGAGCCCTTGGGACTCGAGGAACCTGATCTTCGAAATCGTCACGTCGGGAAACTCTTCTCGAAGTTGCGCCAGCACCTCTCCAATCGAGACGTAGGACCGGGCCGTCACCGTTGCCTCGCCGGAACGAAGAGCAACTTGAACTTTCCAATTTGCACCTCGTCTCCCGCTTCCAGGGTCACGAGGTCCACGCGCACCCGGTTGACGTAGGTGCCATTCAGTGAACCGAGATCCCGCAGCACGACCCTGCCGTGCTCGTCTCGGGCGAGCTCTGCATGCGCTCGAGAAACGGTGACGTCGTCGAAGAACAGATCAGCGTCGACGCGGCGACCAATCGACATTGGTCGCGTCCCGAGTTCGTAGCGAGTCCCCGCGTTGGGCCCTTCGCTCACGATGAGGAGATCGCCATCAGCGCCCTCGTCGAGCGAGACGGCGCTGCGATCCTCGTCTCGGGCCGGGTGCGGATTGACGCCGTCCACCTTGATGGTGGCGTTGGTCGGGTCTGCCGCCATGGCGTCGCCGCATAAGGAGCAGAAGTTCACTCCAGACGGATTGCGGTGGCCACAGCGATGACAGAACACGGCCATCAACCTAGCCGAGGATCGATTCTGCTTCTCCTGTCACTTCGCGCTCAGTCAGTGAGCGCTCGGTACGCCTCTGCGTCGAGCAGCGCATCGAAGCCACCCTCACCCTCAACCGCAACTTCACAGAGCCAACCCTCACCGTAGGGGTCAGCGTTCACGAGCTCTGGGTGATCCGCTAAGGCTTCGTTCACAGCGATGACCGTGCCCGCAACGGGGGCGTAGATCTCCGAGACCGACTTCGTGGACTCCACTTCGCCAATGGCAGCACCAACGCTCACCGTTGATCCAACCGCAGGAGCCTCGACGTAGACCACGTCGCCAAGGGCGTCCTGGGCGTAGTCGGTGATGCCGATGCGCACGGTCGTTCCCGTGCGAGCTGCCCATTCGTGGTCGCTGGAGTATCGGAGGTTCTCTGGAGTTTCCATGCCGACCACGCTAGCGGAGGATTGGATTCGTCAAGAGTTCGATCGCTCCCGACGACCGGCTCGTCCACGCGTAAGTGCCTCACGTGCTGGGGCAATGTAACTGACGAGCGCCGCCCAACTGAGGCTCAACCCAATGACGCCGAAGATCCACGCGAAGACCGAGAACCACCGTTGCCACCAAGCACCACCCCACCCCCCAAGGAAGAAGGGATAGCTGATCATGAGCGCGAACGCACCAGCCTTCCCGATCCACAGCACGTCAATTCGAGCCGACCCGACTGCTGCCAGACCCACGACCGCTGCTGAGACCAAGATCTCTCGAACGAGGGTCAGTCCAGCGAACCACAACGGCACAGCACCAACAACGGTCGTGGCCACGACTGCGGTGACGACCAAGATCCGGTCAGCCACCGGGTCCAAAATCTTGCCGAACTCCGAGACCTGATTGAAGTGTCGAGCGACGTAGCCATCGACGAAATCGGTGACGCCCAAGAACGCGAGCAGCCACGCAGCCGCCACTTGATGGTGCGCACCGAAGAGCAGCCAGAGAAAAACCGGGAGGAGGCAGAGCCGAACGACCGTCACGGCGTTCGGCACCGTCAAGAATCGGCGGGGCCCGACGGTTCCGTCCTCGATCATCACGCCCTGTCGAGGAACTGGTCGAGCCCGACGCTCAGTCCGACCTCATGTCCAACGGAGCCGACCGCGAGGAGCGCACCAGCGACGAACGAAGAGCGGTCCATGGAGTCGTGACGGAGCGTCAACTGCTCACCCGGCCCCCCGAACAGCACCTCTTCGTGGGCGACGAGGCCCATCAACCGCACGGCGTGCACGTGGATGCCACCGGGACCCACTGCGCCTCGGGCACCGGGAAGCGCCTCAACCGTCGTTGCGTCGGGTGGTGCACTCAGTCCCGCAGTCGCACGAGCGGCGGCGAGGACTTCCACGGTGTGGGTTGCCGTGCCACTCGGTGCATCGATCTTGTTCGGATGGTGGAGTTCAATGACTTCAACGGAGGGGAAGAACTTGGCGGCCATCGCTGCGAACCGGAGGAGGAGCACGGCGCCGAGAGCGAAGTTCGGCACGACGAGCACCGAACGGCCTCGCTCGATCGCTCGGTCATGGAGGAGGTGTCGCGTGGCATCGCTCACCCCGGAGGTGCCAATGACGACGTCGCTCCCCCGGTCGAGTGCCTCACAAGCGACAGTGATGACGGCCTCTGGCGTCGTCGTGATGAGGACCACATCTGCAGCGGTGGAGACGTCGCGCAATGTGGGGACGAGGGCACAGCCACCAATTGATCCGGTGGCAGAGGTGTCGACCGCACCGACGAGTTCACAGGTGGGCGACGCGGCGATCGCTTCGGCGAGTTCACGCCCGAGGCGTCCCCCTGCTCCAACGACGACGACGGTGCGCACGAGCGAATCCTACCGGTCCACCTGGATGGGGTCATGCCCGACGCCGTACGCCTCGATCCGCTTCGCCACCGACGCAGGCAGCCGTGGACCAACCGCCGCCAGCGTCGGTGCCGTTGCTGCGAGGTGTTGGGCATACGCCGTGACGTCATCGTGGGCGACCGCCATCACCTCGTCGACGATATCGACGACCGAACGCACCGTTCCATGGCGGAGCAGTTCGGTGGCGCAGAAGCTCATGACCGACCCAGAGTCCTCCACACTGAGCAGCAGTTCTGCTCGAAGATTCCCCTTCGCCACGTCGAGTTCCCGAGCCGTTGGACCGTGGAGCGCCAGTTCCTGGATCTCCTCAAGGCAGATCGCCACGAGGCGATCGGCATTCTCCGGACTCGTCCCTGCACCGATGCTGAGAGCGCCCGCGCCGTCGTAGACCTCTCGTTCCGCCCACACCGAGTACGCCAACCCCTCCCGCTCTCGGACCCGTTGGAACAGGCGCGACGAGAGTCCCCCTCCGAGGAGGTGTGCGTAGAGCGCGGCCGCGCTCCGGAGTGGGTGTGCCCGCCCGATGGAGCGCCAACCGAGGCTCAGGTGCAGTTGCTCGGTCGGCATTCGGCGAGTCGCCACCCGCTCGTTTGGGGCGACCGGAGCCGGACGGAGGGGTCGTGGAGCGTGCCGAGTGATCGGCAGGGCTGCCAACTGCTCGAGGAGCGGTCCATGGTCTCCCCCACCGGCGATAGCGACCACCATGTTCTCCGTGCCGTAGTTCTCCTCAAAGAACCGGCGGATGTCTGGTGCGCTGAGCGATCCAATGGTCGCCTTGGTGCCGAGCGTGTCGCGCCCGAGACCAGAACCAGGGAAGAGCAGTTGCGACGACAACTCGGCTGCGGCATCGGAGGGCTCATCGCCGTGCATGGCCAATTCTTCGGCGATCACCAGGCGCTCAGCGTCGACGTCTTCTGGGCGAAGCGCAGGTTCTGTCACGATGTCGCCCAAGATCTGGAGCGCCATCGGCGCATCATCGGCCAGGAGGCGTGCGTAGAAGGCGGTGTACTCCTTCGTCGTGAAGGCGTTGCAATCGCCACCGACCGCATCGAAGTCCTCAGCGATCGAGGCAGCCGAGCGCGCCGGCGTCCCCTTGAACAGCAAGTGCTCCAAGAAATGCGAAGCGCCGGCCATCGCCTCGGGTTCATCACGGGATCCAACGTTGACGAAGAATCCAATGGCGACCGAGGCGACAGCCAGCGGCTGCGCGACGACGGAACAACCGTTGGCGAGCGTCAGAACTTCCAGTGACGTCGCCAAGGCGGTCTAGCGGCGACGGTTGCGGTTGCGGGAGCGACGACGGTCATCGTCACCACCGGTCGCAGCCGGACCTCCGGGACCCAGGTCGCCGAGTTCGGCAGCGAGCTCGGATTCGAAGGCATCTTCGAAGGAGTCACCAGAACTCGTGGCCCGAGGGGCTCGCTCTTCGCGGGGACCACGGTCCTCACGAGGGGCTCGCTCTTCGCGGGGACCACGGTCCTCGCGAGGGGCGCGGGGCTCAGCAGCCGGGGCGCCAGCAATCGACAGCGAGATCTTGCCCTTGGGGTCGATCTCATCCACCTGCACCTCGATGTCCTGTCCGAGCTCCAAGACGTCTTCCACCTTGTTGACGCGCTTGCCGTCAGCGAGGTGGCTCATCTTTGAGATGTGGAGCAGGCCGTCACGGCCGGGGAGGATGTTGACGAAGGCACCGAAGGCCGTGATGTTGACGACCTTGCCCGGGTAGACCGCCCCAACATCTGCGGTCGGCGGGTCGAGGATGAGCATGATGCGACGGCGAGCCTCTTCAACGGCTGTTCCGTCAACGGCACCAATGGTGACCGTTCCGACCACACCGTCGTCATCGACGGCGATGTCGGCGCCGGTCTCTTGCTGGAGGGTGTTGATGACCTTGCCCTTGGGCCCGATGACCTCACCGATCTTGTCCATCGGAATCTCGATCGAGATGATCTTCGGCGCCGAGGCGGCAACCTCGTCGCGAGGGGCCGAGATGCATCCGGTGATGACCTCCAAGATGGCCAGACGTGCGTCCTTGGCCTGGAGCAGCGCCTTCGACAGCACATCAGCAGGCAGACCGTCGATCTTCGTGTCGAGCTGCAGGGCCGTGACGACCTCTGCGGTTCCGGCGACCTTGAAGTCCATGTCGCCGAACGCGTCTTCGGCACCGAGGATGTCGGTCAGGGTGACGTAGCGGCCGTCGTCGTAGACGAGACCCATCGCGATACCGGCAACGGGAGCCTTGATCGGCACACCGGCAGCCATGAGCGACAGCGTCGAACCACACACCGACGCCATCGACGTCGAGCCGTTGGACGCCATGACGTCAGAGACGAGGCGCAGGGTGTACGGGAAGTCCTCCATCGAAGGAATCACCGGGAACAGTGCACGCTCAGCCAAGAGTCCGTGGCCAATCTCACGACGCTTCGGACCCCGCATGAAGCCGGTCTCACCCGTTGAGAAGGGCGGGAAGTTGTAGTGGTGCATGTAGCGCTTGTACTCATCCGGCGTGATCGTGTCGATCATCTGGTTCATGCGCGGCATGCCGAGGGTGGTGACGTTGACCACTTGGGTCTCGCCACGCTCGAACAGTGCAGAACCGTGCGCCGTCGGGAACAGGTCGACCTCAGCGTTGAGCGGACGAATGTCGGCCACGCCACGACCGTCGATACGAATGCCTTCTTCGACGATGCGCTTCCGGACGATCTTCTTGGTCAGCGACTTGACGGCGGCCTTGATCTCGCGGTCGCGGC
Source organism: uncultured Actinomycetes bacterium (assembly GCA_903870905.1). GTDB lineage: Bacteria > Actinomycetota > Acidimicrobiia > Acidimicrobiales > RAAP-2 > CAIQEU01. Next base: position 59,232 of record CAIQEU010000020.1, on the reverse strand, counting down.
CGGCGAACTCGGGCGAGAGCTCGGCGAGCACTGCTGCGGTAGCTGCGTCGAGTGCTGCGTTGCGCTCTGCCTTGGCCGTGTGGGCGTTTGCCGCGGTGACCGATGCCGTGGCAACCTCCGCCACGCGGGCCCCAATGTCGTCGCCGTAGTCGGTGAAGGTCGAGAAGGTGATGGGTGCAATGGCACCCTTCTCTGCGGTGGAGGCAGCCACGAGCTCGCGCTGGAGGATGATGGCGTCGCGAATCCAGCGCTTGGAGGCCTCGAGGCCCTCGGCGAGCACTTCTTCGGTGACCTTGGGGGCACCATCGGCGTAGTACTCGAAGCTGAACTCCGTACCGCCGGCTTCGACCATCATGATGGCGATCTCGGCGTCGGGAGCGTCCGACAGCGCACGTCCTGCAACCACGAGTTCGAACGTTGACTCGTCGCCCTCTTGGAAGGAGGGGTGCGGAATCCAGGTGCCTTCGGTGGAGTAGGCCATGCGGACAGCGCCGATGGGACCGTCGAAGGGGATACCGGAGAGCATGAGGGCCGCAGATGCGGTGTTGATCGCCAGCACGTCGTGCGGGTTCTCTTGGTCAGCGCCGAAGACGGTGCCGACGATGTGGACCTCGTTACGGAAGCCCTCAGGGAACGACGGACGCAGCGGTCGGTCGATGAGCCGGCAGGTCAAGATGGCCTGGTCGGACGCCTTTCCTTCACGACGGAAGAACGAGCCGGGGATCTTGCCTGCGGCGTAGGCGCGCTCTTCAATGTCGACGGTCAGGGGGAAGAAGTCCGTTCCTTCACGAACGCTTCGGGCAGCGGTGGCAGTCACCAAGATGATGGTGTCGCCCACGCGACCGACAACCGCTCCATCGGCGAGTTGAGCGAGTTTCCCCGTCTCAAAGCTCAGGGTACGGGACGTTTCGGCGATAGGCGCCGAAACAGAAATGGCCTTGGCCATGGTGTTTCCTCTCTGTTGGAGGCAACGACCTGTCGGTTCCCAGTAGTCGGCCACCTCGCGGTCGAGGTGATCGGCGACTGGCAGCCGATCCTCGTCGATGCCGTGTTGTTCCCCGCCACGAATGGCAGGGTGATCTCGGCCTAGCGCCGAATGCCGAGCTCAGCGATGATCGTGCGGTAGCGCTCGACGTCGTTGTCCTTGACGTAGTCGAGGAGGCGACGGCGCTTGCCAATGATCTTCATGAGTCCGCGGCGAGTGTGGTGGTCGTGCTTGTGAGCCCGAAGGTGCTCAGTGAGACGCGTGATGCGGTCGCTCAACAGCGCGATCTGCACTTCAGACGAGCCGGTGTCGGACTCGTGCTTTCTGTGCTTCTCGATGATGGCGGGCTTGGCTTCGGACGTTGCAGACATGAAACAGGCGACCTCTGGTAGCAGCGATTCGGCAACAGCCCTCGTGGGCCGGCCGCTCATCGGTGGTTCCGACTGTTCAATGGTAGCACCGAACACCGACGAAGTGTCGCCTCAGGACTTCTCGAGGGCAATTCTCGTGTTGTGAACGTCACGAGCGATCTGCTCAATCAGCGCGTCGATCGTGTCGTAGCGTTCTTCCCCTCGGAGACGGGCAACGAAGGAGAGCTTCAACTCCAGACCGTAGAGGTCACCGGCGAAGTCGAGCAGGTGCGCCTCAATGAGCGGCGCAGCATCCTCGTAGAAGGTTGGGCGGCGTCCAATGGACACCGCCGCCATCGCGCTGCTGCCATCGGCGAGGTACGCCCAGGCCGCGTAAATCCCGTCACCTGGCTGAGCGAGGCCTTGCTCGAGGTGGAGGTTGGCGGTGGGAAAACCCAGCTCGGGCCCACCACGGCCATCGCCGTGGACAACGGTCCCCACCACCGAGAAGGGTCGGCCGAGGAGGCGGGACGCGCCCTCGACGTCGCCGTGGGCCACGAGGCCACGAATGCGGGTCGAGGAAATCACCCCATCATCGTCATCTCGCAACGGAATTCCGGTCACGGTGAACCCATGGTCTTGACCTGCGGCTGCCAGCATCGCCACGTCACCTCGGCGATCGTGACCGAATCGGAAGTTCTCCCCCACCATGATCGTCGACACCCGAAGTTGTCTGATCAAGAGTTCATCAATGAACTGCTCCGCAGACTCAACGGCGCGCTCAGGAGTGAAGGGCACCACGCAGGTGGTTTGCACACCGCAGGCCGCGAGGAGCTCGAGTTTGGTGGGGAGGTCCGTCAACTGCAGCGGTGCATCGTTTGGCCGGAGCAGTGACAGCGGATGGCGATCGAAGGTCACGACGACGAATTCGAGGTCCTGTTCAACGGCGATGTGGCGAAGCGCTGCCAAGACGTGCTGATGGCCGAGGTGAACCCCGTCGTAGGCCCCGATCGTGAGGGCACTCCCCCGCAGAAGTGGCGTGGCCAGTTGTGGAGTGATGACCTGCACGCCGCTCAGGTTAGACGGTGCTCTCGCGCCCGCCGTCAGGAGGCGGCGAGGACGACTTGAGGGACAATGCGGTCGGTCTCGGTGGCGATGTAGACCGCCAACAAGTTGCCGCCACCATCGACGACAGCGAACGGGCCCTTCCCAGAAGCGCCAATCGACACCTTGTCGAGGGGCAGTCCACGACTCACGAGGAGTGCGACATCAGGGCCAACGGCCACTTGGTCCAAATCGGCCATGGCTTGGGCAGGCGTCAGGACCGAGTGGGGAATCGCACCGAGTGAACGGGCGGTTTCGGCGTCTGCGGCGAGTTGGTCGAGCGTTCGTGCCGACTTCGTCGTGAACGAACCGGAGCGCTCACGACGGAGTTGACGGAGGTGCGCTCCCCCACCGAGCGCTAGGCCGAGATCGGCAGCGAGCACACGGACGTAGGTTCCCGATGACACCGTGGTCGTCATTTGCCAGATGAGCGGCTCACTCGTCGGGGCCATCTGGAGGTCGTGGACCGTGACGGGCCGGGCCGGGCGATCGATCTCAATACCCTGTCGGGCGAGTTCGTGGAGTCGCTGGCCCCCGATCTTGATGGACGACACCATGGGTGGCACCTGGAGGATGGGGCCACGGAGTCCCGCTGCAGCGATTTCGAGTGCTTCGGGATCAACGGCCATGTCGAACGTGGCTGTCACCTCTCCGCCGGCATCGAGCGTTGAGGTCGTCGCCCCGAAGACCACTTCACAGGTGTAGGTCTTCTCGCGCTCGGTCAAGTACCGCAGGAGTCGCGTGGCACGGCCGAGGCCAACGAGGAGGATTCCCGTCGCGTCGGGATCCAGCGTGCCTGCATGGCCAATCCGACGCTGACCGTAGATCCGACGACAGCGGGCGACCACGTCGTGGCTGGTCCAGCCAGCCTCCTTGTCGACGACCACGAGGCCATCGATGGGCGCTGGACTCGACGGGCTCACTCGTCGGACTCCTCTGACCGGGCCCGGCGGAGAAGTTCTTCGATTCGAGCACCGCTCTCAATGGACGGATCCACGAGGAACTGCAGCTTTGGGGTCCGCTTCAAGGTGACCTCCGCAGCTACTGCTCGCTGCAGCTGCACCCGGCGCTCATCGAGCGCTGCAGACTGATCAGCGCTGAGCGACGAGCAGTACACGGTAGCCATGGAGAGATCCCCGGCCACGTCGACCTCAGTGATGGTCACCATCGCGAGTCGGTCGTCGGCGTCGCGGAGGCGCTCAATCGCCTCCGCCAACACCTGACGCATGACTTGGTTCACCCGCAACATCCGGGAGTATCCAGCGGCGGGTTTGCCGCGATGTCCCTGACGAGGCATCCCTAGACCCGCGGAATCTCGCGCTCCTCGAAGGTCTCGATGATGTCGCCTTCCTTCAGGTCCTGGTAGTCCGAGAGACCAATACCGCACTCGAACCCAGCGGCGACTTCACGAGCGTCGTCCTTGAATCGGCGGAGCGACGTGATGGATCCCTTCCAGATGATGGTGCCTTCGCGCAGGAAGCGGACCTTGGATCCTCGGGTGATGGCGCCGTCTCTGACGTAGCAACCAGCAATGGCGCCGATCTTCGGCACACGGAAGACCTCACGAACTTCCGCTTCACCGGTGATGACCTCTTCGTACTCGGGAGCGAGCATGCCCACCATGGCGGCCTCGATCTCCTCGATGAGCTTGTAGATGATTTCGTAGGTACGAATATCCACATCGCTCTTCTCGGCGAGTTCACGGGATCGCTTGTCGGGGCGAACGTTGAAACCAATGATGGTGGCGTTCGATGCAGCCGCGAGTTGCACGTCGTTCTCGGTTACCCCACCCACACCGCGGTGGATGAAGTTGAGCTTGACCTCATCACGCTCGAGACGCTTCAGCGATTCAGTACACGCCTCGAGGGAACCTTGAACGTCGGCCTTCAGCACGATGTTGAGACTGGCGGTCTCGCCACGCTTGATCTGCTCGAAGAGGTCTTCCAGCTTGGCTCCCGATGCCGCTGCGGCGACGGGGTGATGTCCCGTGAGGCGGAATCGTTGCGCTCGGGCTTCGCCGAGGGTGCGAGCACGGTTGAGGTCCGCTGCGACACGGACTTCGTCTCCGGCCTGGGGAGGCTCGGAGAATCCGAGGATCTGCACCGGCATCGACGGTCCCGCGAACTTGACGTTCTTGCCACGGTCGTCGAGGAGGGCCTTCACCTTCCCCCACGCCGCTCCAGCGACCACAGGGTCACCCACCTTGATGGTGCCGTTCTCGACGATGACCGTCGCCACTGGTCCACGACCAGCCTCGAGGTTCGCTTCGAGCACGAAGCCACGAGCAATGCCCTTGGGGTTTGCGCCGAGTTCCTCGAGCTCGGCCACGAGGGCCAACTGCTCGAGCAGATCGTCGATACCTTCGCTGCGCAGCGCAGAGATTTGACACACGATGGTGTCACCACCCCACGCCTCGGGCACCAATCCCCGCTCGGCGAGCTGTTGGAGCACTCGATCAGGGTTGGCATCGGGGCGGTCCATCTTGTTGACCGCGACGATGATCGGCACTTCGGCTGACTTTGCGTGGTTGATCGCTTCAACCGTCTGCGGCATCACACCGTCGTCAGCAGCCACGACCAAGATCACAATGTCGGTGACTTCAGCGCCTCGAGCACGCATCGCGGTGAAGGCCTCGTGACCAGGTGTGTCGATGAAGGTGATGGGGTGTCCAGACTGAGTGATGACCTGATAGGCACCGATGTGCTGGGTGATGCCACCGGCTTCACCCGACACCACGTCGCTCGAACGAATACGGTCGAGCAACAAGGTCTTTCCATGGTCGACGTGACCCATGACCGTCACGACGGGAGGACGAGGTTCCAAGTCCTCATCGTTCTCGGCGTCGTCAATGTCGTCGAAGTACTTGGCGAGCAACTCCGCTTCGCGCTCTTCACCCGGGTCCACGAGTCGGACCTCTGCTCCGAGTTCGGCGGCGAAGAGTTCGATCATGTCGTCGGTCAGGGACTGCGTCGCGGTCACCGTTGCTCCTTGCAGGAACAAGAAGCGGACCACGTCACCTGCTGAGCGGTTGAACTTCGGACCGATGTCACGAGCGGTGGAACCCCGCTCGACGATAATTTCTCCTTCGGGGACAGGCTCGTTTGACGGCTTGTAGGCCGTCATCTCCTGCGGGCCGAGCTCCTCCATATTGCGACGCTTGCGACGCGCCCGTCGCTGGGGAGGCCGGCCACGACCTGCACCTGGCGCACCACCGCGACCGGGGGGACCACCGGGTCCGCCGCCAGGGCCACCACCAGGGCCACCAGGGCCACCGGGTCCGCCGCCGGGACGACCAGATCCACCGCCGAAGCCACCGGGACGCGGTCCACCGAAACCAGCGCCTGGAGCGCCACCGCCGGGTCGAGGCGAACTAAAGCCACCACTACGCGGCGGGCCGCCCGGTCGCATGCCACCACGAGGTCCACCAGTTGGCGGCACAGGCGTGCGCCGTCCGGGCGGTGGCGGAATGGGCTTGCCGGATTGGCTGACCGGACGTCCAGGCGGTGGCGGAATGGGCTTGCCGGATTGGCTGAGCGGACGGGGCGGGGCCGGCGCACCTGCAGGCGGCGCAGGAGGTGCGCTCGGAGCAGATGCGGTGGGGGCTGCTGGGGGTATGGGCGTGGCGGGACGCTCGGGCGCAGCGGGAGCCGGAGCGGGGACGACGCTCGGCGCTTGCGGCGCCGGTGTCGCAGGAGCCTCGGCTACCGGAGCCTCGGGTGCGGGCGGCGTCGGACGTGGCGTCGGACGCGGAGCAGCCGGTGCTGGCTGGCGAGTTGAGGTGATCACCCGACGAGGCGCTGCTGCCTCGGAGGATGCCTCTGGGGCAGGTGCGGGCGCAGGCGCTGCCTCAACGGGCGCGTCAGCCTGCTTCTTGGCTGCGGTCTTCTTGGGGGCTGGTTCTGGCTCTTCCGGCTGGACGTCTCGTCGCAGGCCTTCGGCATCGGCCTTGCGTCGCACTCGGTCAGCCTGGGCATCCTCGATCGATGAGGAGTGGCTCTTCACGCCAATTCCCAATGCGATTGAGAGGTCGAGTGCCTCTTTGTTGGTCATCCCGAGCTCTTTAGCGAGCTCGTGGACTCGGATCTTCTTCGCCAACGGTTCCTCGGTCTCCTTCGACCCGGCTGATGCTCAACCGGGCGTTCTATCTTCGCACATTGCGTAGGGGCTGGTTCCCATCATCACCTCCGGTGACAATTTCCAGCAACTCCTCCACGGACACGGTGCACTCTGTCTTCAGCGCTCGTCCGAGCGCCCGTTTCGTCACGGCGCGGTCTACGCACCCCATCTCGGGGCACAACCACGCACCTCGCCCTGAAGATGACGACGCTCGACGGACGGATCCACCGGCAACGGCAACCACACGAACGAGATCACCTGCTGGGTGCCGCTGCCGGCAGCCGATGCAGGTTCTCGTCGGCGCTACTGTTCGCTGCCTTCCGTCGGGGCCTCGTCGGCCACATCGTCGTTGGCATCCTCGACAACGGGAACCTCGACAACGGGAACCTCTGCAGCGGGGGCGGCAACGTCGATGGACGCGTCATCCCAGTCCGAAGCAGACATGGCCTCGCCACCTTCGGCAGGAACCCACACCTGCTCGCCGTTCTCGTTCTCGATCCATTCGCCTTCTGCCCAGCCCTCTTCTTCCTCTTGGAGCTGCGACTCGGACTTGATGTCGATCCTCCAACCAGTCAGTCGGGCGGCCAAGCGAGCGTTCTGCCCTTCCTTGCCAATAGCCAAGGAGAGTTGGAAGTCGTTGACGATCACCGTTGCGGTGCCGGTGGCGTCGTCGAGGCGAACCTCACGAATCTTGGCTGGCTGCAGGGCGTTCTCAATGAGGGTCACCGTGTCGTCAGAGTAAGGAACGACGTCGATACGCTCGCCGTTCAGCTCGTTGGTAATCATGCGGACGCGACTGCCTCGGGCGCCGACACATGCACCGACGGGGTCGATGTTGGAGTCGTTGCTCCACACGGCGATCTTCGTCCGATGACCGGGCTCGCGGGCCATCGCCTTGATCTCCACGACGCCCGAGGAGAGTTCGGGAACTTCGAGTTCGAGCAGGCGCTTCACGAGGCCCGGGTGGGTCCGCGACACGACAATCTGGGGGCCCTTGGAGGTCTTGCGGACCTCGACGATGTAGGCCTTCATTCGGCTGCCCTGCTCGTACTTCTCATACGACACTTGCTCGGCTTGAGGCATGAGCGCCTCCACCTTGCCGAGGTCGAGCAGCGTGTAGCGGCTGTCGGCCTGCTGGACGATGCCCGTCACGATGTCGCCTTCACGTCCGGCGTACTCGTCGTACTTCATGTCCCGCTCGACTTCGCGAATGCGCTGGTTGAACACCTGCTTCATGGTCTGCGCCGCGACACGACCGAAGTCGTCGGGAGTGTCGTCCCACTCGCGAATGACGTTGCCCTCGGCGTCGAGCTCTTGGCCGTAGACCCGAATCTCGCCGTTGTCGGGGTCAATGGTGACCACTGCCTCTTCAGCGGCGTCGGGTCGACGCTTGTAGGCCGCGACGAGGCCATTGGCCAATGCGTCGAGCAACGTGTCCACGCTGATGCCCTTGTCGCGGGCGATCTGGCCCAGTGCGTCGAGGAACTCGTAGTTGGTCTTGCTCATTTCGTGCCTGCCTTCTGTTGTGCCTGCTTCGAGGATGAGGGCTTCTTGCCCTTCGATGGTGATGGTTGCGGGGTTGCGCCCCACTCGAACACCGTTCGCGCCCGATCGATGTCGGAGAGGTCGACGGCGAGGGGGCCAGATTCGGTCGCCACAGTGACGGTCTCGCCATCCACTGCCGTGATCACCCCGTCGATCCGGCGCAGTGGTCCACGGTCGGGGAGCATCTTGATGGTGACGGTTTCGGTGATGGCTCGGGCGAAGTGCGCTGCGGTTCGCAACCGACGCTCCACGCCAGGACTTGAGACTTCGAGGGTGTAGCGCCCGCTTCCGAGGTCGAGTTCGTCGAAACGGTCCGAAATCGCCCGGGTGAGGCGACCAATGGTGTCGAGATCGACGCCGCCATCGCGATCGACGGTCACCCGAACGATCTGCGCCGAGCGATCGAGGTCGATGAGTTCCACACCGGCGTCCGCGCACAGAGGGGTAATGACTGGTGCAAGTGCAACATCCATGGTCAATCTCCTCTCTCACTCGTGCCCGAGAAAACAAGAAACGTGGGCGGGAGCCCACGTTCCAACGGGTCCTTCAACTCCTCAACTGCCCCTTCAGGATACCAGACCCCTCCCGCGAAGGGAACGACGCTCCCCTACGCCAACGCGTCGAATGGACCTTCGAGTGCGCATTCACCCTCGTCACCAGTGCGGCGGCGGCGCCACTCCACGACTCCTCGGTCGAGCCCCTTGGCCCCGAGGACGAGGCGAATTGGTGCACCGATGAGGTCGGCATCGGCGAATTTGACTCCAGGCGACACGTCCCGGTCGTCGTAGAGCACACTGAACCCTTGATCCTCCAACCGGGCACACAGCGCGTCGGCGGCATCAGCCACTGCAGGGTTCTTGTTCGCCCCGAGGGCGACGAGGTGGAGGTCGTAGGGCGCAATCGCCGCTGGCCACGTCAGCCCCTGGTCGTCGTGGTGCGCCTCAGCGAGGACGCCCATGAGGCGCGAGACCCCAATGCCGTAGCAGCCCATCCACATCGGCACCTGCTCGCCATTCTCGTCGAGGAACGTCGAACCAGGCATCTTCTGGGTGTACTGCAACCCAAGCTGGAAGGTGTGGGCGGCCTCGACCGAACGGATGAGCTCGAGGGGGCTCCCGCAGTTCGGGCAGCCGTCCCCGGCTTCGACGACCACGAAGGACCCCACCTGATCCGGCGTCACGTCTCTGCCGAAGACCAGTCCACGGACGTGGGTCTCTGGGGCGTTGCCTCCGGCCACGAATGGACCGCCGAGTGCCACCAGTTCTGCATCAGCAACCACCGCAATTCCATGCGGAGCGAGCCCTGCTGGCCCGATGGCGCCCTTGTGGAGGTGTGGGTGCGCTGCGAGGGCGGCATCGTCGAGCAAATCCCACCCATGGGGCAGGCGGACCTCACGGTCGCCACGCACGCATACGACAACGATGTCGCCGGTTCCCGTCGTGGCCGCCATGGCCTTCACCGTCTCTGGCGCGCTCACGTCGCCGAAGAAGGCCACAACTTCGTCAATGGCACCGACGCCCGGGGTGGCAACGGCTTCCATTGCCGGGCCGTCACCGACCGTCCGTGCCGCAGGCGCCCGACGCTCTGCAGCCTCGGTATTGGCGTGGTAGCCACATGCTGCGCAACTGGCGAAGTGATCTTCACCAATGGGAGAGGGCACCATGAACTCGTGGTTCACGTCGCCACCGATGGCGCCGGATTGGGCGACCACCGGCGTGACGGCCAACTCAACCGCCTCGAAGATCCGAAGGTAGGCCGCAACCGCGTTCTCGTAGGTCGCTGCCATGCCCTCAGGGTTGGCATCGAAGGAGTACGCGTCGCACATGACGAGCTCCTTGGTCCGCACGAGGCCGTAGCGGGGGCGAGCTTCGTCTCGGAACTTGGACTGGATTTGATACACCGTCACCGGGAGTTGCCGGTAGGACTCCACTTCTTGGCCGACCGTGACGGTCACCACTTCTTCGTGCGTTGGCCCGAGGACGTAGGTGCCGCCTCGACCGTCAACGGTCAGGGCTGGGAGGGCATCAGTGCCGAACCGTGCCGCTCGACCTGATTGCTCCCACAACTCGATGGGACTGAGGGCTGGCATGAGGAGTTCTTGCATCCCCGCTCGATCGAGCTCTCGTCGGACGACAGCCTCAATGCGGTGGAGCACCCGGAGACCGAGCGGCAAGAACGTGTAGACGCCCGAGGCGAGTCGTCGGACGTAGCCACCTCGAACGAGGAGGGCGTACCCGGCTGAGTCGGTGTCAGCAGGGTCATCTCGGAGGGTACGGAGCAACAGGGAGGACATGCGCATGGTGGGACCACGCTAGTTCCTCGCCCACAGGCGACTGGGCGTTCAACCGTCGGTCTTGAGGCGCCGGATCTGTTCGATCTTGACCGATGCCTGGTTGGCGTCGGCGCCTCGGTCGTCGAGCAAGGCCAAGCGGTCCTCCTCTGCAGCAGCCGTTGCCGTTGGGTCCGCAGCAGCGAGGCGAGCCTCAACGCCTTCGGCGACGAGACGTTCCGCTTCTTCGACGAGGGCATCGACCATCTCGTCTTCTCGCACGACACGCACGACCTGACCCTTGATGAACAGGTGGCCGCGCTTCTTCCCCGCAGCGATGCCGAGGTCGGCATCGCGAGCCTCTCCTGGACCATTCACCACGCACCCCATCACCGCGATCTGGATCGGGAGATTGCGATCAGCGAGGGCTGCTTGGGCAGCATTGGCGACGGCGATCACGTCGACCTCGGCACGGCCGCACGATGGGCAGGCGATGAGATCGAGACCCTTGCGCTCGCGAAGCCCCATCGACTCGAGCAGCATCCGACCCGCCCGGGCCTCTTCGACCGGGTCAGCGGTCAAGCTGTAGCGAATGGTGTCACCGATTCCTTCGGCCAACAGCGTTGCCATCCCCGCCGTTGCCTTGAGGAGACCCCCAGGCAGCGGTCCGGCCTCGGTGACCCCGAGGTGGAGCGGGTAGTCGAAGGTCTCGCTCGCCAATCGGTACGCGGCGATCATCAGTGCCACCGATGAGGCCTTCACCGAGATCTTGACGTCATCGAACCCCACCTCTTGGAAGTAGGCGAGCTCCATTCGTGCCGACTCCACGAGCGCCTCGGGGGTTGCGCCACCGAAGCGTGCATAGAGGTCAGGGTGGAGCGACCCGGCGTTCACGCCGATGCGAATGGGCACACCTCGGTCCTTGGCCTCACTCGCTACCAGTTTGATCTCTGAGGCTTTGCGGAGGTTGCCCGGATTGAGGCGGAGGCCATCGACGCCTGCCTCTAACGCAGCGAGCGCCATCTCCACGTGGAAGTGAATGTCGGCCACGATCGGCACTGGCGAACGGGGCACGATCTGCGCCAACCCTTCGGCGGCATCGACGTTGTTGCAGGTGCAGCGAACGATGTCGGCACCTGCAGCAGCGAGGGCGTAGATCTGCTGGAGCGTTCCGTCGACGTCAGCGGTCTTGGTCGTCGTCATTGACTGGACCGTGATGGGCGCTCCCCCACCGACGAGCACCCCACCAACCGAGATCTGCCGCGTCGTGCGGCGAGGGGTGAGCAGGTTTGAGGAGATCTCCATGCCTTCAGTTTGCCTGCTCAGCGCCCCGGCGTGACGCTCATTGGGTGAAGGGATTCGGGATGGGGTGCGTGATGTCCAAGTAGACCGACGACAGTACGAGGAAGCCGAGGAGCACCAAGAACGCGTAGACCACCGGCAGCAACTTCGAGATGTCTGCTCGGTAGTGCGCTTGACCACGGCGGGTGCGAATGCGCTCGTAGACCGCAATGGCGATGTGACCGCCGTCGAGCGGCAGCATCGGCAGCAAGTTGAGGAGGCCAATGGCGACGTTGATCACGATCAGCAACTCGAGGAACGGCGTGATCCCCTGCGCCACAGCGTCACTCGCGATGTGGACCATGCCAACAATGGACGTGGGGCGACTCGCGAGCGCCGTCGGGGTCGATGCCGTCGACGGGTGGAGGTCGAGCTGGGCGAGCTGGGAAAGACCCGAGGGGCTGAACCGCTGCAAGAGCCCACTCGTTGTCCGAGTCGTCAACTCCCAAACCGTTGACAGCGAGCGCTTCATGGCGAACCACGGCGACACCGAGTGATGCGCCGTTGCCGCCACGACCCCACCAACACCAATCACGCCTGCGCCACCGGAAGCGGCGGCTTGGGCGGTCGTGAGGTAGGGATGACCGTTCACCATCGCCGTCGTCCCATCGACCGGCGTGACGACGACGTGGTGGACAACCCCGGTGCTCGTGCGATAGGTGATCGCAAGCGGTGTACCAACCGATCGGTGGAGCGTCGCTATGGCTGCGTCGACCGATCGCACTGCCTGGCCGTTGATCGTGGTGATGGTGTCACCGCCCGCCAACCCGGCAGCAGACGCCGGCGAACCACCAGCAAACGTCGCCACGCTGCCAATGGTGAGCCCGTCAACGGTCGTCTGGCCGAGCGACCAGACGAGGCCGAAGGCGAGCACGATGGCCAAGGTGAAGTGCACGGCGCTACCAGCAGCCGACACGACGATCCGCTTCCAGAACGCTTGGTTCATGTAGGACCGCGGTTCATCAGCGGGATCGACTTCTTCGGTTGCCGTGAATCCAATGATGCGCACATACCCACCGAGCGGGAGCGCTTTGAGGCCGTACTCTGTCTCACCCCGATGGAAGGACCAGACCCGGGGACCGAATCCGACGAAGAACTCCGTCGCCTTCATTCCGGTGAGCTTCGCGGTGATGAAGTGGCCCGCTTCGTGCAGCAGAACCACGGTGAGGAGCGAGACGATGGCGAGGACGGTCCACCCGAATCCACTCACCACGCCAATGACGAGGAGGGCCACGATGGCGACAAGACCGAACAGGGAACGTCGGGGGTTCACGCTCGGCACTGGAGCGTCATCTTCTGTGCGTTCAGGTGCGAGCAGCGTTGCCATTACCCCACGAGACTACGCGCCACACGACGCGCTGTGGCATCGGCCTCAAGCAGCGCCGCCAGATCATCGAGGGGATCATCGACGTAGTGCTCGAGGGTCTCAGCCACGAGCGACGCAATGCCGCCCCAGGTGATTGCCCCACCCAAGAAGGCGTCGACCGCAACCTCATTGGCTGCCGACAACCACGCCGGCGCAGCTCCTCCCCGGCGTCCTGCCGCGTAGGCCAAGTCCAAGCACGGAAACGTCGCCCGATCTGGCGGCTCGAACGTCAACGTGGATGCTGACGCCACGTTGAGTGCGCCGTAGGGCACGGTCAAGCGATCGGGAAAGCTCAGTGCGTATCCAATGGGGAGGCGCATATCGGGCATGGAGAGCTGGGCAATCGTCGTGCCATCGGTGAACTCCACCATCGAGTGCACAATCGATTGTGGATGCACCACGACATCGATGTGGTCGTAGTCCACACCGAAGAGCGCATGGGCTTCAATCACCTCAAGGCCCTTATTCATGAGCGTGGAACTGTCGATGGTGATCTTCGGCCCCATCTGCCACGTCGGGTGCTGCAGCGCTTCGGCAACGGTGACTGACGCCAAGGTGGCGGCGTCTCTGCCGCGGAAGGGTCCACCCGATGCCGTGAGGATGAGCCGCCCGAGCCGATCCACTCCATGAGAGGCCTGGAGGCATTGGAAGATCGCGCAGTGCTCAGAATCAACAGGCAGGAGTTCCGCCCCAGGTGTCGCGCGGATCCGTTCCACGAGCGGGTGACCAGTGATGAGGGATTCCTTGTTGGCGAGCGCCAGGCGCTTCCCGCCTGCGAGGGTGGCCAACGTCACCGGCAACCCAGCGAATCCGACAATCGCATTGACCACGATGTCAGCAGCAGCGACGGCGGCGAGAAGCCCGTCTTCACCCGAGAGCACGGCGACTGACGCAGGTAGTTGCGCGGCAACGCCAGCGACGTCATCGTCACGGGCAACCACCACGATCTCGGGATGCACCGCACGAGCCTGGGCGATGACCGCGTCGAGCGAGGTGGCAACCGAGAGGGCCACGACCTCGAAGCGCTCAGGCGACGCAGCGATGACGTCGAGTGTCTGGGTGCCGATCGAACCGGTCGACCCGAGAACTGCGACGCGTTGGGCCACGACTCGGACTAGCCGATGTGGAGCGACTGGGCCAAGAAGAAGGTGGCGGGCAACATGAACAGCAGCCCATCAACGCGGTCCAACATCCCACCGTGTCCAGGAAGTGTGGTCCCGGAGTCCTTGAGACCGAGCGTTCGCTTGATGGAGGACTGTGCCAGGTCACCGAGCGGGGCGACGATGGAGCACATGATGGCCAACTTGAACGCCGAACCATAGGTCCAGGGGTGGATGTTGGCGACCAGAATCGACATCACCAAGGTGCACACGGTACCGCCGAGCAAGCCTTCGAGCGTCTTGTTCGGACTGAGCGTCGGGGCAATGGGGCGTCGGCCGAGCCGCTGTCCGATAAAGAGGGCACCAGTGTCGTTGGCCATCGTCACGAGCACCAGCCCGAGAAGGAGGGCGACGCCGTGTCGGTCGGGGAACATCTGCGGATTGAGCAGCATTTCTCCGTAGGTTCCACACGTCGTGATCCACGCGAAGACGATCAGCGTCACGCCCATTCCAGTGATGGGATCTGATCGATCCGGGCCGAGAATGAACCACGCGAAGCTTCCGGCGACGACGAGCACGAACGACGCAGCGACCGCACTCTGGCCGTAGTTGTAGCCACCCCACAGCGCGAGTGCTGAGGCCACGACACCGGGGAACGTTGCTGGGTGGTACCCAACGGACCGAAACATCGCGTAGCCCTCAGCAACGGCGGTGAGCGCTACGGCTGCCACGGCGAGTCCCGTGATGACCGTACCGAGGTCGAGTGCCACGAGGAGGGCAACGCCGAGGGCGAACCCCGTCGCCACGGCAACAGTGAGGTTCCGCTCGGCTGGACGCTCGGCTCGAGGGCGCGCTGGTGGGAGATCACGCTGTCGAATGTTGCGCCGGTCGACACGCTCGCTAAAGGAGTCATCCTCGGCGAGCTTGCGTCGCTCAACGCGGGGGATCGCCCGCCGTGGTGGCTCGTCGGCGTCTTCAATGCCGTCCACTGCATCAGCATCAGCATCAGCATCAGCATCAGCATCAGCATCAGCGGAGACATCGCTCGAAGCGTTGGCCGCATCGAGCATCGTCGGCTCGTCTGTTCGATCGGCGCGCTTGCGCCGCCGGCGGATGGTGCGAGGAGCCTCGTCGGCGCCGGTGCTTGCACCAGCAGCTGAGAGTGCTCCGAGACCGGCGAAGAGTTCTTCTTCGGTCGGAATCGCTTCGTAGGCGTCGGCAGAGAAGCCCTCAGTCGCCACCGTCGCAGGGCTTGGCGCGTCGAATTCCCAGGGCTGGCGCGCCTCTCGGTCTTCTATCGAAGAGACGGCGGACGCTTCGTCAGCGAGCATCGCAGGCTCGAAGGTTTGATCTTCGTAATCCCAATCAGCTTTGTCTTCGCGCCACGTTGGCCCGGGCACGGCAGCGGGGTTGTCATCACTCGACATGACCGCTGGCAACTGTCCGGTGGGCGGGTCGCCCCAATGGGGCAGATCGCTCATGGGCAGCGGTGCTGCTGCATCGTCAGGGAGTTGCGCCAACCCATCCACGGGCACGGCACCGGTGATACGAACGCCACGAGTCGGCGTTTCGTCGGTCGCTGCATCAACGCCCTCATTCGCATCGTCAGACTTCAAGGAGCTCAGCCTCCTTCTGTGCCAACAACGCGTCGACCCGATCAATTGCGGCATCGGTCATCTTTTGGATGACCGCTTCAGCCCGCTCGGTCACGTCGGTTGACAGGCCCTCGTCCTTCACCAGCACGTCGAGGTCATGACGAGCGCTCCGACGGATGTTGCGAAGGGCAACTTTTCCGTCTTCTGCTTTATTGCGAACAATTTTTACGAAATCCCGCCGACGCTCTTCGGTGAGCGCAGGGAATGCCAGACGCATCACCACACCGTCGTTCGATGGCGAGAGCCCGAGATCCGTACTTTGAATGGCCTTCTCAATTGCGCCCATCGACGCCTTGTCGAAGGGTGAAATCACCAAGAGGCGAGCCTCGGGCACGCTGAACGCGGCAATTTGTCGGAGCGGCGTCGGGGTGCCGTAGTAGTCGACGAGCAGATGCTCGACGAGGCCAGAGTTGGCTCGCCCGGTTCGCACACCAGCGAACTCATGCTGGACGCGCTCAATGGCCTTCGCCATCTTCTCGTCTGCTTCTTCGATCACCAATTCGGTGAGTTCATCGCTCACGAGACCAGCGTACCAATCTTCTCTCCAGCAAGCGCCCGGTGCAGGTTGCCAGGGGTCATGATGTCGAAAACGAGGATCGGCAGGGCATTGTCCTGGCAGAACGTGATCGCCGTCAGGTCCATGACCCGGAGGTCCTTCGAGACCACCTCCATGAACGTGATCTCCTCGTACCGGGTGGCAGAAGCATCCACATGCGGGTCTGCGGTGTAGACACCATCGACGCCACCGTGCGTACCCTTCAGCACCATCTGCGCCTCGATCTCGGCAGCGCGAAGGACCGCTGGGGTGTCGGTCGTGAAGAAGGGTGCACCCATGCCTGCGGCGAAGATGACCACCCGGCCCTTCTCCAAGTGCCGAATCGCTCGGCGCCGGATATAGGGCTCAGCAACTGCTGGCATTGGAATGGCCGACTGCACCCGCGTGGGCTGCCCGAGCTGTTCGAGCGCATCTTGGAGTGCGAGGGAATTGATCACTGTTCCGAGCATTCCCATGGTGTCCGAGGTCGCCCGGTCCATCCCGTCGGATGCACCCGTCATGCCGCGCCAGATGTTGCCGCCGCCGACCACGATGGCGATCTCTACGCCGAGTGTCTCTCGCACCTCGACGATCTCGGCCGCGAGACGGTGCACCGTGTGAAAGTCGATCGTCTCGTCCGAGGCCGCAGATGCCAGGGCTTCGCCGGACATCTTGAGCACGATGCGCTTGGGCGTCGCCCTCGTGGCCTCGGACATGACGGACTACGCCCCGATGATGATTTGAGCGAAGTTGGCGATCGATGCCCCACCGAGCATCTGGGTGATGGTCTGCTTCTCGTCACGCACGTAGGACTGCTCAAGGAGACAACGCTCCTTGAACCAACCGTTGAGGCGACCTTCGATGATCTTCGGGAGCGACGCCTCGGGCTTGCCCTCGTTGCGACTGATGCTCTCGACCGTCTCGCGCTCGGCGTCGACGTCAGCTTGGGGCACCTCGTCGCGGGACAGGTACTGGGGCTTGGTAAATGCTGCGTGGACCGCAACCTCGTGGGCCAGGTCGGCGCTGCCGCCGTTCAGCACGACGAGCACGGCGTTCACGCCACGGCCGTCCTGGCTGTGGAGGTAGGCATCGGCGCTTTGGTCCGCGCTCACTTCGAAGCGGACGACCTTGCCCACCGAGATGTTCTCCTTCAAGGAGATGAGCATCTGCTCGACGGCAGGCGTGAAGGCTTCAATCGCAACTTCACCGTCTTTGGCGACGGCTGCCGCCATGTCGTTGACCATGGTCACGAACTCAACCGACTTCGCCACGAAGTCCGTCTCGCTGCGCAGTTCCACGGCTGCAATGGCGTTGCCGTCACGAACGACGGCAACGGCACCTTGGGAGGCGTCACGGTCGGTGCGCTTGGCAGCTGACGCCAGGCCCTTCTCGCGAAGCCAACGGGTGGCTGCATCGGTGTCACCGTCGCAGGCCTCGAGGGCCTTCTTGGCGTCGAGCATGCCGACACCGGTCGACTGCCGGAGGGACTGCACATCTTTTGCGGTGAAATTCGCCATGGGGCTACTCCTGTCCTTCTGCAGCAGCCGCTGGGGCTGCGGGGGTCTCTGGCGCCGCAGCCACCACGGGCTCGGCGATCTTGGCTGCTTCTGCCTTGGCAGCTTGGGCCTTAGCCCGAGCAGCATCACGGTTGTGGAAGATGAACTTGCCTTCAACAACAGCGTCTGCAATCACACGGCTGAGGAGCGCACCGGAGCGGATGGCGTCGTCGTTGCCGGGGATGACGTGGGTGATGACGTCAGGGTCACAGTTGGTGTCGACCACGGCCACGACCGGCAGGCCGAGCTTGATGGCCTCAGTCACGGCGATGTGCTCCTTCTTCGTGTCGATCACGAAGATGGCGTCGGGCAACTTGTTGACGCGAGCGATACCACCGAGGTTGCGCTCGAGCTTCTCGAGCTCACGGGTGTGCGCCAGGGCCTCGCGCTTGGGCATCCCTTCGAAGTCGCCAGCGTCACGCATGAGGCGCAGTTCCTTCATGCGCTGCACACGGGTCGCCACCGTCTGGAAGTTGGTGAGCATGCCACCGAGCCAGCGCTGGTTGACGTAGGGCATGCCACAGGCGTCGGCGTACTCGGCGATCGGGCCTTGGATTTGCTTCTTCGTGCCCACGAACATGATGGAACCGCCGTCAGCAACGAGGTCACGGACGTAGGTGTAGGACTCCTCAATACCCTTGAGGGTCTTCTTCAGGTCGATCAGGTAGATCCCGTTGCGCTCGCCGAGAATGAAGCGACGCATCTTGGGGTTCCAGCGACGGGTTTGGTGTCCGTAGTGGACACCGGCATCGAGCAGCTGGCGCAGGGTGACTACAGCCATGACATTCCTCCAGTTGAACGGCCAATCGCACACCGAATGGTGACTGTGGATCGCGATGGCCGGACTACATCTCACGTAGACCCACGCTCTGTGGGCGGAGTTCATGCTAGCCGAGACGCGACGAGCTGGCGTTAGGCCCGAGGGTGCGTGGCTCGATAGACGCTCGAGAGGCGCTCCTTTGAGACGTGGGTGTAGATCTGCGTGGTCTCGAGACTGGCGTGACCGAGCAGTTCTTGGACGACTCGGAGATCCGCTCCCCCATCGAGGAGATGGGTGGCGAAGCTATGGCGGAGCGCATGGGGGTGGATTGGTAGTGGCGATCGTGCGTCGAGGATTCTGCGAACGTCTCGAGGCTGCAGCGGATTCCCCCGCTGGTTGACGAAGACCGCATCGGGGGCAGTGGCCGGCGTCGCGAGAACCGGGAGACCGATGCGAATCCACTGGTCGAGCGCGTCGATTGCCTGATCGTGAAGGGGAAGTCGTCGCTCCTTGGAGCCCTTCCCGAGCACCACGATTGACCGGTCCTTCACGTTGAGGTCACCCCGTCGGACACCGCAGAGTTCACTGACCCGAAGCCCTGCGCCGTAGAGGAGCTCCAGCACGGCGAGGTCCCGAAGCGCCAATGCGCGTCCACGGTCATCCTCACCAGCCGAGATGTTCTCGAGGAGGTCGTTGAGGTCGCTGGCAGCAACCACCTGCGGCAGGCGCCCTCCACCACGTGGCGCCGAGAGTCGACTCGCAGGATCAACAGCGATGACGCCCCGTCGGCGGAGGTAGTCGAAGTAGGACCGCAGCGTGGCGGCTCGGCGAGCAACCGTCGCCCGAGCAGCTCCTGCAGTGCTCAAATCAGCCAGGTAGCGACGGAGCAGCACCCTCGTCACGAGCGACGGCGACCCACATCCATGCGCCTGCGCCCAGCCGATGAAATCGTCGAGGTCGCTCAGGTAGGCCCGAATGGTGGTCGCTGCCTTGCCCGACAGTGACGCACGGTACCGATCGAGATCGAAGCCCTCGACCGAGTCGCTCACGAGCCGTCGACGCTCCGGCGTGGCGCACCCGACCACAGGTGTTCGAGGTCGTAGAACGCCCGTGTCTCCTCCATGAAGACGTGGACGAGGACGTCGCCGTAGTCCATGAGGACCCAGGTCCCATCGTCGCGACCTTCAATCCGAATCGGACCGCGGCCACAGGTTGCCTTGGTGGCGGCCTCAACGGCATCCACCATGGCGTCGACCTGACGGGCGTTCGAACCACTCGTGACCACGAACGCGTCGATGACCGAGAGCAGGTCGTGCAGTTCCAGAATGATCGTGTTGTTGCCGAGTTTGGACGCTGCGGCGTTGGCGGCAACCTCAGCTAAGACCATCGAGTCGTTGGTGGCGTCGAGGGTGAGGTCAGTTGGCAAGTTCCACCATCGTGACCGCCACGGCGAAGACCGCTGCGAGGCCGCAGCCCGCCCACGTTGCGAGCATCACCTTCGCCCGGCGTTCAATGCGGGCCAACTCCTGACACGCTCGACGACTCGGCTCCCCATCAGAGGAGCCGACGAGACGGAGGTGCGGACGGAGCGCAGACGGCTCCTCCACCACATCATCTCGGAAGACTTCACTCAGTGCCATTGGGACCATCGTACAGAGAACGAGCGCCAATTTCGAGAATGACCGCTTCTGGGAGGCAATCGGTGGGGAGCACTCCTGAATGGAGTTCCGTGCGGAGATCTCGAGAGGCGCAGGGATCGTTCTCCATGTCGAGGATGTGCGTGCGCCACATCGCACTCATGGAAATGGTGCTCCCAGGTCGACTGGCAATGAGAAGGTCGACGAGTGAGGCGAGGTCACTGGAACGATGCCACCGGTCAATACCCGCGCAGAGATCCGCTCCGAGGATGAGTGCGACCGATCCGATTCCGGAGGCGAGCAGGGCCGAAACCGTGTCGACGGTGTAGCTCGGGCCTCCGTGGAGGACCTCGAAGTCACTGACGCTCATGTTGGCAGTTCCCCCAACGAGCGCACGGGTCATCGCAAGTCGATCGGCTGCGCTGGCCTCAACGCTCCCCCGCTTCTGGTACGGATCTCCGGCCACCATGAACACGACATCGTCAACGGTGCCGCTGCGGAGTGCGGCCTGTGCGAGGGCGAGGTGGCCCCGATGGGGTGGGTCGAAGGTGCCACCGAGCAGGCCGACCCGGCGCACGTTCACCGACCGGCGAGTGCGGCCACCACGGGGGCGAAGGCTTCGAACTCCGCTTCGTGCAACACGATGTTGGAGAATCCGAAGGTTGCTCGTCGCTCTTCGAGTTGGTCGATCACTTCGGGAACAGAGCCGCACAATGCAACGGGCGCTGAGCGCACCTGTTCAGCAGTCAGGCCGAACATCGGGCCCATGGCCTCGAAGACTGAGGTGGCATCGTCGGTGATCTGCGCGAATGCCGTCCAAATCTGCAGCTCGAGGTCATCGAACCTGCTGCCGGCGCCATCCTTCACCCAGGACAAGCGCTCGAGGTAGGCATCGGCCACTCCCCCGGCAGCGACCTCAGGGCCGATGGCTCCTGCTGCCAGACTCGGCACCATCGAGACAATCGAGGCGTACTTGCCAGCAAGTGTCAGCACCCGGCGGGATCCCCCTCCGATCACGAGTGGCGGGCCACCAGGGGTGTGGGGTTCGGGCGTCAACGTGGCGTTGTTGACCTGGTAGTGCTCGCCGTGGAAGGTCGCAGGGGTGCCGCTGAAGAGCTGCTGGTAGATCTGCAGTGCCTCTTCCATTCGACTGATGCGCACCGAAGCGGCATCGAAGGCGAGGCCTGAGGTCTCGTAGTCGGTGTGCATCCACCCAGCCCCGAGGCCGAATTCAAATCGACCCGAAGAGGCGAGGTCCAAGCTCGCGAGTTCCTTGGCCAAGACGCACGGGTGGCGAAAGTCGTTGTCGAAGACCAACGAACCAACGGTGAGTGCCGTGGTGGCCTCGGCGGCAACGGTCAAGGCGACGAGTGGCCCCCACTGTCCATCGAGGTGATCGGGCACGTAGAGCGTCGAATACCCGAGGTCCTCAACTTTGCGTGCGAGGTCACGCCACGCTGCACCCGTTGGAGCGCCGGAAAGTTGGACGGTGAAGCGAAAACCTGCCATTGCCGAATCCTAGGAGGTCGGCGGAAGGGTGGTCGCGCAACCTCGTAGGCTGGAGGAATGACGAACGGTCAGTGGACCCCGACGAGTTGGCGAGCATTCCCTGCGGTGCAGCAGCCGCAGTGGCCCGATCAGGCAGCACTCGAGACTGCCAGCGCGACGCTCGCCACCTATCCCCCACTGGTCTTCGCTGGGGAAGCTCGAAACCTGACTCGAGCCCTCGGCGACGTGGCAGCTGGGAAGGCTTTCCTCCTTCAGGCCGGCGATTGCGCCGAGTCCTTCCACGACTTCCACGCCGACTCGATCCGAGACAAGTTGAAGGTCATCTTGCAAATGGCCGTGGCACTCACCTATGCATCAGGCGTCCCCGTCGTCAAGGTGGGCCGCATTGCCGGTCAATTCGCCAAGCCGCGCTCGGCCGACAATGAGATCCGTGAGGGCGTGACCCTTCCGGCCTTCCGAGGCCACCTCGTCAACAGCGAAGCCTTCGAGGCTGCGGCACGAACCCCCGACCCGCAGCGACTGATCACCGCCTACCACCAGTCGGTCGCCACGTTGAACCTGCTTCGGGCCTTCACCAAGGGTGGTTTCGCCGCGCTCGGCCAAGTCCACGCCTGGAACATGACGTTCGTGAAGGATTCGCCCCAAGGCGCCCGCTACGAGCAAGTGGCCGGCGAAATTGAGCGGGCGCTCCGGTTCATGACCGCATGTGGCATTGACCTCGCCACCGAAGGCAATCTCGACGAGGTCGACTTCTACACCTCACACGAAGCGCTCATCCTCCCCTACGAAGAGGCGCTCACCCGGCAGGATTCTCTGACCGGTGACTTCGTCGACACCTCCGCACACCACCTCTGGATCGGCGATCGGACCCGGCAACTCGACGGCGCCCACGTGGAGTTCCTCCGTGGTGTGCTCAACCCCATTGGCATGAAGGTGGGCCCGAGCATCGCTCCCGATGAACTCGTGGCCCTCTGCGAGCGCCTGAACCCCGACCACATCCCCGGTCGACTCACCCTGATTACTCGATTCGGCGCGAACCTCATCGGCGAGAAATTGCCGCCGCTCCTCGATGCGGTAACCGCTGCCGAGCACCCGGTGGTCTGGGCCAGTGACCCCATGCACGGCAACACCTTCACTGCAGCTGGAGTGAAGACCCGACGCTTCGAGGACATCGTTGCAGAGCTGAGTTCATTCTTCGCGATCTGCCGTGACCGCGGCGTGTGGCCAGGTGGTGTGCACTTAGAGCTCACCGGCGAGAACGTCACCGAGTGCCTCGGCGGCGGTGACACCGTCAGCGAGGACGACCTCTCGAACCGGTACCGCTCCATCTGCGATCCCCGCCTCAACGCCAGTCAGGCCATCGACCTCTCGTTCTCCATCGCAGAACTGCTGCGGGGTTAGCGAGCCTTACCCCTCGAGGGCAACCTCAGTCTGGTTGTAGCGCACGAGGAACCACTGCTCGGCAGTGATCAACCACTCGGTCACGCTCGCGTGATCGGTTCGCAGACCGAGGCGTCGGCCCGCTGGCCCACCGAAACAGTGGTGGAGCATGGAGGACTCAACCACCCCTGCGTGGGTCGCTACGACGATGGTCTGCCCAGCGAACTCCTGCGCCAGCGCGTCGATGGCTGCAACGGCGCGCTGGGTGAACGTCGCCCAACTCTCCCCCGAAGGAGCGATGGGCACCGTTGGATCGACGTCCCAGTCGACGCCTGAGAACCGCTCGGCGTACTGCGCCCACGTCAACCCATCAGCGTCACCAGGATGCAGTTCTGCAACACCAGGCCGAGGGGCGATACGACGAGCGCTCGGAAGCGCTGCGCTCAGCAGATCTGCCGTTTCGATTGCTCGCCGAAGGTCCGAACTGACCAGAATGGTGGCGTCGTCAACCTCACCACTTCGCGACCATCGTCGAGCGAGCTTCGTGGCTTGATCGCGACCGAGATCTGAGAGGCCATCACAGCCGGTCAGCCCGCCGAACTTTCCCTCGACGTTGGCGGCTGCCTGGCCGTGGCGGACCAGGAGCACTCGAGTCGCACCCACGGGGAGGTCACCAATGGTGCGAATGCCCTTCGGAGGCCGAGGGCCGTGGCTCACGCCAGTTCACCAACGAAGTCTTCGAGCTGGCGAAGCGTCCGACACTCAATCACCCCGTCGCAGTAGGAGGCGTAGTCGAAGACGATGGAGTCGCCCGATCCCCAGTAGTCGCGTGGCTCAGGGTTCAGCCAGTAGACGTGACGAGCCCGCTCGGCCATGGCCTTCACCACCCACGCCTCTGATGCGTGGTAGTTGTTGCGGGCGTCACCCAAGATCAAGACCGTGGTCTTCTGGTTGATCTCTTTCCCCCATCGCTCGTCGAAGGTCCGAAGCGCGTGGCCGTAGTCCGAGTGGCCATCTAAGTAGACGACATCGGCTTCGGTGTTGATGCGGTAGACCGCCTCTGTCGGGTCATCGGTGGCGTCGAAGAAGCGGGTGACCTCGTCGATGCCGTCGATGAAGACGAAACTTCGCACCTTGGAGAACTGCGAACTAATCGCGTGGACGAGGTGCAGCGTGAACCGAGCGAAGGACGCCACCGATCCCGAGATGTCAGCGATCACCACAATCTCAGGCTTGGACGGTCGAGGCTTCTTGAACCTGGGGTCAATGGGCACCCCACCGGTCGACAAGCTCTTGCGAACGGTTTGGCGGACGTCGAGACCACCGCGCTTTCCGTGACGTCGCTTGCGAGCCAAGCGCACGGCGAGCTTCCTCGACAACGGCTGGAGGATACGACGGAGCTGCACCAGCTCATCTTTCGTGGCGTGCATGACGTCGATGTCTTCGGGAAGGGGCTTGCGAACCGACTTGGCCAGGGCTTCTTTGCCACGGTCTTCAACGAGACGCTTGCGGATCTCTGCCTCGACCGCCTTCTTCAATCGTTCGATCTTGGTTGCGACCTCGGCTTGGAGCAGTCGGTCATCGAGGCTGCCCTCGAGCACGCCCCGGTCATCGCGCAGCTGCTCGAGCAAGCGAGCCGAGGCGCCGTCGACGTCTAAGTTCCGCAGCGTCCGGTAGAGGTAGTAGGTCCCACCCACTGGTCGCCCCGGTTCCATACCAGCGAAGCGGCTGACTGCGCCTTGGGCGACCATCTTGAGCAACGAGGCATCACCGGAGACGAGGGCAGACATGAGGAGTTTCGCCAGCTCCTCTGGCGTCAGGTCACTCCCGCCTCCCCCGCCGCTGCCGCGTTGCTGCCCTGAGCCCGTCAAGGGCGTCTGCTGCGCGGTCTCGCCGTTCTCGAGGCCGAGGTCGGCATCGTCGAGGTCCTCTGGTGCGGGATCTCGCATGGCGAAGAAGACCTCGAAGGCGAGGTCGAAGGCCGCGTAGTGCTCTTCTTCCTTCACGAGCGTTGCTGCTAGGGCAGCTTTCAGCGTGGTTCGCTCCTCAAGCGAGATGTGCGACATGGCCGCCGCAGCGTCGAGGTGCTCAGTCAGCGAGACCGGGAGACCAGCGTTGCGCAGTTCGACGACGAATCCCGACAACAGGTCGAGCATGGAACTACTTCACCACCGAGAGGAGTTCTCTGTTCGCGCGCTCGATGTCGGTTTGGTACTTGAGGAGGATGTGGAGGGTCTCCTTGGCCGACTCGGCGTCGATCGACTCCCTGCCGAGGAGCACCAACGTGCGGGCCCAGTCGATGGTTTCTGACACCGACGGCGCCTTCTTGAGCTCAATGGTGCGAAGCGCTCCGACGAGCCGAGCAACTTGCTCGGCGAGTTCGGTCGTGATGCCCGGCACTCGGGCTTGGATGATCGCCTGTTCGCGGTCGAGTTCGGGGTAGCCAATGTGGAGGAAGAGGCACCGACGTTTGAGCGCCTCGGAGAGCTCTCGGGTGTTGTTCGAGGTCAAGAACACGAGGGGGAACTGCGTGGCCTTCACCGTTCCGAGTTCAGGAATCGAGACCTGGAACTCCGAGAGGATCTCGAGCAGGAGCGCCTCGGTTTCGAGTTCGACTCGGTCGATCTCGTCGATGAGGAGCACGACCGGGTCTTCGGCCCGAATGGCCTCGAGGAGGGGGCGGGTGAGGAGGAACTCCTCGGAGAAGATGTCCTCTTCCAAGTTGTGCCAGGACTCCGCCGTCACCGGTGCCGCATCACCAGATTGACCCGCTTGGATGCGGAGCAGCTGCTTGCGGTAGTTCCACTCGTAGAGCGCCTTGCCCTCATCGAGGCCTTCGTAGCACTGGAGGCGAATGAGACGAGCGCCGGTGATCTCGGCAACGGACTTGGCCAGCTGCGTCTTTCCCGTACCGGCAGGACCCTCGACGAGAATGGGCTTGCGCAATCGGTCAGCCAAGTACACCACCGAGGAGATGGCGTCGTTGGAGAGGTACTGCACCTCGCCGAGTCGGTCCCGCACCGAAGCCGGGCTGTCGAATCTCGGGGTTGCGTCCTCGTCGAAACCGAGGGAGTTGTAGTCGACGCTGGTCACGTCCGCACCTGTCCTTGTCCTGTGATGATCCATTTTGCGGTGGTGAGTTCGCGCAGCCCCATTGGACCACGCGCATGTAACTTCTGGGTCGAAATGCCAATTTCGGCGCCGAGGCCGAGTTGTTCGCCGTCGACGAATCGGGTCGAGGCATTCACGAGCACGGCAGCAGCGTCAACGGATCGGACGAAGTAGTCCGCGAAGTACTGACTGTCGGTGCAGATGGCCTCGGAGTGCCCGGTCGAGTAGGTGGCGATGTGCGAGATGGCCTCGTCGATGTCGTCGACCACCTTCACCGACAAGGTGAGTGACCCGAATTCAGTGGCGTAGTCCTCGTCGGTCGCCGGAATCGCCCGAGGGACGATGGCGCAGGTTCGGGAGCACCCTCGCAATTCGACGTCGTCGAGGACCTCGGCAACAACGGGGAGGAAATCTGCTGCTCGATCAGCGTGGACGAGGAGGGTTTCGGTGGCATTGCACACGCCTGGGCGTTGCCGCTTCCCGTTATCGATGAGCCGGAGGGCCCTCGCCAAGTTTGCCTGCTCGCACACGTAGAGGTGACAGTTGCCGTCGCCGTCGAGGATGGTCGGGACGGTGGCGTGCTGCTTCATCGACGCGATGAGCGCCGGGCCACCGCGAGGGATCAGGCAATCGAGGTACCCACTCAGCCCCATGAAGCGGGCTGCTGCGTCGTGGGAGGTGTCGGCCACGAGGGCGACGACGTCCTCAGGGAGTCCAACCGCGACCGCGCTCCTCCGGAGGAGGTCGACGATGACCTGGTTCGTCCGCTGCGCCGTCGACGAACCCCGCAGGTAGGCGCAGTTGCCGGACTTGATACAGAGGCCCGCTGCATCAGAGGTCACGTTCGGTCGATTCTCGTAGATGATGCCGACCACACCGAGGGGCACGCGGACACGGCGGACGTCCAGACCATTGGGCCTTCGCCATCCGTCGACGACCTCGCCCAGTGGATCGGGCAGTGCAGCAACTTGGCGGAGCCCTGCGGCCATCTGACTGATCCGATCCGATGTCAGCGTGAGGCGATCCCGAGCGGCACTGGTCAGGGTTGCACCGTGCTCGGCGAGATCGTGAGCATTGGCGGCGAGGACGGCTGCACCTTCAGCGTCGAGCGAGTTTGCTGCGTGGAGAAGGAAGTCGTTCCGCATGGCTGAACTCGACGATGCGAGTGGACGAGCTGCCGCCTTCACCGCAGCGGCCTGCGCGAGGAGGTCAGCCATCAGGCCATCTTACCGTTGCCATTTGGTGCCTCAACGAGGACCACGAGGTCATCACGGTGGATGATCTCCGAGCGCTGACGCCCCTCGTGGTCAGCCCTGCGCTGACCCATGAGGCTGATCGCTACCGACGACGGCACCGACGCAAGCCCTCGTGCGAAGAGACCGTGCGGCCCAATCACCGAAATTGCATCGCCAGCATCGAAGGTTCCCGACACTGCAGTCACCCCAGCAGCGAGGAGTGAACGGCCGTCGCTCATCACCGCTCGAGCAGCACCGTCGTCGACGGTCACCGAACCAACGGGTGACAGGGCGAAGGCAATCCAGAGTTTTCGTGCCGACAGCGTCTTGTCCTTGGCGAGGAACTTCGTGCCGACGGACTCCCCAGCAATGGCGTCGCGTACGACGTGGGGACGCTCGGCCTCGGCAATGGTCACCGTCACCCCAGAGGCCGTCCCGATTCTGGCTGCAGCCACCTTGGACGCCATCCCTCCCGAGCCCACTGCTGACCGTGTTCCTCCAGCGATGAGGAGTACCGCCTCGTCGATCTCCTCTACCACCGAGATGAGCGAGGCGTCTGCTGCCACTCGGGGATCGGCGGTGAAGAGCCCGGCGGTATCGGTCAACAAGATCAAGTGCTGAGCGTCGACGAGCTGGGCCACGAGCGCAGCGAGGCGGTCGTTGTCGCCGAATCGGATTTCCTCGTCGCTCGTCGCGTCGTTCTCATTGACGATGGGCACCACACCGAAGTCGAGGAGCTGGCGAAGGGTCCGACGGGCGTGGAGGTACTGCTGGCGATGGCCGAAATCGAGTGATCCGAGCAACACCTGGCCTCCGACGAGTTGGTGGTGACCCAAACTGCGTTGCCACGCCTCCATGACTCGGTGCTGCCCAACGGCCGAGGCGGCCTGGAGCGCCACGATCTCCTTTGGGCGAGCAGCGTCGCCAGCAATCGCCGACCAGCCAAGCGCGACGGCTCCTGAGGTCACGATCACCACGTCAGTCCCGCCATCGCGCAGTGCAGCCACATCGCCAGCAATGGCATCGAGTGCCGCTCGATTGGCCGTTCCTTCAGGGGTGGTCACCGATGAGGAACCGACCTTGATCACCACGGTGGTCATGTCGATCGCTCTCGCCTCGTCTTGCGTCGAGAGTCGCGGTCGGGGTGCAGGGCCGCGTCGAGCGCGGCATCGGATCCGGCTCGGTACCAGGTGAAGCTGAAGTCACCAATCGTGACCTCATCGCCATCTCGGGCGCCGGCTCGACTGAGCAGACGATCGATGCCGAGCTTCTCCAACCTCCGCACGACTTCGTCCATGGCGGCTGGATTCGACAGGTCAGACAGTCCCACCGCGCGCTCGGCGGCGCGGCCGACGAGACGCCACTGACCGTCTCCTTCGTTGACCGCTGAGGCCTGTTCAGCAACGGGGCGGTGGATGACGACGTCACCGAGCGCTGAGGTCTCTTCTTCGACGACCCGAACGTCAGCGACCATGGTGGTGAGCAGGCCGAGGAGTCGATCGATGTTGTGGTGCGTCGCACCAGAGATCCCGAGCGCAATGGGCAGACCAGCGAGCGAATCGGATTCGACGAGGTCAACTTTGGATCCAACGACCAGCGTTGGCCGCTCGAGCAGTTCAGGCAAGTACTCCCCGAGTTCGTGGCGGAGAACCTCGAGCTGGCGCTCCGGGGACTCCGGAGCCTCTTCGCCGAGATCGAGCAGGTAGAGCAGGACTCGAGCTCGCTCCACGTGACGGAGGAACTCGAGGCCAAGACCCTTGCCGGAAGCAGCGCCTTCAATGAGGCCAGGAATGTCGGCCATCACGAACTCAAACGCTTCCGGAGCATTCCTTGGATACCGGACCACGCCGAGATGTGGCTCGAGCGTCGTGAAGGGGTAGTTGGCAACCTTCGGGCGGGCGGCGGAGACCGCTGCGATCAGCGTGGACTTTCCAACGTTCGGGAATCCCACGAGCGCAACATCGGCCATCAGCTTCAGTTCGAGGTTGCACCACAGCTCCTCACCATGCTCGCCCTGTTCGGCGAACCCAGGAGCTCGACGGGAGTTGGAGAGGAACTTTGCGTTGCCGTGTCCGCCCTTGCCGCCTTCGGCGATGCGGTAGCGCTCGCCGTGGTTGGCGAGGTCGACGATCTCTTCGCCTTCAAGCGTGGTGACCACGGTGCCAACCGGCACCTTGACGAGACAGTCGTTCCCGGAGGCTCCATGTCGCTTCTTCCCCATTCCGTGAACGCCAGAAGTGGCGCCACGATGGGGGTGGTCACGGAAGCTGAGGAGCGAAGCGATGTTGCGATCAGCGATCAGCCAGACATCGCCACCACGACCACCATCACCGCCATCGGGACCACCTTCAGGCACATGGCTCTCTCTACGGAACGACACGCAGCCTGCACCGCCGTCACCCGCCTTGGCATGGAGCTGCGCGCGATCGACGAAGGTGGACATACCCTCAGCCTACGGCCCGGGGAGCTGCGCAACGAAGAGTTGTTCGCCAACGATGGCGTCGACGGTGAGGACGCCGTCAGTCCCGGTGACCTGCCAGGTGCGATCAGCACCAACGGCGACGCTGACCACACCACCGGGCAAGGCTCCGGCACGTTCGAGGTCGGCCATGGCGTGGTCGTTGGTCTCCAAGGATTCGGCGATTCGCACGAACGCGTAGGAACCGGAGAGCGTGACCGAGTCCAAGGTCACCCCGCCACGCGGAGCGACGTTGCTCGAGCCAGGGATGGGATTGCCGTGAGGACAGGTTGCCGGATCTCCGAGGAGGGCGATGAGTCGCTCCTCAACATCAGCAGAGATCACGTGTTCCCACCGGCCTGCTTCAGCATGCGCCTTGTGCCACTCCAGCCCGATCACGTCGACGAGCAACCGCTCGGCGAGGCGGTGTCGTCGCACCACCGAGGTGGCAAGGCGGGTTCCGGTGGCCGTCAGCGAAATGGTGCGCCCGCTGCGGAGAATGAACCCGTCGTCTTGGAGCCGGTCGAGCATCTCCGACACTGACGCCGCAGTTCGACCCAGCCGTTCGGCCACTCGAGCGGCGATCACCGTCGTCCCCTCCTCTGCGAGGGAGAAGATGGCCTCTAAGTACTCCTCGACTGGCGTGTGGTAGCCCTCCTCGCTCACCGGACATCACCGAAGAGCGCCGCCAAGGCATCGGTGAACACCTCAGTATGTCGATCAACGTCTGCCGCTGTGGTGTCGGGACACATGAGGGCCATGTTGTGGAAGGGGGTGATGAGCACCCCTCGGTTCGCGAGGAAGAGGTGGAAGTAGGTGTTGAGCTGGTCGTCTTCTGCCCGCGCTGCTGCTCCCCCACTCCTCGGTGCCGGACTGGTGAAGCGATACTCCGCTCGACACCCGAGCTGCACCACGGAGAACGGTGCCCCCGTGGCCTCGAACCCTGCCTGCACGCCAGCAACGAACCGTGTGGCGAGCGCCTCCATGCGTGCGAAGGCTGCAGGCACGAGCACCTCGCCGAGCGTGGCGCGCATCGCCGCCAGACTGAGCGCATTCCCCGAGAGCGTCCCGCCCACTCCCCCAACGTCGACGATGTCGGCACCAGTCGAGGCGGCATCAGCAATGCGCTGCGCCACCGCACTCGTGACGCCGTAGGCGCCGCAGGGAATGCCGCCGCCGATGGCCTTTCCAATGGTGACCACGTCAGGGCGCAGATCCCACGCCATGGTGGCCCCACCTTCGCCCAGGGAGTAGGTGTGGGTCTCATCGATGAGCAGCAGGGTTCCGGTCGCATCGCACGCGGCCCGCACGGCGTCTAGGAACCCAGGTTCGGGCAGCACGATCCCAATATTGGTGAGGGCTGGCTCACACAAGACGAGGGCGACGTCGCCGCCGGCGAGGGCTGCGGCCACCGAAGTCGCATCGTTGAACTCCACCACCACTGTGGTCGTCGTTGGATCAACGGCTGGACCGACGTTTCCGGGTCGGCTGCGTGGGTGCCCATTGGCGTCGAGCGTGACGAAGGTCTCATCGACCGAGCCGTGGTAGCTGTAGTTGAAGACCAAGACCTTGGGTCGACCGGTCACCATTCGAGCGAGTCGGCAGGCGAACCGATTGGCGTCGGTCGCCGACAACGTGAAGCTCCAGGCGTCCACACTGAACCGCCGGGCGAGTTCTGCGCCAACCCACTCAGCGTCTTCGGTCGTGAGCATGGTGGTGATGCCGCCGAACTCTTCGAGTCGACGGCGCACCGCTGCGACGGTGGGCGCTGGGGAGTGGCCAGCCATCGCTCCGGTATCACCGAGCGCGAAGTCCACGTAGGTGTGCCCGTCGAGGTCGGTGATCGTGGCGCCGTGGGCATGGGAGAAGGCCAGCGGGAATCCACCGGCCCACTTGTTCATCCACGTCATGGGCACTCGGCCGAGCAGGTGATCCGCTCGAGCAGAAACGGCAGCTGAGGCAGGATGCGCGTCGACGTAGTGCGCAGATTCTGCTGCGATGAGGTCGACAAGTCGCTGGCGATCGACGGTTGGCACAAGGTCTCCTCGGTGGTCCACCGCTGATCCTACCGAGACCGATTCGACCACCTCGCCACGAGGCGAATGGGAAACTTTCGGGAAATCCGCGCGTTGGGGCCAGAAATGGGCAACAATGTGGCCGTACAGCGGTGGGCCGTCCGGGTCCCCACAGAACAAGGAGAGTTCACCTCGTGAACAAGAGCGAGCTGATCAGCGCAATTGCTAGCCACACTGAGATGACCCAGAAGGACGTTGGCGCTGTCATCGATGCCTTCGAGGAAGTCGTGACCAAGAACGTCAGCAAGGGTGAGAAGGTTGCCCTCACTGGCTTCGTGACGTTCGACCGCGTGGACCGCAAGGCCCGCACGGCGCGTAACCCCCAGACCGGCGAGGCCATCAAGGTCGCAGCCTCCAAGGCCGTCAAGGTCAGCGTCGGCGCCAAGTTCAAGGCTGCCGTCAAGGGCGCCAAGAAGTAGTCACTGCGCCGCCTGGCGCATGAGCAGTCTGCAGAACGCCCCTCGCTTCGGTGAGGGGCGTTCTGCTTTGCCGAACGACTGGCGCCAGGATCCAGACCTGAAACGGCAAATGCCCCCGCCAATGGCGGGGGCACCTCCAGAGACTGCTCGTGGAGCGATGGTTCGAGCTAGTTGCTCTCGACCGGAAGCACGTCGACGAGACGACGACCGTTGCGCTGACCGAACTTCACCGATCCAGGAGCGAGGGCGAACAAGGTGTCATCCTTGCCGATGCCGACGTTCAGTCCTGGGTGAAACTTCGTGCCGCGCTGGCGGACGATGATCGAGCCAGTGCCGATTACCGTGCCGTCGAAAACCTTGACACCGAGTCGCTGGGCGTTTGAATCGCGCCCGTTTCGAGTTGAACCGCCACCTTTAGTCTTTGACATGGAGCCCTCCTAGCCGGCCGCGATCGAGGTGATCTCGATCGTTGAGTAGTGCTGACGGTGTCCCCAACGCCGGGACTGGTTCGTCTTGTTCTTGTACGTCATG
Source organism: uncultured Actinomycetes bacterium (assembly GCA_903870905.1). Classification (GTDB taxonomy): domain Bacteria; phylum Actinomycetota; class Acidimicrobiia; order Acidimicrobiales; family RAAP-2; genus CAIQEU01. Next base: position 26,195 of record CAIQEU010000020.1, on the reverse strand, counting down.
GCGTTGATCTTCTTGCCCTTCTCCTCACCGATCACCGTTGCGGTGACGCTCGCCTTGGCGAGATCGGCGGGGGTGGAGAGCACGCGGTCCCCGTCAACGATGAGCACAGGACGGAGGGTGACCTCGGTCCCGGCGTCCACGCCGAGCAGCTCCACGCGCAGGCGCTGGCCTTCGGCCACACGCTCCTGCTTGCCTCCTGATGCGATGACGGCGTACATAGACACTTCCTTGAGATCCGACCGGGCGCGCCTCGCACACCACGGAATGAACAGTGTAGTCGGTAACGAGGTCCTTAGAGTGCGTCTGCGTCGAGAATGTGGCCACGCCCCTGGCAGACGGCACAGGTGGTGGTGAGCGACTCGATGAGGCCTTCAGAAACCCGCTTGCGAGTCATTTCCACGAGGCCGAGTTCGCTGATGTCGAAGACCTGGGTCCGAGTTTTCTCGCGTCCGAGCGCTGCCCGGAGTGCTGCGGCAACCTTTTCTCGGTTCTCCTTCGACTCCATGTCGATGAAGTCAATGACGATGATCCCGCCGATGTCGCGAAGGCGAAGCTGGCGAGCGACTTCTTCGGCGGCTTCTAAGTTGTTGCGGTAGACCGTCTCTTCGAGGTTGGTCTTGCCGACGTTCTTCCCCGTGTTGACGTCGATCACCGTCAAGGCTTCGGTCCGCTCGATGATGAGGGATCCCCCCGAGGGCAGCCACACCTTGCGATCGAGGGCCTTGTGGAGCTGCTCGTGCACGAAGTAGCGCTCGAACAACGGAAGCGCCTCAGTCTCGGTGTCGTAGAACTCCACACGGTCAGCCAGTTCAGGATTGACGGCGGCAACGTAGTCACGCACCTGGACGAAGGTGTCGTAGTCGTCGATGAGCACGCCCCGGTAGTCACCGTTCAACTCTTCACGCAACATCTTGAGGGCCATGTCGGGTTCGGCGTAGACGAGACCGGGTTGGTTGGACTTCGCTGCCTGCTCTTCAATGACGGTCCACTTCTCAACGAGCGACTCGACGTCGCGGCGAAGCTCCTCTTCGGAGACCCCCTCCGCAGCGGTTCGCACGATGATGCCGTGCTGGGCGGGCTTGACGGCATCAATGATCCGACGGAGACGCCGACGCTCGTTGTCACCGAGCCGCTTGGAGATGCCAGTCGCCGAGGAGTTCGGCACTAAGACCGCGAAGCGTCCAGGGAGCGACACCTCTTGAGTCAGACGAGCGCCCTTGGCCCCAATGGGGTTCTTCGTCACCTGACAGAGGATCGTCTGTCCGGCCTTCAGCATCTCTTCAATGCGAGGGGCCGGCGCTTGGCCTTCGGATTCGGTGTCGCTCTCATCGTCGAGGTGCACGTCACCGCGGTAGAGGACGGCGTTCTTCGGGATCCCGATGTCCACGAAGGCGGCTTCCATGCCAGGGAGCACGTTCTGGATCCGACCGCGGTAGATGTTCCCGTCGATTTGGTTCGTCGAGTCGGCGGGTCGAGCCACGAAGTGCTCGACCAAACTCCGACCCTCGAGCATGGCGATGTGGGTGGCGTTGGGCTGCACGTGCACGCACATCAGGTACCGACCGGTCGAGCGACCAGCCTTGGATCGCCCACCGCGACGGCGGTTTCGGCTGCGCTTGGATTGCGCTGCCTCGTCGCCCGACTCGTCGCGCGCAGCGTCGTCGCTCGTTTGCTCCTTCTGGGCCGGAGTCGGCTTCGGTGCGTTGGCCCCGGAGGTGTCGCCGCTGCGACGCTGTCCACCTCGTCCACCGCTTCGCGACGCAGGCTTCGCTGCATCAGGAGCCTGAGGCGCTGACGCCGCAGCCGGAGCCGGACGGGTATCGCCAATTTTCGGACGGCTAGCGGCTGCTGCTCCGCTGTCGGTCGACTCGTTGACAGGTTCGTTGGTGGTGTCGGCCACGGTGGGCACTCCTCACGATTGAGACACCGAGCAGAACTGCTCGGCGCTGGTGGACCTCTTGGCGACGGAGGTCGCTCGAAGAGAGGTCTGCACCTTGGGTTGATTGGCAAGCCACGACGGTCGTGGCGGGTAGGTGGCCGTGGCGATACTGCCGGGCCGACGACGGGTGCACAGAAGACTCGTCAGCGGTGCTGGAGCCTTCGGCGTGGAGGTGGACTGCGGGGGTGATCAAGTGGAGGCGGGTCACGCCGAACAACGTGATTCGGAGAAGCAAGAGGCGGTAGAGAGCATCGAGGGGCGAGGACGACTCCAGTGGGGACCGACGTGGTTCCTCTCCTGCATCGATTCGCCTGAGCACGTGCTCACCTTCTACTCGCTCCCTCCAGCCTACCGCCTGAGCGGAGTCACCTCAGACCCCTGCGCGTGGCACGGTGCTCAGTGGAGGGGCTTCGGCGCCACCGGCGGGTGGCCCGCCGAGGGCAGCACCACCGACGAAATGGGGTGGGCAGCGAGGTAGTTGTAGACCTTGGCGACCACCGGAGCTGCAGCCGATGCGCCGTAGCCACCTTCAGCGATGACCGCCAGCACCACGTACTTCGGGTTGTACGCGGGAGCGAAGCTCGCGAACCACGAGTTGGGCTCCTGCCCCTTCTGATTCGACGCCGTTCCCGTCTTTCCCGCAACCAGCAGTTGCCGAGGGCTGAACGTTGCGAACTGCTTGAAGGTGGCGTAGGCCGTTCCCGTTGGGTTGTTCACCACACCAATGAGGCCCTGCAAGATGGGGTCGCGCGTCGATGACGGCAACGGCACCGTACCGATCGCCCTCGGGGCGTAGCGCACGGCAACCGACCCATCGGGGCGGACGACCGCAGCGGCTACCTCGGGGGCGTAGCGCGTGCCGCCGTTGGCGAAGGTGGCATACGCGTTGGCGAGGGCCATCGGGGTCACGACCGTGCCACCTTGGCCGAACGCCATCTCGACGTTGTCTCCGGTGTACCACGAGTCGAAGGGAAACGCCTTCGGGTACTTCAGGTGCTCGGCATTTCGAATCGAGGGCGAGTCGATTCGCGAGTACGCCTCGGTCGGCATGTCGATGCCGGTCTGTGAATCGAGCCCGTACGCGGTGCCAACCTTCTGAATGGGTTCTGTGCCGTAGCGGCCCTGCTCGCTCCAGAAGAGGTACCCAATGTTGTAGAAGTACACGTCCGAGGAGCGAATGATGGCCAGCGGCAAGTTCACGAGGCCCGTGCCCGCAGTCTCGTCATCGTGGAACGTGCAGCCAGCCTGCTTGCCCGTGCACTTCGGCACGGTGAAGGTTCCCTTGTCGTTGTAGTACGACGACGGATTCAGGAGCTTGTCGTTGAGCGCTGCGGTCGCTGAGATCAGCTTGAACGTCGAACCTGGGGTGTAGAGACCCGAGAGGGCGTAGTTATTGAGGGCACCGCTGGCGAGGAGATTCTTGTAGTTCTTGGTCGAGATGCCACCCACCCACTCGTTCAAGTTGTAGTTGGGGTAGCTCGCCAGCGCCAAGACCGCGCCGGTTCGGGGATCCATCACGACGACGGCGCCCGACGTTGCCCGGGGGTGCTGATGACTCCTCGGGTCCACGCTCGCGCGATCTTGGAGGATCTGGTCATGGAGCAACTGCTCGACGTGGTGCTGGAGATTGGCGTCGATGTTCAACACGACGGTGTCACCGCTCTTCGGTGCGACGTCGTGCGTCGTGCCGATCACCGAACCCGACGAATCCACGAGCAAGATGTCCTTCCCGCTCGCCCCCCGGAGGAACTGCTCATACTCCTGCTCCACCCCGGCCTTGCCCACCTGAGAAGTCGGCAAGTACCCGACGTTCGGGCTCTGGGCCAGTTCTTGGCCGTTGATCTGCCCCACCCAGCCGAGGATGTCCGATCCGAGCGTTCCCCCATTGGGGTAGGAGCGGTTGAGGAAGCTCGACACCGCGACCCCTGGGAAGTCGCTGCGGTGTTCGGCTAAGTACTGCACGACCACCGCTGAGACATCAGTGGCGATTGGTGCTGGCTGGTAGGGAAGGTACGACGGGTTCTTCGCGAGCGCCAACACCTTGGATGCCGGCAGGTTGAGGAGTGCGCCGAGACGAGCGCACAGCGTTGGGTCGGCGGTGGCATCGACGAGGGACAGCGTCACGTCGTAGTGCACCACGTTGCCGACGAGGATCGTGTTGGTGCGGTCGGCGATGACCCCACGATTTGCCGCCACGGCGACGGTTCGCGTGACGTTGGCGTTCACGGCCCTCGTGTAGGACTTCTGGTTCACCACCTGGAGTGACCACAGGCGAAGGGTCAAGATGGCGAGCAGTGCAATGGCCACGCCGCCGATAATGCGGAGCCGGAGGTCGGTCCGAGCAGGGATTTCTTCAGGGGGCGTCGCAATGACGTCAGCCACCGAACGCCGGCGAGTTCGATCGGCTCCAGCGACGGGGGTCTTCAGCCAGTCCCTCACCATGTTGCAGACGCCTTGGACGACAGCCCGACGCCCTCGGGGCCAATCCCCCACCGGACCATGGCGACAACAGCGGGAGCAGCAATCGAATCGAACGCCGCCACCACGACCACGATGTCGACGATCGGCACTCGCAGATACTGCGACGTGCCGAGCAGCAAGCTGAGGAGCGGATAGGCGACCGAGGCACCAGCACCACACAGTGCCCCAACTCCAATGACCGCCGGGGTCATCCGAGCGTCGAGTCCTCGCTCAGCAGCCCTGCCGACAATCGCGCCGATGAGGCAGGCCACGAGGGCCGAGAGGCCGAACGGCGTGGTGACGAAGAGGTCCCAACTGAGTCCAATGGCGAATCCTGTGACCGCCCCGTACATCGACCCACCGAGGAGTCCGGTGGCCATGGGAAGCAGCCACACGAGGTCAGGGTGCACCCCAACGATGTGGAGGCGTCCGAGCACCACGACTTGGAGGGTGAACACGGCGGCGACCACCAGCGTCAGCCGAAGTGCTCGAATCCTCACGAAGTGGCCTCCCATTGGACGACGTCAACGTACGCGAGGTTACTGAGGTCAACCACCGGCTGGAGGGTCACCCCCACGCTTCCCGATCCAGCAACGGACGATCGCGAGGTCACCGTGCCGACCGGAATGCCGCCTGGGAAGAGTCCGCCTTGGAGACCGGACGTGGAGAACAATTGGCCCCGCTGCACCGAGACTCCAGCGGGCAAGAAGCTCACGTCGAGGTTCTTTCCGGGGCCCTGGCCCTGCGCGATACCCGCATCGGCCGGGTTGCTCGAGCCGTCCACCGACACCGAACTGGAAGAGTCCGTGATGAGGCGAACGGTCGCCGTTGCATTCGAGACCGCGACCACCGCACCGACGAGACCAGCCGAGCTCACAACGGGCATCCCGACGAGGATGCCCGATGAGCGACCCTTGTTGAGGGTGATCGTGGCTTCAAAATTCGATCGGTTGACGTCGATGGTCTGCGCGGTCACGAGCGGGAGCGTGCCGAGGTAGGGAAGGTGCTCGAGTGCCATCAACTGTGCCAACTGCTGCGCTGCGGTGGAGTTGAGCGCTGCTTGGGTTTCGAGACGGGCCAACGCAGCACGGAGTTGCTCGTTCTCTCGCTGGACGCGCCCGTAGTTGATGGTGCCAGCGAGGAGGTTGCCGACCGGCGAGACCACGGCGTCCACGGCCGAGAAGACCGGACTCGTGATCTCACCGACGAGACCCCGAACGCCGCCAATTGCTCCGGTTCCCCCTCGAGCGTTGACGGTGATGATGGTGATCGACGCCAGAATCAGCGCTCCGACCGTCACGGCGGCCTTTGAGGAGCGACGTTGACGAGCCATTCGTACTCAGCGAGACGACGCGGTGAGCAGGTGCTTCAGCGCCTCAAACTCCTCGAGGAACTGGCCACTGCCGAGGGCCACGCAGTTGAGCGGATCAGGGGCGATGATGACCGGCATCCCGGTCTCGACTTCGAGGCGAACGTCGATGCCGTGGAGGAGGGCTCCCCCACCAGTCAAGACAATGCCTTGCTCCATGATGTCGGCGGCAAGCTCGGGTGGGGTGCGATCCAAGGTTGCCTTCACCGCGTCGACGATGGCGGCCACTGGCTCCTCAATGGCTTCTCGAACCTGTTCTGTCGTGATGATAATCGTCTTCGGCAGCCCAGAGATGAGGTCACGTCCTCGAATCTCAGCCCGGATCTCCTCTTGGAGTGCGTAGGCGGAACCGAGAGCGATCTTGATCTCCTCTGCGGTGCGCTCACCGAGCGCGAGGGAGAACTCTTTCTTCACGTAGGCGACGATCGCTTCGTCGAGTTCGTCACCACCAATGCGCACGCTCTGAGAGGTCACGATGCCCCCGAGTGAGATCACGGCAACCTCGGTCGTTCCGCCGCCGATGTCGACCACCATGTTCCCCGCCGGTTCGTGCACCGGGAGGCCAGCACCAATGGCTGCTGCCATAGGTTCTTCAATGATGTGGGCCTCACGGGCGCCGGCGTACTCGGCCGCCTCCATGACGGCTCGCTGCTCGACACCGGTGATGCCTGAGGGGACACAGATCACCATGCGTGGCTTGGCGAAGCGACGCTGGTGCACCCGGTGGATGAAGTAGCGCAACATCTTCTCGCAGATATCGAAATCAGCGATGACGCCGTCTTTCAGGGGTCGGATCGCCTGGATGTAGCTCGGTGTCCGCCCAATCATCCGCTTCGCCTCAGCCCCGACGGCCAAGGGCACACCGGTCTTCACGTTGACGGCAACGACAGAGGGCTCGTTCAAGATGATGCCGCGGCCGCGCACGTAGACCAAGGTGTTGGCGGTGCCCAAATCCACGGCCATGTCTCGGCCGAGGAAGGAGAATCGATTGTCAGCCATGAAGTGTCCTCGACGTGGCGGCCCGGTGGGGCTACACCTACAGGCTAGGCCGTTCGGGAGCCCCGGACAACCAGCACAACGGCCGGTCTAGAGGTTGGGGAACCAGAGACCAATCTCACGCGCTGCAGATTCGTTGGAGTCAGAGCCGTGGATGAGGTTCTCCGACATCTCCGTGGCGAGGTCGCCGCGAATGGTGCCAGGGGCTGACGTGGCGGGATTCGTTGCCCCCATCATCGAGCGCACGATGGCGTAGACGTCATCGGGTCCTTCCACCACCATCGCCATGAGGGGCGACCGGGTGAGGAAGGTCACGAGCTCACCGAAGAACGGCTTTTCGGCGTGCTCTTCGTAGTGGGCACCAGCGATGTCGGCAGTCGCCGTGCGCAGTTCGGCAGCGACGATCTTCAGGCCTTTGCGCTCCAGGCGGCCAATGATCTCACCGATCAATCCGCGCTCAACACCATCGGGCTTTACAAGGACGAGAGTTCTGTTCACGGCGCAGACGCTAGCAGGGTGGTCCCGGCCTCTACGCCGACAGCATGCGGCGCAGCGCGGGGCGAGCGGCACCGGCCACGTAGAGCGAGCCGGCCACGACGACGAGGTCATCCTCGGTTGCCATCTTCAGCGCTCGCTCGATCGCCCGTTCGATGTCGAGCTCAACGAGCACCTCGTGACCGAGTGCTCGCGCGGCGTCACCGACGACGGCTGCCGCTTGTGCTCGCGGCGTGTCGGGTTCGGTGGCGATGACGGTGACTGCACCACCAAGGAGCAGCGCCGAGAGCACGTTGGATGCGTCACGACCCCTCAGCATGCCGGTGACGAGGATCGTCTGACCAGCGACGGAGAACCCCTCGGCGAGCGCTTGGGCGAGCGCCGTTGCTCCGGCCACGTTGTGCGCTCCGTCCAAAATCACGAGTGGACTGCGCCCGAGGACTTCCAGCCGGGCAGCCATCGTCACGAGTTCGAAGGCCTGACACACCACGTCGTCGGGCAGCTGCCGGTCGAAGAACGCCTCCACTGCTGCGACCGCCAGCGCAGCGTTGCGTGCTTGGTGGGGGCCGTTCAGGGCCAAGAACACGTCATCGTGGCTGCCGTAGGGCGTCCTGATGCTCACCACTCGCCCACCAACAGCGAGCTCATTGCGATCGACGGAGATCTCCGCTCCGAGACCGAGCACCCGAGCTACCCCGCGATGAGCAGCACAGGTGCGGAGTAGCGCGGCAATGGTGGGATCGGTCTCGCCGATGATCGCCACGCCACCTTCACGGAAGATGCCAGATTTATCCATCGCGATCTCTTCACGGGTCGCACCGAGCACTTCGACGTGGTCGAGCTCGATGTTCGTCACGATCGAAACTGCAGCATCGATGATGTTGGTCGAGTCCCAGGTGCCCCCCATCCCAACTTCGATGACCCCAACGTCGACCGCGAGGTCAGCGAACGCCGAGAAGGCGGCCATGGTCAGGAGTTCGAAGCGCGTGGGGCGCTCGTCAAGGACTCCGTCCAAGAGGCGGAGGCGATCGATGGCCTCAACGAAATCGACGTCGCTGAGTGGTTGCCCGTTCGCAGCGATGCGCTCGTTGACCCGCTCGAGGTTCGGAGAGGTGTACGTGCCGACCGACAGACCCATGGCGAGGAGCAGCATCGAGCAGAGGGCACTGGTCGAACCCTTGCCGTTCGTCCCCGTCAGGTGGATCGTTGGATAGGCCGTGTGTGGGTCACCGAGCAGCGCCGCCATTTCACGCATCGACGACAGTGACGGGAGCGACCGACGAGTCGGCGCGACTCGTTCGTAGTCGATGTGGCTGTCGAGCCACTCGATCGCATCGTTGTAACGGGGTGAACTCGCCAATCTAGGAAGCTGCCCGACGTGGCCGTGCCTGCTTGATGCGCGGCTCGGCCACCGGCAGGAGCGTCGGCATCGCTCGCTCGGCGACGACGTTGCGATCGATCACGCAGCGAGCGACGTCGGTGCGCGAGGGGATGTCGTACATCACGTCGAGGAGGATCTCCTCCATGATCGCCCGCAGGCCTCGAGCGCCGGTCCCTCGGAGGAGGGCCAGCTCGGCAATGGCCTGGAGTGCATCTTCGGTGAATTCGAGACTCACCCCGTCGAGTTCAAACATCCGCTGGTACTGCCGCACCAGCGAGTTCTTCGGCTCGATCAAGATCTTGATGAGGGCCGCTTCGTCGAGATTCGTCACCGCACCAACGACGGGGAGGCGGCCAATGAACTCGGGGATCAACCCGAACTTCATGAGGTCTTCGGGGAGGATCTTGCCGAGCAACGCAACGGACTCATCGGCGTTGGTCATCGTGGCCCCGAAGCCCATGCCCTTCCGGCCAACTCGGCTGGAGATGATGTCGTCGAGGCCCGCAAAGGCACCGCCGCAGATGAACAGCACGTTGGTGGTGTCGATCTGAATGAACTCTTGGTGGGGGTGCTTGCGTCCACCCTGGGGCGGCACCGAGGCAACCGTTCCTTCAAAGATCTTGAGGAGCGCCTGCTGGACGCCCTCACCCGAAACATCTCTTGTGATGGACGGGTTCTCGGCCTTGCGAGCGATCTTGTCGATCTCGTCGATGTAAATGATGCCGGTCTCAGCGCGCTTCACGTCGTAGTCAGCGGCTTGGATGAGCTTGAGCAAGATGTTCTCGACGTCTTCACCGACGTAGCCAGCTTCGGTCAACGCAGTGGCGTCAGCAATCGCGAACGGCACGTTCAAAATGCGAGCGAGTGTCTGGGCGAGCAAGGTCTTGCCGCAGCCCGTCGGACCGAGCAGCAAGATGTTGGACTTCGACAGTTCGACCTTGGCGTCGCCAGTTCCCGAGCCAGCCTGAAGGCGCTTGTAGTGGTTGTAGACCGCAACGGAGAGGATCTTCTTCGCTTGGTCTTGACCAACGACGTACTCGTTCAAGAACGAGAAGATTTCCTTGGGCTTCGGGAGCTCGTCGAAGGCCACCTCTGTGGTCTCTGGCAACTCCTCGGCGATGATGTCGTTGCAGAGGTCGATGCACTCGTCGCAGATGTAGGCATTGCCTGGTCCGGCGATGAGCTTCTTGACGGACTTTTGGCCCTTGCCGCAGAAGCTGCACTTGACGGCTTCACCGCCTTCACCGAACTTCGCCACAGATCCCCCTCTGGCGCGTGGCGAGCCTAAGCCCGGCCAGCGTCTCGCTTCGTGATGACTTCATCGATCACACCATAGGTGACCGCTTCGGCCGAGGTAAGGATGAAATCGCGCTCGGTGTCGTCGGCGATCTTCGCAATGTCCTGCCCGGTGTCGGTGGCCAGCATCTCATTGAGCAGGTCGCGCATCCGAAGGATCTCTCGAGCTTGGATCTCCATGTCCGTCGCTTGACCTTGGATGCCGCCGTAGGGCTGGTGGAGGAGCACTCGGGCGTGCGCCAACGCGTACCGCTTGCCCTTCGTACCCGCAGCGAGCAGCACGGCAGCAGCCGAGGCGGCTTGGCCGAAGCAGAAGGTCGACACGTCGGGCTTCACGAACTTCATCGTGTCGTAGATCGCGAACAGCGCAGTGATGTCGCCACCGGGCGAGTTGATGTAGAGGTGGATGTCCTTGTCGGGGTCCTCAGACTCCAAGAACAGCATCTGCGCACTCACCAAGTTCGCAATCGTGTCATCGATTGGGGTGCCGAGGAAGATGATGCGCTCCTTCAACAGGCGAGAGTAGAGGTCGTAGGCGCGCTCGCCTCGACTCGATGATTCAACGACGGTTGGAACGAGGTAGTTCTGGGCGCGGAAGTTCTCTGAGTTGGTCACGCTTCGTCTCCGTGGTCATGGTCGTGGTCGTGGTGATCGTGGTCGTGGTCGGCCTGGTTCTGCTTGAGCAGTTCCCGGTCAACAGGGATCCCGTGTTCATCCACAATCGGCAGGTTATCCATCAGCCACTCCATCGCACGCGACTTGGCGACTTCTGCGGTGAACTCGGCGAACCGGCCGGCTGCCTCGATGTTCTGTCGGAGGGCAATGGTGGTTACACCGAGACGCTCGGCCGAGGTCTCGAGCTCGTGCGCAACGTCGTCGTCTGACGGAGTCAAGTCCTTCAAGACCGCAATTGCTCGAAGGGCGAGGTCAATCTTGACGCCAGTCGTTGCGTCAGCGCGGAGCTGCTCGAGCAGCCCCTCAGTGGTCATCCCCATCATCCGGGTGTACATCTCGACGCCGATACCTTGACGCTCGAGTTGACGGTTGAAGTTCTGAATCCGATCGGACAACTCGGCGTTCTGAAGGGGCTCGAGGACCAGGTCATCGCTGATGCGTTCAGCAATGGCACGCTGGATGGACTCGCCAACGGCGAACTGCGCTTGGACGATCTTCATCGGGGACAACTGCGCCCGAATGGCGTCACGCCAATCGCCAACGGACGAGTGCTCGGTGTTCTCTTCCACCCACTCGTCGGTGAGCTCGGGGAGCGTCCGCTCCTTGACAGCGTTGACGACTGCGGTCCACACCATCTCCACACCCGTGACTTCGGGCGTGGCGGTGAAGGTCACGGTGTCGCCAACCTTGGCCCCGACAAGGTGCTCGTCGAGTTCCGGCATGAGGCTGGCCGAGCCGACCTCGTAGCTCATGTCCTCACCAATGGTGGTGGGCTCGTCCTCACCAACCGTGGCCGACAGCGCCATGGTGATGAAGTCACCCTGTGCAACCGGCCGGTCGACCTCGACCAACGTGCCATCTGCTTGGAGGGCGCGGGTGACTTGGGCTTCGATCTCGTCGTCCCCAACGAGCGGCGAGGGCACGGTCACCGTGAGGTCATCAATCGAGGAGATCACCGCAACGGGACGAACGGTGACGGTGGCCTCGAACACGATTGCGTCGTCGTTCTGCTCCTCGTTGAAGTCGAGTTCGGCAGTGTCGATGGGGTCGATGCCGGCTTCGACGACACCTTGGCTGTAGAACTGGGGCAGCGCCTCACGAATGGCTTCGAGACGCAGGACCTGCGGGCCACCCATGCGGGTCTCGAACACCTTGACGGGGACCTTGCCGGGGCGGAAACCGGGCAGGCGCGCTTGTCGGGCCATAGCCTTCTTGATCTCGTTGAGGGTGGGCTCGGCCTCTTCGGCATCCACCTCGATCCGGAGCTTGACCTGGTGGTTATCGAGTTCTTGAGTCGTGGCACGCATAGGAGGTACACCTTACCGGTCAGCAGTGGCGGTCGAAGGCATGCGCGCCAATGCGCCCGTGGCAGCGAACTAGGGTGGAGCCATCGGGCAGTGGCGCAGCTTGGTAGCGCACCTGCTTTGGGAGCAGGGGGTCGCCGGTTCGAATCCGGCCTGCCCGACCACCGTGGAGTTGCACCACCCGTCACCTCGTGACGGGTGGTCTGCTCTGGGTCCGACCGCCCTCGCCCGGTAGCCTGAGGCGATGGCGGCCATTGAGATCACGGGAACTCTGCAGCATCAAGCGTGGGCCGATCGAGTGATTCCACCGGTGGAACAAGTGCGACCTGGGTTGTGGTCGATCCCCGTACCAATGCCCGATAATCCCCTCCGCTACGTCATCGTCTACGCATTTGAAACCGGCGCCGGGATCGTGATGGTGGATGCGGGATGGAACACCGACGACGCGTGGGCAGCGCTCAACGCCGGTCTCGAATTAGCCGGCGGATCCATCACCGATGTTGAAGCAGTCCTCGTCACCCACCTCCACCCGGATCACTACGGCCTCGCCGGACGGGTCCGCGAAGCCTCTGGGGCTTGGATTGGCCTCCACCCCGCCGACGCGTCACTCCTCGAGGACCGCTACGTCGACACCGATCAACTCGTCGGGCGGATGACTGATCTCCTCGAAGCGTCGGGCGTCCCCGAGGACCGCCGTCCCAACTTGGCCAATGCCTCGATGGAAATCAAATCCATGGTGCACATGGCCGTTCCCGATGTGCTCTTCGAAGATGAAGGGCCGTTCACCTTCGGCGGTTGGGATCTCCAGACCATCTGGACCCCTGGCCACTCGCCTGGCCACGTCTGCCTCTGGAGCGAGCGGCACCGCCTGCTGCTCTCCGGCGATCATGTTCTCCCCCGCATCACCCCCAACATCTCGGTGCACTCCCAACAGTTCCCAAACCCCCTCGGCGATTTCATTGATTCGCTCAACAAACTGCGAGCGTTCCACCCTGACGAGATCCTGCCGGCACACGAGTACCGGTTCAAGAACCTGTCCGCTCGCCTCGACGCCCTCATCGACCACCACGAAGAGCGCCTGGTTGAAATTCTCACGCTCCTCGGGTTCCACGATGGCCTCACCGCTTGGGAGCTCACCACGAAACTGCAGTGGTCGCGACCCTTCGACGAGATCTTGCCCTTCATGCAGCGAGCGGCGAACGGGGAGACCTTGGCGCACCTCGTGCTCCTCGAGCACCGAGGTCTCGTGACTCGAGCCGGCGGCCACCCCTTCCGGTTCTCCGTGGCCGACGGAGCAGCGAGGGGCTAGCGCACCGAGGCGTCTTTCACCACGACCGTTCGAGCGAGACGGTCGTGCAGCGTCTGCTGCGCTGAACCCGCGAACATGGCGGCCACGTCGCCGAGGGCGTAGACCGACGCCAAGGGAACGATGACCGCGAGGCTCGTGACGAGCGGACCAGCGAGAAAGCGCAGGAATGCTCGCCCGTAGGCGACGCCGCCGTCGAGGTCCTCATCAACCACCACCGTCTTGGTGAGACGGTTCCCGAACGTCGCTCCGCTCGATCCAATGCACCAGGTTTGGTAGACGCCAGTGAGCACTGCCATCGTCCCCGCCGTCAGCGCAGTGAGCGCACTGCGTGACGACCCATGGCCAATCGATGCCGTGACGAGAGAGGTTCCAAGACCAATGAGGAGCGCGTCGATGAGCGATGCTGCCGCCCGGGCACCGAAGGTTGCGAGCTCTGCGCTTGGCCCCTCAGGTTGCACGGTGACCACGTCGACGGAGCACCACTTGGGATGCACCGGCGAGGTCGTGGAGCATTTGGCGCCGCACATCAAACGTTGGGTAGGCGACGTCAACGAGCACGCCAATCACACTGAGTACGAGCCAGGCCACGGCAATGGCGCGAGCGAGTGCTCGTCCCCACCCGAGCGAGGCTCCGGTTGCCTGGCTCACCACCACGGTCCCCGTGGCCAGATTCCCGATGGTGCCGCCGAGTCGGGATGCCAGCGCCAAGTAGGCAACGCTAACGATGATGGCGATGAGCAACGCTGCTGCACCTCGGAGGCCAGCGCTGCCGAGACCTCGGAGGAGGAGTCCGATCACCACGCCATCGAGCGCTGCGCCCATGCACCGCCGTCCGAGCGGAGCACGAGGTCGCTCACCGAGCGGATCCTCAACGGGAACTGCGGATGAGGAGTTCGCCAACTGTGGCGTCAGTGTCGCGATCAGTCGCTCAATCGACGATGGACCTCGTGTCACACCACTCCCCTCTTCGGCGCCCCCGGCACGACTCGAACGCGCAACCTGACGGGTAGAAGCCGTCTGCTCTATCCAGTTGAGCTACAGGGGCCAGTCGAACTGGGTTCGACTGCCCAAGCGTAGCCCTCACCGTCTGCCTCATCGGAAGGTCGTCGCACTGTGGCAGAATGACAGTCCCTTGGTGGGTATAGCTCAGTTGGTTAGAGCGCCTGGTTGTGGTCCAGGAGGTCGCGGGTTCGAATCCCGTTACTCACCCCAGTACGGGCGTTGCGCCCGCTGCAGCACGAGACGTTGAGGAGCGAGCGATGTCGTATGAGTTGGGCGTGACGCGGTCCGTGAGCGAGGGGATCGCTCGGTTCACCATTAATCGTCCAGAGGCTGGCGGTGCGCTCAACCACGCCATGCGTGACCAACTCGCCGCGTGGTTCCACGACGCCAGCGCCGATCTGCACATCAGGGTCATCGTGCTCGCATCGAACGGCACCAAGGGCTTCTGCACTGGAGCAGATCTCCGCTCCATTCCCGCTGACTCTCGACCGAAGCCCGAGGGAGCGCCCGACAAGGTGGTCTTCGACAACGCACGCGTCATTCGCGATGGCTGGCAGCGGCTCGTCACCTCGGTCCTCGACTGCGAGAAGCCGGTGATTGGGCAGGTCCAAGCGGTGGCTGCCGGTGGCGGGCTCCACCTGGCCTTGGCCTGCGACCTCGTGGTCGCCGGGGAATCGGCGTCCTTCGTCGAAGCGTTCATCCGCCGCGGCATCGCTCCTGACGCAGCCGGCGCGTGGATTCTCCCCCGCCTCATCGGCATCCAGAAGGCCAAGGAGCTCTGCTTCTTCGGCGACAGCGTCAGCGCTTCTGACGCCGAGCGAATGGGCCTCATCAATCGGGTCGTGCCCGACGGCGACCTCGACGCCACCGTCGATGCACTGGCACGCCGCTTGGCCGTTGCCCCGACCAAGGCCATCACGGTGACCAAGGCCCTCCTCAACCGGTCGCTCGACGTCGATCGCACGACCTCGCTCTACGAAGAGGCGCACGGTCAAGAGATGGTGACCATGACCGAGGACATGCGCGAGGGGATCGCCGCATTCGTCGAGCGACGCGACCCGGCGTTCAAGGGCTGGTGACCACAACCGGCTCAGCACGGCACCCGGCCCGACTGGCGTCTGGGGTTGGGCTCTGCGGGTTCGTGCTCCTCGGAATCATCCTTCGGCTGGCCTCCTTCACCCACGCTGGCCTCTTCCAAGACGATGCATGGGTTGCATTGACCGGCCGGGTGCCACTCGGCACGGCGGCCCGAATGGCCGGGACCTCACCAGGCTTCATCCTCGGCCTCCACCCCTACTTCGCCGCCACCGCCACCAGTGCTCGGTGGAGCGAACTCCCCGCATTCGTCATCGCCATGATCGGTATCGCGATGACGTTCCCTATCGTTCGCCGAGTCACGAACTCTGCCGTCTCCGGCGCCGTTGCCACCATCATCGTGGCGCTCTCCCCCGTGGCCATTGCCACGTCAACCCACGTGAAGCCCTACACCCTCGACTACCTCGATGGTCTGGTCATCGTCGGGTTGGGGTACGCCGCCCTCATCGACGTGCACCCACGTCGCTCGTGGCAACTCCTCGGGGCCAGCCTCGTGACGCTGCTCCTGTCAGCGTCGATCCTCCCCGTGGTGGTGGGGGTGTGGATGGTGATCGCTCTCGATATCGCTGTGGGCCAACGTCGAAGTGATCGACGCATCGTCCCCGCTGCGCTCAGCGCCGTTGGAGTGGCGACGCTCGCTCTCACGGTCTACGGCAACCTCCCAACTGTGCTCCACCGGTACTGGGTGGAGGATCTGTTGACCCCAGCGCCGCTGTCGACCCTCCCCCATCGAGCGAGCACCACCGTTCGGGGACTCGTGACCGGGCTGCTCCCGACGACGACCAAGATCTCGGGTGACGTGCTCCTCGTCACCGTGGTAGCCGTCGTCCTCTTGAGTTGTGGCCTCCTCGAGATTCGACGCTCGAGAGCAGTCCAAGTGACAACCGCCGTGGTGCTCACGGCCGTGGCGTGTTCGGTGCTCGGCCGGATTCCCCTCGGCACCGGGCGAACCGATATGGCGATCTACCCCGCCCTCATCCTCATCGCTCTCGCTGGTGGAGCTCGCCTCAGCCGAGCACTCCTCGTTCGATGGCCGAGCGGGCGAATCGTCGTTGCCAGTTTGGTCATCGCCGGGCTCGTTGCTGCAGGTGCGGTGGCGATCGCCCAGCATCGCCCCTACCCCGCCACCAACTTGGGCACCCTCGTTCCCGCGCTGTCGAGTTGCGGGGCACGACCC
Organism: uncultured Actinomycetes bacterium; assembly: GCA_903870905.1. GTDB lineage: Bacteria > Actinomycetota > Acidimicrobiia > Acidimicrobiales > RAAP-2 > CAIQEU01. The sequence goes on along the minus strand of CAIQEU010000020.1, from coordinate 9,697 downwards.
CCGCTCGTCGTGGTCGACGCCTACACCCGCTACCCCTGGGCGCTCACCGAGTCACCGAGGTTCACGCTCGAGTTCAGCTCCGGTTACGGCGCTGGGTTCACCGTGGCGCACTCTTCAACGGCGATCGTTCTCCCGGCTCAGCCCTACGAGGTTGGGTACACCCCGGTCGCCTGGGCCCAGTCGGTAGAGCGAACGGCGGGAGCGCTCCAGCCCATTGCCTACGTCGAGACCCCTCCGACCGGCGTGGCCCACATCGATCCCTTCTCACTCACTATGGAGCACGACGGCTACCGCGTCGTGCGCACCGTGCGAGCCGACGCGACCACCCTGTCGTGCTTCACGCCTCTCGGTCACGCACCGATGCGGTGATATCGGCGAAGGCTTCGTCGAACGTTCCAGAGAAGCGCTGGCGGCCGTGCTCGAGCACGATGGCGTGATCAGCGAGGAGACGAACGTGAGCGAGTTGGCTCTCGATGATCACCATCGCCACCCCTTCGGCGTTCACCTGGTGGAGTCGGTCGTAGATGTGGGCCGTCGCCGATGGGGAGAGCCCGAGCGAGAGTTCATCAGCGACCAGCACCTTCGGACGGAGCGCCAGGGCCTTCATGAGGCTGAGCTGGCGCTGCTCGCCTCCCGACAGGCTCCCCGCTGCTCGGCGCCTGGCGACACCGAGGGCCGGAAAAGCGTCGTAGGCGTCGTCGAGGACTGCGCGAACCTGTGACCTCCCGTGCAGGCGAGCGACGAGCCGGAGGTTCTCCTCGACGGTCAAGTCAGCGAAGACCGCTCGCCCTTCGTTCAGGTGCACGAGGCCACAACGAACGATGTGCGCTGGGTGCTTCCCCACCACCGACACCCCGTCGACCACGACCTGGCCCGCCGTTGGTTGGAGGAGACCCGAGACCGTTCGCGCCACCGTGCTCTTCCCCGCACCATTGGCACCCAAGATGGCGAGGACGCCGCCGGGAGCGACCGTGAAGTCCACACCGAAGAGGGCGCCGTAGGGGCCGTAGGCCACGTGCAGGTCGGCGACCTCGAGCACTGGCGCGGTCATGCGTTCGACCCGAGGTACGCCTCGACGACGGAAGGATCAGCCATCACCGCGTCGTAGGTTCCGTTGGCGATCACCGATCCTTGGACCATCACGAGGACCCGGTCGGCAATGGCTCGGACCACATCGAGGTCATGCTCGATCGCGATCACCGACATCTGCCGCTCCATCGCCAACGCAGAGATGGTGGCGACGAGCGCTGCGCTCTCGGCGGTCGACAGTCCTGAGGACACCTCGTCGAGGAGGAGCACCTTAGGGCGAGCGATGAGGGCTCGTGCCACCTCCACCCGACGACAGTTGCCGAGGCCCAACGTTCCAACAACGGTGGCCGCGTCTCGTTCGAGGCCGAGCGCCTCGAGCGTCTCGTTGATCTGCTCGGCCTCCCCCTTGGTCTGGCGGGTCAGGCGACGGAGATCTCGCCAGAGTCGAGGAGAGCCGTGTGCGGCGCGGAGCGTGAGCAGGAGGTGTTCGGCAACCGTCATCGAGGTGAACACCTCGACCCGCTGGAACGTCCGACCAATGCCAGCGAGTGCGTGGCGTGCGGGTCGGTTCGGCGGGAGCACCGCTCCATCGAGGAGGACGCACCCAGCGGTGAACGGCGTCTTGCCGGCGATGCCATCGAGGAGGGTGGACTTTCCCGCACCATTCGGTCCGATGATGGAGAGACGCTCTCCGGCATCGAGGGTGAACGAGACGTCGTTCACCGCTCGGATGCCACCGAACGCGGTGGTGACGGCGCGCACCTCGAGGCGCGCCGTCACGCTCGAACCTCCGTGCTGCGCAGCTCCTGCCGCCGTGACCGTCCGAGCGCCGCGGTCACCGTGGTGGTGGCGCCGCGCGCTTGCTCCACCACGCCCTCTGGATGCCAGGCGTAGGTGATGGCGGCCAAGGCCAGACCGATCTGGAGCCACAGCGCCCAGTCCGACAGCGTAATGCCCCCGGTCACGGGTTGGGCCGCGAAGGCGACGGCAATGCCAGCCACCAGAGCTCCCGCAACCGACTGCACGCCGATCGCACAGACGGCAACCAACCAGAGCAGACCAATCTCGATGTTGAACGAGGCGGGAGAGACGATGCCCTGGAGCGAACCGTAGAAGGCTCCCCCGACGCCAGCCAAGACGCCAGCGGTTGCGAAGGTCACCACTTGAACTCGCGCTGGCGACACGCCAACCGCTGCGGCACCAGCCTCGCTCTCCCGGAGCGCGACGAGAAAGAGCCCCACCGATCCACGCTTCAGTCGATTCACGATGCCTCCGCAGCAGGTGAAGAGCACGAGGCCGAGGACGAGCACCTGGCGCGAGCTCTGGGTCACGGCAATCCCCGGCAACGTCACCGCTGGCATGGACACCCCTGAGTAGCCACCGCCCACGAAGGTCCAGGGGAAGATCACCTGATCGCAGAGCAACGCGAACGCCACCGTCAAGAGCATCACCGACAGCCCACGGAGACGCTGCGCTGCGAGCGCCACCAGCGTTGCGAAGGCACCGGCGATGGCGCCACCGAGGAGCGCTCCGAGGTAGAAGCCGAGGTGGTAGCGAGCGTCGAGCTGACCGCAGGCGAATGCGCCGAGACCAGCCAAGGAAACCTGGCAGAGCGACAGTTGGCCCGAGAGGCCCGTCACCAAGGTGACCGAGAGCAGCACCGTCGCCAGTGCCACACCGGTGGCGATCGTGAAGACGGTGGCGGGGTCCACGAAGACCACGATGCCGAGGAAACCGAGCACGACCGCCGCCCAGCCTGCCCCACCAATTCCCCGTTCGACGCGAGACGTTCGACTCGTGAGCACCGCGGTCATGAGGGGCGGATCTACGCCTGCGAGCGGATCGGTTGGGGCGAGGAGCGCCTTCATGCCGGGGTGGAACGAGATCAGCGCCGCCAAGAGCACGAAGGGAACGCCGGGGCCAATGACCGTCTCGAAGAAGGTTCCCTGTGGGAGGTAGCCGTCGAGGACGGCGATAGCCACCGTGAGGCCGATCGCACCACCCAGCACCCAGCCGAAGCGGGCGAATCCCCCGATGACCGCAGCCGTGAGACCCCCGATGAAGAGCACCCAGTAGCTCGTTGGGTCAACGGTCACGAGGGTCGGGGCGACGAGGACGCCGGCGAGGCCAGCGAGGAGTGAGGAGAATGCCCACGCTGCACTCGTCACCGGTCGGGCCCGAACGCCCGAGAGCTCGAGGAGGCGGGTGGACTCCACCGCTGCTCGCATCTCGAGACCGAGGCGCGAGAACCGAACGACGACCGCCACGATGCAGGCGCTCACCAGAGCCACGATGACCGTACCGACCGACTGCGTCGATACCGCGGTGCCGGAGATCGTGAACGCCGTCGCCGAACTGCCGAGGAGGGGTGGCGGCGCGTACACCGTGTCGCTTGAGATCACGAAGGACGGCACCTGCTCGACCACGAACAGCACGACGAGCGACACGACGACCCGAGCGGTGGCAGTCGCTCTCGTGATTCGGGAGAAGAGGGCGAAGTCCAGCACCACGCCAATGATGGGGGAGGCAATAGCGATGGCCATGATCGCGGCCACTGCGGTGCCGTGACCATCACGGACCATGACGGCGTAGATGAGCCCAGCGATGTACGCCTGCCCGGCGAATGCGAAGTGCAGCACACCCGTCGTGCGGTAGGTGAGGACGAGACCAATCGCCAAGAGGGCAACGGCACAACCAGACGGAATGCCCGGCAGGGCGTAACTCAGGAAGACCCCCACCGCGTCAGCGACTCACCGACCGGGAGATCCAGCCGGAGGGAACTGGGGTGCCGCCAAATTCGCTGTGGAGGTAATCGGGAAGCAGATCCACGGGTCATGCCCTCTGAGGAACGCAGGGTGGAAGGAGCTGCCGTTCACCGTCACGAACGCCGAGCAACCCGGGGGCAGCGCCTTGGTATGCGCTGCGGTCCAATTCACGGTCGTCGTCACGCCACCGGTGAAGTTGGTGATGGTGTTGGTTGCCTTCACCACGCTCGCCTGGGTGGGGTTCTTGCCGGCCTTCGTCAGGCCCTGCACGAAGAGCTGCGCGGACAGCCACCCCTCCATGGCTGCCTCGGAGTAGGTCGAGTTCGGGTACTTGGCGTTCATCGTGGTGAGGTAGGTCTCAAGACCCGGGAACACCCCGGGGAACTGTCCAGCCATCTCGAACGGCACGTGTTGCACCATGAGCGTCGTGTGGGCGAAGACGGAAGGATTATTCGCGAGCAGGTTGCGGTCGTAGCCGTCGAACCATAGGGACGGCACCGAGCCGGCGCCTACGGCGCTGAGCGCTCGCTGCATCGCCATCGACCCGTTGACGTCGAGGCAACTCACCCAGTAGTTCGCTCCTGAATTCTTGATCCGGGTGGCATCGGTGGCGAAGTTTGAGGATCCATAACCAATGGCATCGTCGACGTAGGACACCCTGAAGTGTTCCTTGGCCACTTGGCTCGAGAGGTAGTTGCACTGCGACGACGACGACGCCACGTTGTAGGCGACGAACGCCACCTTGGTCGCCCCCTGCTGCTTCATGGCGTACTCAATTGCCGGGAGTGACGCTTGAGGATTGGAGAACGATCCATAGGCCGCGAAGAGGTTCGGTGCCGGACTCCACCCACCCGTCGTTGCGTAGCCGTAGGTCGGTGTACCTGAGCTTGCTGCGTACTTCGTGTTGAAGAGCCCAGTGCCGACACCCACGATGGCGAAGACCTTGTCGGTCTGGATCAAGGTGTGCAGGAGGGAACTGTCGGCGAGAGGACTCGACTGGTCATCCACCGCGTACTTCAAGTCAATGGTGCGTCCATTCACGCCACCGCTGGCGTTGACCGTCGACAGGTAGGCCCGCACACCGTCGAGTTCGGGGGCGAAGTCAGCCGAGAGGAAGCCGGTCTCACTGATGAGCGCTCCAATGGTCACCGACGTCGGCGACAGACCCGGAGGGGTGGTCGTCGCCCCCGACCCGGGCGCTCCGATGACCAGACCTGCGATGCCCAACGCTGGCGCAATGAGCACCGCCGCGAGTTGTCGCATTCGACTTCTCATGTCCGACCTCCCCCGACGTCGCAACCTCCACCGCAGTGTAGCCACCGGGCCTCGTCAGATGAGGGCACGCTTGAGCGCCGATGGCTGCAGCGTTGCTATCGTCAGGCGAAGCATCGACTATCGAGGAGACACCGTGCACGTCCGTTCATCGCTCTACATCAACGGGGCATGGGTCCCGTCGACCAGCTCCGCCACCATCGAGGTCATCGATGCCGGCACCGAAGAGGTCTTCGCCACCATTCCTGAGGGCACTGCCCAAGATGTCGAAGCAGCGGTTGCTGCTGCAGCTGCTGCGTTCCCGGCTTGGTCGGCGCTGCCCGTGGCCGAGCGCTGTGCGCTTCTCGGCAAGGTGGCGGAACAACTCGTCGCCCGAAACGCAGAAATCGCTGAAGCCATCAGCCACGAGGTGGGCATGCCGTCGCTCATGTCGAGCCTCGTCCAGGTCGGCCTGCCGACCGGGACCTTCGCCGACGCAGCCCAGCGTGCGGCGAGCTTCACCTACGAGTATGAGGTGGGCACCTCGCTCATCGTGCGTGAGCCCATCGGCGTCGTTGGCTGCATCACCCCGTGGAACTACCCCCTCCACCAGATCGCCAACAAGGTGGCCCCGGCCCTGGCTGTTGGGTGCACCGTGGTGGTCAAGCCCTCTGAGGTTGCCCCTATCAACGCCTTCCTGCTGGCCGAGATCATGCACGAGGTCGGCATCCCCGCTGGCGTCTTCAACCTCGTGACGGGAACCGGCCCAGTGGTCGGCGAGGCCATCGCCACCCACCCGCTCGTCGACATGGTCTCCTTCACCGGTTCCACCCGTGCGGGCAAGCGCGTCATGCAGCTCGCCGCCGAGACGGTCAAGAAGGTCTCCTTGGAGCTCGGTGGCAAGTCCGCCAACGTGATCTTGGACGACGCTGACCTGGCCAAGGCTGTTCCCGATGGCGTCTTCAAGTGCTACTTGAACTCCGGCCAGACTTGCTCGGCCCTCACCCGCATGGTGGTGCCCCGGTCGAAGCTGGCCGAAATCGAGGCGCTCGCGGTTGCCACTGCCGAGAACTTCCAGTGCATCGACCCCTTCGGCGACGCCGACGCCGGCAAGATTGGCATCGGGCCGCTCATCTCCGCTGCGCAGCGCGACCGCGTCCGTGGCTACATCGCCAAGGGCATCGATGAAGGAGCCACCTTGCTCACCGGTGGGGCGATCACCCCTGAAGGCCTCGACAAGGGCTTCTTCGTGGCCCCGACCGTGTTCTCCAACGTCACCACGGACATGACGATCGCCCAAGAGGAGATCTTCGGCCCCGTGCTGTCGATCATCCCCTACGACACCGAAGAAGAGGCCATCACCATCGCCAACGACTCCCTCTACGGCCTCGCCGGAGGCGTGTGGGGTGACGAGGCACGTGCCAACGCGGTTGCTCGCAAGATGCGGACCGGTCAGGTGGAGATCAATGGTGGATCCTTCAACGCCACAGCGCCCTTCGGTGGCTACAAGCAGTCCGGTATCGGCCGTGAGCTCGGCGCCTTCGGTCTCGAGGAGTTCCTCGAGGTGAAGTCCCTCCAGCGCTAGGACGCACGTTCAGATCGTCGGTCGCGGGACCGCACTGCTCGGTAACGGGCGATGCGGCCCGTGCCGAGGAGATGGTGTGTGGCGCTGTTCTCGTGCGTCTCGGCAACGAGCGGTGACCGCAACACCACGACGAGGCAGCCAATGAGCACCGCGGCTTCGATGAGCCCGAGGAGCACGCGCGCGACGCCGGTCTTCACCTCACAGCCGAACAGCAGCGCACCAATGCCAATCGACGCCACGGGATTCACCAAGATCAGTCCACCTTGACTGATGGAGAACGGGCCGGATTCGAAGGCTCGCTGCATGACGACGAAGCTCCCGCCTCCAATAACGGCGAGCGCCCAGGTCTGCCAGGTCGCCGCAATATGACCGGGACTGGTGGCGAGCACCTGCGTGACTGGTTTGGTCAGCGACGCCACCATCGAGAAGCCGATTGCTGCCCCAGTGCCCAAGATGAGCGCCCGCCAACTCGGCGAACCTCGCAGCGCCACCAGCACGCAGAGCACTTCGACGACCAACCCGCCACCGATGACCACCAGCCACCGTCCATCGGTCGGCACCCGGGTTCCGTCCGTCGGCTGCATGGTGCCGAGGAGTCCGGCCAAGCCAGCTGCTGCGCCGAAGACCGCGACGAGATCGCCTCGGGCGTGGGCCTGGGAGAACCACACGACGAGGATGAGGATCACGAAGGGAAGTTCCGCCAGGAGCAAAGGCTGCACGACACCGACCGCCCCGAGGTGGAGCGCGATTGCTTGGAAGACGAAGCCGCCGGCCATGGTGAGCAGTCCGCCAATCCAGATGGGACGAGCGAGGAGACCCCGGAGAAAGCCCCGCCCCTCGACCAGCCCCGCCTCTTCAATGCCGAGTCGTTGGAAGATTGAACCGAGTGCGTTCGACAACGCTGCGCACAGGGCGAAGAGGATGGCCACCTCCAGAGCGTAGAGGTCCCGCTGCTCCCCTACCCTGTGCAGTCGTGGACCACGTCGCCGAGCACCAACGCCCTCCCCTCGGCAGACTGCTCGCCCCCGGCCTCATCATCATCTCCTGCACGGCAACGCAGGCCTCTGCTGGGTTCGCCCATCGAGCGTTCGGCTCCATTGGGCCACTGCACGTCACCGCGCTGCGATTCGCCATTGCCGCCCTGACGCTCCTCGTCATCGCTCGGCCATCGCTCAGGGGTCGCTCGACAGCAGAGTGGAGGGCGATTGGAACCTTCGGTGCGTGTATCGCCCTCATGAACTGGTCCTTCTACCAGGGGGTCAGCCGGATGCCACTCGGCAACGTGACCTCGATTGAGTTCACGGGGCCCTTCCTCATCGCCGCCTTCGGATCCAAGTCGTGGAAGGAGGCGCGGTGGGTAGCGCTCGCAGCGCTCGGCGTCCTCATCGTCGCCCACCCGGGAGGCACCGCCACGCCTGCTGGCGTCGGGTTCGCCTTCCTCGCTGCGCTCGGTTGGGCGCTCTACACCCTCATGAGCAAGAAGGTTGGCGCCGATGCCAGTGGACTCGGCGGGCTCGCGCTCTCAGTCACCGTCGCTGCGCTGATCTTGTCCCCCGCCACCATTGCGACGGTGCCGACGCTCACACGAGCAGATGCCACGAGCGTCACGATGTCAGCGCTCCTCGGCGTGACCTTCGCTTTTTCCTTGGAGCTCACCGCGCTCCGCCTCGTTCCCGCCAAGGCGGTCAGCGTCTTCTTCTCCTTCGACCCCGTCGTCGCCTGCCTCATTGGCCTCGTGATGCTGCACCAGCCACTCACCTGGTCGAGTGTCCTCGGCAGCGCAGCGATCGTCGTGGCCTCGGTGATGGTGGCGCTCCACACGCCGAACGAGACGCCGACACCTCTCACCTGAGCATCTGCACCACGGGGTCTTCGAGAAGTAGTAAAGTCGCTCCGCGCCTGTAGCTCAATTGGCAGAGCAACGGACTCTTAATCCGCAGGTTCCCGGTTCAAGTCCGGGCAGGCGCACCAGAAGTACTCCGAACCCTCGGTTCCATGCCACAACCCTTCGGCACAGTGAACCCATGAAGCGACTCTTGAGCAGGACACGAGATGGACTCCCCCAGTGGTCTGGCGACCTCGGATCGACATTCGCCAACCTGGCCGAACTGGTTGCCTACTGGCGCACCACCGGCGTCAAGCACTTCGCCATCGTCGAAGATTCGAAGGAGCGCTTCACCCAGGTGCTGGTGACGGCCAAGGGTTTCGTGGTCTGCGAGGTGCAGTCCAACCTCTTCCTCCCCGAAGAACTCCACTGGAACGACGACCAGCTCCGTCAGATCGACGACCTCGGGTTCACACCACCAACCTCAGAAGACACCTGCGGCTACTGCAACCACTGGTCCTACGACGAGGGTGACAACGCTGCGACCAAGGCGGTTCTCATGATGCAGCGTGCCATGTTCGGCCCGTTTGGCCTCGGGAGGTCGGCTCCAGTGAAGTTGATTATCTCCTCACCAGCTGCGTTGCCGAAGCAGCTCAGCGCGTGAGCAGTGGCGCCACTTCTCGACTAATCAGTCGGAGGTGGTCGAGGTCGGAGAGATCGAGGATCTGCAGGTAGACCCGGCTGGCGCCAGCATCTCGCCACTGAGCGATGCGTTCGGCGACCTGTGTGGGGGTCCCACAGGCGCCGTAGGTTTCGAGGTCGCCAACGGACCACCCCATGGCTGCTGCGCGACGGGCGATCGTGGCGTCGTCGTCGCCACAGCACACGACGAGCGCTGAGGAGTAGGTGAGCTCCTCTGGGTCTCTCCCACGCCGCTCACACGCCTCGCGCACCCTTTGGAACTGGGCCTTGGCGTCGGCTGGTTGAAGGAATGGCGTGTTGAACTCATCGGCGTAGGTTGCCGCCAACCTCGGGGTTCGATTCGGTCCACCGCCACCAACGATGACCGGGGGATGCGGGTGTTGCGTGGGCTTCGGTAACGCCGGGCTGTTCACCACCTGGTAGTGCGCCCCGTCGAAGGAGTAGCCCTCTCCCCCTTCATGGCTCCACAGGCCAGTGATGATGGCGAGCTGCTCTTCCAGGCGGTCGAACCGGTCCTTCAGCGACGGGAAGGGAATGCCG
>CAIQEU010000019.1 GCA_903870905.1 uncultured Actinomycetes bacterium | reverse complement strand
TTCATCTTGAGGACGGGGTGCGTCTCAGCGTCGTGGAAGAGGTGGCCATCGAGTGTGAAGTGATCGGGCACTGTGAAGACCTTCGTCGGCTGAATCGCCTTCGCCTCGAGCGCTCCAGCGAAGGTCACGAGTTTGAACACCGACCCTGGCTCGTAGGTCTGGGTCAGCGCGAGGTTGTTCATCGACTGCTGGACGCCAGGAAGAATCGGGTTCTTCGACGGGAGGTACGGCGGCAGCGACAAGGCTCCCGTCGCTCCACGAAGCGAAGAGTTCACCAGGTTCGCTTGGGCGAGGATCTGACCCGTTCGGGTGTCCATGATGATCGCTGTCCCCGACAGCGCGTGAGCGCTCAGGATTTCTGCAGCCAACGCTCGTTCCGTTTGGAACTGCAGTGGGAGGTCAATCGTGAGCTCAAGGCCGCGTCCGGGTCGTGCGTGACGGAGGATCACGGGTGACGCTTGGGGAATGTTGAGTCCATTGGGACTCTGGAACACCCGCGTGAGGCCGGGGTGTCCAGCGAGTTCATGGTTGTAGGCGTACTCGAGCCCACCGCTGCCAGCACCTTGCCAGTCGAGCGTTCCGAGAATCGACGTCGCGAGTGCCCCATTGGGCGAAGAGCGCGGGTATTGGGTCGTGGTCGCGAGCCCCAAGTTGTAGAGCTGATGGAGCACCTTGGTGGCCGTGGCCTGCGAGATGTTGTCCGCCAAGTCGACCTGCCCACTGCCGGGACCGTGTTCCGAAAGCTTGGCAGTCAGCGCTGCGACTTGGTCGGGTGCCGTCATGCCGAGGAGGGGCGCGAGCGCTGCAGCCTCGTGCACGGGATCTTTGATCTGGGCGTCGTCAGCTTGCAGACGAATTGAGGGAACCGACAGCGACAGGATCTGCCCGTTGCGATCGAAGATGCCGCCGCGGAGGGATGGGACCGTGACCGTCGTCAGGAGCTCTCGGCGGGCGAGCCCTGAGAAGTACGAGGACCGAGCGACCTGGAGATTGACGAGCTGGGCAATGACGAGTGCGAAGACGACCGCCATGAACGCCACGATTCCGAGCATGCGGCGACGGGCTTGCTTCCCGAGAACTCGAGGCGTTGTGGGCGGTACTGGCGAACGCCGTCCTGTCGAGCGTCGAGCATCCGCCCGGGCAGGCGACCGTCGCGGTCGAGTCGGCGCCGCCATCTTGGTCATCGCTTCGGAGCAGGGGCGATCGAGCGCGTGGCTGCGCGAGGGGTCGTGGGCTTCGCGGTCGGCTGAACCGGGGGTGGGGTGGCAGCGACGGCGACCGGCGCCGGACCAACCTCAATGGTCCGAACCGGTTGATTGAGGGAAACCGGGGCGATCTGGGTCTCTGCGACAGGGGTGACGAGGCGCGCTGCGTGGGCAACCTGCTGCGTGATGCGAAGCGGCGACTCCATGCTCTCTTGCTGGAGGAGTTCTTGATCGTGAAGCGCACTCGCGGCTGCGACGCTCGCTTGGACGCCTTGGAGGTGGAACTGTGCGGCGATGACGTTCCCATTCGTGAACACGATGGCCCCGAGCGTGATCGCCACCGCGGCAATGGAGACCACGGTGGGGCTGAGGGTGCGTCGACGCTTTCGCTGCGGGGGCGCAACGACGGTGAGCGGAGGCCGACGTTGGCTCGCACCATGGCGTGGCCGATTTGCCGCCCGTCTCGTTGATGGAATGGATGCCATCCCTACACCCCCTGACTGATCTTCTCGACGGCACGAAGCCGCACGCTCTCGGCTCGACCGTTGTCGTGGCGTTCACTGGCACTCGCAGGGACCGAACCACCGTGGAGTCGGCGAACGATCGGAGCCGCCCCGCAGACGCACGGCAACTGGGGCGGACACGTGCACCCACCAGTCACCGCAGTTGCGAGGACCTGCTTGACGATCCGGTCCTCTCCAGAGTGGTAGCTCTGGACAACGAGGCGCCCTCCAGAGACGAGGACGTCGAGTGCCGCCTCGAGTGCTGGGCGAAGTTGGTCGAGTTCCCCGTTGACCGCGATCCGCAACGCCTGGAACGTTCGCTTGGCAGGGTGCCCGCGTCGACGAACTGCAGCTGGCACCGCACTGCTCACCACGTCGGCGAGCTGACCCGTCGTCGACAGCGGTCGGGCATTGATGATGGCCTGCGCGATTCGACGAGCGAGGCGGTCTTCGCCGTTGGCCCGAAGGAGATCCGTCAGGTCGTTGAGCGAAATGGCCTCGAGGAGTTCAGCTGCCGTTTGACCAGTCGTCTGGTCCATCCGCATATCGAGCGGTGCATCGGCGCGGTAGGAGAACCCTCGTTCTGCGACGTCGAATTGCGGCGAGGACACACCTAAGTCCATGAGCACGCCAACGACGGGCGGGCGGTCGACCCCAGGCAGACTCGGCCATGCAGCGAAGCCAGCGAGTCCCGATGCCACGATGTCGCCGAGCCGATCGAAGGTCGACGCAACGATGACCGCTCGATCGCCGAACGGTGCGAGTCGTTCAGCCGCCGCTTCACGAGCGACGGGGTCGCGGTCGATGCCGCAGATCGCGAGATCGTCGCGCTGCTCGAGGAGCGCTTGGGCGTGACCCGCCCCCCCGAGGGTGCAGTCGACGATCACCCCGGCGGGTACCGGGGCGAAGAAGTCGAGCACCTCGGAGAGCTGCACGGAGCGGTGGGAGAAGGCTGAGTCCATCTGCAGCCCCTCGACCGACATGGTCGTTGCGGGTTGGAGCCGCCAGCGACACGCGGAGAAGAGGGCGGAGGAGAGATCTTCGACACGTCCGGTCGAAGGGCTGCGCATGGCCTCAACGGTGAGTGATTGGTGATGTTGTGGCGTGGCCATCACCTGGCGCACGCTCAATTGCCTCCTTGTACTGCGCTGGGTCGACCCAGGACACGACGGAACACTTCAGGAGCCCAAATCTCAACGTGGTCGAAGAATCCGGACACGACGACTTGGCCTTCGAGGCCGAACTCGCGCCGCATCGATTCAGGGATGGCGATGCGACCTTGCGATCCCTCGAAGTCGACGGGGTACGAGTTCGCCGCCAACGCGCGGGCAGCGTTCTCGGCTTCGGGGCTCTCGTACATCGTCACGGAGATCACGTCGGACATCCGCTTGAACTCGGCATCGGTCCGCAGCGCGATGCCGCCTTGGGGCAGGGGGGAGAGAAATCCCTTCTTCGATTCGAAGGCATCGCGGAACTTCGCAGGCAGAACGAGGCGCCCCTTGGCATCCAAGTTGTGCTCATACGTTCCAACCAGCACGACGAATCCGCCCCCGCTCTCCAATTCACGGAATTTCGTCCCGAGAATCGCTCTTTCCTGACACAACTTACCACTTCGCGCCACTTCGCGCTCTTTTCGCCCATTCTCTCCCATCTGGGTCTCAATTTGACCCAAAATGGCCCGAAATCCGTAGTCAGGAGTCGACCCACTCTCCCGAAGTGCTCTGGAAGACTCGCCATGAGTGCGTGGAGTTGATCGAGGAAGGGCGCCGTTGTGGATGCAGTGATCGAGACGACCAACCTGACCAAGCGGTACGGACGCACGACTGCCCTGAAGGACTGCTCCCTCTCCGTCCGCCGAGGAGAGGTGATGGGATTCCTCGGACCGAACGGTGCGGGCAAGAGCACCATGATCAACGTGTTGCTCGGCTTCGCCCGGCCGACGAGCGGAGTGGCCACGATCTTCGGCGAGAACTCCACGAGAAGAGCTGCCCGCGTCCACCGACGCCTCGCCGCGGTGCCGAGTGACGTCACCTTGTGGCCGAACCTCACGGGTGGAGAAACCCTCGACCTCTTCGCCAACCTCCACGGCGCAGTGGACTCGGCGTACCGAGACCTCCTCACCCACCGGTTCGAGCTCGACCCCACCATGAAGGTGCGGGCCTACTCCAAGGGCAACCGCCAGAAGGTGCTCCTCATCGGAGCGCTCATGACCAGAGCCGACCTGTTGATCCTCGATGAACCAACGACGGGTCTCGACCCCCTCATGGAGCAGGCGTTCCGCAGCAGCATCGCCGAAGCAGCGAACCGAGGGCAGACGGTCTTCCTCTCAAGCCACATCATGAGCGAGGTGGAGGCGCTCTGTGATCGAGTGGCGATCTTGCGTAGCGGCGAACTGATTGAGGTGGGCGCCCTCCACGAACTCCACCATCTCGGCGGTCGCCACCTCGACGTGCGCTTCAACGGCATCGTCCCCGACCTCTCACGTCTTCCCGGCGTCGCAAACTTCACCGTGCAGGCCAATCGGGCTCGATTCGAAGTCCGCGGCGCGCTCCACCCCATCCTCGATGCACTCGCCGCGTCAGACGTGATCACCCTCGACGTTCGCGAGCCATCCCTCGAGGAGGTCTTCCTTGAGCACTACGGCGAGCGCTCGTGAAGAAGGCGCTGCCCCACCGTCGAGTATCGGGGACCTCGCTGATCGCTCGATCCTGCCTCCGCTCTGGGGCGCTGCTCGGAGCGATCGTCGGCGGCCTCGTCGGGACGTCTGCTCGTGCCTACGCCTCGCTCTACCCAACGACCAGTGCCCGGCGGAGCTTGGCGCTGGCCTACGAGCACAACACCGCAATGGTGATGCTGTTCGGCCCAGCGCACCACCTCGACACCGTGGCGGGATTCACGATGTTCAAGGCGCAGATGACCTGTGCGATCCTCGCTGCGATCTGGGGGCTCCTCACGAGCACCCGACTGCTCCGCGGGAGTGAGGATGCTGGGCGAACCGCGCTCCTGCTCACCGGCTCCACCTCGCTCAAGCGGTGGACCGGGACGACCATGGCAATGTTCACCGTCGCTGCGCTCGCTGCCTGGGTGACCGCTTCGGCCGTCGCCACTGTCTTCAGCCACGAACTGTCCCTTCAGCGCATCATGGAGGCGACCACCATCCTGCTTGCTCCGTTCGTGGTGTTCCTCGGCAGTGGTGCCGTCGCGAGTCAGCTCGTCGCCAGTCGTCGAGGTGCCGCCAGTGCCGCTGCGTGCACCCTCGCGCTCAGCTATCTGCTCAGGGCGGTCGCCGATGCTGGACTCGGCCTTCACTGGCTCTTATGGTTCACGCCGCTCGGCTGGGTCGAGCAACTCGAACAGCCTGATTCGGGCTGGGGGGCTCCATGGATTGCCATTGCCGCGGCGTCGGTCTTCCTCGGAACGATCACCCTCTTGCTCTCGGGAAGCCGTGACGTTGGTGCTGGCCGCTTCACTCGTCGAACGACGCGATCGCCACGGCGACTGCTCATGCGTTCTCCCCTCGCCTTCTCCCTGCGCTCCCTTGGGGCGAGCGCAATGCTCTGGGGTGTCATCGTGAGTCTGGCGAGTTTCCTCTACGGACTCGTTGCGAAGTCCGCTGGTGCCACCTTGCGCGCTGGCTCGTTGGCCCACATCACGGGAGGACTCGATGCATCCGGGAGTGGAACAGCGGTCGTCCTCTCGTTGACTTCGCTGATGGTGGCCATCACCTTGAGCGCCTTCGGCGTGAGTCAGCTCGCTGCCCTTCGGAGCGACGAGGCGATGGCTCGGGTCGACCTCGTCCTCATGTTTCCAGTGGGACGGTCACGGTGGCTCCTCGGTCGGTTGGCGCTGATCGCCGTTGCCATCATCGGCGGTGGAGCCTTGGCCGGTCTCGCAATGTGGGCTGGTGCAGCCCTCGAGCACAGCGGCGTCTCGGTCGGAGCGCTCGTGGCCGCGGGCTGCGACGATGCCACCCCCGCGCTGGCACTCGTCGGACTCGTCGCCACCATCTACGGGGTCAGCCCTCGCCACACCGTTGCTCTGGGCTGGGGCCTCCTCATCTGGTCAGCTGGACTCGTGCTCGTCACCGTGGTGGGCTCGGTCAGCACCACCCTCCTCGCCACGTCGGTCTTCCACCACCTGAGCGCAGCTCCAGCGGCCCGCGTGAACATGGCGAGTGCCGGCACGATGGCGGCGCTCGGTGGGCTCGGCATCCTCCTGAGCGCGGTGACCTTCAGCCGCCGAGACCTCATCCACCACTGAGGCGTTAGGCCACCCTGGATCGTCGATCGCCGCCGGTTGGGAGGTAGTCCAGCCACGAAGACTCAATGGAGTGCACCCCACCGAGGGACGTGAGGCCGAGGGGGATCTTCGGTTGCACCGAAAGGGTCCAGCCGAGTTCATCGAGGAGGCGATCACCCTTCACGGCGTTGTGGTACCGGCACGCGGCGACGAGATTGGACCAGGTCGATCCTCCCCCACGACTCTTCGGAATGACGTGGTCCACCGTGTCGGCCGCAGCGTTGCAGTACGCGCACCGCCCGCCGTCTCGGCGGAGCACGCCTCGGCGAGTGGGTGGTGGGACCTTCCGAGATCGGTTGATGGACACCATCGCCCGGAGTCGAACAATTGCGGGCAGTTCGATCGAACGGGACGGACTATGGAAGACCACGGGGCGCTCTCGCTCGCCAATGGCGTCGACCCGCTCGCTGAGCAGCATCACGATGGCTCGCCGAGCGCTGACGACGCCGAGGGGTTCGTAGGTGGCGTTGAGTAGCAGCACCTCGTCCCCCACGTCACCTACCTCCGTGCGTCCAACGATGCGGACCAGTGGAGGTAGTCGACGATCTGTTCAGTGCTGAGCGATCCGTCGCCATCACCGCCGAACATCGTCACCATGCGGAAGTGCCAGTAGTTCGGATCGGGAACCGGGAGGAACGGAGAACGAGCCCACCACCGTCTCGGGGCGAGATGCCATCCAGCTCGAAGGCCAGTCAGCCAAAGGTGGGGCCGAAGGAGCACCACGACCGCGATACGCAGGACCGGCCCGAGTGTCCCGGCCGGTCGATCGTCACGGTGTCTCGGTCTCGCCACGATCGTCACAGCACCTCAGCGGTCGTCGCGACCGAATCGATCCTTGAACCAATCCTTGGCTTCGTGGATCTTGCTCTCCATGCCATCGACGCCGGATGGCTCGTCCTCTCGGAGTGACCGAGTCAGATCGTGCCACGAGGCCTTGCCCATTGAGCGAACGCTCATGACCGCCACCCACGCGGCAGCGGACATCGCACACACCCCGAGGAAGCCGAGGAACACGTTGACGGTGAACCCAACCACGAGCACGACGAGTCCGGCGATGAATCCCACGACGGACCATTTGAGCCGTCGACCGGCGTGACGGTAGACCGTCTCGT
Organism: uncultured Actinomycetes bacterium; assembly: GCA_903870905.1. Taxonomy (GTDB): domain Bacteria; phylum Actinomycetota; class Acidimicrobiia; order Acidimicrobiales; family RAAP-2; genus CAIQEU01. The sequence goes on along the minus strand of CAIQEU010000019.1, from coordinate 29,037 downwards.
TGCGCACCTTGCTGGCAAACGCCGGGTCTTGTGCAGACAGCGATGCTTCAAGCTGCTGGAGGATCTTCTGCTCGTGCTCTGACAGTGGCATACACCCTCCTCCCGCGTCGGTGGTGTCCGCCCACCACGTTAGCCATGCATGGCGGAGCGTGCAGCGCGAGAAGCCGGCAACGCAAGGCACCACGAACTACTGTGAGACTGTGACCGCACTGCCAACGACCCACCACCGCGTCCGCACACCCATCACGTGGGTGCTCACCGTCGTGCTGGCGCTCCTCGTCCCCCTCACCATCACCTCGACGTGGGCTCTGCGAACGGTCACCAACACTGATCGCTACGTGGCCACGATGGCGCCGCTCATCGCCGACCCAGCCGTGCAGACCACACTCGCCACCGTGACGACGACCGACCTGTTCAACGCCGTGGACGTTGAGGGCAAGATTGCCGATCATCTCCCAGGTGCCTCAAAGGCGCTCGCTCCCGTCATCACGGCCCAACTTCGCAGCACCGTGACGGGCGTCGTTCGAACCGTGATCAGCTCACCGGCCTTCCAGAAGATCTGGAACCTCGAGAATCGGGCCACCCACGCGATCGCCATCTCCGTCCTCTCCAACACTCATGCGAGCACTACCGCCGGCCAACTCCAGGTCAAGCTGCAAAAGCTCGTCGTGGAGGTCATCGCTGCGCTTGATGCCAAGGGCATCACCTTCTTCGATCCCATCGTGATCGCCATTTCGCAGCTCAACAAGAACGGCGTGGTCCTCATGACCACCCAGCAGCTCCACACCGCACAGACCATCTTCCACCTCGCCATCACGTTCAAGGCCATCCTCCCGTGGGCGACGCTCGCCCTCTTGGCCGCCGCCATTGCCATCGCCCCCAATCGCCGCCGAGGAGTCGTCCGACTCTCGGGAGCCATCCTCATTGGAATCACCGTGTTCGCTGGAGCACTGGCGTTCGGTCGTCACACCTTCATTCACGGAGCCGGCCCTGACGGTGCGGCATTCGCAACCGCCGTGTGGCGCATCCTGCTCCGCCAGTTGATCTTCGATCTGCGGATCGCCGCCATCGTCACCGCGCTCATTGGGTTCGGTGCGTGGGTGGCCGGCGAGAGTTCAGCCGCACGCTGGATTCGTGCACAGGCCAAGCGACTCAGTACAGCATCGAGGGCCCAGGACGCCCACGCGCTCGACGAGGCTGCATCTCGTGGCTGGGCGATGAAGGCCGAGGAACGCCATGCCGCAATCACCACGGTTGTCGTTGGCATCGGAGCTCTCGTCGTGCTCTTCACCAGTTCACCGACGGTGATCATCGCCACGGTGGTCATTGTGGTGGCCGCACTCGCCATCCTCCACGGACTCCTGCTCCGAGCCGCTCGCTGAGCCGTCCCCTGCCTCACGCCATCTTGGCTCGCCATCGACCACACGTGGTAGAGAAGAGCCGACGAAAGGTGGGGGCATGACGGCAGAACCGATTCGGGGAACGACAACACTGTGGGAACTCGTCGAGCGACGAGCGGCTGCCTCTCCCGATCACGCCATGCTGTTCGATGCTTCGGGCCAAGAGCTCACCTTCGGTGCGTTTCGGGACCGCTGCCTGGTCGTTGCTGCAGGGCTCTCCGACCTCGGACTCCACGAGGGATCGACCGTGTCGTGGCAACTCCCCACCCGAATCGACACTGTGGTGCTGTCCATGGCCCTCAACCGGTTGGGCGTCATCCAGAACCCGATCCTCCACCTCTACCGTGAGCGCGAGGTTGGCTTCGCCCTGAAGCAAACGGGCTCGACTCACTTCTTCACGCTTGCTGAGTTCCGTGGGACGAGCTTCACCGACATCGCAGCCACCGCCACCGCCGGCCTCGACCACCCTCCGGCGATCATCGCCGTCGACGACGGACTCCCCGAGGGCGATCCCGCATCGCTCCCACCGGCGCCAACCGACACCACGGTGCGATGGATCTACTACACCTCAGGATCGACGGCCGATCCCAAGGGCGTCCAGCACACCGACGCCAGCCTCATCGCTGGTGGGTGGGGTCTCGCCAAAGCCCTCGACATGTCGCCGAGCGACGTCGGGTCCATTGCCTTCCCCTACGCCCACATCGGCGGGCCGGACTACCTCGTCACCATGCTCACGTGGGGATTCCCCGCCGTGCTGCTCGACGCCTTCTCCATCGACGACGCACTCCCCCTCTTCCGGTCCCGTGGTGCCACCATGGTCGGCGGGGCATCGGCCTTCTACATTGCGTACCTCGCCGAGCAGCGGAAGAACCCGGGCGTTCCGATCTTGCCGACCCTTCGCTTGATGTCAGGCGGAGGTTCAGCGAAGCCGCCAGAGCTCCACTACGAAGTGAAGACGGAGATCGGCGGCCGAGGCGTCGTGCACGGCTACGGCATGACCGAGGTGCCGATGATCGCCAACGGCTCCCCCTACGACACCGATGAGCAACTCGCCAACACCGACGGCAAGCCCATCGACGGTGCCGACGTGCGCATCGTGAAGCTCGACGGCACCGAGGCCGAGGCCGGCGAGGAAGGCGAGGTACGCGTCAAGGGCCCCATGGTCTTCGTTGGCTACACCGATCCCTCGCTCACGATCGAAGCGTTCGACGACCAGGGTTACTTCAGGACCGGAGACCTCGGCCGCCTCCGCGCCGACGGCCACCTGACCTTGACCGGTCGATTGAAGGACATCATCGTTCGAAAGGGCGAGAACATCTCGGCTCGAGAGATCGAAGATCTCCTCTACACCCACCCGAGCGTGGCAGAGGTTGCCGTCATTGGTCTCCCCGACCGCGAGCGGGGCGAGCGCGTCTGCGCGGTTCTCCAACTCAGTGCGTCAGCGACGGACCTCACCCTCGACGAGGTCGTCGACTTCTGCAAGGCGGCGGGCCTCATGATGCAGAAGATTCCCGAGCAGGTGGAGGTCGTGACCGAGATGCCTCGAGCGGGCACCGGCAAGATCGTGAAGCGGACCCTCCAAGAACGCTTCAGCGCTCCCCTCTAGAAGTCGCCGGGCGCGAGGTCCAAGACCTCGAGGTCGTGCTGGTCGAAACTTCGGACTCGATCGGAGAGCTCGCCGCGGGGCACGAACCAACTGATGGCGAACGCGATGACGGCGATTGGGATCGTCCAGGTGAACACCGTCGCCGTTGAGTGCGCCGTGGCCTGCGCCACCGCTGCACGGATGTCGTCGGGGAGCTCGGCGATGAGCTTCGGCGTCAGCACGGCCGGGTTGAATCCCGGAGGAACTGGGGCCCCGTGGAGGGCAGCTTCTAAGTGTCCGGGGTAGACGTTCTCGTAGATGGCCCCGAACACCGCTGCGCCGAAGGTGCCACCAATGGATCGGAAGAAGGTCGACCCCGAAGTGGCGACACCTAAGTCGCTGTAGGCAACCGCGTTCTGCACGGCGATGACGAGCACCTGCATCACGCAACCCATACCGACGCCGAAGATGAACATCCAAATCGACAAGGTGATGGTGCTCGTGGACACGGTCACGAAGTGGAAGCAGATGAGCCCCACCACCATGAGCGCCGTGCCGATGATCGGGTACTTGTGGTACGACGATCCCCGAGCGATGAGTTGTCCCGACAGGATCGAGGTCGAGAACATCCCCACCATCATCGGGAGCAGGTGGAGACCCGACGCCGTCGTCGACACGCCTTGGACGTCTTGGAGGAAGACCGGGAAGAAGGTCAACGCGCCGAACATCGCGAATCCAACGAGAAAGCCCAAGATGGCGATCATCGAGAAGGTCTTGTTGTGGAAGAGCCGCATGGGGAGCACGGGTTCGACGGCTCGGTGCTCGGCCACCACGAATCCCGCCGAACCAACGACGCCGACGAAGAGGAACGCCCAGGCCTGCGATGATCCCCAGGGGAAGGTCACCCCACCGAGGGAGGCGTAGATCACGAGGGAGCCAACGCCAAGGGCGAGCGAGGTGATGCCGAGGTAGTCGACGACGTGCTCCACCCGACGGCGGAAGTTCGGCAACACGAAGGCGGTGACCGCGAGGGCGATCAACCCAATGGGGATGTTGATCCAGAAGATCCACTGCCACCCCGGACCATCGGTCAAGTACCCGCCGAGGAGCGGACCGCCAACGGTTGCGACACCGAACATCGCTCCAAACGCGCCGACGTAGCGCCCACGATCCTTCGGAGCCACGATGTCACCGATGATCGCTTGCGCTCCAACGAGGAGACCGCCTGCACCCATGCCCTGCAGCCCACGAGCAGCGATCAGCACGTTCATCGATCCCGCGACCGCAGAGACCACACTGCCGAGGAGGAAGATGACGATGGCCAGTTGGAAGAAGAACTTCCGACCGTAGAGGTCGCCGAACTTCCCCCACAGCGGCGTTGAAATTGTCGACGTCAGGAGGTAGGCCGTGACAATCCAGGTGATGTGCGTCGCGCCACCGAGATCACCCACGATGGTCGGCAGCGCCGTGGAGACGATGGTCTGGTCAAGTGAGGCCAGGAACATCCCACAGATGAGCCCGCTGTAGACCAGCCAAATTTGCCGCTGGGTCAGCGTCGACGGTGCCGGTGACGAGGTGAGCGTTGGCGCTGCCATTAGTTGGCGCCTCCTTGGACAACCTCATCGTGGACGAGGGTTGAGGCCGCGACCTTCGACGGCCACCAGTTCCATCGGCCGAGCAGCACGACAACGGAGGGCACGAGCACGGTGCGGACCACGAAGGTGTCCATCAAGATCCCGGCTGCGAGGCCGTAGGCCACGGCGTTGAACGCGGAGCTCCCACTCCCACCCGAGGCCCCGATCACGATGCCGAACACCACGAAGGTACCGGCGAGCACGAGGCCGGCCGAGGTGACCGTGGTGCCGGTCGTCCCAATGGCGCGAATGACGGCCTGCTTGAGGGGCAGGGTCTTCGCTTCCTCTCGGATTCGGGTCATCACCAAGATGTTGTAGTCCTCGCCCAGCGCCAAGAGGAAGAGGAAGAGCATGAAGGGCAAGAAGTAGATGAGTCCCGACTGCCCGCCGATCTCCATGAAGACGATCACCGCGAAGCCGAGTGAGGCGAGATAACTGAGCACGACGGAGGCAATGAGGTAGAGCGGCGCGATGAGGCTGCGCAGCACGAGCGCCAGGATCAGCCCAATGGCCAGTGCCGCCAACGGCACCATCGTATGCAGGTCGTTGTTGGACAAGGTGGAGACGTCGTTCAGAATCGCTGCGATTCCGTAGACCCCGCTCTTGGTCGCACCGAGGTCGTGACCCACAGTGGCCACCGCTGATCGAACGGCAGGCACGGCGTTGAGCGCCGAGGTCGACAGGCCGTCACCGGCGGTCAAAGTGACCGAGAAGGCGATCAGGTGTCCATCGGCGCTCAAGAATCGGGAACTCGCGAAGTAGGCGGCGAAGCCAGCGTGGTTCTGCGCGATGAGCGCTGCGCACGCTGGAGAGTGCGCCGCTGCCGTCTCGACCGTGAGGTCCTTGGCTGGTCCACAAGCGGTCCGGAACGATGCGATGACCGAAGGACTGACGGGTTCCCCGGTGGCGTCGAAGGGACCACTCACATGGGCGAACTGTCCGGTGGCGAGGAGCTTCGTTTCGAGGCTTGCCGCCAGAGCAGGTTGTTCCCACACCGAGGTCGACAGTTCGTAGACCACCGACGTCGATGCTCCCGAGGTCTTCGGGAACTCGGCAGCGACGATCCGGTCGCCGGCTGCAGTCACCGTCCCAGCAGGCGCACTCGTCGAGCCGCCGAAGCCCGATGGCTTGTCGGCGACGACGAATGCCGCCAGCACGCCGAGCACCAGCACGCCGGCAACCAGGGTGAGAAGGGGACGCTTGAGCAATCGACCTGCAGTCCGACCCCACACGCCGTCGACGTGGTTCTTCGCCACGAGCTTGGTCGGCCAGAACGCGGCCCGACCGAAGATGGCCACGAGCGCAGGCTGCAGCGTGAGCCCAGCGAGGAGCATGACGCCAATGCCAATGGCGAGGGGAATGGCGAGGTCGTGGTAGATCCCGAACGTCGCCGACAGCACGGTGATGAGGGCCACGATGACCGTTCCGGCTGATGCCGTGATCGACTCACCGACCTTGTGGACAGCTTCAACGACAGCTGGTCGGTTCGCCGCACCCTTCTCGACTTCCTCTCGAACACGGAAGACCAAGAACAACCCGTAGTCAACGCCTGCACCGAGCACGAGGACGGTCAAGAGGAAGACGGCAATGGCGGAGATCTTGAGTCCATGGGCACCGAGCTCACCGATGATGCCGCCAGCGATCTGCGAACTGAGTACCGCGGGAATCACGATCAGGATCGGCGCCAGCAGGGAGCGGAAGATGAGGAACAGCAGCGCCAAGATGAACACCAGCGAGAACAGTTCAATCGTGCCGTTCTGGGACTTGGTCTTGCCCCCACCCTCCAAGTTGTCGGCAGTCTGGCCCGAGGGGTAGACCGCCAGCCCGTGGCGAAGCGGCGTCGCAACGAGCGCAGCCTTGAAGGCGGTGAACGTCGTGGCCAGTTCTGATTGCTGGAAGAACGGCAGGTTCGTCGTCACCACGATCTGGGCGGCCGTGCGCGATGGCGCAACAGCCACCACCTTGGCGCCCGTGATGTGCGGCACGGTCGTCACCTTGGAGAGGACCGCGTTCACCTGCTGGAGGTCACCCGCACTGAGGGGTCCCGTCGACGACGACGCCACGGCTTCGAGCTGCGAGGTGTTGGTGTTCCCAAGCAGCGGAGCGAGCATGGCCGCTGCCTGCTCACTCGGAGCCGATGCCGGGAGGAAGGAACTCGACTGTGCCGAGGACTCGGTCGCCATTTGGGGAAGCGTCGATGCCACAGCGACCGCAATGAACCACACGGCAACAACTACCCACCGCCACTTCACGACGATGCGTCCGAGCGATTCGTAGAAACGACTAACCATTCTTGGGCTCCTCAATGGGGATGGGCGTGGATTCGTTGCGTGCTGCGTGGACAACTTCTTCGGTGAGGGCATGGAAGATCTCAAGGACGAGATCCATCTGCTCTTTGTGGAAACGGTCGAAGACTCGGCGGAGTGGTGCGAGCCGAGCCTCGAGGAGTGCCTCGCTCTCGGCGCGCAGGCCCTCTCGCACCGACACCACGGACCGTCGTCGGTCGGTGGGGTCTTCACGACGTTCAACGACGCCAGCGTCGACGAGCTGGGTGATGAGGAGCGACGCGGTCGATACGGCAATGCCCTCTTGCTCGGCGAGTTCAGACACCGTCGTCTCGCCCAACATGGCGATGACGGCGAAGGCCACGAGGTGTCGAGGGGCGAGGTGATCGTTGGACCGCAGTGCCGCGACGAGTCCAGCAGGGGGCGTCTCTTTCCGCTCGACCCCGCGAATGCGGAAGGAGTCGAGGAGGAAGGACCGTGCGAAGTGATCTGCTGCAGCCAATTTCTTCTGTTTCACAACAGTTTTAGTTTAGAAGCAATCCCCTGCTGACCGTGCACCCCTCACCCATCATGTGGTGCCCCGGCAATACTTGGACCGTGCACTCGTCTGAGGAACTGCAATCTCCGGAGGTTCCCTCGTCGTTCACCGGCGTCCTCCTCGTTGGATCGCTGGTGGTGGCAATGGTGTGGGCCAACCTCTCCCCCTCGACCTACCTTGCCGTCGTGCACCACCACCTTGAGTTCCCGGTGTCCACCATCACGCCGCTCCACACGGTGCAGGAGTGGATCAACAACGGCCTCATGGCGATCTTCTTCCTCGGCGTGGGCTTAGAAATCGGCTTCGAACGCCGACACGGCAGCCTGCAGCACCGAGACGCAGCACTCCTCCCCATCATCGCTGCGCTCGGTGGCATGGCGGGAGCCGCCATTTCCTTTACTGCAACGGTCGGGGTGCTCGGAGGCAGCTCCCATCTGCTCGGCGGTTGGGGCATTCCGATGGCGACCGATATCGCCTTCGCGCTCGCTGCGCTCCAGGTGCTCGGGGCCCGAATCCCTTCAGAACTTCGGGCGTTCGTGCTGGCCTTGGCGGTTGCCGACGACATCTTCGCCGTCATCGTTCTCGGCATCACGGCATCGAGCACCATCACGATCACCGCAGCCGCAGTCAGCCTGGGTCTCGTCGGCGTGATCGCGCTCCTGCGTCGCTCGGTCAAGGCTCGGTGGCCCTACGTGCTCATGACCGCCGCCCTCTGGCTCACCATGGCCATTGCGGGCATTGAACCCATCTTGGCCGGCGTGCTCTGTGGCGTCCTCGTCCCGACCGCAGATGACCCGCGACTCCTGGCAACTGCAGAACGCCTCGAGGTGCCAACTGCGGCACTCGCCAGTGCAGTCGTCCTCCCCCTCTTCGTCTTCGCCAACACCGGTGTGACCTTCACGAGCTCCACGTTCGCTGGCCATCGGGTCGCAGTCGTCGTGGTCGCGATCGTGGTCGCTCGAACGATCGGCAAGGTCATCGGCATCACCGCAGCAGTTGCCCTCACCGTCCGATTGGGACTCGGGCGACTGCTCCCCTCCATCCACCGGCGCCACCTCATCGGGGCTGCCATTCTCTGCGGCGTCGGATTCACCGTCCCGCTGCTGTTCGCTGACGTCCAATTCGGCACCGATCCAGGCCTCGTCACCGCAACCAAGGTTGGGCTGCTGATCGGTTCGCTCATCGACCTCGCCGTCGGCGTCGTGATACTCACGATTCGACCTCGTGGAGCATCGCCGGCAGGAGTCGCCAACCTTCACTAGCCTTCGGAACGCCCCGAGGAGGATCCACCATGAAGACGTTCTTGACCGAAACGCTTGGCTGTGAGCACCCCATCATGCTGGCCGGTATGGGCGGCGTCAGCTACGCCGCCCTCGCTGCTGCAGTCAGTGACGCTGGTGGTTACGGATGCCTCGGCGCATCGACGATGTCGGTCGAGACCATGGTGAGCGAGATCGCCGCCACCCGAGCCCTCACCACGAAGCCCTTCGGCGTGGACTTGCTGACGGCCATGCCCGGAAGCCTCGTCCACCAGACCGAGCTCCTGATTGACGGTGGAGCGAAGATGTTCGTCGCCGGCCTCGGCGTCCCCGCAGAAGTCGTCGACCTCTGCCATGCCAACAACGTGCTCGTCGGTTCGATGTGCGGCAAGGTCGACCACGCGCGGCGAGCGCTCGATGCCGGGTGCGACGTCATCATCGTCCAGGGCACTGAAGCCGGTGGCCACACGGGCACGGTCGCGACCATGCCCCTCGTGCCCATGGTGGTCGACGTCGTGAACGGCCAAGTTCCCGTGGTCGCCGCTGGAGGCATCTTCGACGGGCGGGGTTTGGCTGCAGCACTGGCCCTCGGCGCCGATGGCGTATGGATTGGGACGCGCTTCATCGCCACCCCCGAAGCGCGAGGACTCCCCCACTTCAAGGAACGGATTCTCGCCACCGCCGAAGACGGCACCGCGATCTCTCGAGCGTTCTCGGGGAAGACCATGCGCGTCCTCAAGAACGCCACGACCGCACACTTCGAAGCCCACCCAGAAGAGCTCCGGCCCTTCCCTGAGCAGCTCGGAATCTCCTTCGGCAACGGCACCTTCCACCTCGGCGGCGGACCAGAGACCGATGGTGTGGACCCTGATCGTGAGGGCTACCCAGCAGGTCAGGCAGTGGGAGCGATCGACGCACTCGTTCCCGCTGGCGACCTCGTGCGGAGCATGGTCGTCGAGGCAGAAGCTCGCCTGCAGGCGATCTACCGCTTCGTCTGAGCTACTCGGCGAAGACGCCGATGGGACAGCTCACCCCAGTGCCACCGAGTCCGCAGTACCCATTGGGGTTCGCAGCCAAGTACTGCTGGTGGTAGTCCTCGGCGTAGTAGAAGGTGCCCGCCGGTGCGATCTCCGTCGTCACTGCCGAAAGCCCAGCAAAGCTGAGGCGATCGGTGAACGCTGCAGCGGCCTTGGTCGCCATCGCCAACTGCTCGTCGCTCGTGGCGTAGATCGCCGAGCGGTACTGGGTACCAATGTCGTTCCCTTGCCGCATCCCTTGGGTCGGATCGTGGTTCTCGAAGAACGCCGAGAGCAACGTGGCGTAGGAGATCGCCGAGGGGTCGCTGACAATGAGCACGACTTCAGCGTGGCCCGTTCGACCGGAGCAGACCTCTTCGTAGGTGGGGTTCTCGGTGAATCCGCCGGCGTACCCCACTGCGGTCGTCACGACACCTGGCAGCGTCCAAAAGGCGCGCTCAGCACCCCAGAAGCAGCCCATGGCCACGTAACTCACCTCGAGACCGTGAGCGAACGGTGGGATCATCGACGTGCCCAGCACGAGGTGCGGGCGAGTCGGAAGAATCGGCGTCGTCCGACCCGGCATCGCATCCGCTTCGGTCACCATCTCGGTCTTCTTGTGCAGTCCAAACATGCCACGACCTCCTTCAGGACCACTCTACGGCGAGACCCATCGGGTGAATCCGCGGTGCGGCGGCACCCACCGACCTCGAAGATGCCGGCACTCGTGCACGGGGGACGGTGGACGGTGGACGGTGGATGCCCTAGGGCTTCGCTGCGTAGTGCGCTCGCCAGATGAGTCGGTAGACCCGCGTCCACCTCGGAATGGAGCGAAGACCCGGAATGAGCGGAATACAGGCGAGCACCACGGTCAACACCATCATGATCGCCCAGACCTGGAGGTCAGCGTTCGGTGACGTCGACAGCCCAGGAACTTGGTACCACATGGTGTAGAGCCAGAGCCACGCCTGACCTGGCCAGCTGCCGGTCTCGTTCATCATTCCCCATTGGTCACCTTGGAGGTGATCGATCGCCGCCTTGTTGGCGAGGTAGTTCCCGTCGCTGAGGAACAGCAGCGGCTTCGTGAAGTCCGTCGAGAAGAACCGTTGCTCGGTGAGCATCGTGGCGTCGAGCGCCCCCGAACGCGCCATCTGGGTGAGCGCGTTGACGATCACGCCAACAGGTCCGTAGTTCCCCAACGGCACGACGAGGTGTCCATCTCGATACGACGCCGCCTGGCTGGCAATCGCCGTCTCGTAGGCAGCGTCCCAGGTGGCGCGCTGGGTTGAGGTGGCGCTGCGGTAGCTCCGCAGTGCCTGTTGGGCCAGGGGATCATCGGGCAACGCCGCAACCGGCGAGAGCACGAAGTCCTTGGCGGCGTCGACGGGGATGTGGACGCCGATGATCGTCGACGGGGAGACGCCGAGGATGGATTGGCCTGGACTGGCGGTGTTGTAGGGGCCGCCATACCCAGCAGTTCCCGAGGTTCCATCGAGTTCGGCAATTGCGGTGGTCGCGAAGTCAACCGGCGTTGCGCTCGCCCACTGCTGGAGGGTCACGGCCTTGTCGTCAGGGGAGGAGAACACCACGGCGAGCCCCACGGTGAGCACGGCCACCACGAGGAAGCAGATGGTGACCTCCTTGGCGATGTCGTAGCGGCGCATTGGTCCGGTCCACGGGGCGACGTCTCGGTCGGGATTGAATCGCTTTGGGGCCTTGGTCACTTGGCGCCATCCTTCGTCTCGGCGAATGGAGGAACGACACCCCGGTGTCGAACGAGGAGCACGTGGAGCACCACGAGGATGCCGACACCGAGGGGCAGCAAGGTGATGTGCCACATCAACATCTGCCCGAAGTTGAGGACGTTGAAGAGCGCTCCACCACCGGTGGCGTTGATGCCGTCCTTGGCCTGCGTAGCGATCCACTGCGAGTCGTAGTTGGTCTGAGAGAGGTAACCGGTGAACGCGGTGGCGATCGAGATCACGAAGGTCACCACGCCACTCGCCCAGGTCAAGACCCGATTGCCTCGCCACGCCGCCATGAAGAACTTGCCCCAGAGGTGGATCACCATGAAGGCGAAGAACAACTCCACCGACCACAGGTGCATCGAGTTGATGAAGTGGCCCGTGCTCGAGTGGTGCCACCAGGTCGGCCCCATGATGGCGAGGACGAACCCGGTGGCGATGATGATGCCGAGCGCTGCCATCGTCAATGCGCCGAAGACGTAGATCCACGAGGCGACGTAGGACGGCTGGGATTCAGGGAGCAACTTCTCGGGTGGCAGCGCCCGCTCGGCGCTGCGTCGGAGCGCTCCGGTCCAGTTCGTGGCGTTCGGCGTGCTCGTCATCGAACCTCTTCCTGATCTGCGTCGCCGTGTCCGGGGAACGGAATGGCAACTGCTGCCATGAACGTCACCACCATCAGGCCAACGACGATGGCGTTCGATCGGGAGATCGAGAGCCATCCCCACTGCAGGAAGTGATTGGGGTGGTTCAAGTTGACGAGGGCATGCAACCGAAACGGTGCGGTGGAGATTCCACGCATTGCGCTCCTCCTTCTCGGTGGCAACGACGTCGCCTTACCTGTTCCTTACCGTACGCCGATAGGATGAAGATTCAAGTGATTCGTGGGGATTTGCCCTACCCTCATTGGGGAAAGTTGAGGGTGCCGTGATCGACGTGACCAACCTCACGAAGCGCTACGGCACCAAGGTGGCGGTCAACGACCTCTCCTTCAGCGTCGCCCGTGGCAGCGTGACGGGATTCCTTGGACCGAATGGTTCAGGAAAGTCCACGACCATGCGGATGATCTTGGGCCTTGACCACCCGACCTCAGGCACCGCCACCATTGGCGGCAAGCCCTACCGAGACGCTCGCTGGCCGCTTCGAGAGGTGGGGGCACTGCTCGAAGCTCGCTCGATCCACCCTGGCCGAACCGCCTACAACCACCTCCGCACCTTGGCGGTCGCCAACCGAATCCCAACCTCTCGCGTGAACGAAGTCCTCCGCTTGGTTGGTCTCGAGGAGACGGCCAAGAAGCGAACTGGAGGGTTCTCGCTTGGCATGGGGCAGCGACTCGGCATCGCCGCAGCCATGCTCGGGGATCCCGAAGTGCTGCTCTTCGATGAACCAGTCAACGGGCTCGACCCCGAAGGCATCGTGTGGGTGCGCACCTTCCTCCGATCCTTGGCGGCTGAAGGCCGGACCGTGTTCGTCTCCAGTCACCTCATGGCCGAGATGGCGCTCACCGCCGATCACCTGATCGTCATTGGACAAGGTCGCCTGAAAGCGGCCATGAGCGTGGACGAGTTCATCTCGACCAACTCCCGCCAGCGGGTCCGCGTTCGCACGCCTGATGCCGATCGCCTGTCCGCCACCTTGTCCGGCGAGGGCCTCCAGGTTGCCGCCGACGAGCACGGCCTCATCGTCTACGACGTCGTGAGCGATCGAGTCGGCGAACTGTGCTCCGCAAGCAACATCACCCTGCACGAGCTGAGCCCCATGGTTGCGTCCCTCGAGGAAGCCTTCATGGAACTCACCCGCGACGACGTCGAGTACCACGGACAAATTGAGGACGCACGATGACCACCAACCTGCTGCCACCTCCCCCGGCGCCATCGGCACGAACCATTCCTGCAGGCTCCTACTCCCTCCTCGACGCCATCAAAGCGGAGTGGATGAAGTTCCGCACGGTCCGCAGTTCGCTATGGTGCCTCGGCATCTTCACGATCATCATGGTGGGGTTCTCGGCGCTGTTCTGCGCCGTCACCGTCAACCAGTGGGGCAAGCACCCCGAAGATGTCTTCGGCTTCGATCCGCTGACCGCAAGTCTCGCCGGCGTCACCATGGGATCGCTCGCCATTGGCGTTCTCGGCGTCATGGTGGTGAGTGCGGAGTACTCCACCGGGTCCATCCGAGCCACGTTCGCCGCCATTCCCCACCGCTCGACGGTGATGCTGGCCAAGGTTCTCGTGCTCGCAACGGTGCTCTTCATCACCGCTGCGGTCGCAGAGCTCATCGCCTTCTTCCTCGGCCAAGCGATCCTCTCCACCGGCCACGCGGCGACGCTCATCGGGCAGTTCCCGGCCACGCACATCGGCAAACCCCCAACGGTCAGCCTCGGGAGCCATGGTGTCCTCGCAGGACTCCTCGCCACCGACTGCTACCTCACGACCCTGGCGATCGTGACCTTGGGACTCGGGATCCTCATCCGCCACACGGCCGGGGCAATCTCCGCCTTCGTCGGCGTGCTGTTCCCACTCTTCCTCATCGTGGCACTGCTTCCCACCACCTTCAAAGATCACCTGCAGAAGTTCTTGCCCTTGGAAATCCAACAGACCGTCGTGGTGTCGAAGCCTGTGGTGTCGGCCACCTCGATGTCGATGTGGCACGGCGTGATCGCCATGGCGCTCTACGCCGTTGTCCTCGTTGGTGCCGGCATCTTCTTCGCCGTTCGCCGAGACGCCTGAGAACCCCTCAGAGCGCGGTGACTCCGTGGTAGGGGGCGCCGTCCTTCTGCCACTGGTCGTAGAGGTCGAGGAATTCTTGACCGAAAGGATCTCGGCCCGACAGCGGCATCGCCGCACGGCGGACCGTCCAGTCGTAGGGCGCCAAGGCTGACGCCACATCGAAGTGTGCTCTCGCCGAGTCCGCTGCTCCTCGGCGGGCGAGCTCAGCGCCGATGCGGAAGTGGAGCCGAGCCTCAACCTCATCGAGCGACAGGTCGGCGACGGCTTCGTTGGCGGCCTCGGGGACCGCGCCCGTACGCACCCAGGCCCGAACGGCGTCCAAGTGTGGACCTGAGGAGACCCCGGTGAACTCGGCGAAGGTGTCGGTGCCGAAGGCCAAGGAGTTCGGCAGGGCAATGGTGCCCTCTTCGTCAATCCACACGACCGTTGGCACGTTGCTCATCGCGTAGACCTCAGAGAGCACGTGGTGGCGGTCGATCATCACCGGCCCATCGAACCCACCGGTGAACTTCCGGACCTTCTCGGGGAATTCGTCGACGGCGACGGCGTAGATGGCGAGGTTGTCGTCGCCGAGTTCATCGAGGAGCGCCTGCCAACCCGGAAGGTCGTAGCGGCACCCGCACCACGTCGCGAAGGTCACGAGGAGGGTCTTCTTGCCACGCGACGCCGAGAGTGCGTGGAGCGTGCCGTCGAGGTCAGGGAGCACAACCTCCGGTGCCACTTTGTCGTTGAGCACCTGTGACCGCAGCTGCGCGTCATCGCTCATGGCAACCATCTCGGCATCTGCGTCGAGGACGAGCGTCCGACCGAGCACTGCAGCCAGTGCCACGAGATCGACGACCTCGTCGGTCACGACCGTTCGGCCCATCAGCGGAATGCAGGTCGGGCCGCTGCAGAGCCCAACCTCTTTGAGCACGAAACCCGTGACTCGCTCGAGGTCGGCGAGCGGCAACGTGGCGCTGGACTCGCTCACCGTCCCTTCGACCAGGTGGACGTCGCTCGTGAGCACGGTGATCTCAGGCATCGCTCGACCCTTCGCTTCCGTGATGGGCTGCGTAGGCCTCCATGAACGCTGTCACGATGGGTGCGAACGTCATGGGGTTGTAGACGTCTTCTTCGTGGGTGACCTTGCCATCGGGACCGAAGTGGAGCACCGTCACGTTGGGTGCCTGGTAGAGAACCCCGTCACCCGGGTCGTCGAATCGATTCTGAATCCAACAGATCGACCAGTTCCGCTCGTCGTCGAAGACGCACCACTCATGCGGGAAGGCGTGCATCTCTGAATTGGGGAACCTCGACATGAGGGGCTGGATCCAGTGGTAGATCTCCTCTGGACCCTCGAAGTGCCCGAAGACGTGCTCGTCGTAGGTGGCGTCGTCGCTGAAGAGGTCAGCCCATGCCCGCCACTGCTGGGTGCGGGCACACTCGCCAGCAACGGCCACGAATCGATCGTGCGCAGCCCGAAGTTCTGCTGGGCTCAGCATCAGTTCACCCCAATGGTCTTCATGATCCACTCGCTCATGGTCACGCTGCGGAGTCGCTCCATGTCCATGAACGCCTGGCCGTGCTCGATCATGGTCGTGATGTTGGCCATGAGGACGTCCTTGTCGCCGTACGCTTCGAAGAACAACATGGGGTCTTCAACGTGCTCTTTGGACGGCCATGCTTCGGCCACGATGCCCTGAAAGTCCGGCGCATCGGCGGTGAAGGGGCGAACGACCAAGTTCCGCACGTAGCGACACCGGGGCTGGATGGCCTCGGACATCGGGCTCTGGTGCCCGTGCCAGAAGGACCAGAACGCTTCGGTCTCCATTCCCGGCTTCTTCGGGAACAGCGCCATGGTGACGATGCCCGGCGAGCGCTCGCCGTCCGCCCAGTCCCTCGGGCTCGAATGGGGATTGCGGCCGTAGTCGCCGTAGAGCGATTCCACCACTTGATACCCAGCGAATCGCTCGCAGGCCTTGGCGATCACGGCCTCAACCGGGGCTCGGAAGTCGTAGGCATCCACCCAGATCGACACCACCGCGTTGGGCAATCGCTCATCGGCTGGTGGTGGGACCGGTGCCCGGGTGTCGGCGAACTCATCGTCGACGTGCAACTCGAGTCCGAGCACGCCGAGGTCGATGAGCGCAGGCGCCACCGTTCCTCGAAAGGTTGCCCCAACCTGCTCGGGCGCCGTGCCTTCCGGCAGCCAGCACACGTAGATCAACTTCTCCATGATCCCCTCCCCCAATGTGAGCCTGCCACAACGACAGCACCCGTAGGGTACGTCCATGGAACTCCTCGACGGACTTCGAAGCACAGGCGCTGTTCGGGCCTTCACCGACCAGCCGGTCGATCCCTCCACGGTGTACGACCTCCTCGAGACCGCCCGATTCGCTCCCAACGGCGGCAATCGCCAGGGCTGGCGAGTGGTCGTCGTGGAGGATTCCACGCTGCGAGCTCAACTGCGAGACCTCTACCTCGGCCCCTGGTACGAGTACCTCTCCATGGGGGCCGCTGGCCTCACGGCGTTCGCCCCCATCACGAATCGTCCGGCAGAAGCAGCCGCCATTGCTGAAGCGCCCGCCCTCGCTGCGGCACTGCAAGCCGGACCAGGCGGCTTCGCCGAGCACTTAGACACCGCTCCAGTGCTCCTCATGCTGGTTGCCGACCTCCGGTGTCTGGCCACGACCGACCGCGACCTCGACCGCTACACCATGGTCGGAGGTGGGTCGATCTACCCCTTCGCCTGGTCGCTCCTCCTCGCCGCTCGAGCCCACGGCCTCGGCGGGGTGCTCACGACGATGCTGGCCCGGGTCGAAGCCGACGTTCGACCGCTCATCGGCATGGAGGACCACCACGCCATCGCTGGCCTCATCGCCCTCGGCTACCCCGAGCACCAACCGACCAAGCTCCGGCGACAGCCCGTTGAGGCGTTCGCCACCATCGATCGCCTCGATGGTCAACCGTTCACGAAGGTTTCTCCGACGAGCTGAAGACCATCGCAGTCCAGGTGGCTTGAGCCGGGATTGCCGAGAGGCCACGCAGTGCGTCGACGACCCACTGGGCAATGTGCTGCGGGTTGACACTTGGGGCGACGATGAGGCCTCGACGAGCGTGGTCTTGGAGGAGGCGCCACCCCTCAGGAAGGGAACATCCCCGCTCGGCAAGGCCCGCCAACCCAAGGCGACCGAGGCCGTGCTGCACGCCGATCTGGAACACCTTGCCGGGCACGATGCTCACCTCGGCGAAGGGCTTCGCCGGGGCGCCGGCGAGGAGCGAGAAGATCCCCTTCCCAGGCACGAACTGCGCCAAATCCTCGCCGAGACCTGGAGTCAGGTTCACCCATCCACCACGCGTGAGCACCCCCTCCACGAGCCCAGCAACGGCGGTGCCATCACCGGCGTCGAAGCGGTGTTCGGTCGGGAGTCGTCGACTCACTCCTCAATCCCCCGTCGAATGGCGGCATCGTCCGCCCCGAGTGCCGGCGGCATCCTCCGCAGCGGGAGGACGGCGCCGTTGATCGTGATGGGCGAACCGACGATTCGGACGGGTTGGCCGTCGTAGGTGGCGTCGACGAGGAGGCCGTGGTCGCGAACCTGGGGGTCACTGAGCGCCTCTGCCACCGTATTGATCGGCGCCGAGGGAATTCCCGCTCGGCCGAGGAGCTCCATCCACTGCGC
The DNA here is from genome assembly GCA_903870905.1 of uncultured Actinomycetes bacterium. Taxonomy (GTDB): domain Bacteria; phylum Actinomycetota; class Acidimicrobiia; order Acidimicrobiales; family RAAP-2; genus CAIQEU01. The sequence continues at coordinate 11,187 of CAIQEU010000019.1, read as the reverse complement.
TCGGGTTGCTGACCCGAAGATGCCGTCGAGAACCTGCGCCAGCGCATCACGGTGCTCCACCCGATCACCGTTGGTGGCGAAGCGGGGATCGCTGCGAAGGGTTGCGTCGTCGAGCACGCCGAGGAGCGCTCGGTACTGTCGCTCGGTGCCGACGGCGAGGAGCAGTGGTCCGTCGCTGCAGGCAACGGGACCGTAGGGAGCGATCGATGGATGGTCGTTCCCGAGTCGCTGTGGCTCATGACCGGTCACAAGGACGTTCTGCGTCTGGTTGACGAGACCGGTGATCGCCGACTCGAGGAGGGGCACCTCGGCGTGGAACCTGTCGCCTCGCCTCCCTGTCGCCTGCAGCCCAGCGAGTGCCGCCACCGCTGCGTAGAGGCCGGCGAGCACGTCGGCGATGGGCGCGCCAACCTTGGTTGGTGGTCCACCCACGCTGCCCGTGACCGCCATGATGCCCGACCTCGCCTGGGCCAAGAGGTCGAAGGCTGGTTGGCTGGCGAGGGGTCCACCGGTCCGAGCAGGTCGCACGGAGATCCACACGAGGCCCGGCAGCGCGTCACGCAACTCGTCGAACCCGAACGCTGCGGCTTGGTGGGGCAGGAAGTTCTCAATGAGGACATCGGCTTCGGCCGCGAGTTCGGCGATCACCGACCGATCTGCGTCGCTCGTGAAGTCAGCGACCATGGACCGTCGATTGCGGTTGGTGGCCAAGAAGTAGGCGGCGGAATCGCCGACGAAGGGGGGGCCGAGTTGGCGGACCGGATCTCCGGTCTCGCGTTGCTCCACCTTGATCACGTCAGCACCGAGGTCACCGAGGATCTGACTGGCGAAGGGGCCAGCGAGGACCCGAGAGCAATCGAGCACCTTGATCCCCGCGAGGGGAAGGTGCTCGTTGGAGGCATGATCAGCGGGCCACGGCACCCCTAGAGCACCTTCGACAAGAAGTCCTGCAGGCGCGGGTGGGTGGGTTGGACGAGCACCTGGCGTGGATCACCCGATTCGAGGATGACGCCACCATCCATGAAGTACGCGGTGTCGCCCACCTCACGGGCGAATCCAATCTCATGGGTGACCACGACCATCGTCATCCCATCAGCGGCGAGTTGCCGCATGACGTCTAAGACCTCACCGACGAGCTCGGGATCGAGCGCCGAGGTGGGCTCGTCGAAGAGCATGAGCTTCGGCTCCATGCAGAGCGCTCGAGCGATCGCCACTCGTTGCTGTTGGCCACCAGAGAGTTGCCCCGGATAGACCGATTCCTTGGCCGCCAACCCAACCCTGTCGAGGAGGGCCCGAGCACGATCGACGGTTGCCGCTGACCGATCCTTCTTCACCGTTCTCGGACCGATGAGCACGTTGTCGAGCACGGTCAAGTGCGGGAAGAGGTTGAACCGCTGGAAGACCATGCCGATCTCGGCACGCTTGGCGCAGACTCGGTGCTCGGTCAACTCATACAGCCGCCCACGTCGCTCCTCGTAGCCCACGAGCTCGCCGTCGACCGAGAGGCGTCCAGCGGTGATCTTCTCGAGGTGGTTGATGCACCGCAGGAAGGTCGACTTGCCCGAACCCGATGGTCCGAGCAGGCAGGCGACCTCGCCCGCTCGCACCTCCAAGTCGATGCCCTTCAGCACCTCCAAGTGCCCGAAGGACTTGTGGACGTTCTCCGCTCTCACCATGGGTTCACTCATGACGGCGCTCCCGGCATCGGCGGACGTTGCGTGCGGCGGAGGCTCCGACGAATGGTCTGGGACAAGGTGAGCGGGGCAGGTCCAACGCCGATGCCTCGGCCGTAGTAGCGCTCGATGTAGAACTGCCCAATCGAGAGCACCGACGTCATCGCCAAGTACCAGAGGCACCCAACGATGAGCAGCGGCGGAATGAGGTAGTTGAGGTCGTAGATGTTCTGCACGGCACGGTAGAGCTCTCCCCCGCCACCGAGCGCCGCACCAACGAGCGAGGTGGTCTTGAGCATGGAGATGGTCTCATTCCCCGTCGGCGGCACGATGACCCGCATGGCTTGTGGCAACACGATGCGCACGAGCGTCTGCACCCGTCGCATCCCGAGGGCCTGGGCTGCTTCGCTCTGGCCGTGGTCAACGGCGATGATCCCAGCTCGAACGATCTCGGCCATGTAGGCCGCTTCGTTGAGCGACAGACCGATCACGGCAACGAGGAACAAGTTCGTGATGAGCGAGTTCGTGTCCATCGACCAGAACGACGGCCCGAAGGGAACGCCCACCGAGAGTCGGGGGTAGATCCAGGCCAAGTTCGACCAGAAGATGAGCTGGACGTAGACCGGCGTCCCCCGGAAGAACCAGAGGTAGGACCAGCTCACCCAGCGCAGCTGTCGATTGGCCGACAAGCGCATCGACGCCAGCACGATGCCGAGGAGGACACCTGCTGCCATGGAGATCGCGGTGATCTCCAGGGTGACGATCGCTCCGTGGACGATGGACCACTGGAAGAGGTAGTGCCCCACGACGTTCCACTCGAATCGAGAATCGTGTGGGTTGCCGTTTCGAGGAATGTGGGAGAACAGCGTGTGGAGGAACATCGCCACGACGATGAGGAGGACACCGCTCGCGATCCATCGACCGACGTGGCGGACGGGAACGACGTCGAGGGCCGGCGGCGCGGTACGAGCCTCGCCGGAATGCGAAACGGGCGGAGTCGGAGCATCCACGAGATGCACCGTACTCCGCCCGCCGGACTACCGAGAACGACTAGAAGATCGCCTTGTTCTCCGTGATGGTCTTCACAGCACCCGAGCTCTGACCCCAGTACTTGAGGATCGAGGAGTAGTACCCCTTGGTGACGAGGTACTTCATGGCGTCGAGGACTGCCTTGTCGAGGCCGCTGTAGGTCTTGCCCGCCGCAATGCCGTAGGGCGCAGCGGCGAAGGGCTTGCCCGAGTTCACGAACACGCCCTTCGAGGTGGCGACGATGTAGCCAGAGATGGGCTGGTCGGCGAAGCCAACATCAGCCTGACCCGACGAGACGGCCAGATTGGCCGTCGCCTGGTCGTTGAAGGACCGAACGGTCGGGCCCGTCTTGTGGATCTTGGCGCAGGCGGCAATTGCCGAGTTGGCATCGGACTCTTCCGTGGTTCCTGCCTCCACCGAGACGGTGAGGCCGCACATCTGGGTCAGGCCGCTCCCCGAGAGCGCCTTGTGACCCTTCTTGATGTAGAAGGACTCCCCAGCAGAGAAGTAGTCCACGAAGTTGACCGAGTGCTCACGAGCCTTGGTGTCGGTGAAGGATGAGAAGCCCAAGTCGTAGGTGTTCGACTGCAGCTTCGGAATGATGCTGTCGAAGGTCACGTTGTCGATCTGTACGGGGAGACCGAGTACCTTGCCAACCGCCTTGGCCAGGTCGGCGTCGACGCCGATCACGGTCGTGTTATCGGGGGCGAGGTACTCCATGGGGGCGTAGGTGGCGTCAGAAGCGACGCGCAGCTTGCCAGCAGTCTTGATGGCGCTCGGCACTTCGTTGGCAATCGCATTCTGCTTGTTAATGGCACCAAGGCCGCCATACCCACCGTTACCGGCCGCTCCGGCCACGGCCGTGACGGCAGACAATGGAAGGGCAACTGCAGCGAGACCCGCAGCGATCTTCACGAATGGACGGGACATGGCAATCCTCCTAGTCGGTGTTCCATCATTCTCGCACATCGCGCCACCTCGACCTACTGCAGGACGTTCTGGTGCGATGCCGTCCCTCGGAGCAGCGTCACCGCAACGAGTGCGCCAACCACGGCGACCCCTGCTGCGCTGAAGCAGGCCCAGTGCAGTCCAATGAGGAACGCGTGCTCCACTCCAGCGATCGCCACCGGTGCCTGCGGTGCGTGCGAGGCCACCGCCAACGAGGCGGCGACCGATCGCGAGGCGACGTGCGCGGCGACATCAGGAATTCCCGACCCCGCGAGCGCAGCAATGGCCCGAGTGGCGAATCCCGACGCGAAGACGGATCCGAGGACGGCGACGCCGAGCGTTCCGCCGAGTTCACGAGTGGTGTTCGACACCGCAGCCCCAGCGCCCACTTGGTCAGGCCGCAGGCTCCCCATCACCGCTTCAGTCGACGGTGCGGTCACGAAACCGAGACCCGCTGCCATGAGCACCATCGACGGGATGATCACCGAGAAGTAGGACGCGTCAACCGGCATCACTGCACAGATGAGAAGTCCGGCTGCGAACAGCGTGAGGCCGCCACTGATGACGAAACGGGCTCCGAACTTGATGGCGAGCAAGGCGCCAATGGGGGTCGCAATACCGGTGGCGATGGCGAAGGGCAGGGTGTGCACACCCGCCGACAAGGTCGAGTAGCCCCGCACGAGTTGGAAGTACTCCGTGATCAAGAAGATGAACCCAAAGAGGCAGAAGAATCCAACGGCAACCGACGCGGCCCCGGCAGTGAATCTCGGCACGCCGAAGACCCGGACGTCGAGGAGCGGTGCCAACCGTCGGAGCTCAATCGAGCAGAAGATGCCGAGGACCACAGCCGAGAGCACGAACCCCCCAATCGTGCGTGGCGACCCCCATCCCCAGGTCGGGCCTTCGATGATGGTCAGCACCAAGAGCGTGAGGCCAGTGGCCGAGACCACGAGGCCCGGCCAGTCGAAGCGCTGGCCGGTGTGCACCTTGGAGTTCGGGACGAGGAAGATGCCGAGGAGGAGCGTTACCGCAGCGATGGGCACGGTGACGAGGAACACCGATCCGTACCAGAAGTGCTCGAGGAGCGCGCCGCCGACGATGGGACCAACGGCAACCGATGCGCCAGAGGTCGCACCCCAGATCCCAATGGCCTTGGCTCGCTCAGTCGGGTCGGTGAACACCGTCGTCAAGATGGCCAAGGTGGCCGGGAAGATGAAGGCGGCGGCCACACCCATCGACGCTCGAGCGGCAATCAGGGAAGCCGTTGACGTCGCCAGCGCCGCCCACAGCGACGTGGCCATGAACCCCACGAGGCCAATCTGCATCACCGGCTTTCGCCCGAGGCGGTCCGCCACTGCTCCTCCAGCGAGCAACAGCGCCGCGAACGGGAGGCTGTAGCCATCGACGATCCACTGCAGTCCGGCATTCGAACTGTGGAGGTCACGAGCGAAGGATGGGAGTGCGACATTGACGATGGTGTTGTCGACGACCACGAGGAAGACCGAGAGGCAGAGCACCCCGAGGGTCGTCCACCGGCGGTCGTGGTCATGGGTCGTCGTCATGGCATCTCCTTCGTAGAACGCTGTTCCATATACTAGAACACCGTTCTACTACACTGTGCCTATGGATGCTGCCCGATCCCACCGCACGCCGAGTGGCGACGTGGCCAACGAGATTCTCCGAGCTGCGGCAGCACTTCTCGGCGAGCACGGACCAGAGGCCCTCACCATTCGTCGGATCGCCAGCGTCGCTGGCGTGGCACCCATGAGCGTCTACAACCACTTCGGTGACAAGGGCGGCGTGGTCGAAGCGCTGTTCCGTTCGGGGTTCACTGCATTGCACGACGCCATGGAAGCGGCCAACGCCATCGCTGATCCCTTCGTGGCACTGCGGGCCAGCGGGCGCGCGTACCGGCAGTTCGCCCTCGACCGTCCTGCGGTCTACAAGGTGATGTTCAGCCACGTCATTCCAGAGTTCACGCCATCGTCTGACGCCCTCATGGACACCGTGAGCTCCTTCTCCACCCTGGTCACGATCCTCGAGCGATGCCAAGAGGCGTCCATCATCGTGGGCGGGGATGCCAACGTGCTGGCGCAGCACCTGTGGTCCATGATCCACGGCTACGTCGCACTCGGCCACGCCGGCATCTCGAAGATCGAGGCTGCCGAGGATGACTTCGAGCAGTTCCTCGATCGGACGCTCCTCGGCTTCGCCGTTCGCCCTACGAGCTGAAGAGGTCCCGGGGCCACCGACCCTGACGTTCTGCGCCGAGGAGGAAGCCGGTGTAGTCGCCACCGAGGTGGGTGGATCGCCACGTCAGCATCTCCTGGGCCAGTGGGAGGATCACTGCGGGGTCGTTGGTGGTCGTCGCCCAGGACGGATCAGCGGCGAGATCGAAGCATCGGAAGTCCCCATCGCCGAAGTGGGCGTAGGCATGGGTTTCGGTGCGCAGGACTGCCACGTTGTAGGTCTCGAGTGCGGCGTTGATGGGTCCGCCTTCTCGGTGCTCGCCAACGAGGAGGTAGCGCCAGTCCCACTCCCAGTGCGCAGCAGTTCGCCACGCCCGCGGCTCCCCTGCGGTCAAGAAGGGGACGAGTGACTGGCCATCGGCCTGGGTGGATGGCTCAAGGTCGAGGAGTTCGAGGAGGGTCGGGAAGACATCGACGTTCTCGGTGAAGTGCTCGACCACGGTGCCGTGTGCCTCGGGATGCCTCGGGTCGGAAATGATGCACGGAATGGCGTAGCTCGACTCAAAGAATCCGAGCTTCTCCAAGAGGCCTTGATCACCGAGCTGCTCGCCGTGATCAGAGCTCACGATGACGATCGTGTCGTCGAGATCGCCACGCTCGTCGAGGGCGTCGAGCACCCGTCCGAACTGCGCGTCGACTTCGGTGATCATGCCGAAGTACTGGGCTTGCAACGCTGCCATGGCTTCGGGGTCGGTCGGAGCGGCGATTCCAGGAAGGGTGAGCGCGATCTCATGGAGCGGGTGCAGTCCCTCGCCAACCGGATGGGGCGCTGGAGAGAACGCTGGGTCGTACATCGAGGCGTAGTCGCCTGCAGCGGCGTAGGGCGGGTGTGGGCGGAGGTAGCTCAAGTGGACGAACCACTCGCCGCTGTGGTGCTCCAGCCACTCGAGCGCCTTCGTCGTCATGAAACTCGCGAGCGACAGGTTTGCTGGGCGCGACGATTCGCTGGCGAGCGCCTCGAGTCCGGAGGCGACCTCGTAGCCGAGTGCTCGGAGGTGCTCCACCCACGCCGATTGCCGTTCGTCGAGGTGGACACCGACCGTGAACCCAGGGAGCACACCCTCATAGGTATCGAGCCAGGGGTCCTCTGGACCACTCGCCACCTTGGGGTCGATGCCTTGATCGGTGTAGCCGAACAGGACGGGCGCATACCCAGCTCGCTGACCAGCCCGAGCGATGTTGTCGAAGCCATCGCTCAATGCACTGCCGTTCCCGACGACCCGGTGGTTCATCTGGTACGTGCCGGTGTAGAGCGATGCCCGACCCGGAGCACATGGCGCTGCTTGGCTGAAGTGCCGTGCGAATCGCACGCCGCGAGCGGCGAGTGCGTCGAGATTGGGGGTCTTCACAACGAGATGGCCAGCTGCGCTCAAGCAGTCAGCCCGAAATTGGTCCAGCGTGACGAACAGGACGTTCATGGGTGCATCATGGCAGATTCATCCGTGACGACTTCGCGACGGTGTCGCCAAGTGGCACGATGGTTACCATGTTGACCTTCGACGAGGTAGAGATCCACGCACGGCGCGACCAGGGAGCTGGTCCCCTCGATGACGAGGCATTGGCGGAGTTCACTCGCCACACGGTTGCCCCGTCGCTCTTGATCGCCACCGACGACGACGGTCACCGCTTCACGACCACCATCCGCAACGTCGGCACCGAGGCCATCATCCTCGACGCCGTCGAGATGACCTTCCACGCCCCAGCGGCCAAGGTCCTCGAGCATGGGTGGCAGTCATGGTCCACGGTTCGTCGAGCCAAGTTCGCCGACGTTCGCCCCGAACGGGGGAAAGCACCCCGGTGGTTGCTCGCCGAGATGGCGGCTGACCCTTCAGCCCCCGGCAACCACCTCGTCGTTGACACCTTCGTCTTGACCGACGCCTACGTCCTCGGCGCCCTCACCGCGGCGCGCAACCTCACCACCTTCATCGTCGATGGCGACCTCCTCGTCGTTCGCTGCCTACTCGACGGCCTCGTGCTCAGCCCAGGGGAAGAATTCGTCCTCGACGACCTGTGGGGACGAGATGGTGGGGCCGGAGAGAACTACTCCAAGTACTGCGCCGCCTCTGGCGCAGCTTCAGCGGCTCGAGTCGACCGAGGAGCCCCAACCGGATGGTGCAGTTGGTACCACTACTTCGGCGACGTGACCGCTGCCGACGTGGTCCTCAATGCCGAACTCGCCGCCGCCCACGGCCTCGGCCTCATCCAGATCGACGATGGCTGGCAGCCGTCCATCGGCGTATGGTCGGGAACCGCTCCTCGGTTCGGTGCTCCCGTCGAGGAGCTCGCAACGTCCATCGTCAACGACGGCGGCGTGGCTGGCATCTGGACGGCGCCGTTCCTCGCGGTCGAGGGGGGAACCCTCGCCACCGAGCACCCCGAATGGCTCGTGACCCACGACGACGGTCGACCGGTGACCGCGCTCACCCATCCGGTGTGGGGCGGCAAGGTCTACGCGCTCGACACCACCCGCGACGACGTCTGTGCGCACCTCACCGCCACCTACGCGGCGCTCCTCGCCCAAGGCTTCGAATACCACAAGATCGATTTCTGCTTCGCTGCAGGAATCCCAGGACGACGCTCCGGCGATGGCACCATGACCCGTGGTCAAGCGCTGCGTCGAGGCCTCGAAGCCGTTCGGGCCGGCATTGGCGACGATGCCTACCTCCTCGGTTGCGGTGCTCCGCTCCTCTCCGCCGTTGGCATCGTCGACGCGATGCGGGTCTCCGAAGACGTCGCACCGTTTTGGGAGCCCACCACGTTCGTCCCCGGCTGGCAGGAGTGCTCCGTCGCGGCACGCAACGCCATCGAGCAGAGCGTGCTCCGAGCCCCCATGCACCGGCGGTGGTTCCTCAACGATCCTGACTGCCTGCTGCTGCGACCAACCGACACCGAACTCACGAGTGCTGAGCGAATCACGCTCGCGACCTCGATCCTCGGCACCGGGGCGTACCTCATCGTCTCCGATGACCTCTCCACCTACACCGAGCAGGAGTGGTCGCTCCTCAACCGCCTCATCGAGCTCCAGCCAGAAGCGGACACGGTGCTCGACCTCGTCGATCCCTTCGCATCTGAGGTCACCGTTGCTGGCGAGCACCTGCGACTCACGGTGTCGTGGGACCGCCGAACGGCAACGCTCGAGACCACCTCAGGCAAGCGCGTCATCCTCTAGGGCGCGTCGCTCACTCCACCGTTCGGCACCTCGCAGAGATTCGTGCACGCCGAGCAGCTCTGCCCGCAGGCCCCAAGGTCAGCATCAGGCTGGACGGCTCGCCCGAGCTTCAGTGCCTCCATTGATTCACGGACGGAGTAGATGACGATGAGGTAGGCGCACGCTGGATCCGCCCACCACCAACCAAGGCCGGCATTGGCCACGAGGCCAAGGACGACGAAGGTGGCGAGCAAGCCGTCGACGAAGGTCACCCGACTCTCGGTCATGAGGAGTTGACTGCCCATGGCGTGGCCCACGCGGAACTTGGCCGTTGCGAGCGAAAACATGACGACCGCCGTTAGTGCCGTCCAGATAATTCCGAGGGGCGAGTGGTGCGGATGGATCCCGAGGACGAGGAGCGCCGTGCTCTGCAGGGCGAGGTAGATCGCGAGAACGATGAACGCCCAGCCGATGAGTCGGAGTGTCCGCCGCTGTCGGTGTTCGTCGCTCCCGCCGAGCTCCGCCAAGACGACGATCGATGCTGCGATCTCCACTCCCGAATCGAGGCCGAAGCCACCGAGGGCCACCGAATGCGCCCTGAGTGCGGTGAGCGCGAGCACCACGACGCCAGCGACGTTCCACGCCAGCGTCGCGCCCTCGAGCCCTCGTCCGAGACTGAGCAAGGATCGGTTGTCGGCATCACCCATGTGACCAAGTCTCCCATGGACGACCGGTACGCATCGGGACCACACCACTTCAGGTTGTGGACTGACCATGACGCGCACCGGCGCTCCGAGCTGATCGAGCAGCACGAGTTCGCGACGCTTACGGCCACCGCGCAACGCACTCGGAGCGCTAGAGGCACCACACGTTGGAACCAAGGGTGGATTGAAGGGAACCGCGAACCACCGGTTGAGCCTCCACTACTCCACGTCAATGATGTGGCGATTCCCGCGATCAAAGGTCAGATAGTTCCACGACCAGTCAGCCAGGGTGCCGATCCGGTTCCTCCCACCCATGAGTTGGACGAGGTGCAACCCAAGCCAAGCAAACCAAGCCATAAATCCACCAAAGTGAAGGCGCTTGGTCTCAACAATGGCCTTGTGTCGACCAATGGTTGCCATCGAGCCCTTGTCCTTGTACACGAACGGCTCAACAGTTGCGCCACGCTGGAGTCCTGTGATTTGGCGCGCGACGTAGCGGCCTTGTTGGATGGCAACGGGTGCGACCATTGGAAGTGGTCGACCTCCTGGACCAATGGCGCCAGAGAGGTCGCCAATGACCCAGATGTTGTCGGCTCCATCAATACGGAGCGTCGCATCAACCCGAAGGCGACCATTGGCGCCAACGGCTCCACCGACTGCGCCGAGGTCAACCCCGCGAACCCCAGCAGCCCAGATGGTCATGTTCGCCGGAATCGAGGGAGCTCCGGTCACGCCAATCGCTCGTTCGCTCACGGACTCGACCGGCGTGTTGAGGTGGATGTGCACCCCAAGTGACTCGAGGTCCTTCGCTGCTCGGGCTGACAGTTCGGGGGCAAACGTTGCAAGGATTCGGTCGCCCAGTTCAATCAACTCAACTGAGATCATCGACGCTGCATCTCTGCGGTCCTTGGCCAAGGGGCCAGCAGCGAGCTCGGCCAGCGCACCGGCCATCTCAACTCCCGTTGGGCCCCCACCAATGACCACAGCCGACAAGGGCACGACTTCGCGGCCATCGTCAATGGCCGAAGCCAACTCTTCGAATCTGCGCAAGAACGTGGCTCGAATGGTGAGGGCTTCTTTCAGTGACTTCATGCCAAAGGCAAACTCACTGACCCCGGTCACCCCGTAGTCATTGGACACTGAACCAGCAGCGAGCACCAAGTGGTCGTAGTGAAGGGAAGAGCCATCGGCGAGTTTGACCACGTGATTGGCCACATCCACATGCTCTGCAGTGCCGAGGCGAAAGTTTGCACTCGTTCCTCGAAGCGCACCGCGAACCGGGTAGGCGATTTGGTCCGCTGCCAGTCCCGAGGAGGCAACTTGGTAGAGCAGCGGAAGGAAGGTCTGGTAGTTGTGTTGGTCGACAATGGTGACGTTGGCGTCTCTGGGCAGTGCTCGAGCGGCAGCAATGCCACCAAAGCCTGCTCCAATCACCA
>CAIQEU010000018.1 GCA_903870905.1 uncultured Actinomycetes bacterium | reverse complement strand
TGGTGCGGGCGGAGGGATTCGAACCCCCAACCTTCTGATCCGTAGTCAGATGCTCTAATCCGTTGAGCTACGCCCGCAAGGCACTGCATCCACCCACCGAAATGGGCGGAGCACCATGTTAGCCGCGAGCCGGAGGCCTCATCGCCAGCGGTTTACGAAGGCCGCCCAGCCTCGAGTGCTGCTTCTAACTTCGCCATTTCCTCAATCAGGTGGAGGAGCTTGGTGTCTTGGACTTCAAGATGCTCTTGGATCTTGAGTGCTTCCTTCAAGATTGCGTCGGCATCTTGGTACGTTGCAGCGGCACGCTCGTCCGCGGCCTTGGCCTGAATGTTCTGCCCCACGATGATGATGGGGAGCAACACGAGCTGGAGGAAGCTCGACGACAACCAGACGACCACGAAGTAGGTCCCTTGGCGAATGGCTGAGGGTAAGGCGAAGAGGGCAATCGCCGTGAAGAGGTACGCAGCCCACATCGTGCCAACGATGGTGGTGATCTTGAGGCCCAAGATCGCATTGAGCCGTCGAAGCAGCTTCGGGTGATTGAGGTCCCGCTGATCGTTGACCTTGATCGGTCCACGCTCTGCGCGTTGTTGGAGGTGCTCTTCGATCGAGGTGGCTTGCGGTTCTGACATGCCGTCATTCTCTACCTCCGCTGCGACCTTCGCGTGGCTCATTTGGCTCAACGGACCCTTCCCTCTGTAGGGTTGGGCCACGAGCAGGGGGGGGAACCATGGCAACACCATTCGAAGCAGCGAAACTCGGTCCGATCACGATCAAGAACCGGATCATCAAGGCAGCGACCTTCGAGGGCCGAGCGCCACGAGGCGCGGTGACCCAGGAGATGATCGACTTCCACGTGCAGATGGCCGAAGGCGGAGTGGGCATGACCACGATGGCCTACCTCGGGGTGACCCCTGAGGGTCGCACCGACAAGAACGTCATCTTGCTCTCGGACCCCGCCAACGTGGAGAAGCTCCAGGGCGTCACCAGTGCCGTCCACGCAGCCGGAGCGAAGATCTCCGCCCAGGTTGGCCACGCAGGCCCCGTGGCCAACAGCGGCTCGAACAAGGCGCAGTCGCTCGCTCCTTCCGCTGGTCGTTCACCAATGGGCAGTCAGTTCGCTGAAGCCACCGAGGCCGATCTCGAGCGCATCCTCATTGGCTTCACCGACGCCGCGAGGAATGCCGTCGACGCTGGTTTCGACTGCATTGAACTCCACCTCGGGCACGGCTACCTCTTGTCGTCGTTCCTCTCCCCGAAGGCCAACAAGCGCACCGACCGCTACGGCGGAAGCCTTGAGGCACGAGCCCTCTACCCCCGCATGGTCGTCGAAGCGGTCAAAGAGGTCGTGGGTGACCGCATCGCCCTGACCGCCAAGATCTCCATGCGAGACGGCACCAAGGGTGGCATTGAGCTCGAAGAATCGATACCGACGGCCAAGCTCTTCGAGGCCGATGGACACCTCGACGCCCTCGTGCTCACCGCGGGATCATCGCTCAACAATCCGATGTACCTCTTCCGCGGCAAGGCACCACGGAAGGAGTTCGCCAAGACGCTGCCCCAACCCATCAAGTTGGGCTTCCAACTCGCTGGTTGGCACTTCATGCCCTCCTACCCCTACGAAGAGGCCTACTTCTTGCCCATGGCGATGCAGTTCCGCGAGGTGCTCTCGATGCCGCTCGTCCTCCTCGGTGGCATTGCCAATGAAGCCACCATCGAGCAGGGTCTCGACGCAGGATTTGAGTTCGTGGCTATGGGCCGAGCGCTCCTCGCCGAGCCAGACCTCATCAAGAAGTACGAGGCGGGGACGGCATCGGTGTCGGTGTGCACGCACTGCAACAAGTGCATGCCCTCGATCTACACCGGCACCCGTTGCACGGAGTTCGACGGCGTCAAGTAGTCGGGAAGAGGTGGCGTCCGCCGAGGATGCCGGCGATGTTGCCCACGATGGTGATCTTCTTGAGGATCGGGCCGAACCCATCGCGGCCAATGGTGCGAGCATTCCCACCGCCGATGTAGCAGTGGTCGAAGTTCACCAAGGTGTCGATCAACCCAACGGTCGTATGCACCCGTGCGCTCCACTCGGCGTCACCGCGTGACTTGCGGCCACGATTCCCCAATTCCTCATCCAGCGTCTTGCCCTTGAGGAGGGGCATGGACCCGAGCTCCATGTGCGGCGCAGCCACACCCTCCTCGAAGACCGAGAACCCAAATCCCGTACCGAGGGTGATGACCACCTCGACACCGCGACCGGTGATGACCCCAAGGCCTTGCATCTCGGCATCGTTGACGACCCGCACGGTCATCCCTGTTGCCTTTGCCACGCTCTCGGCCAAGTTGAATCCCGACCACTGCTTGACCAGTGTTGGAGAGATGTCAGTGCCGAGCCCGCGCTCGGTCTGAAAGTGCGGTGCGGAGAGAATCCGTCCTCGACGGACGACACCTGGGAACCCAATGGCGATCTGCTTGGAATCGGGAAAGCGCTCGGAGAAGGTGGTCAGGACCGCCACCAAGGCTGCTGGCGGCATCGGGTAGGTGGTCTTCACCTTGACCCGGGGGCTCACCATCTCACCATTCGGCGCGAGGACCGCACCCTTGATGCCAGTGCCGCCAATGTCAATCGCCAACGTCGTCTGTGTCACGTATCGAGGGTAGCCCGAGCCGTCGGTCTCGAGCGTGCGATGGTCGCCTCGTCGGTGATGAGAGGGTGACCACGAACGGGCGCTCGGTGTCGTAGGAGAGGATGGCCGATCCCCGCCGAAGCGACCGAATCCGAGTATCGGTCAATCGGGGATGATCGCTCACGGCACTCGTGCGTTCTCGTCCACGACCGTGGTGCTCTGGTCGGCGTTCGGTTCCAGCGAGTCGGGTGAGGACGTCGATCGTCGACGGCTCGACCGTTCCGCTGAGCACGAGCCGCGCCCGATGGTTGGCAACGAGGGACATCGCCAGCGGTCCGTAGTGGCTCGTGATCTGACCGAGATCTTGGAAGACGGTGAGCAAGGTGATGCCTTGCCCAACGCCGGTGGCTGCCAGATCGACCAGATCCGAAATTCCTCCGAGGTGCGCCGCTTCGTCGTGCACCAGCAAGAGCCCTGGACGAAGTCGTCCTCCAGCGCGGGCTGCGGTGACCGTCGCGGTATCGATGACCGCGTTCCGCACTGCAGTGAGCAATGGTCGATACCGCTGCTGCGCTCGGAGCGGACTCGACAGGTAGAGGGTGTTCGGACCGGCGAGGAACGACTCGATCGATACCGTCGGGCCATCGTGCTCAGCGTCGAGTACGCCGTCGAGCAGCACTTCGAGCGTGGTGACGATCGAGGAGTACTGCCGATCGTCCTTCCACGCGCTCTCCTCCAGAATGGCTGCCGCTCGGTCCTCCCGAGCACTGAGGAGCACATCGATGGGAGCAGAGAGGTCACGAGCGCTCACCCACTCGAGCACGGAGCGGAATCCTCCACCGGTCCAACTCGCGGCGACGAGCAGTGGAGCGAGGTGGCGAGCCGCAGCAGCAGTCCAGAACGCCGCATCTCCGCCACGATCGTGATCACTCGATGCAGCGCAGAGATCTCGCGCCAGATCTCTTGCGGCCCCGAACGAGATCGGCACCGCCAGCGGGGCCCACTGCGATCGTGGTGCCGAGGTGACGCGTGCGGGGTCGATCACCGACACCGCACCAATAGCCACACGACGAGCCATCGTGGCTCGGAGGACATCATCTTTCACACTGGCAACGAGCACTGGACCTGGCCACTGCTCAATCGCTGGCACCACCACCGTTCTCGTCTTGCCCGATTGGGTAGGACCGAGTACGAGCACGCTGTGGTTCGCTTCGGCAGCGAGTGGTCGACCTCGCCACCGTCCGAGGTGCAACCGCTCACGTGAACCCCGGATCCGGAGCAACCGCCTCGGCGGCAGGACCAGTGCCCCTCGTCGCTCCGGCCAAGCGAGGTTGGCGAGGAGTGCCAGCGAGATGAGGGCGATGATCACCACTGCAGTCATCGCCACATCGCAGTGTCGCTCTCGGAGACTTCGGCGGCGGCAGCATCGATCTCGATTGCCACGAGATGGTGCTCATGCCCCACCCGGATGACCGCGAGGCCACGTCGCAACTTCGGGAGTAATCGACCAGCCGGGGCGCTCAGACCGACGGTCCGCGCTGCATCAGCGGCATCGGTCGGATCAAGGCTGAAGCACACCACGGTTCCCGAATCTGCGAGGAGACCAGCGGCGAGGTGTTGCTCAACTGAACCAGCAGCGCCTGCGCTCACGCAGTCGGCAACTCGGTGGAGCACGCAGATATTGGCGGTGGCGGTTGCTCGCGCCAGCTTCCACGACCCTTGGAGCCATCGGGCGATCCGGGGATCACTGAGGACTGCCCACGCCTCATCCAGCACGAAGTACCGCGGCGTTGGATCCGTTTCTCCAATCTGGTGGACCCTGGCGATGATGGCGGCCATCACCGGAGCCAGCGCCTCGGTGCCCCAAATTGCCGAGCAATCGATCACCACCAGCGGCGCGGAGAAATCCACATCAGGGGTGGACTCCCCACTCAGCATTCCGGCCAAATCTCCACGGGTGAACCGGAGGAGCTCGTAGGCAACCTCTCGGCCATTGGTCAGGAGAGTAGGAACATCGAGCTTGAGCTCGTCGGCAGCCGCAGTCGTCGGAGCGAGGAGGGCAGCAGCCACGGCGTCGAGGGTCACCGGCGTGGTGCAACTCGATCGAGCAACGTCGAGTGCCGTGCGCTCAATGGGGGTGAGGTTTCGACCGAGGCCGTGGGCGACGAGGAGGGCGATGACCCCCACGTCACGCCGAACCGCCTCTCGGTCGTGGCCGGGGAGCAAGGGGTTGCACCTCGTCGTGCCGCTCGGGGCCACCACCACAGGACGGACGCCAACCGCAGCGGCCAGTCCGCCGTACTCTCCCTTTGGGTCGAGGACAACGGCCCTCCGTCCGCGCTCGAGTTCTCGGAGGAGGAGCGTCTTCACGAAGGTGCTCTTGCCTCGTCCGATCTGGCCGAGTACCACCACATTGGGGTTCGTGACTCGTCCTTCTCGATAGGCCGAAAAGGGATCGAATGCGAAGGATCCACCGAGGAGATCACTCCCCAGATTCACACCGGTACCCGCAGTGGCGCCGAGCGCTCCCGGCATCGCTGCCGCCAGGGTCGTCGACACCTCACGATGCGGCGCCGGGATCCACCGATTCGCCCTCATCGAGACCCCCGAAGGGGCTGGCCAATCGCCGCCATTGCTTCACGTTGGACACCTCGCAAGATCGACAAGCTGCACCCGGCTCGCTGGGCAGCCACCTGTGCCGACGCGGTTCTGGTGTTGAGATCGTCGAGGGTGTCGGCGCCGATGACGATGAGGCCGGTGAATCGAATCGGCGTCGCCCCGCGAACCAGCGCAGCTTCGAAGTCGTCGCGACGCGCACTTCGCTGGGCAATCGCTGCGGTTCTTCGAAAGCCCCCTCGCCGGCGCAGCTCCCCGTCAGCGAGGGCGGCGACCTGGGCTCGCTCAATCCGCTGGAGTGCCCGATCTCGTGGCTCGGTGACGAAGGTAATGGCGAGCTGCTCCCACGATGGGCACGTGAGCAGCGGGGTGAGAAATCCCGGCGTGACCGCTCGCTGTGGCCAACCGTCCACCCACAAGACCCTCCGAAGGCCATCGCCGGAGAGGTAGGTCCAGTGTGACCGGCGAGTTCGCGTTCGCTTGGAACCACGAGACAACTTCGGTGCGCTCTCAGCAACGGCGCACGCACCGAGGAGTCGCTGCAGGGCGACGACCTGCTCGGGATCGCCACTCAGGTGGAGCGTTGAGGTCCTCGTGAGCGGCGAACGAGTCACCGTCTCAATCAAGATCTGGCCGGGATGGTCAGGGCTCGATGCGAGGACGAACAACTCCTGCATCATCGCGACCCGCTGGTCTTGGGTGTGTTCATCCGCGAGGGGGAAGTTGCCAAGGTGAAACTGCACGACTGCTCCGTCGTCGCTCCCCCATCGCCCGTGCTTCGCTGGTTGTTGACGAGCGAGCAGCTCACCCAATCGGGACACAGTGAACCTGAACACCGCTGCTACCCATTGGTCGAGACCCTGACCGCGCACCTCCACGACGAGCGCCAGCGTTGCGGCGAGGGTCCCGGCGACCCCAAGCATGAGCCGGGCAGGGCCACTGGTGGCAGCCACGGTGGCGGCAGTGGCGCCTGTAATGCAGAGGGCGAAGACGACCTGGCCGGTCCGCCGCTCGGCGATGAGGACCTGGGCATCTGGGGGGCCGAAGCTCACCGCACGATCCAGACTCGGTCCGTCGCTCACCATCACTCACCATCTGCTGGGGGATTCGGAATGAACGTGAGCCGAGGACCGAGGGCATCCCTCGTGAAGACGTGACGTCCCGTCGCCGCAGCCGAGGTATCCGGTCGCATCGGAGCGTCGTCTTCCATCCATGACTCGGGCGTCACGCCAACGAGCCCGGCGTCGGCGACAGGATCAACGTCGGGACGCTCGTCGACGAGGTGATCCATCGCCGCTGCTGCTCCAAGGCCGCTCACTGCCCCCGCTCCTCGAGCGGCCATCGTCGCTCCCGTCACTGCCGTTCTCGTCAGCCGTTGGCGGTGACCCTCGAGACCGGCGACGAGGGCTGCTTCGCCGAAGGGCGCCAATCGGAGGAGGACGAATGGGGAGAACGATGCGAGCGCCAGAAGCGTCACACCGAGGAGCAGCCCGGTCACGCCAGATGATCCGGAAACGGCCCCAACGCCCAGGCAGAGGACGACCACAACGATGAACTTGGACAGGATGAGCGCGACCATGGTCTCGGCCAGCCGGCGAGCGAGGCCAGACGCGCTCGGCCAAATCTGCGCTGCGAATGCCAACGGCAAGAAGAGCACCGTGATGGCGATCGCCGCAGACCGAAGCAGCAGTTCGACCCACAGCGCGAGGCCTGCGAGCAGCGCCACGAGGCCGAGGAGGCACTCCAACAAACCAGGGATCGCCAGATTCCCGGTCGCCGTCACCACGTCGACGTAGTGGTGCTCGACCGCGCTCAAGAAGAGTCCTGGCGAACTCCCTGTGGCCGAGGCGTAGGACGACGACAGCTGATCAATTCCAGCGAGGAGCTCTGCCGCGAACGGCACTGCCACCATGGTGGCGAGACCGGCGACGGGAAGGTTGATGAGGATCACTCGACCCAAGCGGTTCGCATCTCGCCGGAGCACAGCATCAACCGCAGCCCCGCAGAGCGCGACTACCCCGACGAGGGCAGCGACCGACGACATCGCCGAATACCGAACGGTGAACCACGTCGCGTCGAGACCAGGGCTGGTCGTGACCGAGAGCACGTGACCGACGGTGGCGAGTAGCCAGATTGCCCCACGGACGACGGCGTCGAGGATTCCGGAGAAGATCGCTCCCGCTAGTGCCCCCGATGCTCCACCTGCCACACCGCAGAGGGGATCCAAGATCGGGATCCCGAGGCAGTGGGGAGCGAGGTGGTGCGGTGGCATCACTTGACGGTCGTTCCCGTTGCGAAGAAGAAGTTGATGAGCGCTGGCGCTGCGCCGATCACGAGGGCGGCAGCGAGCGAGGCGAGCACCGTCCGGCGTCCCGTGAAGGACTGCTGGTAGTTCTGTGCGTGCGCCCCGAGCGCCCACAGTCCTGCGCCGATCACCAGGCCAACGAGGGCCGCCATGAGCGCCCAACCAGCAATGCCGTTGGCCAGGTTCTGGAGTGCTGCGCTCCCCGGGAGCGAGGATGTCCCTGGACTTAAGTGCACGCTCGCTGTCGTGAACGACGTTCGAAGTAGTACCGCCACGGTGGGCCTCCTTTAATGGTGTGGCCTCACCGTGCCGAAGAGCCCCGCTGGAACCTTCGCCACGGAGTTGGCTGAGGCCTCGGGACCCGGCGACGGAGTTGTCCTGCCAGAATGGAGCCATGTCCTTCAGCCCAGCTGCATCCACCCTGTTCGGACTACCTCCAGCGGTTGTTGGAGCAATCGCCGGGGTCCTCGTCGTTGCAGCGCTCTTCGGTGCGCTCGTGATCGGTCGTCGAACTGGTCGACGCGCCATCGCCAGCCGAATGGCGTCTCTTGGAGCACGGCTCGGAGATGGCCCAGGCCCCGATGCTTCCCTCGAAGAAGGGCTGACCTACTTAGAGACCGTTACCGGAGCTGCCACAGAAGCGGTGGCTGCAACCAGTGCCGATGCACTGCGACTCCGTCGCGCGGTTGATACCTTGCCTGAAGGCGTCATCATCTGCGATGAGAGCGGCACCGTGCTCTACCGCAACCCTCGGGCCAGCGAGCTCATGACCTCCCGAGCCGGCGATGCCTTGGCCGCACAAGCCGTGACCGACCTGTTGAGCGCGGCCTGGGCCGATGGCAGCGCCGAGAAGGTCATCGAACTCTTCGGTCCACCCCGCTCCACTCTGTCGATCTCGGCTCGCCTCATCGACGATGGGCGACGACCGGTTGGTGTGGTGGCCATGATTGAAGACATCTCTGAGCGTCGCCGATTAGACGAGATCCGCCGGGACTTCATCGCGAACGTGAGCCATGAGCTGAAGACCCCGATGGGTGCATTGGGTCTCCTCGCTGAGACGCTCATGATCGAGAAGGACAAGGACGTGGCGAACCGCCTCGCCGACCGCATCCACACCGAAGCCTTCCGCGTCAGTCGGATCATCGACGACCTCTTAGACCTCTCCCGCATTGAGTCGGAGATCTCGCCACCTCGAGAGCCGGTCCAAGTGGCGCTCGTCATGGCCGAAGCCGTTGAGCGGATCCGGTCCATGGCTGAGCAGCGCTCGGTGGCCATTGCCATGATCGAGCCCGAGCCCAACCTCGTCGTCCTCGGCGATCGTCGACAGTTGACCTCTGCGGTGCACGCCCTCTTAGAGAACGCCATTACCTACTCCTCAGGCGGCGACACCGTCACCGTGAGCGCGGCTGGCGACCCGAATGCGGTGACCAACGACGGGGCGAATGAACACCATGGGATTGTTGCAATCAGCGTCGTCGATCGTGGTGTCGGGATTCCCGCTCGAGACCTCGACCGCATCTTCGAGCGCTTCTACCGCGTCGACTACGGCCGCAGTCGGGAAACCGGCGGCACGGGCCTCGGCCTCTCCATTGTCCGCCACGTCGCCCAGAACCACAACGGTCGGGTCGACGTCGTCTCAAGAGAAGGTGAGGGGTCGACGTTCACCCTCGTCCTCCCGCTCTTCAACCGGCTGTGAGCGACAAGAAGAAGGCCAAGGTGAACGCCGTTCCTGATCGAATTCAGGTGCTGCTGGCCGAAGACGAAGAGTCCTTCATCGACGCGCTCCAGATTGGACTCGGAGCCGAAGGCTTCGCGGTCACCGTTGCTCGTGACGGCAACGAGGCCCTCGCGAGGTTCGAAGAACGCGACTACGACGTGGTGCTCCTCGACATGATGCTGCCCCGTCTCAGTGGGATTGACGTCTGTCGCCAGATCCGCGCCAAGTCCGCAGTGCCGATCATCATGGTGACGGCCAAGGCGGAGGAGATCGATACCGTCGTCGCCCTCGAGATGGGGGCGGACGACTACGTCACGAAGCCCTACCGCCTCCGAGAGCTCGTCGCTCGCATGCGGGCCGTGCTCCGCCGTCGGCCGAGCGACGAGCGCGACGCACCTGACGATCACTTCGAGGTCATTGAGCTGGGTGACATCCGGCTAGAGATCGATCGCCGACGCTCCATCGTCCGAGGCGAAGAGGTGCACCTCCGACGCAAGGAGTTCGACCTGCTCGCGATTCTGATGGAGAACGCCGGCCGCGTCCTCACCCGTGAAGTCTTGATCGATCGCATCTGGGGATCGGACTACTTCGGCGACACGAAGACCTTGGACGTCCACGTCAAACGCGTCCGTGCCCTCATCGAAGCCGACCCGAAGACCCCGGTGATGCTCACCACGGTGCGAGGTGTGGGCTACCGCTTCGACGCACCGGCGCCGAAGTAGGACGAGCTCAGCGTCGCGGCGTCACCGTCGTGGTGCCGCCGAGGAACGGGGCGAGCACCTCAGGGAGTTCCACGCTGCCGTCAGCCTGTCGACCTTGCTCGATGAGCGCAGCCCAGATACGCGGCCAGGCCAACGCCGAGCCGTTGAGCGTGTGGACGAACTGCGGTGAGCCACCATCGGCTGGCCGGTAGCGAACCGATGCGCGGCGGGCCTGGTAGTCGCCGAACCAGCTGACCGAGGACACCTCGAGCCAACGGTCGCACCCCGGGGAGTAGACCTCGAGGTCGAAGGTGCGCTTGGAGGATGCTCCGATGTCCCCGCTGCACAGGTCGAGGACCCGGTAGGTGAGCCCCAGCCCTCGGAGCAGTGCCTCAGCCCGGGCCAAGATGTCGTCGAATGCCGCTTTGGCACCCTCAGGAGTGGCGTAGGCGACGAGTTCGACCTTGTCGAATTCGTGGACTCGCAGCACGCCGCGCGTGTCGCGGCCCGCCGATCCCGCCTCTCGACGGAAGCACGGGGTCGACGCCGTGAAGCGCAGGGGAAGCACCGCTTCCTCCAAAATCTCACCACGGTGCATGGAGGTCAGCGGGACTTCAGCGGTTGGAATGGCCCAGAGGTCATCTCGCTCGATGTGGTACGCCTCGTCGGCGAACTTCGGCAAGTGTCCGGTTGCGGTGATCGTCTCGGTGAGCACGAACGTCGGTGGCCGCAGTTCCTCGTAGGCATCGGCGTGCGCAGCGAGGGCGTAGGAGGTGAGCGCCCGCAGGAGTCGAGCGCCCATCCCTCGGAACAGCGGGAACATCGAACCGGACATCTTGGCGCCGCGCTCGAGATCCAAGATACCGAGTGCTTCACCGACCTCCCAGTGCGGCACCTGCTGGTGCTCGTCGAAGGTTGGAAACGGGAATCCCTGCTCAAGCCCCGGCCACCACCGTCGGGTCTCGACGTTGTCGGCCTCAGACTCCCCGTCGGGGCAGTCCTCAGCGGGGAGGTTCGGGGTGACGAGCAAGGCCGAACGGATGGCCTCAGCTGCTGCTTCGACGTCGACGTTCAAGCGACGCTCTTCATCGCCGACGGCGCGGCTCTGCTCAGCGAGCGCAGAGGCTCGCACCTCGTCGCGCTCCTTCTTGGCCTGACCAACAGCCTTGGAGAGGGCCTTCACCTCTTGACGGAGGGTCTCTTGACGAGCGAGGAGGGCCCGGTGGGCGACGTCGAAGTCGATGAGACGGTCGACGGCGGCACCGTCCACCCCACGCCGGGCGAGGCCCGCCTTGATGGCGTCAGGATCGTCACGGAGCAGCCGGATATCGAGCATGGTGCCCTCAACGGTAGCGTCTAGGACAATGCGTGCTGGAGCGAGTGACCAACCATCGGCCCCGATCGTCGCCTCAGGCCTCGGCGTCACCTACGGCACGACCACTGCGCTCTCCGACGTTTCCTTCTCGGTGGAGGCGGGCGAAGTGGTCGCCCTGCTCGGACCGAACGGCGCCGGCAAGACCTCGACGCTGCGGTGCCTCGAGGGGTACCTCACCCCGACCACCGGGAGCGCTCGCATCCTCGGCTTCGACCCAGTGGCAGATCACGCTGCCGTCGTCCCTCACCTCGGGATCATGCTCCAAGGCGGTGGGGTCTACCCGGCCATGCGCGTCGCTGAGACGATTCGACTCTTCGCTGCCTACTACGAGAACCCCAGAGACCCGAGCGAGCTCATGGATCTCCTCGGCCTCTCCCACGTGGCGACGACGCCGTGGCGACGCCTCTCGGGAGGTGAGCAGCAGCGGTTGAGCTTGGCCTTGGCGCTCGTCGGTCGACCCAGCGTCGTGATGCTGGATGAACCAACGGCAGGCGTCGACCCCGAAGGGCGGGTCGTGATCCGCACGGTGGTGGAGTCACTCCGAGCCAGTGGCGCCGCAGTGGTGCTGACGTCGCACGAGCTCAGTGAAGTGGACGCCATGGCGGATCGTCACGTCTTCTTGTCGGCTGGACGCCTGCTCTTCGCGGGAACCACGGCTGAACTCTCTGCACGACACGGGAGCGCGGGGTCCTTCGGCTCCACGCCCGGACTCGACGCCCTGCTCCTCGCCAACCGGCTCGGTGTGTCGGTGAACGAAGTCCGCCCTGGGCACTACCTGCTCGGCGGCGCCCTCGGCAGCGATGGCGTCGCCTTGCTCTCGAGCACCCTCGCCGACCTTGACGCGCCGCTCGATCGGTTCAACGCGTCCGGTGACCTGACCGACCTCTACCACGCGCTCTACGCCGGAGAGCCGGCGCCGCTCCCGGCCCCCGAACCCCGGCGTCGACGGAGGCAACGATGACGGCGTTCGCTGCACACCTCGGAATGGAAGTTCGCCTCGCGCTCCGAAAGGGCGAGACGCTGCTCCTCACGCTCGGGATCCCGGTCGTGTTCCTCATCTTCTTTGCGAAAGTTCACGTCGTCTCAGTGCCGACAGCGTCGGGAATTGCCTTCATGTTCCCGGGCATCGTCGCCTTGTCGGTGATGTCCTCGGCCATGGTGTCGCTCTCGATCTCCACGGGGTTCGAGCGCTCCTACGGCGTCCTCCTCCGGCTCCAGGCAACCCCCCTTGGGACCAAGCGCCTGCTCGGAGCGAAGATTGTCTGCGTGGGCATCGTCGAGGTGCTGCAGGTCGCGGTCTTGGCGCTCGTCGCCACGCTCCTCGGCTACTCCTTCCCCTCCTCCCTCGGCGTGCTCAGTTCGGTGAGCCAAGCCCTTTCGATCATCCTCTTGGCCACCGCCGCCTTCGCCGGGATTGGCCTCACCATGGCTGGGCGGCTGAAGGGCGAGGTCAACTTGGCAGCAGCGAATGGCCTCTACTTGGTCCTCCTCCTCGTCTCGGGCATGGTGGTGCCGATTGGGAAGCTCGGCGGCCTCGGCACCGTCGCTCGGCTCCTCCCCTCAGGAGCCCTCGCTTCGGGGCTGCACGCCCTGTGGAGCTTCGGCCAACCCGTCGGGAGTGGGACGTGGATCGTGCTCGGCTTCTGGGCGCTCACCATGCCAGCCCTCGCCGCCGCGACCTTCCGGTTCGCGCCCTGAACCCTCCCGAGCATGGCCAACCAAGCCGCCCACGAGAGCGGGCACCAGTTGGACGACGCCCGGGCCAGTCTCGCTGAGGCCTGAGGGCTACTTCGTCGGTCCGAGGATGAGGACGTCGGCGGCCATGGCCACGAAGAGCACCGTCAAGTAGGTGATGGAGAACGAGAAGAGGCGCATCGCTTCCTTCTCGGCTGCTCGATGGGCCCGAGCGAGCTGGAGCAACTTCACGCATCCGCCGATGAACACGACGCCGAGAACCAACGCGGTGACGGTGTAGATCCAGCCGAGGTGCGCCACTGCGCCGAGGAGCGCTGTCGAGGCGACGAGGACCACGGTGTAGACGAGGATCTCAACTGCCGTCCGCTCCATGGAAGCCACGACCGGCAACATGGGCACATCGGCGGCGGCGTAGTCGTCGCGGTAGCGCACAGCGAGGGCCCAGAAGTGTGGCGGCGTCCAGATGAAGATCACCGCGAACATGAGCACCGGTACCCACGACAGGGAATTCGTGACCGCAGCCCACCCCACGAGCACCGGAACCGCACCGGCTGCGCCGCCGATAACGATGTTCTGCTTACTGCGGCGCTTCAGCCACAAGGTGTAGATGAAGACGTAGAAGGCGGTGGCGGAGACCGCCAGGACAGCCGAGAGCAGGTTGACGGTGAGGGCCAGTTGGATGAAGGCAGCAGCCTCAATGGCCAGGGCGAAGATGAAGGCGGCCCGAGGGGTCATGGCTCCGACGACCAGTGGTCGCTTCTTCGTGCGCTCCATCAGGCGATCGATATCGCGGTCGATGACCATGTTGATGGCGTTGGCACCGCCAGCTGCCAAGGTTCCCCCGAGCAGGGTCCACAGCACGAGGGCCAACGACGGCCAGCCCCCCTTGGCGACGACCATGGTGGGCACCGTCGTGATGAGGAGCAACTCGACGACTCGGAGCTTCATGAGGGCGACGTAGGCCTTCACGCGCTCAATCGGCGTCAGCTCGAGCAGCGGTACCTCAGACGTCAAGTTCACGATCTCCAGCCTAGGTGAGCGAACGCCACTTCCTCGCTACGCTTGCACCGTGGACACCTCGGCCAAACGGCAACGATTCTCCGTTTCGCCTCGAGCCTTCCACCTCCTCGCTCAAGCCTGTGCGGTTGCCTACGCACTGATCATCATCTCTGGCGCTGCAGTTCGCCTGACGGGATCAGGGCTTGGGTGCCCGCACTGGCCCACCTGCTACGCCCACCATGCGCTCCCCGTCGCGTCCATCCACCCGATCGTCGAGTTCACCAACCGGCTCATCACCGGCTTCATCTCGATCGTCACCATCGTCACCATCGTCGCCGCCTACCGCCGCGGCCCGAAGCGCCGCGACCTGATCGTGTTGTCGTGGGCACTGCTCGGAGGGCTGGTCGCTGAATCGGTGTGGGGAGCGGTCGTCGTCTACACCGACCTCAATCCGTGGACGGTCATGGTGCACTTCCTCGTGGCGCCGATCTTCCTCGGGGTGGCGATGGTGCTCGTCCACCGAAACCGCCGGAACTACGACAGCGATGCCGTGCTCCTCGTTCCTCGCCCCATCCTCATCTGCTCTCGAGTGCTCATCGGCCTCACCGTGGCCGTCGTGGCTGCGGGAACAGCCGTTTCGAACGCCGGCCCACACGCGGGGAACTTCGCCGGCCAACACGTGGCCAAGCGATTGCCCGTTGAACTGCGATCCGTCGTTGAACTCCACGGCGCCCTCGCTGCTGCGCTCGCGGGCTTCACGGTGGCGCTCATCTTCGCGATCTCCGCCATTGGTGCAGCTCCTCGGATCCGACTCATTGGAGAGCGCCTCATCCTCGCAGTGGCGGTGCAAGCGGGTATCGGTATCGTGCAGTACGCCATGCACCTCCCCGTGGGCCTCGTTGAACTCCACGTCATCGGAGCGGTCTCGGTGATGATCGGTGTCGTTCGCTTCAGCCTCGAGATGCACGACCACCCAGCAATCCCAGAGTTCTCCCTACGAGGAGACCACCGAGAGGCTGGTAGCGTAGAAGGGCTGCAACAGGCGCCCATCGTCTAGCGGCCTAGGACACCGCCCTTTCACGGCGGCAGCACGGGTTCAAATCCCGTTGGGCGTGCCAATCATCTCGGATATCGCGGTGTCCGACTTCGCCTGCAGTCGCACCGTCTCCTCAGTGAGGCATCGGGGTCCAGAGGCGATCGAGTGGCACGACATGAAGGCGATCGGCGAAGGTGTAGCTCCGCTCGCCAAGGTAGAGGGCAAATCCGCCGACAAATTGCGCGCCCAATGCATCGCGAAGCCTCGACATTCCTTTCATATCGGAACCTTGGATTCGAGCGCTCGTTTTCATTTCAAACCCGATCACTCCACCGTCGTCGCGCTCAACGACGAAGTCCACTTCGTAGCCATCGAGGTGGCGCCAGTGACCCACGCCAGTGACCGCTTCATTCCAAGAGGCTTGTTTCTGGAGTTCGCCGACAGCGAAGCTCTCGACGACGTGACCGAACTCAGTCGAAGCAGCGGCACGGAGACTCAGAAGCTTTTCTGGGGTGATTCGAAGAAGCGTGGCGGCGACGGCAGAGTCCAGCACGTGGATCTTCGGCTTGGCGACGCTTCGAGAAAGCAACGTTGTGCCCCACGCCT
Source organism: uncultured Actinomycetes bacterium (assembly GCA_903870905.1). Classification (GTDB taxonomy): domain Bacteria; phylum Actinomycetota; class Acidimicrobiia; order Acidimicrobiales; family RAAP-2; genus CAIQEU01. The sequence continues at coordinate 15,864 of CAIQEU010000018.1, read as the reverse complement.
CAAGCCGGTGAACGAGAAATACTCGCTCGAGAAGGCTGATGTAGCTCTCTGCCGTCACGGGAGTGAGACCTACATCGGTAGCGGCGCTCGCCACGTTGAGTACTTGGGCTGTTTGGCCAGCGAGGCGTCCGAGAAGTAATCCGAGTTTGTCTCCCTGGCGAAGATTGCTCAGTTCCCGGATATCTCGTTCGAGCGTTAGGCGGACGTAGTGACGGACCCACCTTCGTCGTGCTGCCTCACTGGACATCGTGAGTGCAAGAGGGAAGCCTCCCGCAGTGATCCGACCAACGTACTCCTCTCGACTCGTTTGAGAGCGTTCAGGCTGGAGGACCTCTTCTGGATGTTCGAGCGCCAACGCGAGAAAGTCTTCATGCCGATCGTCGCGCTCCCCTTGCGACAGTGGAAAGACCTTGAGCGTCTCGAGGCGACCAGTGAGTGCCTGGGCAGCGCCGGGAAGCGCGTCGTGGCGGGTCGAGCCGGTGAGGACAAATCGGCCGGGGTATGTGGCCCGGTTCAACTCCGCCTTCATCGCCTCGAGTACCTCAGGCGCCTTTTGGTATTCGTCAATGAGCACCATCTGCGATCCGGCAACAGCTCTTGCCACGTCGGCACGCACCGCGTCCAGTGTGGCGAGGTCATCTAAATCGAGGATGCGCCCGCCGAAGTGAGCTGCCAGTTGATGAAGTAGCGTCGACTTTCCTACCGATCGAGGCCCTTCAAGGAGGAGCGTCGGAGTATCGCGCAACCGAGAGCACGCCACCTCGAAAATACGCCGTTGATGCAGTTGGGACCGATGCTCCACTGGAAAAGTGTATCACGAACTTTAGTTTTGAGAACACAGAACTTTACAAATGAGACGACTGACCTTCACGTCAAGGATGCGAGTCGGTCAGGCTGGGCTCTCTGTCCTCAGCGAGATGGACCGAAGCCTGGACCGCCCCAAGTCCGTTGGAGCTTCGGAGCAATCACGGAGCAACTTTGTTCTTTCGGGAGTGTCGTCGTTCCCAATCCGGAAGTCGTTGAACACACCTGAGCCAGGTCAGAATATGGTTCCATCGAACAACGTCGAAGGGCGCAACTTCCCTTACGCGACGTTCCCAGCCAGCGTCCATCCAACGAGCGCATTGGCATGCCCGTGACCCATGGCGTATTCCGCCTTCAAGAAGTTCACGATGGCCATGTGCTTCTCGAGTCCACAGGCAACGATGATCTGCTGCCACTCGGCAATCGACTTCTCGTACTTCTTCTCAATCGAGGGAAAGTACGAGGCTGGACCCTGTGATGGCCAGGTGTTGGTCATGAAAGTCCCACCGATCGTTGACTACGCAGAGGCCGAAGGCGCAACCCAGTCAGGGTCGAGTTCGACGATCTGACTGGCGAGAGCCCAGAAACCCAAGGAGAACTTCGTCCAGCGCTGACGCTTTCCACCAATACCCGTCGGCAACATGATGCCTTTGAACGAGTCGGGCTCGACCAGCATCCGGATGCCGACGCCTTCGGCCAAGGTGTCGGCCCAGAACGAGAAGTACTCGAGGTCGCGAGGCTCTCTTGGTCGAAATCCGAGGATCTGCAACGCTGCGGAGTAGGTCTCGATCGACTGTTGATTCAGCCGGTGGTAGCTGATCTTGAGCGCTTCTACGAGGTCCGCGTTGACTTCGGGTTCGGCGATCGCGTAGGCCAGAATTCCGAGCCACACTCTCCAGGTCTGCGATGCAGCGAGGGTGTCCAGCATGATGTTCGCCGACACGCGACAGGTCTCTCGAAGTGCATCCCAACGCCGTTCTGGCGTCGTCAAATCTGCCTTCACGATCACGTTGCGGAAGACGTAGTCACTCGAGGTGGTGAAGTCTTGAGACTCGCTCGACGCAATCTTGATCAGAACCTCGCGGCGGAATGCCTCTGCTGAATCGAACACCCTGCCGAGAACCGAGGCATTCGTGAGTCGTATCCCCTGCTCACGCTGGATTTTCTCAAAAACCGCACTCAGGGTGAGTCCAGCGAGGCCTCCCCGGGTCGATGGGTCGAGCGCGAGCTCTTCTCCAGCGGTCATCAGGAGTTCACGAATCTCCTGTGGCGAGCGTTTCCGCTGCCGGAGTCTGGTTGCAGAGGTCATAGTGAACCTTTAGCCTAAGTCCTCGTCGTCTTCGTGACTGTTCAGTGAACGACTGGTTGCCCTGTGGATTGATCAGGTCCATGCAACCTCGACGAGGACGTACCAATGTCGTTTGCAGCACGAGCGTCGCTCCGCAGTACGGTGCTGCCATGATCGGACGCATTGAGGAACGTGTGGCGTGCACTGCAGTTGGCATCACAGCTACGGTGCCCTCCTCATTCGCTCCCGATGCCGCGGACGCTGCTCCGGTGATCGCCGCCCTCTGGGAGATGGTCACCGCAGCACTTGGGACTCCAGGAGTCACTGATGACTTCGAGTACATCGGCATCACGGGTCCTGCCGATGATCTCGTGCCTCCCCATCGCATCACCTACAGCGCATCGGTCACCGAGCACAGTGCCGGCCCACTGCCGACGACGTTCGACGCCTTCATAATCGACGGGGGCCGCTACGCCGTGTTCTCGTTTCTCGGAACCGTCGGCGAGGTAGACGACTTCTACCGCTCCGCCTACGACGAGGGTCTCCGTGACCTCGGCTGCACCACTCGCGACGGCCAGCACTTGGAGCGCATGTTGCCGAGCGAGCACCCAGCGCTTCTCAACCTTGAGGCCTGGATTCCCATTCACTAACCGGTCAGGCCGAGAAGTGCGCCGAGAGGAACTGGATCGACGCCGGCTCTTGCTCGAGGAAGAAAGGGCTCGTGTGGCATCCACCGGAGAAGAGCACGGTCGTCTCCGCCGGCGCTACCGCAGCGAATGCTGCCACGCCGGGGTGGAACGGATCGTCGATCCCTGACGCCACGCGAACGGGACAACCAGTGAGTGCCCCAGCGTGGGTCACGGCGTCGTACGCATCGAATTCGTTCGCGTCGCTGTAGGCCTCGGCGTTCACTCCTCGTGCTTGGTCGTAGCTCGTCCAGATAGCAGGACTGATGGCAGCGACGGCTCGAGCGAGGTGGGGGTAGTGCTCGGCGATGGCGATGGCGCCGTAGCCACCCATGGAGATTCCCATGAGGCCAATCCCACGATTCGGACGACCGAGCCCCTTCGCCCGACAGAGCGGGATGAGCTCGTCCACCACCATGCCCATGGGATCGTCGTTGGGGTGTGGGTGCCAGTACCCGCTGCCACCATCGACGGTCACGATTGCTGTTGGCACAGTGGTCGCAAGGTGCTCTTTGGATCCCGGCCGAGTGATGGCCACGAGCTGTGCCGGTGACATCCCCGACACGGCATTGGTGTGGTTACCGCCCTCCCCATGCAGCATGACGACGAGGGGCAACTCGTCTCCGGGTCCAAACCCTGGCGGATAAGCGATGGAGTAGCCAACCGACCGATGCCGGAACCTCGATGCGAACCGACCCGACACCGTTGGGCCGAGTGGTGCGAAGGTGAGGTGAGGATCATCGACCGAGCACGCACCATCGATCTCACTGAGGAGGGACTTTCCCGGGAGCAACCCATGGTCGACGAGTTCACCGCCGATCACTGCACCGACCGCGAGTACTCCAAGCCCACCGAGGGCAACAGTGAGCATTCGCCGCCTCGACCACCTCGAAGCTTCGATCGAAACTTCGGCGTCTGCCACCTAGCGCTCGTCTCGTCCCGAGGTATCAGCTGCAGCGATGCGGGTCGACTCAACTTCGGCAGATCGGAAGATGCCCTGCGCCATGAGTGACCGTTCGCTCCGGCGCCTCGCCCGGTAGACCTCGGCCCGCTGCTCATGCAGCGCTGCGTTGCCTGGCTCCGCCCAAACGGCGAGATCAGCCAGGTGGCAGGCAAGACGCAGGTCGCTGTCGATGAGGGCAACCGCGCGATCCATGAGGACGGCGGCGCCGCCGGCGAGGGCAGCGAGTTCGGACGCAACTGCAGCGTCAGGGGCAGGCTTCAACCGTGAGGCGGCTCCATCCCACCAACCGCCGTAGAGGCGCCAGATGTTGCGAATGACGAATTCTGGCTCGTCGTAGTAGGGCCGGAGATAGGGCTTCGCCAATGTGGCTTCGGGAACCGTGACGGTGTGGATGATGGTGTCGAGCGAGGCCCCGGCGTTCATGAGATCGACGACGGCGAACACCACTGCTTCGAGGGTGGACGCGGTCTCATCGAGAACCGTGGCGATGCGCTCCTTGCCCTCAATAGGGAGTCCGTGGGCGGGGAGCAGGAGCTCGGGCTCTTGAGCGATCATCCGACGGAGCGACTGCGCCCATTCGAGGGCGTAGCGCTGCACCTTCTGGGGGTTCCCGGCATTCGGGTAGTTCCAGATGATGAAGTCCCCAGTGGCGATCCATCGCTGCTCGGGGAAGAAGGCCCACAGGTGGTCGTCGGTCTCCCCACGCCCGTGGTGCAGTTCGATGGTCGTGTCACCGACGAGGAGTTCGTGGTGGTCAGCGAAGGTCACCGTCGGGCGCAGCACCGAGCGCGGGAGGAAGTCGGTGATGTCGTCGCTCAAGGTGAGGCCCATGTCGGTCGGAGGTCCACCGAATTGGCGTTGGTTGATCGTGACGTTCCACCGGGAGGTTTGGCGGTAGCGATCGATTCGGCGAGCGACGTTCTCGTGTCCGACGACGACGGGAGCCCCGTGACCGCTCACCGACGCATCGGCAGCGAACGCGCCGCTCCCACCAATGTGGTCGGCGTGGCCATGGGTGTAGATGAGCGTGGAGATCGGTGCCGTGTTCCAGGTCCGAATGGCCTGGACGACGCTCCGGCCACTGCCCGCACCTGAGGCATCAAAGCAGACGAGACCATCGCCGGAGTCGAAGGTGATGGTGTGGCTGAAACTCTCCACGATGCTCAAGCCATCACGGAGTTCAGAGAGTTCGTTGGTGACCCGGTTGACCGGTTCAGTGGCGAGGCCAGAGTCGATGACCAGCGAGGAGAGCTCAAGTGGGTGCATTGGTGCAGCGTACCGATGGAGCAGTCGCCGTGTCAGACGAGCAGGATCGTGCGCCATGCCTACGCTTGGGAGGTGGCTGAACCCAAGGTGCTCCTCTTCTACGCGTTCACGCCGCTTCCCGACCCAGAGGCGATTCGCCTCTGGCAGCGCACGCTGTGCGAGCACCTCGACCTCACCGGCCGCATCATCATCTCCCCCCACGGCATCAACGGGACCGTTGGCGGCAATCTCGCTGCCGTCAAGACCTACGTCCGGCGGGTGAAGGAGTACGGCCCGCTGAAGCACCTCGACGTCAAGTGGTCAGAAGGCACGGGAGCAGATTTCCCCCGCCTCTCGGTCAAGGTTCGATCTGAGCTCGTGGCGTTCGGTGCACCCGGGGAAGTCATCGTCGATGCGCACGGTGTGGTCGGAGGTGGCACCCACCTCAGTCCACAAGCTGTCAACGATCTCGTGGCACAGCGTGGCGACGAGGTCGTCTTCTTCGATGGCCGCAATGCCTTCGAAGCGGCCATTGGACGCTTCAAGGGCGCCATCGTTCCAGACGTCAAGACGACGCACGACTTCGTTGCTGAGATCGACAGCGGGAAGTACGACACGCTGAAAGGTCGCCCCATCGTCACCTACTGCACGGGAGGGATTCGCTGCGAGGTGTTGAGCGCGCTCCTCATCAACCGGGGATTCGACGAGGTCTACCAACTCGACGGTGGCATCGTTCGCTACGGCGAGGCCTTCGGCGACGACGGGCTCTGGGAAGGTGCGCTCTACGTCTTCGACGAGCGTCGGACACAGACCTTCTCTGACCACAGCGCGGTGATCAGCTCGTGTGAAGCTTGTGGGACACCGACAACCGAGTACGTCAACTGCGCCAACCTCGCCTGCCGGGCACTGCTCCTGCTGTGCCCGTCGTGTCAGGCAGCCCACGGTCCGAGCGACTGCACGCCGAGCCACGCCGGGCGTCGCTGACGTCGAGCGACGCATCTGATCTCTGCTTGACTGCACCGAGAACCGCGGAGAGGACCGACCCCATGCAGGATCACGCAGCAACCACCAGCACTCCCGACCTCGACGTGTTGGTCATCGGAGCGGGAATTTCCGGTATCCACGCCGCCTACCAACTCCGCAACGAACTCCCGTCGCTTCAATTCGAGGTCGCCGAAGCGCACCACAGTTTCGGCGGCACCTGGCTCATCCACACCTACCCCGGCGTGCGCTCCGACACCGAGGTCTACACCTTGGGCTACAGCTTCAAGCCGTGGACCGGTGCCCCCTACGCAGGGGCCGCCGAGATCCACGCCTACCTCGGTGCGGTGATCGCCGAGCATGATCTCGAGCGCTCCTTCACCTACAACACCATCGTGGAAGCCGCCTCGTGGTCAACGGCCGACCAGTTCTGGACGGTCAGCCTTCGAGACACGGTGACGAACGAGGTCCGGACCACCACCGCTCGGTTCATCTGGTCATGCCACGGCTACTACACCCACGCTGCAGGCCACACGCCACAGTGGCTGGGACTCGAGGACTACGCGGGAACCCTGATCCACCCCCAGGCTTGGCCCGAACGGCTCGACCTCTCCAACCAAACCGTTGCGGTGATTGGTTCGGGAGCGACCATGGCCACGCTCGTCCCCGCGATTGCCGACCAGTGCGCATCGGTCACGGTGGTGCAACGCTCCCCCGCCTACTTCTTCCAGAGTGAGAACCGAGATCCCCTCGCCGATCAACTCCGTGAGCTCGGGATCGACGAAACCTGGATCCACGAGATCATCCGGCGCAAGGCGGTGAAGGACATGGCTGCCATGACGAGCGTGCAGTTCAACCACCCTGAACTCTCGAAGGCCGGTCTCATCAAGATGGTGGCCGATCAGCTCCCTGAGGGCTACGACGTCGAGACCCACTTCACCCCCCGGCACTTCCCCCACGAGCAACGCGTGGCTCGAATCTTGAACGGGGATCTGTTCCGTGCCATCAGCAACGGCTCGGTCACCATGGTCACCGACGAGATTGCGACGTTCACCCCAACGGGACTCGTCACCGAGGGTGGCACCGTGGTCGACGCCGACGTCGTCATCACCGCAACAGGATTCGACCTCTCGGTCCTCGGAGGCGTGGCCTTCACCGTCGACGGTCAGGCGGTCAACGTGGCGAACTCGGTGACCTGGCGTGGAGTGCTGTTCACCGGACTCCCGAACGTCGCCTGGACCTTCGGGGCGCTCCGCCTCAGTTGGACGATGCGGGCCGAGATGGTGAACCACCTCATCACCCGGCTGCTCTCGACCATGGAAGGCCGAGGAGCGACCAGCGTGGCCGCCGTGCTCCGCCCAGAAGATGCTGGAATGCAGCGCCAACCCTTCATCGACCCCGCACAGTTCAACCCTGGCTACGCCCAGCGGGCTGGAGCGCTCATGCCGAAGGGTGGCACCGCTGCGGAGTGGCAGATGGACCTCGACTACTGGCACGAGGTCACCGTGCTCCCAGACGTCGACTTCACCGACGGCTGCCTCCAGTTCACGAGCCAGAGTTGAGACTGCGCTTCGCCACGCAGTTCTAGAGTTAGGCCGTGGCTCGCGGCGGACTGCTCAATCGACTCCTCGCCACCCAGTGGCATGCGCTCCGGCTCTACCGCCACTCTGTTCGACTCGACGCCGCCGGTCGTCCATCGCTCGCTGCAGCCTGCCTGCAGTTCGGCAAACTCCTCTCTGGGATCGAGATTGACCATGGTGCCGTCATTGGTGAGGGAACGGTCTTCATCCACGGCAACGGGATCGTGATTGGTCCCGGTTCCACCATCGGCGCGAACTGCCGCATCTTCCACCAGGTGACGATCGGCACCCAAGACGGGACGACCTATCCGACCATTGGCGACGACGTCATCTTGTACCCCGGCGCCAAGATCATCGGTGGGGTGACCATCGGCGACGGTGCACGAGTGGGAGCCAACGCCGTGGTCCTCACCGACGTTCCGGCCGGCGCCACGGTGGCCGGCAACCCCGCCGTTATTCTGCGGCCGGCGTAGCCTCGTCAGCGAAGAGTTCGGCCAGTCCCCACTCTGGGTGCTCAGCGAGGATGGCGGCGCAGTGAGGTGCTGCGGTGAACTCCTCAAGGATACCGAAGGCCAGCGCGGCAGCCATGACCGGGCCATCGACGTGGTCCAGCACAGCGGTGACGGCAGCGTCGAGTTGCTCCTTCGTTGGGTCATCGGCGGCATCGCCGAGCTCGTCCACGATGGCGTGGAGACACCCTTGGGTCACCGCTTCGAGCATGCCGTAGAGGGCGGCTTGGGGGGCGGTATCGAGGAAGGACGACACCTTTCGGCGCTGCTTCAAGCTCTTGAGCGCCACGAGGGCGATCGACGCCTGGCCGGGACGAGCGGAGAGATCGAGCTGATCGACGATGGCGAGGAGATCTCCGGGCGCCACATTGGCGAGGATCTGGCGGACACGGTTCTTCATCTGGGGAGTAGCCACACCTCCATTCTCGCCCATGGCGTGTGCCACGCGGTGAGGGGTGAACCACCCGTCTCCATCAGGGTGCTGCGCGAGGGTCCCGCGCGCGCTTGCCGGCGGGTCTAGCGTCGGGGCTGACGCCACTCGACGTCTCAACGTTGGAGGTTCACCATGGTGACCACTGCACTCCCGACCGCGACCCAGAGCGTGCTGACGATTGGTCTCGGACTCGTCATCATCCTGGTGGCGGCCGTTACCGCGTACTTGACCATCGCTCGCACTGGTCGCTTCGACGACGACTCCACCGGGACACGCTCGATGACTGGGTTCTTGATGAGCGGTGCCTACGTGACGCTGTGGGCCGCCTACTACGGCGTGCTCCTGATCGTCCTCGCCCTCATTGGCCTGATCGGCAAGACCTACGCCGCAGGCTCCTACGCGTTCGTCAACGGATCGTTCGTCAACACCGAGAGGCATCCCGTTGGTGACCAAGCCATTCGAATGATCACGGTCGGCATCTCGTTCATCGTGATCGCGGGATTCGCCCACCGCTGGCACAAGGCCAAGGGACTCGCCCTCGCGGCCGGTGAGGAGAACCCCAATGCCCCGGCCAAGAAGGTGGTGCGCTCCTACGTCGCCACCGTGTCGTTCTTCGCAGTGGCCATTGCCATCGTCGATCTCCTCCTCGCTGCCTACACCCTGATCGGGATCATCGCCCCCGGGGTCTTCCAGAGTGGAAGCCGAACAGGAAGCCTGAAAGCCCTCCTCTTTGAAGCGGCAGTTCTGCTGGCAACCGGCGTGGTCTTCCAGAGCACCCAGCGCATCGCCCCCGCTGGCCTCCGCCTCTTCGGTGGAGGGTTAGGCCATCACCACGGAGATGACCACAACCACGACCATCATCACGATGATGAGCCTGAGGCCACCGTGGAGCACGCTGAAGCCGATTGAACCATGCCACCTCCGCACAACCTGACTACGATTCGTCGGGTTCACGAGTCCGGGGGGAAGCATGAAACTCATCGTTGCCGTCATCAAGCCCTTCGTCATCGGTGAGGTCAAGGCTGCGCTCGAAGCCGCTGGCGTTGAGGGGATGACCATCAGTGAAGCCCACGGCTTCGGTCGCCAACGCGGCCACACCGAGGTCTACCGAGGGTCTGAGTACGAGGTGGACTTCGTCCCGAAGATCCGCATTGAACTCTTAGTGGACGACGACCAACTCGATGAACTCTTGGCCGTCCTCATCAACGCCGCCCATACCGGAACCATCGGTGACGGCAAGGTGTGGGTCTTGCCCATTGAGACTGCGGTACGAATTCGCACGGGAGAACGAGGTTCTGATGCGCTGTGACGAGAGAGGAACGTTGACCTATGCGTAGTGCAGACACCTTGTGGGTACTGCTCGGCGCAGCGCTCGTGTTGTTCATGACCCCCGGCCTCGCGCTCTTCTACGGCGGCATGGTCCGCTCGAAGAACGTGCTCTCGGTGATGATGAACAGTTTCATCGCCATCGGCATCATCACCGTCGTCTTCGTCACGTTCGGTGGCAGCTTGATCTTCTCAAACGACCTCGGAGCTGGCCTCCTCGGCAACCTCCACTTGGCTGGCTTCGCCAACCTCAACCACCCACTTCCTGGCCTCGGTGGCGTTCACGCCGATCCCATGGCGATCATGGTCTTCCAGTTGATGTTCGCCATCATCACCGCCGCGCTCTTGAGCGGCGGCACGGTGGACCGAATCAAGTTCACCTCGTTCCTCGTGCTGATCGTGGCCTGGTTCCTCTTCGTCTACGTGCCCATCGCTCACTGGGTCTTCAGCCCCACGGGTTGGCTGGCCCACCTCGGTGTGTTGGACTTCGCCGGCGGAACGGTCGTGGAGATCAACTCTGGGTTCTCCACCTTGGCCATCGTGTTGGTGCTCGGGCGTCGTCGTGGATGGCCGGGTGAAGCCATGGCACCGCACTCAGTACCCCTCACCCTCCTCGGTGCCGGCATCTTGTGGTTCGGATGGTTTGGGTTCAACGCAGGGTCCTCCCTCGGGGTGAACCACGTGGCCGTGATCGCCTTCGTGACGACCCAGATTGCCGCCGCCACCGGCATGCTCGGCTGGGTGCTCTTCGAGCGCGCACGAGAGCACTACCCGACCACGCTCGGCGCCGCGTCTGGAGCGGTGGCCGGGATGGTGGCGATTACCCCATGCGCCGGATTCGTGAGCCCAATGGCCGCCGTCGTCATTGGCCTGGTTGCTGGTGTCATCTGCGCCATGGCCGTGCGCCTCAAGTTCAAATGGCACTACGACGATTCCCTCGATGTGCTCGGGGTGCACGGCGTCGGTGGGCTCTGCGGCATGGTGCTCCTCGGATGCTTCGCCACCAAATCCGTCAATGCAGCCGGCGCCAACGGCCTCTTCACCGGTGGAGGGTTCCACCTCCTCAGCCGAGAAGCCTTAGCCGCAGCGGTCACCGCGGCCTTCGCGTTCTTTGTGACGTCCATCATCGCCAAGGTGGTGGACGTCACCATGGGCCTGCGGGTCAGTCAAGAAGATGAGTTCGTTGGCCTCGACCTCTCCCAACACGCCGAGAGCGCCTACTCGCTTGGCGGTGGCGGACGACTCGGGCAGTGAACGCCACGATCGACGGCAAAGGAGACCGTCGTCCCGACGACGACGGCATCACCATGCTCGGCACCACGTGGTGCGGTGACTGCGTGCGGTCCCGGGCCTACCTCGATGCACGATCCATCCACTACGCCTTCATCGACGTCGACCTCGATGCCGACGCCCTGAAGCGCTGCGCAGCGCTGAACGGTGGGATCCGAAAGGTCCCCACCATCCTCTTGCCCTCGGGTGAGGTGCTCGTCGAACCGAGCGATGCCGACCTCGGTGCGGCAATTGATCGGCTGGTGTCACCGTGACCACCATCTGGCCATGCCTCCACGCTCGTGATGCTCGAGCGCTCATTGCCTTCCTCGAAGCCGCCTTCGGCTTCGAGCCGTCCTTCATTGCTGGCGACGGCGACCGGGTGGACCACGCTGAACTCCTCTGGCCAGGAGGGGGCGGCATCATGCTGGGCTCAGCGAAGGCGAATCCCGAACCTGGGCAGTGGGTGCTCACGCCGGGTACCTTCGGCGCCTACCTCGTCTGCGATGACCCGGCAGCCCTCTTCGCCCGCGCCGTCGATCACGGGGCCATCGTGCTCGAACCACTTGCCACCACCCCCTACGACTCCCTCCAGTTCTCCGTGCTCGATCCCGAGGGGAACCACTGGAGCTTCGGCACCTACACCGGAGTCGCCGCGACCTGATTTCGTTAGCCCCCCTCACTACGGTTCGTGGTGCAGAGAGGAGTGCGAATGTCGTTGCCGAATTGGTTCACCCCAACCGAACGCCCATCCTTCGTTCGCTTCACCGAGGAGTTCGTTGGTCGCGACCACGTCCACGCGCTCCAGCTCGGTGCGTTCGCTGGAGATGTGACGTGCTGGCTCCTCGAGCACGTGCTCACTGGCATGGGATCCAGCATCGATGACGTCGACACCTGGGGTGGCTCAACCAACGCCGACGAACGGGGTCTCGACTTCGCCACCGTTGAAGCCCGCTACGACCTCCGCACCGCCTCGTTCTCCGCTGACGGTCGCCTCAGGAAGTGGAAATGTGCCTCGGCGGCGTTCTTTGCTGCGCTGCCGGAGGACCGCACCTACGACCTCATCGTGGTCGACGCCGACCACCACGCGGCCTCCGTCCTCGAAGATGCCATCGCAGCGTTCCATCACTTGGCCCCCAATGGGGTCATGCTGCTCAACCACTACACCTGGACCTCTCCCGAAGGCCTCTTCGCCAGTCCTCGGATTGGGATCGATGCCTTCTGTGCCGTCTACGCCAACCAGCTCGAGGTTCTCGAGCGCGGCACGGGTGTGTGGCTCCGGCGCAGGGGCGGAGGCGACCTCAAACTGGTCGTGGGCGGCGACCCCGCCGCAGTGGGCTAACATAAGTCTTCCTCCGGGGACATGTTCCCCGGGCGAGCTGGCTCTCGAGCCAACTCGGACCTGTGGTGCAGCTCGGAGTGCACGCCGCCCTGTCAAGGCGGAGGTCGCGGGTTCAAATCCCGTCAGGTCCGCCGCGAGGCGTTGCAACGCCAAGCGCCCGAGGTCGGGTAGCTCAGTTGGTAGAGCGCGCGCCTGAAAAGCGCGAGGTCACCGGATCGACGCCGGTTCCGACCACCACGGTTTCCCCTGCGCGCGTGCCGATGGCAGCGCCACTCCACCGCTGACTGATCCCGCCGCCCATCACTTCGGTACCCTGTGGTCATGCACCGTTCAGCAACTCCACCTCGCAACCGCTTCCGGCCGCTCATCCTCACCGCGGCGATCGTCGCTGGGTGCATGAGCGGCGCCCCTTCGGTTGCCGGTGCGTCGATTCCCACCTCCCCGGTCAGCCGCATCATCGTTGAACCTGACGCTGGCTACGGCTTCATGGACCAGGCGCTCATGGGAGCGCGATCCAGGATCGATGGCTCCTTCTACGAACTGCGAGACCCAACCGTTGAGCAGATCTTGGCGAAGGAGGCCGACCACGGTGTCTCCGTGCACATCGTCCTCAACGCGGCGTATCGAGGGATCAGCGAGAACACCGCTGCGGTGCAGTTCTTGGAGTCCCACCACGTCCACGTCACCTGGGCACCGGCAGGGCAGATCTTCCACGCGAAGTATGCGGTGATCGACCGCTCCGTCGCCTACATCGGCACCGGCAACCTCGTGGCCTCGGACTACAGCAGCACCCGTGACTTCTGGGTCGTCGACCGAAACCCCGGTGACCTTCGGGCCATCATGACCACCGTCGTCAATGACGAACGCAGCACCGGAACTCCTCCGGCGTCGAGCAACGGCCTGGTGTGGAGTCCGGGGTCGACCAGTCAACTGGTGGCGGTGATCGCCCAGGCCCGAACCACCCTGCTCGTGGAGAACGAGGAGATGAAGAACACGGCGATCGAGTCGGCGCTCTCGAGCGCGGCGCGTCGAGGAGTGCACGTCACCGTGGTCATGACCCGGAGTTCCTCGTGGACCGCGGCGCTCTCAGCGCTGGCTGGTGCCGGCGTCACCGTCCGAGTCCTCCCCTCTTCGGCGATCTACATCCACGCCAAGGTCATCTGTGCCGACTGCGGACACGGAGGCATTGCCTTCCTCGGCAGTGAGAACTTCTCCACCTACTCCTTGGAGCGCAACCGCGAGCTCGGACTCATCACCACCTCACCCCTCGTGACCTCGACCGTCGCGAGCATCGTTCGAAGCGACGCCCGTCTCGGGTCAGGGGTGTTGGAAGCAGGTGGAGCGGGATCCCACAGTGGCGGAACGAGCGGAGGCGCAGTCCGAGGTCTGGCCGTTACCTCATTCCTCTCGAGCATCAGCCGAGGCGCCTACGACACGCTCTCGGTGAAGACCGCGCCGAATGCCTCGTGTGACCTCGAGGTCACGCTGCCCTCTGGCTACCAGAGTGGGAGCCATGGGCTCGGATCCGCCACCGCATCGAGTGGTGGCGTGGCCTCGTGGACGTGGAAGATCGGCTCGAGCACACACCCCGGCACGGCAACCGCCACCGTGCAGTGCGGCACGGCGAAACTGTCGCAGAACTTCTCGATCACCTGAGGATCGAACGACTCCGGCGCCGAGTGACTCCAGTCCAATGGCCGCGCTCGGGCGGCCTCGACGTTCGAAGCGCTACGAGGCTGGCGGAGATGGGAGGTGGGTGAACCGCTGCACCGGACGGTAGGTGGCGGAACCGAACCCCAAGATGGGGAAGGCGATGTAGGGGAAGAACACGGCGAGGACACCGAAGCCGGTGCCCTTTTCAAAGCAGTGGGCCAGGTCGATGAAGACAATGAACGCCACCACCACGTTCACGAACGGAATGCACAGGAGGAGGAACCACCATCCCGGCCGCTGGGCAATCCTGCACAAGACCACCGTGTTCAAGATGGGGATGATGGACTTCCAGCCAGCCTGGCCCGCTTTGGCGTAGACCTTCCACAGCCCGATGATCGACACCAACCATGCGGCGAAGATCGGAATGCCGATGACGAGCAGAAGCGCGACTGCTGCTCCGTTATTCGTTGTTGACGTTGGCTGCATGGAACCCCCTCGGATCTCTCGGACACCTTAGGTGAGTGGAACTCGCTAGGAGGGGATCACCACCACAGACCTCGCGTGACTATGGAGGAATCGAGGGCCGAGTCCACGGTTGCGTCCGTGGAGCTCTGGAGAGACGCGTCGTCCTCCCCTACGCTTCGCACCATGGTTCTCCCCGCACCCATCCCCGTCGCCACTCCCCCGCTCCCGAAGCAGGATCCGACGGTGCCTTGGCCCATTGGTGACTGGCCGCGGGGCACTGCCCCAGAAGGTCTCGACCTCGAGGCCTTGCTCGACGTGGCCTTCGATGAAGAGGGTCCCTGTCGGACGACGAATACCGTCATCGTCGTCCACCGCGGCCGCATTGTGGCCGAGCGCTACGCCGGTGTCCGAGAGTTCTTCGATCGTGACCCAGAACCGGTCGATGCCGCGACCCCACTCATCTCGTGGTCGATGGCCAAGTCGATGCTGGCGAGCATCGTCTTCCAGCTGATCGACGAGGGACGACTCGACCGAGACGCCCCGGCACCCGTCGCTGCGTGGAGCGACCCGAGCGACCCCCGATCGGCAATCACCCTCGGCGATCTCCTGGCCATGCGGGACGGTCTCGACTTCGTCGAGGACTACGTCGACGGTGGCGTGAGCCACGTCATCGAGATGCTCTTCGGCGAAGGGGCGGCTGACATGGCCGCCTACGCCGCCAACCGACCGCTCAAGCACGGGCCGGGAACGCAGTACAACTACTCCTCGGGCACCACCAACATCATCTCTGGAATCGTGGCCGGCGTCCTCGGCACGGGTCCGACCTATGAACAAGCACTCCACGACCGACTCTTTGGGCCACTCTCGATGACCAGTGCCACGGCAAGCTTCGACGACGCAGGCACCTTCGTTGGATCCTCCTACGTCCACGCCACCGCGCAAGACTTCGCTCGCTTCGGGCTCTGCCTGCTGCGCGGTGGAGTGTTCAACGAGAAACAGGTGATTCCCCCGTCAGGGATTGCCGCCGCCCGAACGCCCCTCAGCCAGGATCCGGACGGCCTGCTCTACTCGCAGCAGTTCTGGATGCCCGGTGATCGCTTCGGCACCTTCGCCGCCCAAGGCTACGAAGGCCAGTCGATCACCGCGTGCCCTGCGCTCGACGTGGTGCTCGTCCGCCTCGGCCGCACCCCGGCCGAGCGAGCCGATGCGCTCCTCGCGTGGCGGTGGAGCGTCCTCGACGCCTTCGCCGACGCCCTCGGGATCTAGCTCAGCGCAGCTGCCACTCCAAGCGTTGCTTGGAGGCGAAGCGTGCTTGGCCC
>CAIQEU010000017.1 GCA_903870905.1 uncultured Actinomycetes bacterium | reverse complement strand
TGCTCGCCCGTCACGCCGTCATCGCCTCCAGTTTCAGCGCCGCCTTCGTCGAGCGGTTGCTCGCCCGTCACGCCGTCATCGCCTCCAGTTTCAGCGCCGCCTTCGTCGAGCGGTTGCTCGCCAGCAACTCCAGCTTCGCCACCTTGGTCGACCGGTTCAATCGGCTCTGGGGACTCTCCTCCTCTGCCACCGTCGCCACCGCCCGCGGCACCTGCGCCACCGAGAGCACCACTTGCTCCTGCAGCCGCAGCCGCAGCTGCTGCCGCTGCTGCCACGATCGAAATCGCTGTCGTCACGGTCTTCGCCGCCTGAGTGGGCGTTTGGTTATTGACGTCGTAGGAGGGATAGGGGATGCCCGGCGAAACCGTACCGGTCCCAATGGGTCCAGATGTCGTTGGGGTGGTGTTCGGGATTGACGTGGACGTCGTGCTCCCCGTTGGGGTCGATGTTGTGGTTGATCCACCAGGCTGGGTCGTGGTTGATCCACCAGGCTGGGTCGTGGTTGATCCACCAGGCTGGGTCGTGGTCGTCGTCGAGGAGGTTGGAGGTACGCATGGGTCGAGAACGGTGAATGGCAGGGCGATTCCCACGCGTGTCGTCACGCCATTGATCGTCTTCGAACCTATGACTCGCAAGGTGTTCACACCGAGGTGGACGGCCACCTCCGGACCAGTCTGGGCTCCGGGGTCAAACGTCACCTGGGCGTAGATCGTTCCAGTGAGCGGACAGGCGTGATTCCTCGTGAAGACCGCAAGGTAGAAGAACGCGTAGGGACTCCGCTTGCCACTCTCAGTCGTGCCACAACCCGCCTGTTGGCTGTTAATGGTGTAGCAAACCGACGAGTTGTCATCGAACCCTTGGACCCATCCGGTGGTTCCTCGGCGGTTGACGTCGATCGAACCAAGACTTGGGCCCTGCGGGAGTCCTGGTTGCGCAATCGGTCCTGGATAGCCAATGGCACCGTTTGCCGACCCCGTCGACAACATGACCGACAGCAAGGCAGCGACGATGGACACAAGCCAGAGCGCTGGTGATACCGCGCGAACCGTCGCGACCTTTCGCATGATCCCTCCTCGACGAGGAGGGTACCACGACCGAGCGCGAAATGGGATTCGACTGGCTCCAATCTGCGCCAAACTACTCAACGAACATCCCACCAGCGAGAAGGCATCCCCATGCTCAGCGACCTCGAGATTGCCCAAGGCGCAACCTTCGCACCACTCAGCGACGTCGCCGAAGCAATGGGTCTCAACCCCATCCACTTGGAACCCTACGGTCGCAACGTCGCCAAGGTAGAGCTCAGTGCGCTCGAAGCGCCGATGACCAAGCGTGCGGCCTACGTGCTCGTCTCCGCGATCACCCCCACACCCCTCGGCGAGGGCAAGACCACGACCACCGTGGGCCTCGGCCAAGCGCTCGGCCGCCTCGGGGTCAAGTCCGTGGTGACGTTGCGCCAGCCATCGCTCGGACCGACCTTCGGCATTAAGGGTGGCGCCGCTGGTGGTGGCTTTAGCCAGGTCATCCCCATGGAGCGCCTCAACCTCCACTTGACCGGCGACTTCCACGCCGTGACCGCGGCGCACAACCTCCTCGCCGCGACGCTCGACAACCACCTCTTCCAGGGCAACGCACTCGACATCGATCTTCCGACCATCACCTGGCGGCGGGTACTCGACGTCAACGACCGAAGCCTGCGCTCCATCACGATTGGGCAAGGCGATGCCCAAGACGGCATCGAACGCCACAGTGGCTTCGATATCACCGCCGCGTCAGAGGTTATGGCGATCTTGGCCCTGTCTCGGGACTTGGCTGACCTGCGGTACCGCTTAGGGCGCATCGTCGTTGGGTACTCGAGCTCCGGCACCGCAGTCACCGCCGAGATGCTGCAGTGCGCTGGGGCGATGGCGGTCCTCCTCGTCGACGCGCTGAAGCCCAACCTCCTCCAGACGCTCGAAGGCACGCCGGCCATGATCCACACCGGCCCATTCGGCAACATCGCGACCGGGAACTCCTCGGTGATCGCCGACCTCATCGCTTCTCGAACCGCAGACGTGGTGATCACCGAGGCAGGCTTCGGTGCCGATATGGGGGCTGAGCGCTTCTTCAACATCAAGTGTCGAGCGTCTGGCTTGACTCCCGATGCCGGCGTCGTGGTCGCAACGGTGCGCGCCTTGAAGGCCCATTCGGGGAACTACCGCATCGTCGCTGGCAAACCGCTACCCCCCGAGATCCTTGAGGAATCCCCCGACGACGTTCGGTCCGGTGCCGCCAACTTGGCCGCGCATCTGCGGATCATGAACCTCCACGGGGTCCAGCCAGTCGTGGCCATCAATGCCTTTCCAGGCGACCACATAAGCGAGCACGAGGCCATCGCTGCCATCGCCGCAGCGCATGGTGCCGAGGCCATCGTGGCCACCCACTTCCAAGATGGTGGAGCTGGGGCGGTGGCACTGGCCGAAGCGGTGCTGCGGGCCATTGGCCGAGGGGCATCGTTCACGATGCTCTACCCCGACCACCTCCCCATTGCCGACAAACTCGAGCGCATCGCCACCGAGGTCTACGGTGCCGATGGCATCGACCTCTCCCCTGCTGCAGCTGCGCAACTCGAGCTGCTCGAGGCCAATGGGCTCGGCGACCTCTCGGTCTGCGTGGCCAAGACCCACCTCTCGATCTCGTCAGATCCGAAGTTGCTCGGCGCTCCGACTGGTTGGCGGCTGCCCGTGCGAGAGATCCGCACCTCTGCAGGTGCGGGCTTCGCCTACGCCATCTGCGGCACCATGCGCACGATGCCAGGCCTCGGCAAGCACCCGGCTTCTGAACGCATCGACGTGACGACCGATGGGACCATCGTCGGTCTCTCGTAGAGGACTACGGGGCTTTGGTCGCCCGTCCGACGATCATTGAACTGAGCATCGGTCCACAACCGCTGAGGGTCAGGTGCTCGAGGTTGATGTCGCTGAATCCCGCGGGAACGAGAAGCGCTTCAGTCTCGCGATTGGCCTGACAGCCACAGGCCATCGCCGACCACGGAGCGCGAAAACGATCCTGGATCTTGGCCGTTCGTTCCACCTCGGATCGGACGTGCTCTAAGAGGTGGAGCGTGCCTCCAGGTCGAAGCACCCGATGGGCTTCTCTGAGGGTGGCTGCCGGGTCGCTCACCGTGCAGAGCACGAGGGTGCACAGCACGTGGTCCACCGATCCATCGTCGAGCGGGAGCTGCTCCCCCGGGGCGAGGACGAGGTCCACGTCACGGCCGAGCGCGGCAGCTCGAGCGGCGAGCCGGCTCGCCATGTGCGGGTCGGGCTCGGCCATGATGATCTGCGCGTCCTCGGCGAGATGCTGGAGGTTGATCCCCGTCCCAGCGCCGATGTCGAGGACGACTCCCGTCGCATCGCCCACAACCCCGGCCCGGAGGCGGCCGAGCTTGCCCGCTTCGGCGCCTGCGAGGAAGCGGTCGTAGAGTGCGGCGAACACCCGACCCCATGTGGCGCGGTAGAGCCGCTGCAGTCGAGTGGGTGGTTGCGGCGAGAAGCTGAGCACTGACCTATCGAAGCAGGATTTCGACCTTCTCGCAGGGACGGTGCCTCAGCAGGCAGTCGGGTTGAACGTGTAGTACGGCTCGGTGTGCACCGGAGCAGTGGTCGTCGTGGTCTTCGGCACCGTGCTCCCCGACGGAACAGTCGTCGTGGTCGACGACGTTGGCGTGGTGGTCGTCGTAGTCGTCGTAGTCGCGACTGCCGGAGGAAGCGGGGTGCCTCCGGCCGCGTCTGGCGGCGGGTTGGTGGGCTCGACGAGACCACCGGGGGTACCCACCTGACCGAAGACCTTGACGAGGAGCTTCTGGGCGTCAGGCTGGTTGACGAGCAGCACGTCGGCACCGTTCTGGACGACGCCGTAGGTCGGCAGCGTGTACGCGTGCATGTCGGCCGGGTTGAAGCTGTGGAACTTGACGGCCAAGTTCACGAGTTCGGAGAATCCGAACTTCGCATCGATGGTGATGCCCTTCGGGATTTCACTCAAGAACGCGTTGATGGTGAGGGGGTCCCACTTGGACTTCGCTGCGTTGATGAGGGCCCGCAGGAACTGGTTCTGTCGGTCGATGCGGCCGTAGTCACTCGTGCCGTCGTAGATCCAGCCCTGAGCAGCCAGTTGCCCATAGGTGAGGTTGACGGCGTTGCGCGGGAACACGGGGTTGTGGTCGACGTTGTAGTAGAAGTGGCGGCTTCGAGCGACCGCGAGTGCCTGGACACCGCCGACAATTTGGCAGCCGGTGTGCTTGATGGAGAGCATCGAAAGTTCGTCATGTGCTGGGTAGGGGAAGTCCATCCGCACGCCACCGAGGGCCTGGACCGCCCCGATGAGTCCACCGAAGCCCACCACGATGACGTGGTTGATGGGAATGCCGAAGTTGGCCTCGATGGTTCGCACCAGGAGGCTGGGGTTGCCATCAGCCTTCAGGTTCACGTTGATGCGGTTGAACTGTCCGTAGGTCGACTGGTTGGCAACGAGCTGGACGAGCGTGTCTCGAGGGATCGAGATCACCGAGATCGTGTGGGCGTCGGTGTCGATGTGGAAGATCTTCACGACGTCGGACCGTTGTCCCGAGACTGACCCTGCTCCGGTTTGCTTGGCCAGCGCTCCCGTCAAACCAACCCGTGAGTCCGAACCGACGGCCAAGATGTTGAAGCTGCCGTGGAGGGACTCGGCCTTGCAGTAGATCTGATTCGGGCCGCACAGATTGCTGCTCTGGGTGCGCTTGAAGTCTTGGTAGGCCGTCCACAACTCGTACCCACCGGCTCCGACGATGAGGAGCGCACCGGCGAGCAACACGAGGCCGACGCGTCGGACCGCGCGCCGCCGACGGGCGTTGCGCTTTCGGCCATGGCGCGGGCCCTTGCCGCCACTGGCGATCTCGTCACCCAGTCTCAGCAGGGATTCTTCATTCGGCGTCCGGCCGGATCGCTGTGAAATTTTGAAAACCTCCGAGGCTGCGAGCCGTACCTTCCGGCCCGCGAATGAGACCCCCACGCTACCGCGAGGGCGCAGACGATCGGCGTCAGCCGCGCAGCAGCGGCTTGTAGCGCAGGCGGTGCGGCTGGTCGGCGTCGGCGCCGAGGCGCTTGCGGCGATCGGCCTCGTACTCGGAGAAGTTGCCTTCGAACCACACCACGTTGGCCTCGTCTTCGAAGGCGAGGACGTGGGTGGCGATCCGGTCGAGGAACCAGCGATCGTGACTGATGACGACGGCGCAGCCTGGGAAGGTCAACAAGCCGTCTTCGAGCGCCCGGAGGGTATCGACGTCTAAGTCGTTGGTCGGTTCGTCGAGGAGCAGCACGTTGCCCCCAGCGGTCAAGACTTTGGCCAACTGCACGCGGTTGCGCTCGCCACCGGAGAGTTGGCCCACGAGCTTCTGTTGATCAGAGCCTTTGAACCCGAATCCAGCGACGTAGGCACGGGCGTGCAGCTCACGGTTGCCCACTTTGATGACGTCGGACCCACCGGAGATCTCGTCGTAGACGGTTGCACTCGGGTCGAGGTTCTCCCTCGACTGGTCGACGTAAGCGAGCTGCACCGTCGGACCGACGACGAGCGCACCGGTGTCGGGAGCCTCTTGTCCGACGAGCATGCGGAACAACGTGGTCTTTCCTGCACCGTTCGGGCCAATGACGCCAACGATGCCGCCGGGGGGAAGGATGAAGCTCAAGTCCTCCACGAGTTGGCGATCACCGAAGCCCTTGGCGATGGTCGTGGCGTTCACCACCAGGTCACCGAGACGAGGGCCGGGTGGAATGGCGATCTCGAGCTTGGACTCGCGCTGCTCTGCCGACTCGGCTTCGGCCACGAGGTCGTTGAAGGCGTTGAGGCGCGCCTTGCCCTTGCTCTGCCGCGCCCTCGGGGACATGCGGATCCACTCGAGCTCACGGGCGAGCGCTTGCTCACGGGCCTTATCGGCTCGTTCCTCTGCGGCCAAGCGAGCCTGCTTCTGCTCGAGCCACGACGAGTAGTTCCCCTCCCACGGAATACCCGCACCACGGTCGAGCTCGAGGATCCAGCCCGCCACGTTGTCCAAGAAGTAGCGGTCGTGGGTGACGGCCACAATGGTCCCGGGGTAGTCCCGAAGCGCTCGCTCCAGCCACGCCACCGTCTCAGCGTCTAAGTGGTTGGTGGGCTCATCGAGGAGCAGCAGATCGGGCTTGGAGAGCAGGAGTCGACACAGGGCGACACGACGACGCTCACCACCGGACAAGGTGGTCACGTCCGCATCAGGAGGTGGGAGACGGAGGGCGTCCATCGCGATCTCGAGCGTCCGTTCGAGCTCCCAGGCGCCGAGGGCGTCGATTCGGGTCTGGAGTTCGGCTTGCTCGCTCAGGAGTGCATCGAAGTCGGCATCAGGATCAGCGAACGCTGCGCAGACCTCTTCGAATCGCTTGAGGAGGTCGCGTTGTTCAGCCACGCCGTCGGACACGTTGCCGACGACATCCTTCGTGGGGTCGAGCTCGGGCTCTTGGGAGAGGTAGCCAACCGTGAACCCTGGCGTGAGGCGAGCCTCTCCGGTGAAGCCATCGTCGAGACCGGCCATGATGCGCAGCAGCGAGGACTTTCCTGATCCGTTCGATCCAATGACACCGATCTTGGCGCCCGGGTAGAAGGAGAGGTAGATGCCCTTCAAGACCTCGCGGTCTGGTGGGTAGAAGCGGCGAAGGTCTCGCATCGTGAAGATGAACTGTGCACTCATGCCACCATTGTCCACCACGACGGACATGGCGAAGGACACCGAGCCATGCCGCAGATGCTGCACCCTCTGCCTGGAGTTGCCGCAGGGCATCTGAGGGCCGTTGAGACGGCGGCGAACACCTGGCAGCGTCCCCTACGGCGTCTTCAGATCAGTCTCCGCTTCACCGTTGGTGATGGCCTGGAGGCGCCGGAGTGACTGCTCCATCGTGGCGATGTTGCCGTCCAAGAAGATCGTGTTGCCGGTGGAGTTCTTCGCAGCGTCGAGCAAAGTCTCCGTCCACAGCGTGAACGCGAGGAGGCCGGCGCTCACCCCTCGAGCCTCGAGCATGGCAGCCGATTCGGTGAGCCCGGCCGTCAGTGCGGTGCGGAACGCAGCGAGGCCTTCACCGCGGAGCTTCGCCGCGGTGGCTTCATTCTCAGCAGCAATACGGATGAATGCTCCGTTGGCTTCGGCTTCCTTGGTCTTCGTGATGAGGAGGGCCTGACCTTCGAATTCCGCCGCCCGCTGCGCGTTGGTCGCAGCCACCACTCGGCTCATCGATTCCATGACCTGAGCGTCAAAGGCGATGTCGTTGATGGCCAGGTCGAGGAGTCCATACCCCCAGCCAGCGAGTTGCTCGTTCAAGGTGTCCTTGGCGTGCGTGGCGATTTCGGCGCGCAGACCAAGGACGTCGGCCTGCTTCTTGGTCGCGACGAACTCCCGGACCGATGCCTCAACCGCAGAGGTCATCGCGGTGGTGAAGCTCTTGGCGTTGATGAACTTGAACGCGACGAGCTGAATCGTCTCAGGCCGATGGTCGCTCACCGCGAAGATGATCGTGGCGGTGAAGTGCACCGCGGCCTGGTCGTTCGTGATGGCCGAGAACTGCAGCTGCGAGGTTTGGTTCTGAACCGGAACCTTCGAGTGCACCCGTTCCACGAAGGGGACGAGGATGTTGAGCCCCGGACCAATCGTGCGGCGGTACTTGCCGAACATGGTCACGACGCCAACGTGGGCTTGGTCGATGGTGGTGAGCGAGAGTCCTCCCGCGAGCACGATGACGAACAGCACCACTCCCACGACAACGGCTAGTGCAACCATGCGGCTCATCTCCTCGGTCGGTCGGCTCCATCATGGGTCTCGCCCTGACCGACGTCAACCAACCGTGAAAGGTACAGGTCTGTGGCGACAGAGAGGGGTATGCGTGTTCGCCGTCTCCTCATCTCGTTCGTCGTCGGAGTGGTCGCTGTCGCAGGGGTTGCTGGCACTGCGGCCCTCTTCGGCGCGAGGAGCAATTCCTCCCCACCGCCGGCACCTCCACGCACCGTGTGGGCCAGCGTGACCGGGTACGGCGGCCTCTCCTTGGCCGGAATTCCCCAACCCTCGGTCACCGTGCAGTTGCACGGACCTCGAGCGCTTACCCTGCACCAGCAATTCCTCGCCCTCCCTCACACGACAGCTCCGACCTGCGCGGAAGTTGCCTTGGTGGCGAAGGTGATCTTCACCGTTCCCCCTGCCGCTCCAGAACCCGTCGCCGTCGAACTCTGCGCAGGCGTCCACCTCCGGTGGAACTCTCCACGAGGTGCAGGCGAATCTGCCAGCGATCCGCGGTGCACGTTCATCACGTCGCTCGTCGGCGACCTTCCCTCGAGGGGCGTTGCCGGAACGCGAGTCGGCCTTCGGGATTGTTTCGCGTTCAGGGACTAGGTGGCGGCGCAACCGCAGGCACGAGCTTGAACACCGCTTCTGCGTTGGTCCGGAGGAATGGCTCCCAGACGTGGTCTCGGAAGGGAACGTTCCCGAGTTCGTCGAAAATTCGATCGAGGCTCAGGCCCATGGGGTAGTAGCCGGCGTAGAGGATCTTGGAGGTCCCGCGCGTGTTGGCGTAGTCCACGATCGCCGTTGGGTAGTACTTCGGCGCGAACGCACTCGTCATGTAGTACAGACCCGGCCACTTGAGCATGAGCTTGACCGCGAGGTCCTCCCAGGGTTCTGCACCGTGGCGCATGACGATGCGCAACTCGGGGAAGTCGAAGCACACCTGATCGAAGTGCATGACGTCTTGGCATGCAGATGGCAGGCGGGGTCCGGCAATTCCGGCGTTGACCACGATGGGGAGATCGAGGTCGATGCAGGTTTGGTAGATCGGGTAGTACCGACGATCACTGACCGGCACCTGCGGATTGCACCCTGCAGGGAAGGTCGTCACCGCCACGATGTTCGACGCCTCCTTGGCTGCCCGAATGGCACGAACCGCTCCGGAGATGTCGTTCGGGTCGATCTCCAAGGAGCCAACGAAGCGGTCGGGAAAGCGCCGGAGTGCGTCCTTGGCCGCCGCCGACCCGAGGGACACCATGGCTCGAAGGACACCGTTGCGGTCCATGGCAGCGAGCGTCGTCGCGACAGGGTCTTCGCCCTCGTCCACATGATTGGGCACCTCGGTGAACATGTACTCCGCCGGGAAGGCCATCGTCGCGCTTCCCGCGTCCTTCATCTGCGCCCGTAAGTAGTCGTAGTTGGCATGGGCATTCGCTGAAGGGAAGCCCACCATGAGGTCAATTGCCCCCACTGCTCTCGGGTCGACCATGCTGCTCCTCCTCGTTGTGCCAAGCGTGCCGAATGCTCGGACCCACCTGCCCCCTCGTGCTGCATGGTACGACCACCGCCTGCACCGAAGTGAGCAACGCTGTGGAAGTAGCGTCGGTCGCACTGAGTGGAACGGCCCACAGCACCATCAGTCCTTCAGCGCTCCGCAACCGGCGGCGTGGTGGCCCTCCACTGACCTTCAGAGATCACGGTGACGACGCCGTCGACGACCGCGATGGCCGTCGCATCGTCAATGGCGTACCCAGGCGACGTGAGCCCCTCCGCCCACTCCACTGCTCGGTCCATCGAGAAATCAGGCATCTCGGGGTGGCCGAGGTGGGGAAAGATCGCGAAGTCCACGATCCCCAAGGTGGCATCTCCTCCGTTCAGCGGGCTGAGGCCCGTGACGTCGCCACCGACGCACGGTCCCATCACGAGGCTCCCTGCGCTCACGCCGACGTAGAGGGTGTCGTCGAGGGTGGGCAGCAAATCTGCCAAGCCTGACTCGCGCATCCAGTAGGCGAGGTAGAGGGGATCGCCTCCACCAACGAGCAGCGCATCGGCCTCCTCGACTTCGGCCACCCAGTGGTCTCGATCGATGCTCGAGAGTGCGGTGAGCTCCAACACGCCGACTCGTCCCCACCCGAGTTCCACCAGCGGACTCGCTGCCCGTCCCGAGATGATCTTCCATGCGCTGTGCGCCCCACCAGGGAAGGCGTAGCTCGCGGTCGGGATGACCAGGGCGGACGCTGCCTCGATCGGCTTGTCGAGGAGTTGCCTGAGCGATGCTCGAATGCGCTCGTTCGTGATGCCGCCGGAGGTGAGCAGGAATTTCATGGTTCTCCTCGATCCATCACATCACGTCCAACGAGCGCGTCGACCATCTCCATGATGGCCCAGCCATCCTTTGTTGACGGGCGAACCCGGTGCAACAGTCCGAACCGGCGTCGCCGGCCAACACACGGCGTACGTCCGGTTACCTGATGACGAGCGTTCGGTGGACACCTCTGCGAGCTCTTCCTGCCTCGACCACTTGCAGTGGGTCAACGCCACAGATAACATTACGAGGCGTATCGCATCGAAAGGGCGGGGCATGAGGGAACAGATCGCTGCAGGCCGCCCACGCGACGTCCGACTTGATGCCGCCATCGAAGAGGCCACCATTTCCCTCCTCGCTGAGCGTGGCTACAGCGAGATGAGCCTGGCTGCCATTGCCGAGCGGGCCGGGACGACCACTGCCGCGATCTACCGTCGGTGGAGTTCGAAATCTGAACTCGTCGCCCACGCGGTGTTTCGGACCGATGGATCAGATGTCGTCGCCGATACCGGCGACCTCGCAGCAGATCTCGCCACCATGATTCGCTGGGCAGTCGACAAGCTCTACCGGCCAGCCGCTGTTGCCGCCATCGCTGGACTCTTGAGCGAACCGCGCACGCAACGCCGAGCGAACACCTCGAGTGCGCTCGCTGCTTCCCAACTCGTCATTGACCGGCTCGAGCGAGCCAAGCGACAAGGTGAGCTCCGTGCCGATGCCAACCCCACCGTGTTGGCGGCACTCATCGACGGCCCCATCTTGCACGCCGCCTTTACTGGCATGAGTGGCGTCGACGACTCGTGGATTGATGACCTCGTCCGCGTCATCCTCGTCGGTTGCCTACCCGACGCACACGCAACGGGAGCGGCTGTCGCTCCAAGGGATACCGAGAAGTTGCACCAACGAGAGGAGCTTGCACGCTCATGAAGCAGATCATGTTGCACGGAGCCAACGACTGGCGGCTCGATGATATTCCCGACGCACAGCCCGGACCTCGAGACGCCCTCATCCGCGTCGCAGCCTGTGGCATCTGTGGGACCGACGTCTCCTACGTCCACCTCGGCCTCATACCAGGGCATCCCATTCCCTTAGGTCATGAGATCGCCGGCACCATTGAGTGGTTGGGCGAAGAGGTCACCCACCTCTCCGTTGGCGACCGCGTCATCGTCTGTCCGTTGAGCGTCGGTGAAGGGCCGATCGGCACCGGCGCGCCGAACGGCGGATTGACCCCCCTCTTCCACATCCCCGACGTGGCCAATGGGCGCCGCCTGTTCACGATTCCCGAAGGCATGCCGTTCACGACCGCAGCCCTCGCCGAGCCGCTGGCGGTGGGGATGCAGTCAGTGAACCAATCCGAAGCCAAGCCTGGAGAGAAGGTGGCGGTCTTTGGGTGTGGGCCCATTGGCCTCATGGCGCTGGCCACCTTGGCCGACCGCGGGATCGATGACACCGTCGCCATTGACTTCAGTCCCAAGCGGCTGGAACTCGCGAAAATGATGGGGGCTCGCCACGTGCTCAATCCGTCAGAGTGCGACGTCTTTGAGGAACTGAAGCGCCTGCATGGGACCGCACCGTTCATGTTCGGACCAACCGCGGCGACTGATGTCTACATTGAAGCCTCCGGTGCAGATTCGGTCATTCGCGACGTACTCCAGAAGGGACGGGTCGATGGCCGCTTAGTCGTCGTCGCCCTCCACTACCGCCCCGTCCCCACCAACTTCGTCGACGTCTTGATGAAGCAGTTCACCGTTCGGGGATCGATGGAGTACCCCCAGCGATTCGAAGATGCCATTGAGCTCTTGGAGCGGCGCGACCTGTCAGGGCTGATCTCCCACACGTTCTCCCTCGAAGAATTCGGCGAAGGGTTGGCAGTCCTCGAAGGCTCGAAGGACTGCGGCAAGGTCATGATCGTCATGGAGGATGCCCGATGAGCAACGACGTCCACTTCACGTTCAGCAACGCCGCTGTCCTCGTGACGGGTGGCACGAGTGGTATCGGCTACGCCATCGCTCGAAGCTTCGCAGCCGCTGGAGCACAGGTGACCATCACGGGAACGCGGGCATCTGCCGGTGACTACGAGGCCGACCTCACGGGTTTGTCGTATCACCAGTTGGAGATGCGGGACCGCGATGGCGTCAACGCACTCGCAGCATCGCTTTCGACCCTCGATGTCCTCGTCAACAACGCCGGAGCAAACTTCCCCGACGGACTCGACGAGTGGGGCCCTGAAGGGTTCTCCGCAGCACTCGATCTAAACGTCGAAGGGGCGCAACGACTCACCGTTGGGTGCAAGAGCGCACTCGCTGCGTCCTCAATGACTGGAGGGTCGAGCGTCGTCAACATCGTATCGATGACGGCATTTCGCTCCACGACGATCGTGCCGGGGTATGCAGCATCGAAAGCTGCGCTCGTCGCACTCACCAGAAACCTCGCCGTGCACTGGTCCGGCGACGGGATCCGAGTCAACGCCGTGGCACCGGGTCTCATCGACACACCCATGACGGCCCCCATGAAGGCGTTCCCCTCACTCCTCGACGCTGAAGTCGGCCGATCGGCCCTGAAGCGCATGGGCTACCCAGCAGAGGTCGCCGCTGCGGTCCTGTTCCTCTCAAGCTCGGCATCGGCGTTCACGACGGGTTCCGTCGTGGCCGTCGACGGCGGCTACCTCGCCCTCTAGATCGGAGCACTCGTGGCCACCACCATCCACATCGACGATCTCGCCAATCCCGTTCTGACCGATATCCAACGCATGGGCGTTGACTTCGGCGAGTCACGCCACACCGAGCTCTCGGTCGATGCCGTCTGTGACGCCGCAGCGAGCGCAACTGGTCTCTTTGACTTCGGACCAGAGGACTTCCGAGAGCGACTCGAGGTGCAGTTGACCGAGATGAACGACGATCCCGACCGGACCGGACTTGGGCGAATGCTGATGTTCGCCGACTGCACCCGCTACATGAAGAACCGGTTGCGCATCAACGACCTCCTCCGCCGCCACCCTGAGATCCTCGACCTCCCGATCGAGAAGCCCGTCATCGTGGTGGGTCTCCCCCGCTCTGGAACGACGCACCTCGTCAACTTGCTCGCTTCAGACACGCGGTTTCGGTCGATGCCGTTGTGGGAGTCCTTCGAGCCAGTTCCCGATCCAAACGAGCCGCTCTCGCCTGATGGCGTCGACCCTCGGTGGACGAGGTGTCAGCAGAACTGGGAAGCCATGGTGGCCGGTGCCCCCCTCGTCGCCGCCATGCACCCCATGGAGCCCGACCACGTCCACGAGGAGAACGAGCTCATGGCGTCGGACTTCTCGAACTACAACTTGGAGTGGGTGGCTCGAGCGCCGAAGTGGAGGGACTACTTCCTCGCCCACGACCAGACGCCGCACTACGCCTACATGAAGACCGTGCTCCAGATCCTGCAGTGGTTCAACCCTCGTGAGCGCTGGGTCTTGAAGTGCCCACAACACCTCGAACAGCTCGGCCCGCTCCTCACCACGTTCCCCGATGCCACGGTGGTCATGACCCATCGAGACCCCGTCGCCGTCGTCCAATCGACGGCCACGATGTTGGCCTACGGGGCACGAGCGTCCTACCGCACGGTCAACCCGCAGTGGTACGGCGACTACTGGACCGAGCGCATCGGCGTCCTCCTCGACGCGTCCTTGAGAGACCGAGGGCTCCTTCCCGCGGGCCGGACCGTCGACGTGTTCTTCGACGAGTACATGGCTGATGAGATGGGGACCCTCGAGCGCATCTACGCCGCAGCCGGGATTGAACTGAACGATCACGCTCGCAGCGAGATCGATGCCTACCAAGCAGCCCACCCGAGAGGCCACGCCGGTCAGGTGACCTACGACCTGCGCAACGACTTCGGCGTCACCCCAGAACAGGTCCGGTCTCGCTACGCCTCCTACTTCTCCGCATTCCCCGTCCGAATTGAGGTCCTGTGAACATCGACGAGCAGATTGATCATCTGATTGACACCCGAGGTGGCAGGGAACTGCTCACCCCGACCTACGACACCGAGGCCTACCCACTCATCGACGGGCTCCTCTACCGCTCCGGGGGAACCACGGCTGCCTACATGGTGCTCACGGACTCTGGTCGAATCATCGTGAACGCAGGCATGGGCTACGAAGCACCCCACCACAAGCGCCTCTTCGACGCAGTGCGCCCGGGCCCCACTCACCACATCATCACGACCCAAGCCCACGTCGACCACGTCGGTGGCGTCGACCTCTTCAAAGAGGAGGGCACGACCTATATCGCCCAAGCCAACAACCAAGCCTGCCAGGCTGACGACCGCAGGATCCGGGGGATCCGGATGCGGACCGCTGGCATCTGGTTCGACACCCTCGGCACCGATGCTCGGCGAATCGCACGCGAGAACCCCGGGGTCTCCATGGCACAGTCCGAGCCCGTTCCCGACATCACCTTCGAGGACCGCTTGGACCTGACCGTCGATGGGCTGCGCCTCGAGCTCTACAGCGCCGTTGGGGAGACGGTTGACTGCTGCATTGTCTGGCTGCCCGACCACAAGGTGGCGATCATCTCCAACCTCCTCGGCCCACTCTTCCCCCACTTCCCGAACCTCAACACCATTCGGGGGGACAAGTACCGCTTCGTCGAGCCCCAACTCGCCACCAACCGCACGCTGAAGGCCCTCGGTGCAGAGGTGCTCGTGACCGGACGAGCTGAACCCATCGTGGGCGCAGCGCTCATCGCCGGCACCCTCGACCGACTCCACGGGGCGGTGACCTACGTCCACGACAAGACCCTCGAAGGCATCAACGCCGGGACCGACATTTGGACCTTGATGCGAGAGATTCAGATCCCGAGCGAACTCCGTGTCGGCCAGGGCTACGGCAAGGTGGCCTGGGGGGTTCGGACGCTGTGGGAGGCCTACGTGGGATGGTTCAAGGTGCGTTCCACGACAGAGCTCTACCCTGACTCAAGCGGCGCAGCCCTCGCTGAACTCGTCGAACTGACGGGTAGCGACGCCGCACTCACTCGGGCGACCGCAGCCCTCACTCGAGGCGACGCTGTGATGGCGATTCGTCTCGGCGAGGCGATCGCCGAGGTAGATGGCGCAACTACGGAACTGGCAACGCTCATGGCAGATGCCCACCGGTTCCTCCTCGAGCACGGTGGCGACGAGAGCTTCTGGGAGAACGGCTGGCTCCGCACCCAGATCGCGCATTGGGAGAGCGAAGCGGGGGCTTCGTGATGCATCGCGCTTCCGCAATGCCCGCCGACCAGAACCCGTCGAGATGGCGGCGAGCACGATGACCATCGATCTGTCGAGTCCCCGACTCCTGCTCAATGAGGCGGTACTCGATGACCCACGTGAGTTCTACGACACCTTGCGTCGCGAGGCCCCGGTGTGGCAGGTCCCTGGTCAAGACACCTTCGTTGTCTCCGATCCTTCCCTCATCCGCGAGGCAGTTGGCCGGACGAGCGAGTTCTCCTCCAATCTCGTCAACGTGCTCTATGACGATGGCACCGGTCGCCTCGTGCCCTTCCCCATCGCGCCCTTTGGATCATCGATTCACGTCTTCTCAACTGCAGATCCGCCCCTGCACGATCGTCACCGCAAACTGGTCCAACCCCACTTGAGCCCCGCGGCTGTCGAACGGTTCGCACCAGCGATCACGGCCATCGTCGATGAGCAGCTCGCCCTCCTCCTCGATGCCGGCCGCATCGATGCCGTCGCCACCTTCAGCGATCTGGTGCCTGCTCGGGCAATCTGCGAAGTCCTTGGACTCCCCGATGCTGACGTTCCCTCAGTGTTGGCGCTCGCCAATGGCACCGGGGCACTCCTCGACGGCGTCACCGACCGAGCGGGGATGGATCGGGCAGCAACCTCAGGGTTCGAACTCACGATCTTCGTTCACGAGCACGTGAGTGCAGCGCTGGCCAAGGACCCGGCCGAGCGACGCGGACTCCTCGCGATCTTCGCCGAAGCCATCGAGGCCGGCACCGTGACGCTGCGCGAGGTCTGCGACATGGTCGTGGTCTTCGTCACCGCCGGTTCAGAAACAACGGCCAGCCTCCTCGCCACCGCCATCGCCACCTTGGCCGCTGACCACGACCGCCAGCAAGCGCTCCGCGACGATCCGTCGGCGATTCCACAAGCCATTGAAGAACTCCTGCGAGACGACGGTCCCTTCCAGTTCCACTACCGCTTCACCCCGACAGACACCAGTCTCGGTGGTGTGCAGATCCCCGCCAACAGCCAAGTGTTGCTCATGTGGGCTGCGGCCAATCGACCGTCCGAGGGGGCGCCCGCATCAGCCCAACCAGAGGGGAGAGCCAAGCCGCCGCACTTCGCCTTTGGGCGAGGACTGCACCACTGCATTGGTGCACCGCTCGCTCGACTCGAAGCACGAATCTCCTTAGAACGCCTGTTGGCAGCAACGACGCTCTTCACGCTCGATCCTGCGGCACCCCCGACGCGGCGGCCGAGCATCTTCATCCGCCGGCATGCAACCCTACCCATCATCGTGGAGCGCTCCTAATGCACCCTTCTCCAAATCCTGCGCTCGACCCCGAGGCACGGGCCGAAGCCCTGACGCATCTCCAGCGTCTCGAGGCCGACAGCATCCAGATCTTTCGCGAGGCGGTGGCCGAAGCGGAGCACCCCGTCATGCTCTACTCGGTGGGCAAGGACTCCGCAGTCATGCTCCACCTCGCTCGCAAGGCCTTCTACCCCTCCCCTCCGCCCTTCCCCCTCCTTCACGTCGACACGACCTGGAAGTTCCAAGCGATGTACGAATTCAGGGACCGCATGGTGGCCGAAACCGGCATGGAGTTGCTCGTCCACCAAAATCCCGAAGCCAAGCGCCTCGGGATCAACCCGTTCGACCATGGTTCTGCCGTCCACACCGACACCTGGAAGACCGAGGGGCTGAAGCAGGCGCTCGATCTCCATGGCTTCGACCTCGCCTTCGGTGGTGCTCGACGTGACGAAGAGAAATCTCGGGCCAAAGAACGGGTGTTCTCCATTCGCTCTGCGCATCACCGCTGGGATCCAAAGGACCAGCGCCCAGAGCTCTGGAGCCTCTACAACACCCGCATCCGCCGTGGTGAATCCATTCGGGTCTTCCCGCTGTCGAACTGGACCGAGCTCGACGTGTGGCAGTACATCTACCGAGAGTCCATTCCCATCGTGCCGCTGTACTTCGCCGCAGAGCGCCCCGTCGTCGAACGCGATGGCGCACTCATCATGGTTGATGATGACCGCATGCCCGTGGGCGACCAAGAGGTCCTCCACCGCTCCGTCCGGTTCCGAACGCTCGGGTGCTACCCCTTGACCGGGGCCATTGCGTCCACGGCCACAACGCTTCCCGAGATCATTCAAGAGATGCTGCTCACGACGAGTTCAGAGCGCCAAGGGCGCGTCATCGACCACGATTCGTCGGCCTCGATGGAGAAGAAGAAGCAGGAGGGCTACTTCTAATGGCGCACGTCCGAGACGATCTGCTCGAGCACGACATTGAGGCCTACCTCGACCTCCATGAGCACAAGACCATGCTGCGCTTCATCACCTGCGGCAGCGTGGACGACGGCAAGTCCACCTTGATTGGCCGCTTGCTCTATGACTCGAAACTCGTCTTCGAAGACCACCTCACCGCCCTTACTGCGGACTCGAAGAAGGTTGGAACCCAGAATGGTGAACTCGACTTCGCCCTCCTCGTCGACGGATTGGCCGCCGAACGAGAACAAGGCATCACCATCGACGTCGCCTACCGATTCTTCTCAACCGATCGACGCAAGTTCATCGTGGCCGATACCCCAGGACACGAGCAGTACACGCGCAACATGGTGACCGGTGCCTCAACTGCCGATCTCGCCGTCATCTTGATCGACGCTCGCAAGGGCGTCCTCACCCAAACTCGCCGTCACAGCTTCCTCGTTGGGCTGCTCGGTATCCGCCACGTTGTCGTCGCCATCAACAAACTCGACCTCGTGGACTACTCAGAAGAGGTCTTCTCCACCATTGAGGCCGACTACCGAACCTTCGCAGCTGAGGTTGGCATCACCAACGTCACCGCCATCCCAATTTCTGCGCTACGTGGCGACAACATCACCGAAGTGTCAACGAATACCCCGTGGTACGAGGGCCCGACGCTCATGGAGCACCTCGACACCGTCAACGTCGACGATGAGCACTCGGACCACCCTTTCCGCTTGCCCGTGCAGTGGGTCAACCGACCAGACCTTGACTTTCGTGGCTTCGCCGGCCAGATCGCCGGAGGCCGTGTACGCGTGGGTGAACGAATTCGGGTGGTCCCATCGGGGAGGGAATCGGTCGTCACAAAGATCTTGACCGCTGATGGTGATCTCGACGAAGCGGTCGCTGGCCTCTCGGTGACCCTCTGTCTCGCTGATGAGATCGACATCTCTCGCGGCGACGTGCTCGTGGGCGCCCAGGCGCCTCCGAGCGTGGCGGATCGTTTCGACGCCCACGTCATCTGGATGGCCGAAGACGAGCTCCTCCCCGGACGCCCTTACCTCGTGAAGATCGGGACCAAGACGGTGAACGCCACCATTTCGGCTCCGAAGTTCGAGATCGACGTGAACACCCTTGAGCACAAAAGTGTGCCCACGCTCACCCTCAACGGCATTGGTGTGTGCACCATCAGCCTCAGCCAATCCATCCCCTTCGACCCCTACGTCGAGAACCGAGCGATGGGTGGCTTCATCCTCATTGATCGCCACACCAACGCCACCGTTGGTGCGGGACTCCTCAACGAGGCGCTCCGGCGATCCGACAACGTGCACTGGCAAGCTGTCGACGTCGACCGTTCGCGCCGTGCGGCGATGAATCACCAGCGCCCGGTCGTGATCTGGTTCACCGGACTCTCAGGAGCGGGAAAGTCCACCATTGCCAATCTGGTCGAGCAACAGCTCGTCAGCCTCGGATATCGCACCTACCTCTTAGACGGCGACAACGTCCGCCACGGGCTCAACCGTGACCTTGGATTCACCGAGGTCGACCGGGTCGAGAACATCCGGCGAGTGGCAGAAGTCGCTCGTCTCATGACCGATGCCGGACTCATCGTGCTGTGCTCGTTCATCTCCCCGTTCCGCTCTGACCGCGAGATGGCGAGGGAGCGCTTCGCTGAGGGCGAGTTCATCGAGGTGTTCGTCGACACCGATCTTGCCGTTGCCGAACAGCGTGATCGCAAGGGCCTCTACGCCAAGGCCCGTCGAGGCGAGCTCCCCAACTTCACGGGAGTTGATTCGCCCTACGAGCCTCCAGAATCGCCCGAGATCCATCTGAACGCCAGCGGTGCAGAATCAGCCGAGGTCCTCGCAACACGAGTCGTCGAATTCTTGACCGTGGAGGGACGCATCGCACCGGAGATGAGCGACGACAACCCGAACGACGGTCAGTAGCGGTGGGGGCTCCCTTGACCTTGCGTCGAGATCTGAACATCGGCACGACGTGGCTTCTTCCCGAGTGGAGCAGCGGGCCACGAGGTGATGAGCGCAGCGTCCTCGCCGCTGCTCGTGCTGCTGGGTACCAAGGGATCCAAGGTGTGCGAGCCGAGTGGTGCCTCGACGCCGGCCTCACCCCAGTGGCCTTCGACATTCGCCCGGAGATCGGCGGCCTGCGTGCTGCAGCGCAGCAGTGGGCTGACCAGGGCTTCGCCTGCTCCACGCTGATGCTCGGCACTGGACTGAATGACGATGACCAGTGCGACCGCTTCGCAGAAGAAGTCCTCGAAGCCAGCAGTGCGGCGAACTTCCCGCTCTACGTCGAAACCCACCGGGCGACGATCACCCAGGACATCTGGCGCACACTGCGACTCATTGAACGCTTTCCCGAACTCCGGTTTAACGGCGACTTCTCGCATTGGTACACCGGACACGACCTCGGCATGGTCCCCATCGAAACGGTGCTCGAGGCACTCGACCCCGTGCTGGTGCGAACTCGCTACCTCCACGGGCGCATCGGGACGAGCGGTTCGATCCAGATCACCGTTGACGACGACCGCCAAGATGACGCCCCGGTATCGCACTTTCGGGCGCTATGGCAGCGATGCTTCGAGGGGTTCTTGGCAACATCGGGAGATGATCTCGTCCCAGTTCCCGGTGGAGCAATGGGATTTGCTCCTGAGCTCCTCCCTGCCGCGTTCGGTTATGCGTTGACGGGAGCCGGCGACGCTGACGACGACGAATTCGGCGATCGCTGGGAGCAGGCTTTGCTCCTCACGGGAATCGCCGACGAATGCTTTCGGGCAGCAGGCGAAGCGCTTCCGCAGCAGCTATCGAACGGCTGAAGCCTTCCCATCTCTGGCGCGCGCTCGGCCATTGAGGTTTCTTCAGGTTTCCACCCTCAAGGGCTTCACCATTTCCTCACGAATTATCGACAAAACGCAATAATCTCGTCGCTTGGCCAACATGACCGGCTCCATCCTCCGCAACGCTTAAGAGCGCGCGCACTTGACGCAGGCCGCTCTCGCCGAACGGGTTGGCATCTCGCAGTCAGTGGTCAGCGCCTACGAACACGGGCATCGCGAGCCAAGCCTACGGACCCTCGAACGCCTCGTGGCGGGCACTGGTCATCAACTCCGCATCGAGATCGAAGATTCGCCCCAGCTCGTGAAGACGCTCCCGATGACGCCAATGGGTCAACTCCTCCGCCGATCTCGGCGGTCCATCATCCGCCTCGCGACTTCCCGAGGGGCGCACAACGTTCGGATCTTCGGCAGTGTCGCGAGAGGAGATGACGGGGCGCTCAGCGACGTGGATCTGCTCGTCGATCTGCAACCCGGCACGAGTCTGGTCGACCTCATCGGCCTCGAGCGCGAGCTTGGCGAACTCCTCGGTCGCGACGTGGACATCGTTCCCTCAGATTCGCTCAAGCCCAGAATTCGGGAACAGATCCTGCGAGAGGCTGTCTCGTTGTGACCCGAAGATCCAAGGAATGACTCGTGGACATTCTTGAGGCTGGAGCAGCAATCGGTGAGCACCTCTCCCGAGGTCCGCTGAGCGATGGCATGGTGTTCGATGCAGTGCGTGTTCGACTGATCGAGATCGGCGAGGCGGTCAAGGACCTTGATCCTACGGTGCTCGTGGGAGAGCCGACCATCCCCTGGCGTGACATCGCTGCCATGCGCGACCATCTCGCCCATCGGTACTTCGACACCTAGCACGCCATTGTTCAGGCGACCGTTGACCGGGACCTCCCAGCTCTCCTCGTTGCCGCACAGCGCCTGCTCGAACTGGGGAGCGACGAGGAGCCGGCCTAGGCGGTCACCATTCTGCGGAGTGTTCGACTCCCGAGTGGCCTCGAGGCAGAGTTGCGCTGCCAGTGCTGCGTTGCCAGCAACTATCGGCCGGCGCTTTGCTGATCCAACCACGTTCAGGTCGAGATCGTCGCGCGCTTCGACCCCCAAGGTGGCATCTCCTCTGTTCATCGGGGCTGAGGCCTGAGGCATCACCACCGACGCACCGGACCATCACGATCTCCGTCTAGGACCTGTTATCCTTACATTTAGGGTGAAGTAAGGAGAACGACATGGATGTGGCCGCTCGTTTGAGCTCCAAGGGGCAGGTAACGATTCCGAAAGCAGTGCGCGAGGCCCTCGGCGTCGGAGAAGGCGACTCCATCATCTTTCGAATTGAGGGAAATTTGGCGACCCTCCAGCGCACACCAGACTTCCTTGAGCTCGCAGGAACGCTCACTGCGCCTGTCGCCAAGAAGAGCGCGAGCTGGGACCGAGTCCTTGAGACCTCACGTGCGAGTAGGGCCAAGAAGTTCCAGTGAGTTCATTCGTTGACACCAACGTTCTGGTTCGCCACCTGCTTGGTGACCCACCCGACATGGCGAGACGAGCCACCGCATTCTTGCGAAACGAAGAACGCCTCTTCGTGGCCGATCTCATCGTTGCTGA
Organism: uncultured Actinomycetes bacterium; assembly: GCA_903870905.1. GTDB lineage: Bacteria > Actinomycetota > Acidimicrobiia > Acidimicrobiales > RAAP-2 > CAIQEU01. The sequence continues at coordinate 4,585 of CAIQEU010000017.1, read as the reverse complement.
GACGGTCTACGTCCTCGAATCGTTCTACGAAATCGACCGTTCACGCATCAGCGAAGCCATTCGAGCCTTGCTGGCGATGGATTCGGTCCGAGTCATTGACGCTCCTCTGCTCCTGAGAACCGTTGCCTTGTATGAATCTGAACGGCTTGATTTTGCCGACGCCTACCTCGTGGCGTGCGCTGAAACGACCGGAGTCGGCAAGGTTGCTTCCTTCGACAAGGCCATCAGTCGGATACCCACGGTCGTGAGAATCGAGCCATAAATAATCTGCTGTCGTCGTGACGACGCGTGGTGGGCGTTGAGGGACTCGAACCCCCGACCTGCTGGTTGTAAGCCAGCTGCTCTAACCAACTGAGCTAAACGCCCGAAGCAACGAGGCGCCAGCCTAGGCGGTCACCATTGTGCGTGGCGGTCGACTAGCGAGTGGCCTCGAGGCGGAGTTGCGCTGCGAGCGCAGCGTTGGCAGCAACCACCGGCCGGCGCTTTGCTGCTCCGGCCACGATGAGGTCGAGGTCGTCGTGCTCTTCGACCACGGCACCAGCTTCTCGACAGATGAGGAGTGCGGCGAGGTAGTCCCAAGGGTTGATGTGGGTGTAGCCCGCCTGGAGGTACCCATCGAGGGAACCATCAGCCACGAGGCACATCTCGAGGCTGGCAGCCCCGAGAGCCCGGTACTGCGCCCACCCGTAGTGCTGTGTGGGAAGACCCGAGAACGCAATGATCGCTTCGCTCAAGTTCGTGGTGCCCGATGGCGAAATGGGCTTCCCGTCACGAGTGGCTCCCCCGCCGCGCACCGCTCGGTAGGTGACGCCCGTCGCTTGGTTGCGGACGTAGCCAACGAGGGGGCCATCGTCGTCGAGCACGCACAGGCTGGTCGAGAAGAAGGGCACGCCGTGGTCGCAGTTGGTGGAGCCATCAATGGGGTCCACGACGCACACGAGCCCACCTTCAGCACCGGTCCGGCCTGATTCTTCGGAGACCACAGCGATGCCAGCGGCGAGGAGCACGTTGAGCACCGCTTCATCGGCCACGAGGTCCAACTTGTACTGCGTGGCTCGGAGACCCGAGTAGCCCTTCTCGGAGAACCCCTCCAAAGCGTCGTGGACGGCGTGTCCGGCACGGTCGAGGACTTCGAGGATGGCATCTGGCTGCATGGCTCCAACCTAGCGAACCCCTGCGTGAACGTCGGGCGAACCGCGGTCATCAATCCACTCGCTAACCTTGCAGCGTGGCAGCAATCGACGTGGCCGGGTATGTCGCCGACCTGAAGGAACACTGCGTCGACCATGGGTTCCACGTGCACGACGAGCGGCACTTCGTCGAGACCTACTCCCTCCGCCAGATGTGGGAAGTGGACCTCCACCCCGAAGAGGGCTGCGGTGGACCACTCGACCTCCACCTGACCCTCGACGTCGAACCACGGGTTCTCCTCGACTTCGAAGATGCAGTGGCCACCTTGACCGACGATCAAGACCCACCCGACGACTACCACTTCCCCCTCACCTTCACCTGGGCACTCCCACCGCTCCCCCAGAGCCCCGATCTGCTGCGGGTGCAGCTCGACCTCGTGCAGATCTCCGGTGCCGATCTCCCCGTCGAGGTCTCCGCCATCGACTCGTTCGCCTCCGCCCTCGACCAAGCCGAGCGTCGCCTCACGGTCCTCGCTCGCCGGTCGGTCTCCCTCACCCGGGTCCTGAAGGGCGAAGAACTGCTCTGCGACGTCTTCGATCGGTGCGCAGCCGTCAGTCGCTGTCTGCTCGAGTACGCCGATCAGTGGTTGGCGTGAGGCGCCGGATCGTCGCGGTGGCGACGATCGGTCTCGCGGGATTCCTGCTGGCTGCCTGCGGGGCGGTCAACGCCAATGCAGTGGCAGCCTGCCACCAGGTCAACCGAGCAATTTCCACCTACGAGCACGCCCTGACCTTGTCGGGCGCAGCGAAGGAAGCAGCGATCAACCACGCGACCGCACAGCTTGACACCGCACTCGGTGACGCAGCCAGTGCCACCTCGCAGGACGGTTCCTACAACGCCCTCATGACCACTATTGGCGAGGCAGCCCGGGTTCCGCTCAAGAACCTCGTGCCGTCGCTCCGCCAACAGTGTGGAACGATCCTCAACCCCAACCCGAACCAGCCGCAGCCGTAGTTCGAGTTGGGGCGAGGGACGGTGTCTTAGATCGCCGGGGTGTAGCCAGCTCGGAAGGTGACGGACTTGTACTCGAGGAACGCCTCGAGGCCCTCGGGACCGAACTCACGACCCATGCCGGAGTTCTTGAAACCACCGAACGGCGTGGCGAAGTCGAACGGCATCTGGGAGTTGACCATGTAGGTACCGGTGCGGACCTGACGGGCGATCTCCAAACCGTGGGCGTCATCAGCGGTCCACACCGAACCACAGAGGCCGTAGTCCGAGTCGTTGGCGATGGCGAGCGCCTCGGCCTCACCCTCATACGAGATGACCGACAGCACGGGACCGAAGATCTCCTCTTGGGCGATCACCATGTCGTTCTTCACCCCGGTGAAGATCGTGGGCTCGACGTAGTAGCCCTTGGAGAAGGCAGCGGGGCGACCGCCACCGAGGGCGATCGTGGCACCTTGCTCGCGGCCCTTGGCGATGTAACCCTCGACGCGCTCGCGTTGGCGATCAGCCAAGAGCGGTCCAACGCCGGTCTCCATGGACATCGGGTCGCCGAGCTTCCACGACTCGCTCACCGAGGCCACGAGAGCGTCGACGACCTCGTCGTAGCGGCTGGCCGGGGCCAAGATGCGGGTCTGGGCGATGCAGGCCTGGCCGTTGTTCATGAGCGAGTTCGGCAGGAGCTCACCAATGGCGGTCGACAGGTCGCAGTCCTCCAAGATGATGGCCGCAGACTTGCCACCGAGTTCCAAGGTGAAGCGCTTGAGGGACTCTCCACAGAGCGAGCCGATCTTCTTGCCGGCGATCGTGGAACCCGTGAAGGAGATCTTGTCGACCTTCGGGTGGCGCACGAGGTGCTCAGCCACTTCACGACCCGCAGGCACGACCGAGAGCACACCGGCAGGAAGGCCTGCCTGCTCGAAGAGCTCAGCCAACCGGAAGGCGTCGAGCGGCGTCTCCGGAGCGGGCTTCAGCACCACGGTGCAGCCAGCCACGAGGGCGGGGGCGAGCTTGCCCACGGCCAAGAACAGCGGCACGTTCCACGGGGTGATGGCGCCGACGACACCAACGGGCTCCTTGGTCACGAGGACGTCGGTGCCGAGCGCCCCGGTACGCAGTTCGTCGAACTGGTAGGTGGAGGCGAGACCGGCGTAGTAGTTGAGCACCATGAAGGGCGCGGCAACCTGGCCCATCTGGCTGAACAGCATCGGGGCACCCATCTCGGTGGTGATGAGCTCGGCCATCTCAGTCATCTCGCCCATCAAGAGCTCGGCGACCTTGGCCACAACCGCACCGCGCTCAGCTGGGGCCATCTTCGGCCACGGACCGTGGTCGAAGGCTTCACGAGCTGCAGCAACCGCTGCCTCAATGTCGCCAATGGTGCCGTCGGGCACGGTGGCGATGACCTCTTCGGTGGCCGGGTTGATCACCGAGATCACGTCGGTGCCGAGGGGTGCGACCCACTTGCCCCCGATGTACAGCTTGTCGTAGCTCTTGACCGCCATTGCATTCCCCCTCGATCGGGCCCCACTGGGCACGAGGGTCATCGTAGCGAGCGAGCGAGAAGGTGGGGAGACAGGTGACGGTTCCGTGCAGGTCAGGTGAACTGTGCGTAGCATTCGCCCATGCCCGACCTCGCAAATCGTGATCCCGAATTCTTGAAGTCCTCGCTCACCTCCTGGTTCGCAAAGGAACTCGGCAGCGATGCCAACGCAGCGGTTCTCGAGGTGCACGCTCCAGGCTCCAATGGGTTCTCCAATGAGACCATCTTGGCCACCGTTGCCTGGGACGAGGACGGCGTCCGCTCGGAGCACAAGAAGGTCTTCCGCGTCCACCCAACGAGCCACACCTTGTTCTTGGAGGCGAACTTCGCCACGCAGTACCAGGCGATGGCTGCGGTGCGTGACTCTGGTGCGGCGGTTCCGGTCCCGATCCTTGGGCCGTTCGAGACCGACCCGCAGTACTTGGGCGTCCCGTTCTTCACCATGGACCACGTCGACGGCCTCGTTCCTGCCGACAACCTCCCCTACACCTTGGATCCCGAAGGTTGGGTGCTCAAGGGAACTGATGAAGATCGTGCTCGCCTGTGGTGGAGTGGGCTCGAGACACTGGCCACCATTGCGTCCATTGACCACACTGCGCTCGACCTCGCCTTCCTCGACCGCCCCGCCTACGGCGCCGCTGGCCTCGACCAGCACCTCAACTACTACCGGGCCTACCTCGACGCCACCTCTGAGAAGGGACGTGTCGACGCTGCCGAGACCATCTGGGAGTGGTTGGTCGCCAACCGCCCAGCGTCAACGAGCGACCTCGTGCTGTCGTGGGGCGATGCTCGCATTGGCAACATCATCTGGCAGGACTTTCGCCCGGCCGCGGTCCTCGACTGGGAGATGGCGTCACTGGCCCCTGCAGAGCTCGACCTCGGGTGGTGGCTCTACTTCAACCGGCA
>CAIQEU010000016.1 GCA_903870905.1 uncultured Actinomycetes bacterium | reverse complement strand
CTTGGCGGCGAGCGCGGATGAGTTCTCACGGACGCTGTCGCGCCTTTCGGACGTGGTGGAGGCAGATCCGGCTCGCCAAGATGCGGTGGCGGCTCGGCTCCAGGTCTTGCGGGATTTGCTCCGTCGCTATGGAGGTGACCTCGAAACGCTCATCGCCACCCGAGAGCGCCTGAGGCGGGAGATCCTCGACGCTGCACGGCTCGGTACGGACCGCGCTGCCATCGAGACCGCGCTCGAAGAAGCAGTGGCCATCTGCGCAGATCGGGAGGCCCTGCTCTACGAGCAGCGCCGCGCTGCCGCTCCCGAGTTGGCCGAGCAGGTGACCAACACCCTCGTCGATCTCCAAATGGCGGCAGCTCGCTTCGAGGTCGTCGTGGGAGTGGACGATGGTGGTGATGACGTGACGTTCCTCTTCAGTGCCAACGCTGGGATGCGACCACTCGAACTCACTCGCGTCGCTTCAGGCGGCGAACTCTCCCGGATTATGTTGGCATTGCACCTCGCAGTTCCCAATGGTCCGCGAGCGCTCGTCTTCGACGAAGTCGACGCCGGTGTCGGTGGCGTGGCTGCGACCGCCTTGGCCGACCTCCTCGCCAACGTCGCCGCTACTGCGCAGGTCTTCGTGGTGACGCACCTTCCTCAGGTGGCGGCGCGAGCAACGGCACACTACGCGGTGATCAAGCACGACAATGAACTCCTCGTACGAACCGATGTCCACCTCCTGAGCCCCAACGAGCGGGAGGTGGAGATCGCCCGGATGCTGTCGGGATCGCCCGACTCATCCGTGGCCCGAGCGCACGCTCGAGAGTTGCTCGGGCGGACCGAGGGCTGAGGAAGCCTTCACGCGCGCAGGTGCTGACGCGTCTAGCGTGGTGGTGACCAGAGGGGTGACTGCAGCGTGAGCAAGTTCGTGTTCGTGACCGGTGGAGTATCGAGTTCACTGGGCAAAGGCCTCACCGCCTCATCCTTGGGCAGAGTGCTGAAAGCCCGAGGACTGCACATCACCATGTGCAAGCTCGACCCCTACTTGAACGTGGACCCTGGGACGATGAACCCTGGCGAACACGGCGAGGTGTTCGTCACCGAAGATGGGGGAGAGACGGATCTCGACCTCGGACACTACGAGCGCTTCATTGATGAGAACCTGTCGCGCAATTCGAACACCACCACCGGGTCGATCTACTCCTCCGTCATTGAGAAGGAGCGACGGGGCGACTACCTCGGACGGACCGTCCAGGTCATTCCCCACATCACCGATGAGATCAAAGACCGAATTCGGCGCCTCGAGAGCGATGACGTCGACGTCGTCATCGTTGAAATTGGTGGCACGGTTGGCGACATTGAGATCGTGCCGTTCATTGAGGCCATCCGCCAGTTCCGTCGAGAGATTGGTCGCGACAACGTCTGCTACGTCCACCTGACCCTCGTGCCGTACCTCGCACCATCGGGTGAGCAGAAGTCGAAGCCCACGCAGCACTCCGTAGCCGAACTCCGAAGTCAGGGCATTCAACCCGACGTCATCGTGTGTCGGTCAGACCGATTCATCGAGCCTGATATGAAGCGGAAGATTTCGCTGTTCTGTGACGTGCCGATGGAGGGTGTGATTTCGGCCATCGACGCCCCGAGCATCTACGAGATTCCGCGAGTGCTCCACGAAGAGGGTCTCGACACCTACGTCTGCGAGCGACTTCGGATCGACCTCGAGCAGTACCCCATTGACCTCACCCAGTGGCAGCAGGTCATCGACAGCGTGGACGCAGCGACGACGCCGGTGACGATTGGCATCGTGGGCAAGTACGTCGACATGTCCGATGCCTACCTCTCGGTGGTTGAAGCGACACGTCACGGTGGGTTCCACCACGGTGCGAAAGTTGAATTCGTCTGGATCGACGCCGAGAAGGTGCCGAGCGAGATTGACGTCGAACATCTCGCTGCGCTCGACGGCATGATCATTCCCGGTGGTTTCGGTGAACGTGGTGTGGAAGGCATGATTGCTGCAGCACGTATCGCACGCGAGATTGGACTCCCGACGCTTGGAATTTGCCTCGGCCTCCAGGTGATGTGCATTGAGTACGCACGTGATGTCGCCGGCCTCGATGGCGCGAACTCTCGAGAATTCGACTCCACGTCACCCCACCCTGTGATCGACCTCATGAGCGACCAGGTCGGCATCGTCAACAAGGGCGGCACGATGCGGCTCGGTGCGTACCCCGCCATGTTGCAGCCAGGAAGTCAGATGGCGGCCATCTACGGCAGCACGGTCGTCTCCGAACGCCATCGACACCGCTACGAGTTCAACCCGCGCTACCGAGCCCGGATTGAAGAGGCAGGGCTCGTGTGTTCTGGAGATTCTCCCGATGGACGCCTCGTGGAGTTCATTGAGTTGCCCGGACACCCGTACTGGGTCGGCACGCAAGCCCACCCGGAGTTCAAGTCTCGCCCCGAGCGCCCGCATCCGTTGTTCCGAGAGCTCATCGGCGAAGCACTCGCCCGTGCCGAGGGTCGAGCACCACACCTCATCGCCCCAGAGTCCATCGAGCGGTGACGCCATGAGCGGCGAGCAGTTCACCGTGCTCGGCGATGAAGAACGGCTTCGAGGATTCGCCTTCACCGTGGTTGATCGGACGGTGGCAGCTCCAGATGGAAAGCCATTTCACCGTGACGTGGCGCTCCACCTCGGGGCAGTCGCCGTCATCCCCGTTGACGCCGATCGCAACGTGCACCTCATCCGCCAGTACCGAGCACCCATCGACCGCTACCTGCTCGAGATCCCGGCAGGCCTTCGTGACCACAGCGGTGAACCCGAAGTGATGACGGCGCATCGAGAATTGCTGGAGGAGTGTGGTCTGCGGGCTCGCACCATGGTGGAGCTCGGCGTCATGTTGAATTCCGCTGGTTGGACGGATCAGCAGACCTGGCTATTCCTAGCGACCGACCTCGAAGAGGTGGGCGCAGCTCCAGAGGGGATAGAGGAGCACTTCATCGAGCACGTCACGATGCCGCTCGATGATCTCTGCGCCTATCGAGATCCTCTCGGCGTCGACGTCGACACGGTGCTCGCAGCCCATCTCGCTCGGGCGTACCTTGGCTGAGTTCACCGAACAGGTGACGCTCTCCGGCCTCGCTGAGGAGTACCTCGGGTGGTTGGCGATCGAGAAGGGCAGGAGCGCGAACACGCTCGGGGCCTATCGTCGAGACCTCCTGAGTGCCACGGTGGCATTCGCGGCACTCGACCTCACCCTCGAGGGAGCGTCGGTCGTTGACCTTGAGGCCTACCTCGCATCGCTGGCTGGGCGGGGGAGCGCTCGGGCATCTGTTGCCAGAGCTGCCTCGGTGCTCCGCGGGTTCTACCGCTTCGCAGTTGACGAGGGGGCGCTGTCGAGCGATCCAACGAGCGATCTCCGTCCGTTGTCATCCGCTACGGCGTTGCCTAAAGCCCTCTCGGTGGACCAGATCGCCTTGATTCTGGACGCCTGCGATGGGGATGATCCACTGGCGCGACGAGACCGTGCCGTCCTCGAGGTGCTCTATGCATCTGGGGCTCGGGTGAGTGAGGTCACTGCCCTCGACCTCATGAGCGTCGACCGCAGTGACGGCCTCCTCTTGGTTCGCGGGAAGGGCAACCGAGAGCGCATCGTGCCGCTCGGCTCCTACGCAGCTGCTGCGCTCGACCGCTGGACTGGCCCCGAGGGTCGAGGGGCCTTGGCTCCGGCACGTTGGCAGCGCCGTGGAGATGAGTCGGCGCTCTTCCTGACCGCACGTGGCGGTCGACTCACCCGCCAAGCAACCTTCGCGCTCCTCCAGCGCCGAGCTGCAGTGGTAGGGCTGAGCGACGTCGTCAGTCCGCACGTCCTGCGCCACTCCTGTGCGACGCACCTGTTGGCCAACGGGGCAGATATCCGGGTGGTGCAAGAGGTGCTCGGCCATCGTTCGATCGCGACCACCCAGCGCTACACGAAGGTCGATCCCGAGCACCTCCGGGCAACCCTCGAGCGAGCTCACCCTCGAGGTCGCCCTCGCACCTCTCGGTCCTAGAGTGGCCCCATGACCGCACCCACAGATTGGACGACCTTGGGTCGAGCGCTCTCGGTGCGCGCCAACCGGGCACCGTTTTGGGTGTGGTACGTCGTGTTCTTCGGCGGTCTGACCATTGCGCACGATCTTGGCTGGATGACACTCAGTACGACAGTGTGGTTCGGCGCCCTCATCCCTTCAGCGATCGCCCATGAAGTGAGTCACGGCGTGGTGGCCCTCGCTTTCGGCGACACGACCGCCAAGCGCGCCGGGCGATTGACCGCGAATCCGTTGCCCCACATTTCTCTCGGCGCCACCGTGATCTTGCCGATCGTGTGCGCCCTGACCTTCGGTGTGCCCTTTGGGGCAGCGAAACCGGTGCCGGTGAACGTCTCGAACCTTCGCAATACCCGCAATGCCTCGGTCTACGTTGCGCTCGCAGGTCCCGCAACCAACCTCGTGATTCTCGGCCTCCTCTACGGTGCATCCATCCTCGCTGGCGTGCACGCCCTCGTTCCTTCAATTGCGAGTTTCGAGACGCAGCCGACCTGGATGCTCGTCCTCTTTGAAGCGGGATTCCTCAACCTGCTCCTCGCACTCTTCAATTTGCTGCCGATCCCGCCCCTCGATGGTTCCGCGGTCATCGAACGCATCCTTCCCGACCGGGCGATGCCGAGGTACTTCCAGATCCGACAGATCGCGTTTCCGCTGGTGATTGTCGTGGTGCTCCTCGGCCGAAACCTTCTGGCTTGGCCAGAACTCCACCTCTTTCGATGGTGGTTCGCTGCGTTCTACGGCACGGGGGCTTAGGGCGCCAGGAGACCCATCGCTGCAGCGGCTCGGTCGTAGGTTGCGTCAGCAACGATCGAGGCCTTCTCAGCCCCCTTGCGCAGGACTGCCGTGAGCTCAGAAGGGTCGCTCATGAGCTCGGTGTACCGAGCTCGGAGTGGGGCCAGCATCTCGACGAGTGCGGTGCCAACGTCGGCCTTCAGGTCACCAAACCGGGTGTAGTTCGTGGCCAAGGTGGCTGGGGAGCCTCCTGTGGCAGCGGCGAGGAGGTCGAGCAAGTTCGATACCCCAGGTCGTCCATCAGGGTCGTAGGTGACGTCGTCTCCGGTATCGGTGACCGCCTTCTTCACCTTCTTCATGGTGTCCTCGGCGCTCTCGAAGAGGTCGATCCGTCCAAGTGGAGATGGGATGGATTTGCTCATCTTCCGATCGGGTTGTTGGAGGTCCATGACCCGGGCCCCAACCGCAGGAATGGTGGCCTCGGGGACCACGAGGACGTCGCCATATTGAAAGTTGAACCGGTTGGCGAGATCCCGAGTGAGCTCAATATGTTGCCGTTGGTCTTCGCCAACGGGAACGAGATCTGCGTCATAGGCCAAAATGTCGGCCGCCATGAGCACGGGATAGGTGAAGAGGCCTACCTTCACGGCATCGTTCCCACGCCCCTTGTCTTTGAACTGGGTCATCCGGTTGAGCTCGCCCATTGATGCGGTGCACTCGAGCAACCACGCCAAGCGGGTGTGGGCGACGACGTGGCTCTGGACGAACATCGTGACCTTCTCGGGATCGAGCCCAGCGGCGATGAAGCCAGCGGCAGTTTCGAGCGTTCGGCGACGTAACTCGTCGGGATCGATGGCTTGGGTCAGGGCATGGAGATCGACGATGCAGTAGTAGGCATCGTCTCGGTCTTGGTTCTGCACCCACTGGCGCAGTGCGCCGAGGTAGTTGCCGAGGTGGAGATCTCCGGAAGGTTGAATGCCTGAGAGGACGCGGGCCATGCCCCATGTTACCGACCCACTCGATGCACTTTGGAGGTGTCGACGACGAGGCCTGCTGGTAGTCACTAGGTTTGTGGCGTGACGTTCATGGTTGAAGTTGAGGGGTACCAGGGCACGATTGCTCGACTCCTCCAGCAAATTCAGGGACATGAGCGTGACATCTTGGACGTACCCCTGTCGCCGATCGTTGGGTCATTCGTTGCCACGCTGACCGACCATCGCGAACTCTTGAGTCTCGATCAAATCTCTGAGTTCTTGCTCGTGGCAGCGATTTTGATCGAGATGAAGTCGACCAAACTCCTCCCTGGACCCGATGAGGTCGACGACGATGAGGAGCTCATTGGCCTTGAGTCGAGAGACCTCCTGCTCGCTCGCTTGCTCGAATGTCGTGCCTATGCCGGAGCGGCCGACGCATTCGTTCTCTTGGCCGAACTCGCCAGTCGATCCGTCCCTCGTGAGGCAGGCCTCGAGGATGACTTCACGGTCGAAGCGCCCGATCTCCTCGCTGGAGTCACACCCGAGCAGCTCGCAGATGCCTTCAAACGCACCCTCGTTGAACCAGACATCGCCCGGGTAGACCTCAGTCACGTGCACGTCGATACCGTCACGGTGGCGGCGATGGTGATGGAGCTCGCACAATCGCTTCCAACGCAGGGCCGAACGACCTTCCGATCCATGGTGGAGGGACTCACTACTCGGCTTGAAATCATCGTGCACTTCCTCGCAGTCCTCGAGCTCTGCAAGCTCGGACGGGTTTCGCTCGGACAGGGGATTTCCTTTGGGGACCTCGAAATTGAATGGATAGGTGCCGACAGCGACGGTGACCTCCTCATGACCGCAGAAGGAGTGATCGATAGCTATGAAGGATGATCTCAGTCGGGCGTTTGAAGCCCTTGTGCTCGTCGCAGTGGAGCCGGTGAGTCCGATGCTCATCGCCGAATTGCTCGAAGTTCCCGTCGCCGAGGTAGAGGCGATGGCCGCCGCGCTGCAAGAGCGCTGTCGGGCTGAGGAACGGGGCTTTGAGCTCGGATTTGTGGCCGGTGGCTACCGATTCCAGACCTCAGCCGACTTGGCAGAGATCGTCCAGCGCTTCGCCAACCGAGGCGTGTCCGCACGCCTGTCGACCGCCGCCCTCGAAACCCTCGCGATTGTTGCCTACCGACAGCCGGTTTCTCGGGCCCAGATCGCCAATCTCCGTGGCGTCAACGCCGATGGCGTCGTCAAACTCTTAGAGAGCCGTGGCTACATCGAGGTCGTTGGTCGGGCTGAGGGCCCTGGTCAGCCCATTCTCTACGGGACGACGGAGATGTTCTTGGAACGCCTCGGACTCTTCTCGCTCAATCAACTGCCCCCGGTCGAAGAGTTCCTCCCGGGCGTAGAGGCCGTAGCGGCGTTCGAAGACGCCATGCGCGGTGTTGAGGACCTGTCGGGTGGTTAATGACGCCGAAGGCGAACGCCTCCAGAAGGTGCTCGCCCGAACGGGCTTCGGCTCACGACGAGTGTGCGAAGACCTGATCTTCGATGGACGCGTGACCGTAGATGGCGAGGTCGCCATTCTCGGCCGCAGAGTCGACCCCGATGTTGCGCAGATCTTCGTGGATGGGGTGCCGATCCCGACGATGCCGGGCCTCGTCCACTACCTGCTCAACAAACCCGCCAAAGTCGTCTCCACTGCAGCCGATCCCGAAGGTCGGCCAACAGTGGTGGACCTTGTTCCTCGTGAGCCCCGCGTGTTCTCGGTGGGCCGCCTCGACTACGACACCGAAGGCCTGTTGCTCCTGACCAATGACGGCGCGTTCGCTCAGATGCTGACGCACCCAAGTCATGGTGTGGAGAAGGAGTACTTAGTTGAAGTTGGTGGTGGAGCGCTCAGCCCTGCGGCGCTTCGTTCGCTCCGCGAAGGGGTGGAACTTGAGGATGGGATGACCGCCCCGGCCAGAGTTGCGGAACTCGATGCAGGTCTCCTCAAGATCGTCATCCACGAGGGGAGAAATCGTCAGGTGCGCCGGATGTGCGAGGCGGTGGGTCATCCGGTCCTTCGCTTGGTGCGGATGCGCATTGGCAACTTGGCCGATCAGCGCCTGAAGCCGGGGGAGTGGCGCCACCTCACGCTCGATGAGGTCCTCGCGCTCGGTGAAGTTGCCGTGAAGGGACGGCAGCCCACGAGGAAGGGGTCCATGAGGGGAACTACGATTCGATCATGACGCTGCGCTACCACGTCCGTGCACTCCGAGGAGCGACAACCGCCGATGACGACACACGTGCGAGCGTTGCTGGTCGCGTCAATGAGCTCCTCCAGGAAATGTTGGTCCGCAACGCGGTGCGCGAGGGCGACGTCATCTCGGTACTCTTCACCGCAACTAAGGACTTGATCTCGGTCTTTCCTGCGACCGCCGCTCGTGACCTCGGTTTCGCCAACGTGCCCCTCATCTGCGCTCAAGAACTCGACATCGTCGGAGCGACGCCCCGTGCGCTTCGGATCATGATGACGCTCCGGTCTCGAAAGCGTCCCGAGGAACTGCACCACGTCTACCTCCACGGTGCGGCCAATCTGCGTGACGATCTGACCCGATGACAACCGACGTGACCTCCCGGCGGGCCGTCGTCGTCGGCTTGGGCCTCATCGGTGGCTCGGTGGCCCTCGCGCTCGGGGAGCAAGGATTCACCGTCTTCGGTATCGATCGAGACGAGGATCGGTTGCGGCTCGCCCTCGACCGCGGGGTGATTGCCGCAATTGGTGACGATCTCGCCGCGGAGATCGTGGTGGTCTGCGTCCCTGCCGGAAGTGTCGGTCCCGCCGTCTTGGAGATACTGGCTCGTGGTGGGCGCAATCCCTCGGTCATCGTGACCGATGTCTGTGGGGTGAAGCGGCCCATCGTCGACAGCATTGACGATCCCCGATTCATCGGTGGCCACCCCATGGCTGGCTCAGAGCAGTTGGGCCTCGACGGAGCTCGGGCGGACATGTTCGTAGGCGCAACGTGGGTACTGACGCCAACCGCCACGACTGATCCTGCACGGTACGCCCAACTCGTTGCAATGGTGACCCGAATGGGCGCCCTCGCACTCGCCCTCGATGCCGCCGATCACGACCGACTCGTTGCCATGGTGAGTCATGTGCCGCACCTCGTGGCAGCGACGCTCATGCACCGAGCCACCATTGGTGCTGCGAGTGATGGAGCGTTGCTCCAGTTGGCAGCCGGTGGATTCCGAGATATGACCCGGGTCGCCGCCGGAGATCCGGCGATCTGGCCCCGCATCTGTCAGGCGAATGCCAGCGCCATTGACGCCACGTTGGCAGAGGTAATCGCCGACCTCCAAGAGCTGCGATCGATGATCGCTGAGGATCGCCTGGACGATCTGCAAGGCTTTCTCGCTGGCTCATCGGCGGCGCGACGTGCCCTGCCAGCCAAGACGGTGCAGCCGACTGCGTTGGCGACGTGTCGTATTCCGGTGCCTGACCGGCCTGGCGTTCTCGCTGAGGTCACGCGGATCGCCTCCGATCTCGGCGTCAACGTCGTCGACCTCCAAATTGCCCACTCCGTCGAGGGTGGACTCGGCGTCTTGCAGCTCACCGTTGATGCAGCGAGAGCGCATGATCTCGCAACTGCAGTTGTCGCCCGCGAGTACCGATGCTCGATTGAGGTGTTGTGATGACCATTCCACCAACCTTCACCGTGACCCCACATCCAGAACTCTCAGGCGTCGTGACGCCTCCCGGCGACAAGTCGATCTCGCATCGAGCGCTCATGCTCGCAGCGCTCGCTCCGGGACGGAGCACCATCTCCGGACTGAGTCACGGCGAGGACGTGCAGCACACTGGTCGCATCGTGGCAGCACTTGGTGCAACGGTTGGCCGAGACGGTGACCTCGTGACGGTGACCTCCACTGGAGTCCTCCGCGCCTCTCCCCAGCCCCTCGACTGCGGCAATTCTGGAACTACCATGCGCCTCGTGGCCGGGTTGGTCGCCGGAGTGGCGGGCGAGCACACGCTCGTCGGTGATGCATCCCTGTCGAAGCGTCCAATGGACCGAGTGCAGCGGCCACTGGCGTTGATGGGCGCTCGCCTGAGCGGCCACGGTGCGCGCATCCTGCCGCCGATTGCCCTCGTGGGAGCTCCACTGCGTGGCATCACCTACGACATTCCTGAGCCGAGTGCGCAGGTGAAGTCGGCGATCCTGCTCGCAGGACTCGGTGCGGTCGGTCCGACCACCGTGCACGAATCGGTGTTGACGCGAACCCACACAGAAGAGATGCTGCTGTTCGCAGGAGCGGACCTCACGGTGGTTGAAGCCGCATCTGGTCGGACGGTCACCGTCATCCCAGGTCCACTTGAGCCTCGACACTGGGAAGTAGCGAGTGACCCGAGTCAAGCGGCGTTTGCGGTTGTCGCAGCCCTCCTCGCATCGACGGGATCGGTGCACGTTCGAAATCTCTACCCAGGCCGAGAGCGAACCTCGTTCCTCGACGTCCTCGAACGCATGGGAGCGGGTATCGAACGATCACCCCAGAATGGAATGCTCGACGTGAGAGTCACCGCATCAGTTCTCCGGGGAACGACGATCACCGGAACAGAGATTCCTTCTCTCGACGAAGTCCCGATCTTGGCGGTCGCCGCGTTGCGAGCAGAAGGCACAACCCGGTTCGTTGATGTTGGTGAACTGCGGTTGAAGGAGTCGGACCGACTCCTCGCCACCGCAGCGTTGGTCGCTGCGCTTGGAGGACGGGCCGAAATTGTCGGTGATGATCTCATCGTCCATGGGGGAGTTGCTCAGGTCGTCCACGCGGTGATCGACCCCCTCGGTGATCACCGGTTAGCCATGGCAGGGGCCATAGGTGGGTTGAGCGCTGCGAGGGGTTCGACGGTGACGGTGACGGGAGCCTCATGCATTGCGACGAGTTACCCGACCTTCCTTGAGGACCTCGCAGGCATCGGCGTTCACCTCGAAGGGGAGATGGGCTGATGCGCAACATCGTCATTGCGATCGACGGGCCAGCCGGGGCTGGCAAGTCCACCGTGAGCAAGGCACTCGCTGACGCGCTCGGTATTGAACGTCTCGATACCGGAGCGATGTACCGAGCAGTGGCTGCAGCAGCGATCGAAGGTGCTTGCTCGCTCGAGGACGTGGAGAGCCTCGTCGTTCTGGCCAGATCCCTCGGTGAAGTGTCCTCCACGAGCGCAATGGTTGGCGACATCGACGTCATCGACCACCTGCGAAGTGATCGAGTGAACGTGGCGGTCTCGAAGGTCGCGGCGACCGCTGAGGTTCGAGCCGTTCTGGTCGCCCACCAACGCAAGTGGGTGGCAGATCGGGGTGGATCTGGGGTTGTTGAAGGGCGAGACATCGCTTCGGTCGTCTTCCCTGATGCCACAGTGAAGGTCTACTTGACTGCCTCAGTAGAGGAACGAGCTCGTCGTCGTGCTGAGGAGGGCGTCGATGGGGTCACCCGTCGGGACACGGTGGACTCGACCCGAGCAGCGTCGCCGCTGACGGTTGCCGACGGATCAGTGATCCTCGATACCACGGGACGTACCATTGAGGATGTGACCAGCGAGATCTTGTCGTGGCTGCCGTGAGCGATCGACCGGCCGAGGGCCGTCACGAGAACTTCGTCGTTGACTCCCGCAGGACGCTCGGCTATCGGTTCGGCAGGAGCATCATCATGGGTGTTGCTCGGACGCTCTTTCGACCTCGGGTCATCAACGCTGCCGAGGTTCCAGCAACCGGCGGACTCTTGATTGCCCCAGTGCACCGCTCCAATGTGGACTTCGCTTTCCCGGTGCTCCTCACCAAACGGAAGATGTTCTTCATGGCCAAGGACAGCCTCTGGAAGATTTCACTCCTCGGGCGGTTCCTCATTGCGATGGGTGGTTTCCCAGTGCACCGCCAATCAGCCGACCGGACCTCACTGAAGCGCGCCGAGGACATCTTGGCGAGAGGTGAGGTGCTCATCTTGTTCCCCGAAGGCACCCGTCAGGAAGGACCAGCAGTGGCTGAACTCCTCGAAGGCGCAGCGTTCTTGGCCTCGAGGACTGGCGTGCCCATCATGCCGGTCGGTATCGCCAACAGCGATCGGGCGATGCCGAAGGGTGCGAAATTGCCCCGTCCCGTTCGAGTGACGGTCTACGCCGGCCCACTGCTCGCCCCTGCGCCGCTCGGTCCGACCGGGAGGATCTCCCGCAAGGCCATTGCCACCTCGACCGAAGAGCTCCGATCAGCATTGCAAGCCGCATACGACGCCTCAAAGGCGTTGTAGCTCTTCACCGCTGAGGGCACTCCTCCAGAGGACTACCGCTCGCGGAGCCAGGTGCGCACGACCACATTCAAGTAGCGGAAGCCGTACAGCGCAGTGGCACCCTTCTTCGTCGTGCCATGGGCTCTCGGGTGCCAGATCGTCGGCTTCTCCGAGATCCTCCAGCCTCGCCGAATCGCGGTGATGATGAGCTCGGACGTTTGGTACTGCACCTGAACGCAGCGAGGGACCACGTCGGCGAGCATGGACGTCCGAAGCGCCCGATAGCCGTTCGAGGTATCGGTGAGCTTGGATCGAGTGAGGACGTTGACGAGGGTGGAGAAGAACACCACGCCTGCTTTTCGAACGAAGTCCGACGTGTGATCAACGCCGAGCCGACGTGAACCGACGACGAAGTCACTCTCGTCATCGACGAGTGGCTGCAGCATGGTGGGAATTTCAACCGGGTCGTTCTGACCGTCAGCATCGAGGGTAATGATGTACTCAACACCGCTCTCAATGCACAGGTTGTAGCCGGCGCGCAGGGCCACACCGTGACCGAGGTTGACGGGGAAGACGAGGGCGTAGACCCCCATCTCGCGGACAATGTCCGCTGTTCGATCATCGCCACCGTCGACGACGACCAAGGTCGTGAGGGGGAGGCCGCAGGCTTCGGTCGGCATTGCCGTCAAGACGTCGCCGATGTTCTCTTCCTCTTCGTAGGCAGCAATGAGGGCAACCGTGCGTCCGAGGTCGACGCCGGGGTACCGCTTGGCGAAGTCCTCGCGTGCCAGTTCCACGACATGTCGCAGCATGAGGTCCATGCGCCGCTTCTCAAGGTCCTGCTTCTTGGCCATTGGTTCCTTTAGATCGATCGGGCCTGAGCGAACACTCGGCGCACCATGGGGGCGAAGTGCTCAAGCGGCTGAGTGGGGTAGTTCGGGTCAAAGCTGGTCTGATCCCAGTCATCAGCGAACCGCTGCGCGAGGTCGTAGTACTCCGCACCTTCGTGCTGCTCACGGAGATTCGGATCCATCCCCAAGAACGCGTAGTAGTGCTTCCCCTGAAAATCCTGGTGCACCAGGATCATCTGGTAGACCTCGGGTCGCACGTAGGGTCGAAGGATCTCCGCAGCGATCCTCGGGTGGTTTGCCACTGAAATCGCCTTCCCGAGGTCGTGGCAGAGTGACGCCACGATCACCTCTTCGTCCGCACCAGCTTCTTCAGCACGAGTGGCGGTTTGCAGGGCGTGCAACAGTTGGTCGACAGCGAAGCCATCAGTGATGGTTGCGAGACCGGCGAGCATTGCCAAAATGGTTTCGGCAACCCGTGGTTGGTTGGAGATCGTCTCGGTGGCGATGGTGCTCCACTGCTCTTGTGTGGAGTGCTCCATCGCGGTGAAGGTTGAGGGAACGACTGAGGCCATAGTCTCCATTCTCGCACGGCGACGAGGTGGAGCGGGGAACCTAGGCCACGGCGGTGGCGAGCGATTGCAAGACCGTCGCCGCAGAGCGGTTCCGGTCACCGTCAATGGGATCACGGTCGCTTGCTCCATGGCCGCCGTGGAGGAGGCTGACGGCGAGACCGAGCCCTCGGAGCAACTCACGAAGTTCAGGTGGTGGTGGGAAGTACTCGTCTTCGGTCGTTACAGAGGCGACGGTCACGCCGTGTTCAGGCTTGAGCCGGTCGATCACCGCGGCGACGAGTGATTCGGGGGCGGAGGCGCCGGCAGTGACCGCCACGGTTCCCTGCAAGTCGCTCGGGAGCTCAGAAGCATCGTTCACTCGGAACACCTGACTACATCCTGAACGTGTAGCGACATCGGCGAGCGCCACGGTATTCGACGAGTTGGCCGACCCAATCACGATCACGGCATCTGCAGATGAGGCAATCGACTTGAGCGCAGCCTGGCGATTCGTCGTCGCGAAGCACAGATCGCTGCGGTTCGGCATCCACAGATCGGGAAATTGATCCTTCGCGTGCTCCATGAGGTGCCGCCACTCGTCGTGGCTGAGCGTCGTTTGGGCGAGGAGCGCCACGGGCTCATTCGATCTTGCGAGCTCTGCGAGGGCGTCGATGTCGCTGGTGCGCTCAATGAGGTGCACAGCCTGTGGAGCGACAGCCATGGTTCCGACGGCTTCTTCGTGGCCAGCATGGCCGACGTAGAGGACCGTGTAGCCCTTCTCTGAACGCACCTTCATCTCGTGGTGCACTTTCGTAACCAGCGGGCAGACGGCATCGATGACGGTTCCTCGAGCTCGGGCCATCGCGACGACTTCAGGTGCTGATCCGTGTGCGGACAGCATGAGCGGTGCGCCAGGGGGAACCTCGGCAACGTCGTCGACGAAGCGGACGCCCTGCGCCTTGAACTGATCCACGACGAAACGATTGTGGACGATCTCGTGGTAGCAGTAGACCGGCGGCTCGAAGATCCGGACCATCCAAGCCAATGCCTTGATCGCCTTCTCCACACCAGCGCAGAACCCTCGAGGTTCGGCGAGAATCACGCGGTCGACACCCATTGCTTCATCCTAGGGTTGCCGCCACCGCCGTCAACGCCGGAGGACGGCTGAGTTCGCAGGGTAGGCTTGGGGTATGACTGCTCCCGTTGTCACTGCGGTCGCAGCAGGATCACCTGCAGAGCGTTCAGGCATCTGCGTCGGCGACGAACTGAAGTCCATCGACGATGTCGTGCCCCAAGACGTGATTGAGTACCACCAGCTCACCGATGGCGCCGATCCCATCTTGGTCGTTCGTCGACCCGGAGAAGCGCTCGATCGCCGGATAGTGCTCCGAAAGGACGTCGGCGAGCCGGTAGGCCTCGAGGTGTCGTCTGCGGTGTTCGATCGAATTCGCACCTGTGACAACCACTGCTCATTCTGCTTCATCTACCAGCTCCCCAAGGGGCTGCGGAAGTCGCTGTACCTGAAAGACGACGACTACCGCCTCTCGTTCCTCTACGGGAACTTCACGACTTTGACGCGCTTCACGGAGCTTGATGCCGAACGCGTCCTCACCGAGCGCCTCTCGCCGCTGTACGTGTCGATTCACGCAACGGATCCAGCTGTGCGTGCTGGTCTCCTCCGCAATCCTCGGGGGGCAACGAGCCTGCGATGGCTGAAGGTGCTGCTGGCCGGTGGCATTGCGGTCCATGGCCAAGTGGTCGTTTGCCCGGGTGTCAACGACGGAGAGGTGCTCGAAGACACCCTGCTGACCCTCCTCGACGAGTATCCAGAGCTCGAGAGCATCGGCGTTGTTCCGCTCGGCATCTCGGACCATTCGGGCGAGGCCGAGATGCGAGACCACACTGCTGCAGAGGCGGCTGCGGTCATCAAACTCGTCACGGCGCACCAGCGCCGCTGCGCAAAACTCCTCGGTCGAAAAGTCGTCTTCGCCTCCGATGAGTACTACTTGATGGCTGGAGCTCCGCTGCCGAGTCTTCGCTCCTACGACGGTGTCCCGCAGCACGAGAACGGCGTGGGCATGATCCGAACCTTCGAGCGTGAACTGCTGAGTGCAATGACCACAGCAACCGGTATCCGCTCCGGCTTCTTCCAGAGTGTCGACGGCGCTCCAGCCGAGGGCTACCGTGCCCCACGAACGATTGATCCACTCGGAGCCACGTCCCCGACTCTCGATGGTCCGATCTCCATCCTCACCGGGAGCTACGGCGCACGGGTACTCCCACCGCTCCTCGAGCAGTTCGGCCGGCCGGCGACGTACGTCGTCGAGGTGGAGAACCGCTTCTTCGGGGGCAACATCGGCGTCGCTGGGCTCATGGTTACCGAGGATCTTCGGCGGGCCATTGCATCGATTCCCGAGGATCACCGAATCCTTCTCCCAGACGTCTGTCTGACCCAGGGCCGGTTCCTCGACGGCGGCACGGTTGCCGACCTCGGCAGAGTCGTCGAGGTCATTGAGACCACCGGGACAGCGCTCCGACACGCTCTCGGTGGGCGACCATCTCGTCAACGAAAGGTGGCCTAATGGCCAGCACTACCCCTCGAGCAAAGCCCATGGTGGTGGTGGTCGGCCGCCCCAACGTGGGCAAGTCATCGCTCATCAATCGGATCGTCGGCCGGCGCGTCGCCGTGGTGGAAGAAGAGCCCGGTGTCACCCGTGATCGCAAGGTGCTCGATGCCGAGTGGAACGGTCTTCCGTTCCACATCGTCGACACCGGTGGTTGGTTGGCCGGCGGCTCCGCCCTCGATCAACAAGTATCGAAGCAATCCGTTAAGGCGCTCGATGAGGCCGACCTGGTCTTGTTCGTCGTGGACGTCCAGACGGGTGTGACCGCTGAAGACCTCGAAGCGGCACGGCTCGTGCAGCGCACCAAACGGCCCGTCATCTTGGTGGCGAACAAGGTCGATGACCAGCGCCATGAGCAGTTGGCGTGGGAGTTCTTGCAGCTTGGACTCGGCGAGGCGATGCTCGTGTCGGCCCAGCACGGCCGCGGCACTGGAGATCTCCTCGACGAAGTCGTCCAGCAGATTCGAGACGTGGCGTTACCTGAGGTGGACGAGTCCGCCGACGACGCCATTCCGAAGATTGCGATCATCGGACGCCCGAACGTCGGTAAGTCCACGCTCTTCAACCGCCTCATCGGTGAGGAGCGCTCAGTCGTGTTCGACATGCCAGGAACGACACGCGATGCCATCGACACGGTTGTCGAGACTGATGATGGGCCACTGTGCTTCATTGATACCGCTGGGATGCGGCGTCGGTCACGAACCGATCAGGGGAGCGAGCAGCACTCCGTCCTTCGAGCGCTCGAAGCGCTTGAGCGAGCCGATCTCGCCTTGCTCGTGATTGACGCCACCGAGGGTGCGACGCACCAAGATCAGCGCCTCGCTGAGCGAATGGCGATCTCAGGGTGTGCAGCGGTCGTGATCCTCAACAAGTGGGAGCTCGTCCCGACGGAGCAGCGCGAGGACATTATGGCGAGCGTTGGTGACCGCCTCGCCTTCCTCGGGACCTCACCGGTCATCAAAATTTCCGCTCAGTCGGGCATGGGCGTCCACAAGATCCTCCCGGCGTTGATGGCAGCGGTCGACTCCTACCACCACCGAGTTCCGACCGGCGCTCTCAACCGAGCGATCCGGGATCTCCAACAGAAGCACCCGGCTCCGGGGGCACGGATTCGCTACGCCGTTCAAGGCGCCATCGACCCGCCGACGTTCACCTTGTTCGCCAGTGGTGAACTGCCTGCCACCTACCTCCGCTACGTTGAGCGCTCCTTGCGAGAGCACTTCGACCTGGGAGCAACACCGATGAAGATCCGCGTCCGGCTCGGTGGAGGACGTTGAACCTTGGTGTGGTGCGATACCTGCATTGGTGAGGTCGATGCGGCGACGATTGGCGATGATGGTTGTTGCCCGAAATGCGGCTCGATCCTGATCGCTCCGCAACGGAGGCCCATCAAGCCCTCAATGTGGTTCATGCTCGGTGCCACCGTCATCTACCTCGGCTACCGCATCTACCAAGGGGTCGAGTGGCTAGCGCACCATTGATCGTCGTCGTTTCGAGCGGTCAGGACTAGGTTTGCGCAATGGCCATCTACGCCCTTGGGGACCTCGTCCCCGTCATTCATCCCGATGCCTACGTCCATCCCGAGGCCACGGTGATCGGCGACGTCCACATTGGAGCGCACTCCTCGATCTGGCCCCAAGCGGTGCTGCGGGGAGACTACGGACGGATCTCCATTGGTGAGCGAACCTCCATCCAAGACGGCACGGTGATCCATGCTGGACCAACGTTCCCGACGATGGTTGGTTCGGGATGCGTCGTGGGGCACCTCGCCCACTTGGAGGGTTGCATCTTGAACGATGCCTGCCTCGTGGGGTCTGGATCCATCGTGCTGCACCACGCGGTGATTGGCACCGGAGCAACGGTGGGTGCCAACGCGGTCGTGGGCAACAACAAGGTCGTCCCAGCTGGTGCACTGGCCATCGGCGTGCCGATTTCGATCAAGGAGGGCGGATCCTCCGCGCTCGTCATTGAGTACTCGGCCAAGGAGTACGTCGCCAACGCCGCTCGATTCAAGAACCTCCTGCGTCGGATCGACTGAGGCCTCGGTGGCTGAGGGGCGACCGCCGCTGAGGGTGGGTCGTCAAAGGGGCTTCCACACGGGTTGGCGTCGTTCGAGGAAGGCGACACCAGCCTCTTCGGGATTCCCCGTGAACCCAGCGATGATCTGGGTACGGTTCTCGAGTTCCTTGGCGTGGCGGAGACTCGGCGCATCGAGTGCAGCATTGAGGCCAATCTTGGTCTGCCAGAGCCCGTAGGCGTTGTTGGCTGCCAGCAATTGCGCCCGCTCGATCGCCCGGTCGAGCAGTTCGTCGCTCGGCACCACGCTGGTGACGAGACCCATGCGATAGGCCTCATCGGCGAGCACATGGCGACCGGACAGCATGAGATCTCGAGCGTGCCCCGCTCCAACGATCTTCGGGAGGAGGTAGCTCGTCCCCATGTCCATTGACGAGAAACCTGCGGTGATGAAGGCGCAGCCAAACCTGGCATCAGCGGCGGCGATGCGGAGGTCGCAGTGGAGGGCGAAGGCGAGTCCTCCTCCAACCGCAGCCCCGTGGACTGCGGCAATGGTTGGAATGGGGAGTTCGTAGAGCCGGGTCATCTGATCAGTCAGGCGGACCTGAGCGTCGTACATCTGCTTCCACTGGCTCGATGCCTTTGGCGTCCACGGTGCCCCGCGTCCGCTGCGGTCAGCACCGGCGGAGAATCCCCGCCCAGCTCCGGTGAGTACGGCAACTCGATAGGTGCTGTCGCTGCTCACGGCATCGAGCGCTGCGTCGAGACCATCGAGCAGAGCGCCGTCGATAGCGTTGAGCGACGCTGGTCGATTGAGGGTGATGAGGGCGATGCCAGGTTGCGGTGAGGAGAAAGTGACGGCGTCCATTGCTCGGTTGTAGCACGACGACCACGGTCGGCGAGGGACTCAGCCCTTGTCGGGCAGGTCGTACTCAGCGACCACGTAGGGGTGATCCGGGTCGTAGGCCGTCAGCGGCTTCGGATTGAGCACGCGGCCGATTGGGCGACACTCACTTCCGACAATGTCGAGCCGCTCATCGCCGAGACGGCGGCGGACTTCATCGGCAACGGCGGCGAGCGACGCGACGGCTGCGGGGTGGTCGAGGGCGATGTCGACAGTCTCACCAGGATCGACGGAGAGGTCGTAGAGGGCGTCGAACCTCTCGTTGCCCTTGGCAACGTGCAGTTTGAACTGCGCATCTCGCACTGCCTCCAAGGAGTTCTGCCGGTAGTAGGCGAAGGTGGACACCGGTGTTGGAGCTCCATTGGTCCAACACGCACTGACGTCGACGCCGTCGATCGCGAATTCGTCGGTGCACGTCGCTCCAGCGAGTGTGGCCAAGGTGGGGAAGAGGTCGAGGGACCTGTGCAGGTCGTCGTTGACGACGCCACGTGGAACCGTTCCTGGCCACGAGACGATTGCGGGCACGCGTAGGCCTCCTTCCCACGTCGAACCCTTGGCGCCACGGAGGGGGAGATTCGATCCGCCGACCGAGGTGGTCGACCCCCAGGGCGGTGCAGCGTCGCCGAGCGAACCGTTGTCGCTCGTGAAGATCACGATGGTGTTCTCGCGCAGTCCGAGTTCGTCGAGTGCATCGAGGAGGACACCGGTCGCCCAGTCAATGGCCCCAACCGCTGCGCCGTAAGGCCCGTTCCTCGAAGCCGCCAACGCTTCAACGGTGACGTAGATCGGAAGGTGGACGTAGAGGTGCGCGAGGTACAAGAAGAAGGGGCGCTCATCGTCTGCTCGCAGGAAGCGGAGGCACTCCTCGACGTAGCGCTCGGTGAGCGACGCTTGATTGGGTTGCTGCTCGACGACGACTTCGTCTGAGAGGAGAGGGAGCGGAGGTAGCCAGTCGAGGATGGACGGTGGGTTCACTTGGCGACCCATGTCGTTGGAGTAGGGGAGACCGAAGTAGTGGTCGAACCCGTGCCGGGTTGGGAGGAAGTCTGGTTGGTCGCCGCAGTGCCACTTCCCAACCATCTGGGTGCGGTACCCGACACGAGAGAGCACAGTCGCGATGGTCTCTTCAGTATCGGGGAGGCCGAGCCCTTGCCCGGGGAAGAGAACCGGGAGCCCATCGAAGCTCCCGAATCCAATGCGCGGGGGATAGCAACCGGTGAGGAGGGCGGCTCGCGACGGGGAGCACACCGGTGAGGCCATGTAGAACGTGGTGAACCGCATCCCCGATGCCGCCAGTGCATCGAGGACCGGGGTGGCGTTCTTGGTCGAGCCGTAGCACCCGAGATCACCGTAGCCGAGATCGTCGCAGTTGATGAGCACGATGTTCGGACGACTGCCACCTCGCGTCGTCATGGCGGTGTCCTCAGTTGGTCGACTTGGCTAAGGCCACGCCGGCGTACAAGGCGATGCCAGCAGCCATGGCCGACTCGTTCAGGATCATCCGATTCGAGTGGTTCGGTGGCGCCTTGTAGAACTCCATGCCCTCAGGGCACATCCCGAGGAAGACGAGGGCGCCGGGGACCTTCTGGAGGACGTAGCTAAAGTCTTCGGCGCCCATGACCGGCGTGGGCATCTCGATGGCGACGTGCTCTCCGAGGACTCCTGCAGCCAACTCCCGACTCCACGTCGCCGCCGTCGCATCGTTGATGGTGACGGGGTAGCCGAGGTGGACGTCGACGTCAGCGCTCGCCCCGTGCGCAGTAGCGACCCCATGGGCAACTTGTTCGAGCTGTTCTCGAACGTACTGGCGGGTGAGGTCAGACACGGCACGGATTGTGCCGTGGAGGCGAGCTCGCTCCGGGATCACGTTGCTGGTCGTTCCCGCCGTGACCTGGGCGACGGTGACGACAGCTGGATCGAAGGCGTTGATGCGTCGCGTCACCATCGACTGAAGGGCGAGCACGATCTCGCACGCCACGGGAATGGGGTCGAGTGCGGTGTAGGGGCTCGATGCGTGACCGCCTCGACCCACAACGTCAATCGTGAACTGATCAGATGACGCCATGATCGTTCCACCCTTCGTGGCGATCATGCCGTTCGGTACCGAGGGTGTTGCGTGGATCGCAAAGGCGAAGTCCACCCCGTCACCGAGTCCCAAGATGCCCTCGTCGAGCATCAACGCTGCACCGCCGTGCCCTTCCTCGCCAGGTTGGAACATGAAGATGACCGTTCCGGAGAGGTCGTCGCGTCGACGGCTGAGCAACTTGGCCGCTTCAACGAGCATCGCAACGTGGGTGTCGTGTCCGCATGCGTGCATCGCTCCAGCAATGGCGCTCTTAAAGGGGAGGTCGGTGTCTTCGTCCATGGGGAGTGCGTCCATATCGGCACGGAGGAGCACGGTCGGTCCTGGTCGCCCGGTCGCTAACACCGCAATCACGGAACTGAGCGCACGTCCGAGGTGGATCTCGAGGTCGTGACCTTGAAGTGCCGCCACGATGGCCGCTTGGGTGCGCGGGAGTTCTAGGCCGAGTTCAGGGTTCTGATGGAGATCACGCCGAAACGCAATCGCAGCGTCAAGGTGACCTTGGGCTTCAGTGAACAGGTCGATGAGGGTGTCCATTGCCGCAGTGTACGACGCTGCGCCAGAAAGCTCAGGGACGCCGGGTGTGGCGCTCAGGCGCGGTCGTGCGCCGTTTCGATAGTCAGGCTCACTGGACAGTGGTCACTGCCCATGATGTCAGCGTGAATCTCCGCAGCGAGGACCCGTGGAACCAAGTCTTCTGAGACGACGAAGTAGTCGATCCGCCACCCGACGTTGCGCTCGCGCGCGCCTGAGAAGTTGGACCACCACGTGTAGTGACCGTTTCCTTGGGTGAAGAGGCGAAAACTGTCCACGAACCCAGCGTCGAGGAGCGCCTGGAAGCCACTTCGCTCCTCGTCGGTGTAGCCCGCCTTTCCCCGATTCGCTTTCGGGTTGGCGAGATCATCAGGCTGGTGAGCGACGTTGAGGTCCCCACAGATCGCCACTGGCTTCTTCTTCTTCAGGGCAACGACGTGCTCGTTGAATGCAGGGTCCCACTGTTCGTGCCGCAGCGCGAGGCGACCGAGGTCGCTCTTCGCGTTCGGGGTGTAGGCGGTCACGAGGTAGAAGTCCTCGTACTCAGCGGTGATGACCCGCCCTTCAGTATTGGGGTTCCCAAAGCCATCGCTCGAGAGGTCGTACTTGGTGACGAGGCGCTTCGGAAGGCCCGTTGTCACCGACAACGGAGCCGAACGCGTGAAGAGCGCAGTTCCGGAGTACCCCTTCTTCTCAGCTGAATGCCAGTGCTCGACGAAGCCATTGACGTCGATTTCGGCCTGGTGCTGCTCCGCCTTGGTCTCTTGGAGGCAGACGATGTCGGGAGCGAGACGCTCGAGGAAGGGGTCGAAGAGCCCTTTTCGCTGAACTGCTCGAATGCCGTTGACGTTCCAAGACACGATGCGCATGCGCCATGGTACGCGACGCTGTCCGCCGCTCAGTCGACGCTGCCCACTGCTGATCAGTCGTCGTCGACCGGTTGTGGAATCAGATCTGCGCCATTGGCCGGGTGGTCTTCATGGTCGGTGAAGAGCGGGAGGAGTGCGTAGAGCCAGTCGGCGGTGATGTAGATGATGACAACCGTCGGAATGATGGGGGCGAGGATGACAGCGAGAACGTCGCATCCAGTCAAGATGAAGTTCGGAACTCGCACCGCACGCCATGCCGCCTTCGTCATGTGGGCGGTGCCGAGGCCTCTCCACCTGCAGTACTCGAGGAGGGCGTTGACGAGAATCCCATTCGCGAGCGATAGACAGGCGAGGAGTTGCACCCCCACGGGGAAGTCGGGGTGGCTAATTGTGCGGGCGAGACCCAGCATGACGAAGGGAATGAGGGTGATCGAGAAGATGGTGAAGAGGTAGAGCACGGTGGCCCAATGGTCCATTCCGCAGAGCATGCGACGGAGTCGTCGGGTGTTGATCCACGAAGCAGCCAACCAGAGGTAGCCGATCACGACCGCGACGAAGGTGGGCCACTGCTCCCACAGTGCGTGGCGGAGTCCGGTGATCCCCACGTTCTTCGGTACTTCGAGTTGGATGACCAAGATGGTTGCGGTGATCGCGAGAATGCCATCGGTGAAGAGAGCGAGCGGTTCCGTCGAGCGAATGGCCTGTTCACGACCGTTGAACGTGAAGAGCTTCTCTCGCGGTTGCTTTGCTTTCGAACTCCCCATCACCACTCGCTTCGCCAGGTCCTCGTTGCCATCGTAGGACTGCGGTCGAGTGGTGGCTGCAGCACTGGCAGTTCTCCTTCTACATTGTGCCAATGGGGCGAGAGGAGGGGAACGGCATCTCGTCGCGAGCGGTCCGCAACAGTGTTGCCGTCGTGGTGTGCGGCGTGGTGCTCTACGTCGTGCTCCCCAATCTCATCCACACCCTCGAGGCGTGGCCCCATCTCGCTCGCCTCGTAGGGGTATGGATGGCGGCCATGGTGATCGCTGAGGTCCTCAGCTTCACCTGCTCAATAGCGCTCCTGCGCCTCGTGCTGCAGACGAAGGAGTGGTTCGCCGTCGCAACCTCTACGTTGGCGGGCAATGCGGTCACGAACGTGCTTCCCGGGGGAGACGCAGCCGGGGCAGGCATGCAGTTCCAAATGATGTCGAAGGCGGGCATTGATCCAACCAAGGCTGGCGTGAGCTTGGCAACAACGTCGATCGTCGGCGTTGGAGCGCTCCTCGCACTACCGGTCTTCGCGCTTCCAGCACTCCTCGGGGGAGTGGTCATCCGCCCCGGTCTCTTCCACACCGCCCTCCTCGGAATCGGTGGTTTCGTCTTGGTCGCGGCCTTCGGTCTGATCGCGCTCACGACCGATGGGATGCTCCGACTCATCGCACGTGCAATCTCCGCGATTGCTCGTCACGTTCCGAGCCGAGCCGCAGCAGCGGCAGGCATTGAGGAGCGAATCCTCCATGAGCGCGATCTCATCAGGAGCGATCTTGGTTCGAGTTGGTGGAAGGGCAGTCTCCTCATCGGCGGTCGCGTCGCCCTCGATTTCGCCAGCCTCCTGTGCGCGCTCCACGCCGCAGGAGCCAACCCCAATCCATGGCTCGTGCTGCTCGCGTACTCGGCGACGGCGGTGCTGGCACTCGTGCCGCTCACACCCGGAGGGCTGGGCGTTGTCGAGGCGTCGCTCGGAGGACTCTTGGTGCTCGCTGGTATTCCAGCGTCAACGGCACTGCTCGCGACGTTGGCCTACCGATTGTGTTCCTACTGGCTTCCGATTCTCGCCGGGGGAGTGAGTTGGCTTCTCTACCGACGCCGGTACCGCTGAGCGCACCGACGGTGCACTCCATTCACAATGGTCGGGCTGGCGGGATTCGAACCCACGACCTCTTGACCCCCAGTCAAGCGCGCTAACCAAGCTGCGCTACAGCCCGCTACTGCTTCCAGTCTACGCCCTCGCCGAGACAGCCTCGTGCAGTTGCTCGGTGTGGCGTACCGCTCGCTCCACTCAGTGGAGGCTCGCCCAGACGACGGCCATGTGCAGTCCAGCTCCAACGACGGTTAGCGCGTGGAAGAGCTCGTGATGGCCAAAGACGCCGGGGATGGGGTTCGGCCGCTTCGCCCCGTAGAAGATGGCACCGACGGTGTACGCAATACCACCGGCCAAGATGCCGAGGAAGCCGAGAACTCCGAGGCTGGCGATGAGGGGACCAACGAAGAGCATCGCCGACCACCCAACGATCACGTAGGGAATGGCATTGGCCCACTTGGGCGCATCGATGAAGAACTGGCGAACCACAATCCCGACGATCGCCCCGACCCAGGCAATGGTCAAGAGGGCCACGAGGTTCGTGCCCTGAAGGGCAACGACGCCAATTGCCGTGTAGGTCCCGGCGATACCGAGGAAGATGGTGGAGTGGTCCGCCCGGCGCATGCGTTGACGGCCGACGGGCCCCCAGTTGACGAGGTGGAGTAGTGCGGATGTTCCGAACATGATGGCGAGACCAACCACGTAGATGCAGACCGCAACGGCCTCCGAAGTCGTCGTGGTCGCTGACTCGAGGAATCCGAAAATGCCGAGCGTCACACAGAAGGCGCCGAAGTGAATCCATCCACGCATCTTCGGCTTCCCGGATGGTTGCGGGGCGCGAGGGGTTTCCCTTGCGGAGTTGACCGTCACGGTGCGCTCCGCATCCATAGGTCACCTGCGGCAATCTTCGGTGTCGGACCGAGGTCGTAGAGGTCGCTCAGGCCGAACTCTTCCACGATCGTCAAGGCCTCGCTGACGGCGTCGGGGGCGAGTTCCCCCTGCCACGACTCGACCCACTGGGTTGCATCGCTCGGCGCTGCTCGTCGCACGCTCGTCGCCGATGGCTTTGCGAAGGTTGTGGGGTCCGGTTGCCACCCCGACCAAGCCCGACTCCTCCCTGAGAGGTAGGTGGCCATTGAGGAGAACGCCTCGCTAGGGTGCTCAACGATCGACTCGTAGTAGACGACGTTGGTGGCGGGTGTCAGGTGGCGCAGTCCTCTCGATTGTTCAACGCACCACCGGGTGACTTCAGCCAGGAACGCTTGGCGGAGGACGAGGGTCCGTTCATGAGGTTCGAGGTGATCGAGTCGACCATGAGGTCGGAGAAGGTCACCGTGAGCTCCCCACCCGAGGCTCGCCATTGACCAAGCGGTGGCGAATGGGTGCCGCAGGACGTAGATCACGGGCATCTCGGGATACCGAGCGTTGAGCCAACCGAGGAGGGCAACGGTGCGGACGTCCTTCACCACTCGTCGCACCGGGTGGTGGGCGTGGTTGTACTGATCTGTCCACTTCGAACGGAGCTGACCCGAGAACACCTTGTCGGCGAAGAATCCAAGCCGTTCATTCTGTGCGTCGGGCGCCAAGTAGGTGGCATCTGGCATGCCTCCTCGGAACTGCGAGCAGCGCTCGTCGAAGGGTTCCATGATGAACCGGGTGTCCGAGGCCGCCGACAGCACTTCGGCCACCCAAGTGGTGCCTGATCTGGCCGAGCCAACGACGAAAGCGGTCGAGGCGAACTCGCGATCACCGTCGACGAAGAGCTCGTGACCGAGCGTGGTCGCCTGCTTGGCGACGAACCACTTTGCCCATTTGGCTGCCCGCTTGGGCTCATGGGCAACTCGCGTGAGGCGCCGCGACCACGCGTGTTCAGGGTCACGCATGAGGGACTCCACTCGCATCCGACGTCATGGTCGAAGCGTAGTGGCGCGCCGTTGCCGCTGCGATGGCGTCCCGGTCAGGACGTCGTGACGTTGCCCCCGTGCGGCTGATCGGGATTCGTGAGCCACGCTCGTGCTTCGCAGAGGTAGGCGATGGTCTCACCCGTTGCCTTTGCTTCCAAGGCGGCGAGGAGTCGACGATCGAGGGCGTCGAGGAGAACGTCGAGGGTTGCCATGGAACGATTGTGTCACGTTCAGCCGCCAGCGGCGGCCGTGACCACCTCAATGACCGCGCCGTCTCGGAGCGTCGTTTGGTGCCAATCAGCTCGCCGGATCACCTCGAGGTCCATGGCGACGGCAACGCCCCTGTCCGGAGTCGCCCGCTCCTCGAGGAGTGCACCGAGTGAGCACCCTTCAGCCACGACTATGACGACACCGTTGACGGAAACGGTGATCACCGGCCTGCTCCGTGCGATGCGACGAGGGAAGCGAGGTGCTCGGCGGTTGCCGGGGCGAGGAGGAAACCGTTTCGGTAGTGGCCGAGGGCGAGGTAGAGCCCAGGAGTCGTCGTGGCGCCCACAATGGGTCGGTGGTCTGGCGTTGTTGGACGGAGTCCGGTCATGACGTCGAGGACCCCACACTCATCGAGGAACGGGAGCAGCATCCTTCCGTCATCGAGGAGTTGGTGGAGGTCGCTGACGTGCACGGCAACGTCGAATCCTCGTTCAACGGCAGTCGCTCCGAGCACCAGAGACCCGTCGGGTCGCGGGACGAGGTAGAGCGGCCGACCCCGAACCACGCTGCGCACCACAACTGCAGGCGTCTGGACATCCCGCAGCGGCTCCAAGCGGAGGATGACGCCACCCACGGGGTAGATGGCTGGTGCCGAAGTCGCATCCGGAAGGGCAGGGAGGGGTGCTGCGCCAGTGGCGACAACGACGCTCGACGCGTGGAGTTGCCCTTCAGTCGTCGTGACGGTGAGACCTGATCGTGTCGCAGTGATCGACGTGCAGTTCTCACTCACCCCACAGACCCCAAGTGTGGTCGCAGCCTCGATGAGTGCCACGACGACCGCCCGGTTATCAACCGCAGCGTCGCGATCGAGGAAGTAACCACTGCGTACCGACCGGCCAAGGCCGGGTACGAGGACGTCGAGTTCTCCTCGGTCGACCGGGCGACCCGGAAGGCCGAGGTTTCGCTGGAAGGTGACCAGGTGGTCGATCGCTTGAGCGTCAGAGCGATCGAAACCGACCATCACCGTCCCTGGAGCTGCGTAGGGGAGCGGTCGGCCGATCGTGGCGCTGAGCTCAGCGAGGAACGGGTCCCACGAATCCCGAGCTACGACGTGGGTCGACGCCGCATCGGCCTCAGCGAATCCGGTCTCGGCGACACCGCCGAGCATGCCGCCAGCAACGAATGACGCCCCCGACCCGGGCGAGGGGTCGATGACCGCCACGCGCAGATCGCGTTGGGCCAGACGCCACGCGGTTGCGAGTCCGATCACGCCTCCGCCGATCACTGCAGCGTCGACGACGTCATCACGCAACGGAGGGAACGTCGTGCCAATGGAGGGTCGTGTTGGGCCCGACAGCATGAACGGTTCCACGTCTCAATTCTACGATGCCGCCGCTTCGGGGAATCGGGGGAAACTGCTAGCCTCAAGGCACTGCGATTGGGCCAACGTCGTCCCGAGCCACGACGACCGCCAACTCCACAGGAGATCAGGGATGACCCCGCAGCTTTGGAACACGCCATCGGCACAAGGTCTCTACGACCCCGCATTTGAGCACGACGCCTGTGGGATGGGCCTCGTCGCTGACCTCCACGGTCGCAGGAGCCACGGCTTGCTCGACCAGGCCCTCACGGTGCTCGAGCGACTTGAACACCGTGGCGCTTCAGGCGCCGACGTTGCATCAGGGGATGGCGCAGGCGTCCTCCTCCAGATTCCAGATCGATTCCTGCGAGGTGAAGCAGAGGCGCAAGGCGTCGTCCTGCCTCCTGAGGGTCAGTATGCAACCGGTCTGGCGTTCATGTCGAAGACGCAGTCAACCCACGACACCCTTTCGGCCATTGCAGCGATCGCGCACTCAAAGGGGCTGGTGCTGCTGTGGCACCGCGAGGTTCCCGTCGACAACTCGATGCTCGGCGCCGGAGCGATCGACGCCGAACCCACCATGATCCAGATCGTGCTGGCGGCGCACGATTCGGCACTCGCGAGCGATGCGCTGTCGTTCGATCGACGGGCCTACGTCGTCCGCAAGATTGCTGAGCGGACGATTCCCGAGCTGTACTTCCCGTCGCTGTCGAGCCGAACCATTGTCTACAAGGGAATGCTCACGAGCACGCAGCTGCGTCA
The DNA here is from genome assembly GCA_903870905.1 of uncultured Actinomycetes bacterium. Taxonomy (GTDB): domain Bacteria; phylum Actinomycetota; class Acidimicrobiia; order Acidimicrobiales; family RAAP-2; genus CAIQEU01. Next base: position 22,827 of record CAIQEU010000016.1, on the reverse strand, counting down.
CTACTTCAAAGATTTTGCTGACCCGCGTATGGAATCAGCCATCGTGCTCGTGCACTCACGGTTCTCGACGAACACCTTCCCATCGTGGCCGCTCGCACATCCGTTCCGCTTCATCGCGCACAACGGAGAGATCAACACCGTCAAGGGCAACCGCAATTGGATGCGCGCTCGTGAGGCGCTGCTCGAATCTTCGGTGTTCGGAGACGACCTCGAAGAACTGTTCCCGATCTGCACCGACGGCATGTCCGACTCAGGCTCGTTCGATGAGGTCCTCGAACTCTTGCACCTGAGTGGTCGTTCGCTGCCGCACGCTGTGCTGATGATGATCCCAGAGGCCTGGGAGAATCAGCCGCACATGGACCCAGCGAAGCGGGACTTCTACCGATACCACGCTTCGTTGATGGAGCCCTGGGACGGTCCAGCAGCGGTGGTGTTCACTGACGGAACTGTGGCTGGAGCGGTCCTCGACCGCAACGGTCTCCGCCCGTCGCGGTTCTGGGTGACCGATGATGGTCTCGTTGTCCTCTCCTCCGAAGTGGGCGTGGTTGATCTCGATCCCGCAACGATCGTTCGCAAGGGTCGCCTCCAGCCCGGGAGGATGTTCCTGATCGATACCGCACGCGGCATGCTGATCGAAGATGAAGAGATCAAGCGCGAACTCGCCACAGCTGCCCCCTATGGCGCGTGGATCGCCGAGCAGGCCGTCCACCTCTCCGAGCTCCCACCACGCAGGATGCTCACGCCCCAGCACGCCAGCGTGGTGCAACGCCAGCGCCTGTTTGGTTTCACCCAAGAAGAACTCCGCCTCATGGTCGCACCGATGGCCAAGACCGGCGCAGAGCCCCTTGGTTCGATGGGGTCCGACACACCACTCGCCGTGCTCTCTGGTCGACCGCGATTGCTCTTCGACTACTTCTCGCAATTGTTCGCCCAGGTGACCAATCCGCCGCTCGATGCAATCCGAGAAGAGATGGTGACCTCCATTGCCTCGACGGTCGGACCCGAACGGAACCTGCTTGAGGCAACACCGGAGAGTTGCCGCCAGATCGGCCTTCCCTATCCCGTCATTGACAGAGACGACTTAGCGAAGTTGATCTACGTGAACGAAGGTGGTGAAACACCAGGGTTCAAGGCGTTCGTGATCGATGGGTTGTTCCCGCTCGCCAATGGCAACGCCGCGGCGCCGAGCGCAGATGGTGCAGCGTTGCTGGCCCAAGCACTCGAGCGAGTAGCCGACGAGGTCTCCCGAGCCATCGAGGGTGGGGCGAACCTCATCGTTCTCTCGGATCGTAACGCCACCGCTGAAATGGCGCCCATCCCCTCACTGCTTCTCACGGCATCTGTGCACCACCACCTCGTTCGAACCAAGACGCGAACCAAAGTCGGGCTCATCGTGGAAGCGGGTGACGCCCGTGAAGTCCACCACTTCGCCCTCCTGCTCGGTTACGGCGCCGCGGCCATCAGCCCTTACCTGACCTTCGAGACGATCGACGACATGATCGCCTCAGGTGTCCTCGAAGGAGTAACGCCTCGTCAGGCGCATGCCAACTTCGTGAAGGCGGCATCGAAGGGCGTGCTCAAGGTGATGTCGAAGATGGGCGTCTCCACCGTCGCCTCCTACACCGGGGCCCAGATCTTCGAGGCACTTGGGCTGAGCCACGAGGTCGTGGAGCAGTACTTCACCGGCACCACGTCTCGACTCGGCGGCATTGGTCTCGACGTCATGGCCGCCGAAGTCGCGGCCCGGCACGCAGCCGCGTTTACCGAGCGGCCGACGGAGCGAGCGCACCGAGAACTGGCCGTCGGCGGTGAGTACCAGTGGCGCCGCGAGGGTGAAGTGCATCTCTTCAACCCGAAGACAGTCTTCAAGTTGCAGCATGCGACGAGGTCGAAGCGCTACGAGATCTTCAAGGAGTACACCTCCCTCGTCGACCACCAAGCTGAGGAACTCGCAACCCTGCGTGGCTTGTTCTCGTTGCGGACCACGACACCGATCCCGATCGATGAGGTCGAATCAGTCGCCTCAATCGTCCAGCGATTCTCGACGGGAGCGATGTCGTATGGCTCCGTCTCGGCAGAGGTCCACGAGACGCTCGCCATTGCGATGAACCGAATGGGCGCTCGATCCAATACCGGAGAGGGTGGGGAAGACGAGGAGCGCTTCGTTCCCGAAGCCAACGGCGACTCGCGTCGCTCCGCGATCAAGCAAGTCGCCTCCGGACGCTTCGGGGTGACCTCGAACTACCTCGTGAACGCGGACGACATTCAGATCAAGATCGCCCAAGGTGCCAAGCCCGGTGAGGGTGGCCAGCTGCCGGGCTCCAAGGTCTACCCCTGGATCGCGAAGACCCGACACTCAACGCCAGGCGTCGGCCTCATCTCGCCGCCACCGCACCACGACATTTACTCCATTGAAGATCTCGCGCAGCTCATCTACGACCTGAAGAGCGCCAACACCGACGCGCGGGTGCACGTGAAGTTGGTCGCCCAAGTCGGCGTTGGCACCGTTGCCGCCGGTGTCGCTAAGGCACACGCCGACGTGATCTTGATCTCAGGCTCTGATGGTGGCACTGGAGCAGCTCCGCTCACCTCACTGAAGCACGCCGGAGGACCTTGGGAGTTGGGGCTCGCCGAAACCCAGCAGACCCTCCTCATGAACGGACTGCGAGACCGAGTGGTCGTGCAAGTGGACGGTCAGATGAAAACTGGTCGGGACGTCGTGATTGCAGCGCTCCTCGGTGCTGAGGAGTTCGGATTCGCCACCGCTCCGCTCGTCGTCTCAGGCTGCATCATGATGCGCGTCTGCCATCTCGACACCTGTCCTGTTGGTGTGGCGACGCAGAACCCGTTACTCCGTGAGCGGTTCTCAGGGAAGCCGGAGTTCGTGGAGACCTTCTTTGAGTATCTGGCCGAAGAGGTGCGTGAGCACCTCGCATCGTTGGGTCTCCGGTCTCTCGACGAGGCAATTGGTCGGATTGACCTCCTCGATGCGACGAGGGCGATCGCCCATTGGAAGGCTGATGGTCTCGACCTCACGCCCATCCTCTTCGACGCGCCCGCCAACCATGGCACCGGCAAGCGACACTTGAGAGACCAAGAGCACGGCATGGACGCAGCGCTCGACCACCGAGTCCTCGATGCGGCAATTGCTGCGGTGCGCGACGGTTCCACGTTCACTGCAACGTTGCCGATCTCCAATGTCGACCGTGCCGTCGGCACGCAAATCGGCGCTGCGCTCACTCGCCTCCGTGGAGGCAACGGCGCTCCCGAAGGCACCATCACCTTGCACCTCGTCGGTTCTGCTGGTCAGAGTCTCGGAGCGTTCTTGCCCAAGGGCATTTCGCTCCACCTCGTCGGTGATGCCAACGACTACCTCGGCAAGGGACTCTCCGGGGGAACGATCACCGTGCGAGCTCCTGAGGGGGTGGGCTTTGATCCATCGACGCAGATCATCGCTGGCAATGTCATTGGGTACGGCGCAACGTCAGGGTCGATCTACCTCGGCGGCATCGTCGGTGAGCGATTCTGCGTCCGCAACTCGGGCGCAACCGCTGTCGTGGAGGGCGTGGGCGACCATGGTTGTGAGTACATGACCGGTGGTCGCGTAGTCGTCCTCGGTCCGACGGGGCGCAACTTCGGCGCCGGGATGAGCGGGGGCATTGCCTACGTCTACGACCCTGATCGAGAACTCGATGGTCGCGTCAACTACGAGATGGTCGATATTGAACCTCTGAACGACGACGACGCCGAATGGCTGAGAGGGGAGATCACTCGGCACGCAGGCTTCACTGCGTCCCCTCGCTCAGTAGCGCTCCGAGATGGCTTCGACGCCGCTCAAAGCGATTTCGTCAAGGTGATGCCTCGTGACTACCGAAAGGTGCTCGAAGCCATTGCTGCGGCAACGAGAGACGGACGAAATGTTGAGGAGGCAGTGATGGCGGTGTCCCATGGGTAAGCCAACGGGATTCATTGAGTTCGGGCGCGAGACGCCACGACGTCGACCGGTGCCGGTTCGCCTCCGTGACTGGCGTGAGGTGTACGAACCAGCTGACGACACCGTGACAACCGCTCAGGCAGCTCGCTGCATGGACTGCGGCATCCCCTTCTGCCATGAGGGTTGCCCCCTCGGCAACTTGATCCCAGAGTGGAACGACCTCACCTACCGAGGCGACTGGGCGACGGCCATTGAGCGCCTCCACGCCACGAATAACTTCCCCGAGTTCACGGGACGGCTGTGCCCGGCACCGTGCGAAGGATCCTGTGTCCTCGGGATCAACCAAGATCCCGTCACCATTGAGCGCATTGAGCTCGAGATCATCGAGCACGCCTTCGCCGAAGGATGGGTCACCCCACAGGTCGCGACGGCGACGGGGAAGAGCGTGGCGGTGATCGGGTCAGGCCCGGCGGGTCTGGCAGCGGCGCAGCAATTGACGAGAGCTGGTCACGCGGTGACCGTCTTCGAACGCGCCGAGGCGCCCGGGGGTCTCCTGCGCTACGGAATTCCGGAATTCAAAATGGAGAAGTGGGTGATCGATCGTCGGATCACCCAGCTCGAAGCAGAGGGCGTTCAGTTCCGCTGTGGCGTCTCGGTGGTGGCAATGCCAACGCCCGCTGCTGCCAGCGACGCAGCCGTCATCACCGTCGACCAGCTCCAGGAAGGCTTCGACGCCGTCGTCATCGCTACGGGCTCGACGACACCTCGCGACCTCGCCGTCCCTGGACGAGCAGCCAGCGGCGTCGCCTTCGCCATGGACTACCTCCGGCCATCGAACCTCGTTCGTGAAGGACGCCTCGACGAGCCGACCATTTCAGCCGCTGGAAAGCAGGTCGTCATCATTGGTGGCGGTGACACCGGTGCAGACTGCCTCGGTACCGCACTCCGTCAAGGGGCAACGAGCGTCGTCCAACTCGAGATCATGCCGCAACCGCCCGAGGATCGGAGCGGAGCCAACCCGTGGCCAACCTGGCCCGTCATCTTCCGAGTCGCTTCGGCGCACGAAGAAGGTGGCGAACGTCGCTACAGCGTGCAGACGAGCCAGTTCATCGCCGAGGACGGGGTGGTGACCGGTTTGGAGATCGAAGACGTCGACCACGCGTTCCAGCCGATTCCTGGGACTGCTCGGGTGCTTCCCGCCGACCTCGTCTTGTTGGCGATGGGCTTCACCGGACCAGAGCAGGACCTTCCGACTGCATTGGGGTTGGCGATCAACGCACGGGGCACCGTCGAGGTCGACCAAGACTGGCGGACCTCAACCGATGGGGTGTTCGCCTGCGGGGATGCCGCACGGGGGCAGAGTCTCATCGTGTGGGCGATCGCCGAAGGGCGGAGTTGCGCCGCAGCGGTCGACGCCTACCTCATGGGTGGCACCGAGCTGCCAGCACCGATCGTTCCGGGCCAGCGCGCACTGGCGTAAGTAAGATCGAAGAGCGCGCGGCGAGATCGCCGGCACGTCAGGGGGAATGATGCAGTCGACGATGATGGATGCGCCGCTGTTGGTTCGCGACATCTTGCGACATGGTCGGACCATCCATGGGCACTCGACCGTCACCACCGTTGTCGATGGCGGCTACGTGACGGCAACCTTCGCTCAAGTGGCCAATCGGGCTGACCAGTTAGCAGCTGCACTCACCAAACTCGGCGTTGCGGCCGGTGATCGGGTGGGAACCTTCTGCTGGAACAACCAGACCCACCTCGAGGCCTACTTGGCGATTCCGGCCATGGGCGCGGTGCTCCACACCCTCAACATCCGGCTCTTCCCTGAGCAACTGGCGTACGTCATCAACCACGCCGAAGACAAGGTCATCATCGTCGACGCGTCGTTGATCCCGCTGCTCGCCAAGGTGCGCAGCGAATTGACGACGGTTGAGACCATCATCGTGTCCGGTAGCGGCGACGCCAGTGCGCTCGGACCCGTTCTGTCCTACGACGATCTCCTCGATGCCGAGCAGCCTGGCTTCACCTACCCCGAATTCGACGAGCGTTCCGCAGCGGCGATGTGCTACACCTCGGGCACCACGGGTAATCCGAAGGGTGTCGTGTACTCGCATCGATCAACCTACCTCCACTCCATGGCGCAGCTTTCGGCCAACGCCATCGCGCTCGGAGAATCCGACACCATCTTGATCATCGTCCCGATGTTCCACGCCAACGCCTGGGGAACGCCGTATTCGTCGTTCATGGGTGGAGTGAACATGGTGATGCCCCAGCAGTACCTCCAAGGAGAGCACCTGTCTCGCATCATCCAAGAGACCCGTCCGACCTTGGCCTGTGGAGTACCGACCATCTGGAACGACCTCCTGCGGGTCACCGAGGGCAAGACCGTCGACTTCTCGTCCCTCCGTGCCATTACCGCAGGTGGATCGAATGTCCCCCAAGCGTTGTTCGAGCAGTTCGACCAGCGCTTCGGCGTGCCACTGGTCCAAGGATGGGGCATGACTGAGACGAGTCCGCTCGCCACCTACGGCCTCGCACCCATTGGAACCTCAGGCGACGAGGCGATGGCGTACCGCGTGAAGGCCGGACGCCTGCTCGCCGGCGTCGAGGTTCGCGTCGTCGCCGATGACGGGAGCGTTCTCCCCAACGATGGTCACTCGGTGGGGGAGTTTGAGATTCGCGGTCCTTGGGTGACCGGCTCGTACTACAGAGATGACGACACTTCGAAGTTCCACGACGGATGGCTGAGGACTGGCGATGTTGGCACGCTCGATGCGCTCGGGTACATGACCATCTCCGACCGATCAAAGGACGTGATCAAGTCCGGAGGGGAGTGGATCTCCTCCATCGAACTCGAAGGCGCCATCATGGAGCACCCGGCGGTGTTCGAAGCAGCCGTCGTTGCGGTGCCGGATGCAAAGTGGGATGAGCGACCCCTTGCCTGCGTGGTCTTGCACGAGGGCCACTCAGCGACGCCGGCAGAACTCTTGGAGTTCCTCGGACCAAAGGTCGCCAAGTGGTGGCTGCCCGAACGGTGGACCTTCATCGACGTCGTCCCGAAGACCTCGGTCGGAAAGTTCGACAAGAAGGTCCTGCGAGCGATGTACGAGGCAGGAGATCTCGGCGTCGAGACGGTGGCGTGACCGAACCGCTCCACGAGGCTGCGCTCGTTGCTGTCGGGGAGCACTTAGACGCGGCATGTGAGCTTCTCGGTGACCTCTCCTACGACGCACTGGCGGCAGCGGCGGCACTCACCGAATCAGAGCGAGTGGAGTACCTCAACGCCGAACGACGCTACGCCCGGGCTCGGCGGAGCGTGGAGAAGGCTCGGGCACTCCTGCGCGACGGCTAACTACTGCTTGCGATGTCGATCGTTGAAGCGCTCAGAGAGATCAGATTTGACGAAGATGACCGCCGCCAATAGGAGGGTGTAGATCACCACGACGGTCAGCACCAGGCGCCAACTCGAGTAGATGAGAACGGCGAAGAGCACGAGGACGAGGTAGAGGCGTACGGCGAGGAGGCCCTGCCAGGAACAGGGCTTCACCATTCCAGCCTTGGAGGTGCAAAACCAGTGCTTGGGCAGCGGATCGCTCACGGCAGTGGGGAAGTGCTCGTCCGACCGTAGAGCGTGGTTCTCTGTGCGAGTGGTCGGCCCGTCGGCGCCACGAGGTCAACAAATTCTTCGGCGGTCATTCCCTGTCCGTGTTCAGCACCGGCAGCTCGAGAGATGTTCTCGTACATCAAGGTGCCACCGAGGTCGTTGGCGCCAGCAGCGAGAATCTGGCGAACCCCGTGATGGCCGAGCTTGACCCACGACACCTGAATGTTGTCGATGGAGCGGTGGTAGGCAATGCGTCCAACGGCGTGCATGAGGAGACTCTCACGGAACGTGGGTCCCCGTCGCGATTTACCTTGGATGAAGATCGGTGTCGCCATGTGGACGAAGGGGAGGGGCACGAATTCCGTGAACCCGCCGGTTTCGTCTTGAAGGTCTCTCGTGACGACGAGGTGCTCGGCCCAGTCTCGAGGACGCTCCACTGCTCCGAACATGATGGTGACGTTGGAGTTGAGGCCGACGTCGTGCGCAGTGCGGTGGGCGTAGAGCCATTCCTCGGTGTTCACCTTGTCGGGACAGAGAATGGCTCGCACATCATCGACCAAGATTTCCGCTGCCGTTCCCGGGAGCGTTCGCAGACCAGCGTCTTTCAAGATCCGCAGGTACTCCGCCAACGAAAGCCCACTTCGACGGGCACCCTCGGTCACTTCGAGCGCGGTGAATCCGTGGATGTGGATGTCATCTGATGCTGCTCGAACGGCTCGCAGAACGTCGATGTAGTACTCACCGTCGAACTTCGGATGAATACCGCCCTGGAGGCAGACCTCGGTGGCACCGAGGGCTACTGCTTCTCGAACTCGGTCGCTGATCTCGTCGAGTGAGAGCAGGTAGGGATCGCCACGGAGTGAGAGCGACAGTGGGCCCTTGGAGAAGGCGCAGAACTTGCACTTGAACGTGCACACGTTGGTGTAGTTGCAGTTCATGTTGACGACGTAGGTCACCTCATCACCGACGGTGGTCGCTCGAAGGTGGTCGGCGAACGCCGCCACGTGGGGAACCTCAGCACCTCGTGCGGAGAACAACGTGACGATCTCGTCGACGCCCACTCGCTCACCACGCTCCACGGCGTCGAAGATCTCCGTGAAGACCGGTCGGATCGGACCCGTGTGGTGGGTGAGCACCATCGGAGGTTCGAGTTCTGAACCTGAGCACCATCGATCGTTGCGCTCGAGTTGGTCCGCATCTTGAGCCGCGAGGACGTGTCGGAGCACGTTCTGATCAACGAAACGCTCGGGCTGGCGGGCGAAGGCAGGGTAGATCGTGAGCCGTGGGGCGAGGTGGTAGCCAGCGCCTTCGGTCACTGACCGCAACGTCTCGAGCGCTGGCCATGCCCGCTCAGGGTTCACGTGGTCAGCAGTGACGGGGGAGACGCCACCCCAGTCGTCGATACCGGCGTCGAGGAGTACGCCAAAGTCACTCGACAGATTTGGCGGTGCTTGAAGGTGGATCTCTGCCGGCAAGAGAATGCGTGCCATCGCGATGGTCCGCAAGAACAACTCCGGATCCGCTGCAGGCCAACCCGCCATGGCGGTACCAGGCTTCGGGAGGAAGTTCTGAACGATGACCTCTTGGACGTGTCCGAATCGAGCGTGGCTCGCAGCGATGGCGGTCAAGCTGTCGATGTGGTCTGCTGGCTCTTCACCAATGCCTACCAAGATTCCGGTGGTGAAAGGGATCCCGAGTTGCCCAGCAGCATCCAGCGTGGCGAGGCGACGAGCTGGATCCTTGTCAGGAGCGAGGCGGTGCGCGTCGAGATCCGATCGCAGGCTCTCAATCATGAGCCCTTGGCTCGCCGTCACCGTCCGCAGTGCCGCCAACTCGTCAATGGAGAGCGCCCCGGCATTGGCGTGAGGGAGGAGGCCAGTCTCGTCGAGCACGAGACGACACATCGCAGCGAGGTACTCCACCGTCGAGGCGTACCCGTTCTCACCCAACCACTGTCGAGCCGCTTCGTAACGATCTTCGGGAGCCTCGCCCAAGGTGAACAACGCCTCGGAGCATCCAGCGGCCGCACCAGCGCGGGCGAGATTCAGCACGGCTTCTGGTGAGAGGTAGGGGGACTCGAGGCGAGCGGGGGCCTTGGCGAACGTGCAGTAGCCGCATCGATCGCGACACAGCATCGTCAAGGGAATGAAGACCTTCGGCGAGTAGGTCGTGAGCAGGCCATAGGTCGCTCGACGAATTTCGCTCGCTTGAGCGAGCAGGACGTCGGTCGGTGCGCCTAGGAGACTGCTCACCTCTGCTGTCATCGACACGTCTCCCCCTTCACCTCAGGCATCGAATCGCCGCAAGAGGGTCGTCAAACTCCCCACCTCCACCCTAGCCACGGTCTGCCCACGGGCTTGCAGGGCATCGAAGTCACCATCGGCCTGTGCTTGAAGCAAGGTAGCGAAGTCGAAGGGTCGGCTAGGAATCGCCAGATTCGTGTCGCTCGGACTCACGATTTGGAGCGCCACGACCGTGCGCGGTCCGCCCTTGTGCAACTGTCCCGTTGAGTGCAGGTACCGCGGGCCGAATCCCGCAGTCACCGCTACCGGTTGCAGCGCCGCAGCCAGCCGGTCACGGAGTTCCTCCAAGTTGGCCTCTTCAGCGAAGGGAATGTACGCCTGCAGCGCAAGGTAGGCACCAGGGAACAGCGCTCGCTCGAGCCAGTTGTTGAGGTCTTCGACGGGCAGGATGGGGATGGCGTCGTGGGGAGCGTCACTCAGTCGTTCGAGGGTTCGTTCCTTGGCCTCTGCGACGTTGGGTTCGTTGAAGGGATCGACACCGATCACCGATCCGCAAATGGCGATGGCAACCTCGAGGGCGTAGAACGCTGCGGCGAGGTCCGCCACATCGTCGAAGGGGAGCGAGAGTACCAACTGATCGGCCGAGCTCATCGCCAGATTCGTTGGGACCGGGATGCACCCCGTACCGTTCTTGCCGGTGGATTCTGCGATGAGTTGCTCCGCCCACAGACCAAAGCGCGGGACATCTGGGTGCGAGGTGATGAAGAGCTTGTCGTGGCCACTCACGACGGCTTGACCGATCTCTGCGCCGAGCGCCGCTGCTGCATCGAGGTCAGTGGAGAGCCCTGCCGTGCTGAAGGCGGCCACGTCGTAGCCGAGCAAGGCAGCGGGCACCATACCGAAGTAGGAGAAGAGTGAATATCGCCCGCCGATATCAGTTGGGTTCTCGAAGACTCGACGCACCCCAAGTGCTCGTGCTCGATCGACGAGGGGGCTCCCAATGTCGGTGATCACGACGAAGCGATGTGGGTCGTCGACCACGTCAAGCGCCCAAGCGAACAAGGCGTCAGTCTCGAGCGTCGTGCCCGACTTCGATGAGATCACGATCAGAGCGTCGGTGCAGTCAACCTCTCGCAACGTCTTCGGATGCGTGGTGTCGACGACTTGGAGCGATCGACGACCGTCGGTGAACTTCCCTCCGCGCCCATCGGCACCGGCGAGCACCAACGGCCCGAGTGACGACCCGCCCATGCCGAGCAGAATGACCCGACGTTCGGGGATCTCATCTGCCCACGCAGTCAACGCATCTGCCCGATCGAGCATCCAAATCGGCGCCTCCAACCAGCCGAGGCGGGTTGGTGCGACCGAGTCTGGAGGCCAGAGCGTGCGGTCTCGACGCTGCAGTCGAGCGAGGAGTTCTCCAGGAGTCGCAGTGCTCACTACAGCGCTTCTGCCTTTTGCTCGAGCTCGGCGATGAGTTCATCGAAGGATGCAGCAAACGACGCCAGTCCCTCAACCTCAAGCTGCTCCGCCACCTCGGAGAGGTCGACGCCCAAGGCGCCGATCGCTGCGAGGTTTGCGGCTGCACCGGCGGGATCGAGCGTGATCGTGGTAGCGACCGTGCCGTGGTCGTCGAAGGCCTCGAGCGTCGCATCGGGCAGAGTGTTCACGGTGTTCGGTCCAATCAGCGTGTCCACGTAGAGCAGGTCGGGGTACGTCGGGTTCTTGGTCGAAGTTGACGCCCACAACGGCCGCTGCACCTGCGCGCCGCGTGCGGCCAAGCGCTCCCAACGTGCTCCGCTGAACAGTTCTGTGAAGTGCTGGTAGACCACGCGGGCCTGAGCAACCGCTGCCAGCCCCCGGTGCTCGAGGGCAGCCGGAGTTCCAATGACCTCGAGGCGCTTGTCGATTTCAGAATCGACACGACTGATGAAGAACGAGGCGACACCGGCGATCGAGGACAGGTCAGTCACACCAGCGGCAAGGCGGTCTTCGAGGCCGGCGAGGTACGCCTCGACGACGTCGTCGTAGCGGTCGACCGAGAACAAGAGCGTGACGTTGATGGAGAGGCCATCTGCGACCAGTTGGCGCAGCGCGGTGAGTCCTTCAACCGTTCCGGGAACCTTCACCATGAGGTTCGCTCCCGAAATCGTGTCCCGCAGGTGGCGGGCAGCTGCAACGGTGCCTGCAGCATCACGAGCCAAAGAGGGGGCAACTTCGACCGAGACATAGCCGTCGTCACCATTGCTCTCGGCGTACACCGAGGTGAGGATCGACATCGCTGCTGCAATGTCGCTGGCGACGAGTTCCCAATAGGCCTCTGCAGGTGTCATCGTTGCAATGCACGAACGGAATTGCTCGTCGTAACGATCCGATCCAGAGATGGCCTTGGCGAAGATCGTTGGATTCGACGTCACGCCGCGGACGCCGCGTGCAACGAGGTCAGCCAGCTGCCCATCTTGAATCCAGTCCCGTCGACAGTTGTCGAGCCATGGGCTCTGGCCACCCTGTTCGAAGAGCTGATGGAGGGTGGTCATTGTGCACCTCGTTCGTTGAGTACGGCGTGGACCGTGGCGACGACGTGTTGCGTCGTGATGCCGAGAGCAGTGAACACTTCGGGGGCAGGGGCAGAGAGTCCAAATCGGTCAATACCGATTGCGACGTCGGCAATCGCCGCCCATCCAAAGGTCGCTCCGGCCTCTATCGAGACCACCGGAACCCCACGGGGGAGAACGGCTTCTCGCTCCGCTCGAGATTTGTTGAGAAACGCTCCAAGATCTGGCATGGACACGACGCGCGCTGCGATGCCGTCGCCCGCAAGGTGCTGGGCCGCCTCAACGCACAAGGAGACTTCCGAACCGGTGCCAACGAGGACAACCGCAGGACTCGCCACCTCGTCGTTCAAGACGTAGCCACCCAGGCGGACACCGTCGGCGCGGGTGCCAGAGAGCACGGGCAAGTTCTGCCGGCTGAGGCAGAGTGCCGTAGGGCCGTCGCCATTCATGGCCAGATCGAGTGCTCCAGCAGTCTCAACCGCGTCGGCTGGGCGAATCACCGAGAGTCCGGGCATCGCACGGAGCGATGCGAGGTGCTCGATGGGCTGGTGCGTCGGACCGTCTTCGCCGACGCCAATGGAATCGTGGGTGAAGGAGTAGATCACCCGTGCGCCGGTGAGCGCAGCGATTCGGATGGCTGGTCGCAGGTAGTCGCTGAACACGAAGAACGTCCCGCCAATGGGCAAGAATCCGCCGTGGAGCGCCATACCGTTCATGACGGCGCCCATCGCATGTTCCCTGATGCCGAAGTAGATCTGGCGGCCGTTCGGCGTCGTGGGGGAGAGCGCCGTTGCCCCAGAGAGGGCCACGCCAGTGTTCTCCGTGAGGTCAGCGGAACCGGCGACGAGACCAGGAGCAGCTGCGGCCCAATCGTTGAGGGCGGTCTTCAGCGCGTTGCGGGTGGCAATCGAGGCGCCAACCTCTACCGTCGGCATCACCCGATTCCCTGAGCCCATGGGGCGTGCGAGTTGTTCGACGAGGGCTGCACCCGAGGTGGCGGCGATCTTCTGCCACTGTGCTGCTGCCTCTCGACCTCGCGCGGTGGCCTCGACGTAGCCGTCGATAACCCCGGGCAGAACAGTGAAGGCCTCATTGATCGGCAGGCCGATGATCTCCTTCGTTCGGGCGATGTGCTCGGCGCCAAAGGCGAGACCATGCGCCTTCGGACTGTCGGTCCAGTCGGGAGAGGGGAAGCCAACGTGCGTGCGCAGCACGATGAGCGTTGGTCGCATCGCTTCTTCACGGGCTTCGTTGAGGATGTCTTCTAACGCGTCGAGGTCTTCACCAATCTCGCCGGCGTGCACGACGTTCCAGCCGTAGGCCGCGAATCGTGCCGCTTCATCAGTGGAATTCGCCAAGTTGGTCAGGCCGTCGATGGTGATCCGATTGTCGTCGTAGATGACCACGAGGTTGCTCAACTGCTGGTGGCCGGCGAGCGACGCGGCCTCGTGACTGATGCCTTCTTCGAGGCACCCATCACCTGCGATCACCCATGTCGTGTGGTTCACGAGATCTGCGCCGTAGGTCGCCCGGAGACTTCGCTCGGCAAGGGCGAAACCCACTGCAGTGGCGAGACCCTGGCCGAGAGGACCCGTCGTAGTTTCCACACCAATGGTGTGGCCGAACTCTGGGTGCCCAGGGGTCGCAGAGCCCAACTGCCGGAAGGCCTTGAGGTCGTCGAGCGAGAGCCCTTGACCCGTGAGGTGGAGCATGGCGTACAAGAGGATGGAGGCATGGCCGGCTGAGAGGATCAGGCGATCACGGTCACTCCACGCAGGATCGGTCGGGTCGTACCGCATCACTCGAGAGAAGAGCACGTGGGCCAATGGCGCGAGCGCCATTGCCGTGCCCTGATGACCTGAGTTCGCAGCCGCTGGCGCGTCCATTGCGAGACCACGAATCGTGGCAATCGCATCCCGATCAAACTGCGTTGTATTCCGACTCACTCGAGTTCCTCCTCCGCCGTGCCTACCCTAGTGAGTAGGGGAGGGCCTGATGGCGACCCGGTAGGGTGCTGCCATGAGCAGAACCCTTCGACTGCAGATACCTCCGAATTGTGACCTCACCTTGGGGATGCGCTGCACGGATAAGTCCGTCGATGGCACCTCGGTCTGGCAAATGGTCGCCGCTGAGGAGTTCGCCAACACCGCAGGAATCTTGCAGGGTGGCTTCCTCTCGGCATTCGCAGACTCGGCGATGGGTGCTGCAGCAGTCACCTTCGCTCGAGGTCGGAAGGTGACTGTGGCCAACGCTGAGATGAAGATGAGCTTCCTCGGCGCTGTCACCATCGGCACGCTGCTCACCTGCACGGCGTCCGTGGTGAGCGGTGGCAGTCGCGTCGCCTTCGTCGAAGCCTCGATTGCCACCAGTGACGGGCGCCTCGTTGGTCGTGCATCATCGACCTACCTCTACCGAGAACGTCAGTAGGCTGAGGGTGCGCAGAGCGAGGGAGGAGGAATCGAGATGGGCATACTGAACGGTGCATTGAAAGCAGGTCTTTCAAAGCTCAAAGCGTCAGGAAGTGACTCGTTTGAGTTGACCGTTGACTACGTGAAGCAGGAGACCGTCGATCCCCTGAAGGCCTTAGGGCGGTTTCTCGCCTACGGCGCAGTTGGCGCGTTCATGATGGGCCTCGGCGTCCTCTTCGGACTCATCGCCGTCCTCCGCATCCTCCAAGAGGAAACTGGCGCGTTCCACGGCAACCTCTCGTGGCTGCCGTACCTCATCGTGGCAATTCTCGGCTGCGGCGTCCTCGCCCTCGCAGGATGGCGAGTTGTCTCTGGCCCTGCCAAGCGTCGTCGTCCTCGCACCACTGCTCCTGAGGAGGCCAAGTAATGGCGAACGCAGCATCGAAGAAGATCACTCGGAGCGATCTCGAGGCGTCCTACAAGACTGCGCTCGGACAGGGTGAAGAGACGGTCAGCGATCTCATTCCTCCCGCTGTCGTGACCGCAGGAGTTGCGGCCGGGTTCGGAGCCTTCCTCGTCTTCCTCGCAGGGCGACGTCGAGGTCGCAAGCGCCAATCCGTGATTGAAATTCACCGCTCGTAATGTTCGGCGTCGCGCTCCTCACCCGGCTCATCCGGGTTGCGTTCCGACGCGCCGTCGTCCAACGCCATCCAGGATGGCTCGCTGCTGCAGCCCTCGGACTTTGGATTCGTCGTCGCTACCTTGACGACGCTCCACTTCGACAGGTCATCACGGTCAAGCCTGGGCAACGCGTGACGGTGACGTCCACCAAACCAGAACGGAAAAGGTCGACTTCGTGACCACTGAATCAGCCAGCGTCCTTCGAGAAGGCGAGCGCGTCCTCCTCGTTGATGCCAAGGACCGTCGGTACCTCATCACCTTGACCGCCGGACGGCAGTTCCATACCCACTCGGGAATCTTGGACCACGATGCGCTCATCGGCGCCCTTGAGGGCAGTCGAATCATGGGCTCGACGAACCGATCCTTCCTCGTACTTCGCCCCACGCTCACCGACGTCGTGTTGAAGATGCCACGTGGTGCACAGGTCATCTACCCGAAGGATCTCGGAGCGATCCTGATTGCCGCTGACCTCGCTCCTGGCCAACGAGTGCTCGAGGCAGGGGTTGGATCAGGAGCGCTCTCCATCGCAGCATTGCGAGCTGGGGTGTCGATCGTTGGCTACGAAATCCGTGAAGATTTCGCAGAAGTCGCCAAGGCCAACGTCCACGCCATGCTCGGACCAGATGTTCCCTACGACATTCACGTCCGCGACGTCACCCAGGGAATCGACGAACGCGACCTCGACCGAATCCTGCTCGACATGCCGGAACCGGACAAGGTCGTTCCCCATGCCGCCGTCGCGTTGCGACCCGGTGGGATCTTCATGGCGTACCTGCCGACCATCAATCAGACCGCACTCGTTCGTGAGGCACTTGCAGCGTACGGATTCGCCATGGCCGAGACGGTGGAGATTCTCCGACGAACCTGGCACATTGAGGGCCGGAGCGTTCGCCCCGATCACCGCATGGTCGCCCACACCGGATTCTTGACCTTCGCTCGACGATTGGTGCTCCCCGACGACTTCGTGCCGAGCTACGGACAGCGCCCCGAATTCTCAGCGGTAGACGCCGTCGTCGACGGGGCGTAATTCACCGAACAGTCCTCGTCGACCGGAGAGGTTTCCTCATCTCGGGATTCGGCCGTCGGACGTCGAAGCGGAGTTAACGAATGGCAACCGACATCAACGCCATTCTCCGAAACGGCTCGTCTCGGTCCCTCAGTGCCCAACACCCACTCGACGCACCCTCGGTGCGGGAGAGGGGTGTTCTCCGCCGAGGGGTGCGACGGCGACAGTGGTGCCGTCGGGAGAATGTGGTCCTCGCGATGCGTCACTGGGGACGCAGGGAGTCCTCAGTCGTTGACGATGAAGATGCACTCGCCAGGGCACTCCTCGGAGGCCTCAACGGCGGCGTCTTCGTACTCCGGAGCAACGGCAGCCATGCCTTCTTGTCCGCCAGGAGCGTCCTTGATGTCGGCGCCTTCTTTGACGTAGGCCAGACCGTCGTCGAGCAGGGTGAAGACGGCGGGAGCGATCTCCTCGCAGAGTCCATCGCCGGTGCAGAGATCCTGATCGATCCAGACCTTCATCGGAATGCTTTCCTTACCCACCCGCCTCCGGGTGAACGACTTCACGGACAGTGCCGGACCTGCGGTCCGCCGCAGTCACTCTACTGTGCGGGCACGAGCCTTCGACGCGACCACCGTGCCATGGTCGGCGTCACATCTGCACGGTAGGGTTCGTGCGAGGAGGCGTGCAATGGCCGCGCAGTATGGCAATCAAGAACGGGATGATCTCGAAGCGCAGCTTCGCCACGCAGAGGGTGAAATGCTCGAACTCCGCCGTCGGATGCAAGAGAGTCCCGACCGGGTGAGTCAACTCGAGGAGTCATTGCTCGAAACTCGTGGCCTCCTCAGTCAAGCCTCGTCTCGGAACGAGAAGCTCAGCCTGGCCCTCCAGCAAATGCGAGAGCAGATCGCCATGCTGCGCGATGAGGTCGACAAACTGTCAGCGCCTCCGAGTCAGTACGGGATTTTCGTTGGCTTGAACGTCGACGGCACCGCAGACATCATCTCCGCCGGGCGCAAGTTCCGCGTGCAACTGCACCCTGACCTCGATCCCGGGCAACTGCGCAAGGGTGACGAGGTCGTCGTCAACGATTCACAGAACGTCATCTTGGCCCAGAGCACCAGTGCTGGCGGTCAGATCGTCACCTACAAAGAGACCCTTGATGACGGTCGACGAGCGATCGTCTTCGGTCGAGGTGACGATGACCGAGTGATGGAGTTCGCCGACCACCTGATCGGCCAGAAGCTCCGGACAGGCGAGACCTTGTTGGCCGATGCTCGATCGGGTCTCCTCATTGAGCGGCTGCCTCGACCCGAGGTGGAAGAGCTCGTCCTCGAAGAGGTCCCCGACATCACCTATGAGGACGTTGGTGGCCTCGATACCCAAATCGAAGCCATTACCGACGCCGTGGAGTTGCCGTATCTCCACCAGCACCTCTTCAGTGAGTACGACCTCCCTGCACCCAAGGGGATCCTGCTCTACGGCCCGCCTGGGTGCGGCAAGACCATGATCGCCAAGGCGGTTGCGAATTCATTGGCGAAGAAGGTGGCTCAAGTGACGGGGCGGCCCAACGTGCGGTCGTACTTCCTCAACATCAAAGGCCCAGAACTCCTCAACAAGTACGTGGGTGAGACCGAGCGCCAGCTGCGACTGGTCTTCTCGAGAGCTCGGGAGAAGGCTGCTGAAGGCGTTCCGGTCATCGTGTTCTTCGACGAGATGGACTCGTTGTTCCGCACCCGTGGCACCGGAATCTCCTCAGATATGGAGTCCACCATCGTGCCGCAACTCCTCGCTGAGATCGACGGCGTCGAAGCCCTACGGGACGTGATCGTGATTGGGGCGTCCAATCGCGAAGACCTCATCGACCCGGCCATCCTGCGGCCCGGACGCCTCGATGTGAAGATCAAGATCGAGCGGCCCGATGAGCGGGCCGCAGAGCAGATCTTCGGTCGATACTTGACGACCGACCTCCCGCTCGATGCCGCAACGGTTGAAGAACTCGGCGGTGGCGACCCAGCCAAGGCCGTCCAAGCCATGATCGAAGCCACCGTGGCAGAGATGTATCGAGCAGATGTTGCACGACAGTTCCTTGAGGTGACCTACCAGAACGGCGACAAGGAGATCCTGTACTTCAAGGACTTCGCGTCGGGGGCCATGATTGAGAACATCGTCCGCCGTGCGAAGAAACTCGCCATCAAGCGTGAGATCGCCGGGAGCGGTCGTGGCGTTCGGACCGCTGATCTCCTCGAGTCGATTTCGCAGGAGTACAAAGAGAACGAGGATCTCCCGAACACGACCAACCCCGATGACTGGGCTCGGATTTCGGGCCGAAAGGGTGAGCGGATCGTCTACATCCGCACCATTATCGGCGGCGATGCCTCTGCAGCGGGTGGTCGGGCGATCGAGCGAGTCGGCACCGGCCAGTACCTCTGAGACGGCATGGCCACCCCAAAGATCCTCGGTATTGAGACGGAGTTCGGTGTTGCCCAGGTGGGTAGTTTCGGAGATCCCATCGTTCAGTCCAGCCTGCTCGTCAACGCCTATGCCCACGCCAGCGCTGGGCGCATCCGATGGGACTTCTTCGACGAGACGCCGCAACGTGATGCTCGAGGTGCCACGCCGCTCGACGCCATGCCGCCCATGGTGGAGTCCAACCTCGCCAACACCGTGCTCACCAATGGTGCCCGGTTCTACGTGGACCATGCACACCCGGAGTACTCCTCGCCAGAATGCTCGAGTGCACTCGAAGCGGTGCGCTACGACGTTGCCGGAGAATGGGTCTTGCGCCGAGCAATGGAGGCCGTTCGTTCCTACGCACCTCAGGCACCAGAGCTCGTCGTCTACAAGAACAACTCCGACGGCAAGGGCAACAGCTACGGCTGTCACGAGAACTACCTGATTGCTCGAGATCTTCCCTTCAGCGATGTCGTTGCGGCCTGTGTGCCCCACTTCATCTCTCGCATCATCTTCTGTGGGGCGGGCAAGGTCGGTGCCGACTTTCCCGATCGTCACGGCCAGATCCCGGCGTTCCAGTTGTCCCAGCGCGCCGAGTTCTTCGAGGAGATCATCGGACTTGAAACCACCGTCAAGCGTCCCATTGTCAATACGAGGGACGAACCGCACGCCGATCCGTCGAAGTACCGACGACTCCACGTCATCGCCGGCGACGCCAATCTGGCCGAGGTTGCGACGTTCCTGAAACTCGGGACGACTGCGCTCATCTTGGCCATGGTCGAAGACGGGCACCTCGACCCCACGCCGTTGTGGCCAGCCGACCCCGTCCACGCATTCCGAGCTTTTTCTGCGGACCCCAGCCTCTCGGCCGCAGTGGACCTCGACCGTGGGGGTTCGATGACCGCGCTCGAGATGCAGTGGGTGCTCTACGAGGCGGCCGTTGCCTACGCTGATCGCTTCGGACTTGCAGTACTCGGAGCCGATGGTTCCGGAGCGCTCACGCTCGAGCGGTGGGGGAGGGCGCTGCACGCACTCGAGGTTGATCCAGCAACGCTGGCGCACGAAGTGGATTGGGTGGCGAAACGTCGCCTCGTTGAGGGACTCCGCGATCGACACGGATTGGCCGCTCAAGATCCACGGCTCGAGGCGGTCGATCTGCAGTACCACGATCTTCGGCTCGAGAAGTCCCTCGCCGCTCGCTGCAGCCTCGAACGTTTGACCCTCGACGCGGACGTCCGCTCCGCTGAAACTGCTCCGCCGCGCACCACTCGGGCATACTTTCGAGGGATGGCGTTGACGAAGTTTCGTGACGCCGTAGACAGCGCCAATTGGGACTCGGTGGTGTTCGACGTCGGGGAAGAGCCGCTGAGGCGCGTCCCTATGATGGATCCCACGAAGGGTACGGCCGCACAGACCGAAGCCCTCTTCGATCGATGTAGCTCGGCACGAGAACTCGTGGCCGAGTTGGAGGGTGAGGAGCACCATGGCAGAGCGTGAGCAGATCCGCCGTCGAGACGGCCGCGACGATGAACAGGTCGCGCAGTCCACTCCCCAGACGACCGGTGGCGAGCACGGTGAGAAGTTGAAGGCCGACCTCGATGAGCTCCTTGATGAGATCGACGAAGTCCTCGAGGACAACGCGGAGGAATTCGTCCGCAACTACATCCAAAAGGGCGGTGAGTGATGGCGTTGCCGCTCTTCCCTGTGACGGAGGATCCAGGACCCAACTTGATGGCACTCCTTGAGAAGTCCGGAACAACCGTCGCCATTGGCGGCGGCGATCATCCGTTCACTGCGCCGCACGCCACCACTGTTGCTGCACTTCGCTACCGAGGCGGTGTTGTCATGGCTGGCGATCGTCGTGCCACTGCAGGCAACCTCATCGCCCACCGGGCTATGGAGAAGGTGTTCCCTGCAGATCGCTACGCGGCAGTGGCCATCTCGGGAACCGCTGGGACGGCTATGGAGATGGTCAAGTTGTTCCAAGTGCAGCTCGAGCACTACGAGAAGGTTGAAGGGACGACGCTCTCTCTCGAAGGCAAGGCCAACCAACTCTCACAGATGGTTCGCTCCAACCTGCCAATGGCAATGCAAGGCTTCATCGTGATTCCGCTCTTCTGTGGCTTCGACCTCGCTCGGCAAGTTGGCCGGATCTTCACCTACGACGGCACGGGTGGTCGCTACGAAGAAGCCGACTACGCGGCCACGGGATCGGGCGGACGAGATGCCCGATCCACCATTAAGGCAGGGTTCCGAGAGGACTTGAGCGAGGACGAGGCAGTGGATCTGGCAATTGCT
The DNA here is from genome assembly GCA_903870905.1 of uncultured Actinomycetes bacterium. Lineage (GTDB taxonomy): Bacteria > Actinomycetota > Acidimicrobiia > Acidimicrobiales > RAAP-2 > CAIQEU01. The sequence goes on along the minus strand of CAIQEU010000016.1, from coordinate 1,644 downwards.
GGGCTCTACGACGCTGCAGAGGAAGACTCGGCAACCGGCGGTCCTGATCCCCTTCGTGGGATCTACCCCATCGTGGCCGTGGTCGACAATGGCGGCTTCCGCTACGTCGCCGAGGACGTCATCGCCAGCGGGTTCGAGCGGCTGATCGCTCGCCGCAGTGCGGAGCGCGGGGGAGTGGGTCGATGAGCATGCCGTACTACGTTTCGCCAGAGCAGCGGATGAAGGATATGGCCGAGTACGCCCAGAAGGGCATCGCCCGAGGGCGCTCTCTCATCGCCGCCATTGCTCGCGACGGCATCGTCCTCGTGGCGGAGAACCCGTCGAAGACCCTCCACAAGATCTCGGAGATCTACGACCGCATCGCTTTCTGCGGCGTGGGCAAGTACAACGAGTACGACCAGCTCCGCGTCGCCGGCGTCCGCCAAGCCGACATGAAGGGCCTGGCGTACTCTCGTGAAGACGTCGATGCTCGGAGTTTGGCCAACGCCTACGCCCAGTATCTCGGTCACGTGTTCACCGAAGGGATCAAGCCGCTCGAAGTGGAACTCGTGGTGGCTGAACTTGGGAACGCGACCCGGGAAACTCGGCTGTACCACGTGGCGTACGAGGGCACCATCACTGACCGTGAGGACTTCGTGGTCCTCGGTGGCGATGCTGGGCAGATCGCCGATCGTATGGACGACACCTACGTTGCCGGCGTCTCCATCGCAGAAGCCCTTCGCACGGCGGTTGCCGCGCTCGCTGGGCCAGATCGCACCCTTGGACCAGACCTCCTCGAAGTCGCCGTACTCGCCGAGCACAACGGACGGCGCTGTTTCGCTCGAGTGGTCGGCGCCGAGCTTGAGGCGATGCTCGCTTCCGCCGAGGCGTAGCAGGGGTGGATCGCCGAATCTTCGGCCTCGAGAACGAATACGGCGTCACCTTCACCCACCACGGCCAGCGACGCCTCAGTCCTGATGAAGTCGCTCGGTACCTGTTTCGCAGTGTGGTGAGTTGGGGTCGTTCATCGAATGTCTTCCTCGCCAACGGAGCCCGGCTCTACTTAGACGTCGGCAGTCACCCGGAGTACGCAACACCGGAGTGCGATGCCCTCATCGACCTCGTGGCGCACGATAAGGCTGGGGAGCGAATCCTCGCTGGCCTCGTCGACAACGCGCAGACCCGATTGAGCGATGACGGGATTCGTGGTGAGGTGTTCTTGTTCAAGAACAACACCGACTCCGCGGGAAACTCCTATGGCTGTCATGAGAACTACCTCACCGATCGCACCGATGGGCTCACCCGCTACAGCGATGTCCTCGTGCCGTTCCTGATCTCACGGCAGATTTTCGCTGGTGCAGGCAAGATCATCTCGACCCCCAAGGGCCCGAAATTCTGCATTTCTCAGCGAGCCGAGCACATGTGGGAAGAGGTGTCCTCGGCCACGACGCGCTCCCGGCCCATCATCAACACCCGGGACGAGCCGCACGCCGACGCTGAGCGCTACCGGCGACTGCACATCATCGTTGGCGACTCCAACATGAACGAGTACGCCACCTACCTCAAAGTGGGCACCACGGCGCTACTGCTGCAGATGCTCGAGGACCCAACCACCGTGCTTCGCGATCTGACCCTCGAGAACCCCATCCGGGCTATTCGAGAGAT
>CAIQEU010000015.1 GCA_903870905.1 uncultured Actinomycetes bacterium | reverse complement strand
GGCTACGCGCTCAGCTACCCGAGCTTCACCCGCCAGGTGCGAGTTCGTGGCTTGCGCCCACACTGCGAGGCCTGTGACGGGGTCGCGGGTCGCGACACCGTTGAGATCTTCCACCCGGCGGGCGAGGAGATCCAGTGGGACCGGTTTGAGCGGCGCCGAGCCCCCTGGAGCCAAACCGCCTCCGTGCTGCTCGGGACCCTGCCGCACTCGGGGCGCATCCGCGGAACCCTGTCCGAGTCGCTCGACCAACCCCATCTCATCGCCGCGATGGACCGGGTGCCGCGCAAGCTCGGTGGCACCGCGCGCGATTGGCGCGTCGATCGGCTCGCCACGGTGATTGTGCCGGACACGAGGGACGTCCAGCCGAGCTTCACGCCAGTCGCCAAGCACGACGGGGCCGTGGTCGAACCCTGTCCGCTGCGGCGGGGCAATCGCAGGTGCGCACCGTGGCGCAGGAGCCGTGGTGCACCATAGAGGGATGACCACTACCCCCCTCAACGAGGCCCGAGCCCTCCTCAACGGCTGCGCCTCCATTGCGGTGCTCTCGGGTGCCGGCCTATCGACGGGTTCGGGCATTCCTGACTTCCGAGGGCCAAATGGGCTGTGGACGACCGACCCTGATGCCGAGATGCTCTCGGACTTCGACCACTACGTGAGCGATGCATCGATCAGGGTGCGGGCCTGGCGAAGCCGACTCCAATCACCGGTGTGGACGGCAACACCCAACGCAGGTCATCTCGCCCTCGTGACCCTCGAACACGCCGGTCGCCTCGCTGGCATCGTGACCCAGAACATCGACGGGCTGCACCAGTTGGCAGGATCCTCGCCCCACCTCGTCAACGAGGTGCACGGTTCGGTCCATCGGGCGATCTGCCTCACCTGCGGCCACGAACAGCCCATCGAGATCGTCCTCGAACGCGTCGCCGCTGGAGAGGAGGACCCTCGCTGTCGCGATGGCGCCTTCAATTGCGGTGGCATCCTCAAGTCATCGACGATCTCATTCGGCCAATCGCTCCTCCCTCATTCAATGGATGACGCGGTGGCGACCGTTGCGAACGCCGATGCGCTCCTCGCCGTTGGCACCACGCTCGGCGTGCACCCCGTGGCGTCGATCGTGCCTCTGGCGTCGCGTGCGGGGCTGCCCGTCATCATCGCCAACCGTGGCGAGACACGCTACGACCACCTGGCCGACGTCCTCTTAGACGGGGATTTAAGCGAACTCCTTCCGGAGCTGCTTGCCTAACCCTTCTTCGTGAAGCGTGGTTTCAGTGCGAACCACGTAATCGAGATCACGGCGGCGATCACGCCGACGATGCCGAGTTGCTTGGAACTTGCCCGTGGTGCCATGCCCAAACTCTACCGCTGGCCTCAGCCGTGCGGCGAGGAGGAGGCGCTGAGCAGCGCAGCGAACGGTGCAAGGTCGCCGCGATCTTCAGGGTGCCACTGCACCGAGATGCAGAACCCGCCCGAGGTTCGCTCCATTGCTTCCACAATTGGTGGGACGCCAGCGTCTTCAACCGAGGTTGCGGCCACCACGAGACCCTGGCCGAGGACGTCAACCACCTGGTGGTGGCTGCAACTGACGGTCGGGTGGTCGCCGAAGATTCGTGCGGTGACGGTTCCAGGAACTACCGAGACTTCTCGAGCGGCGTACTGCCCGAACCCAGGCTGGTGGTCCCCGTGACCAATGACATCGGGGAGGTGTTGGTGCAGTGTTCCTCCGAGCGCCACGTTGAGCAGTTGGTGCCCACGGCAGATGGCCAAGATCGGCAGATCCACCGCCAAGGCTGCCCGGAGCAGGGCGAGTTCTGACCGGTCTCGAACGAGGCTCGTGGTGCCGAGGCTCGGATCGGGTGCAGCGCCGTACAGCGAGGGGTCGACGTCGAGTCCCCCAATGACCACGAGTCCATCGAGCGCGGCGATGACGGAGTCGGCACCTGCTTCTGGATCAGCCGCAACGGCAGGCAAGAGCACCGGGCGCCCACCCGCTGCAGCGACCAGATCGGTGTAGGTCGATGGCGTCAGCGACGCTGGTTTCTTCGTCGGACCCCACGGGATCTCGACCTGGTACGTCGTCAGTCCAATGAGTGGCGTCCTCATGGCGCCACCCTACGCGGCGCGCACCTCGTCGGGGTGCAGTCGGCGCTGCCTGCAGCAATCGGTAAGAGTGGAGCATGCTCACGCTCCACGCACTCAACGACGCCATTACTGCGGGAACCATTGACACGGTCATCGTGTGCTTCCCTGATCTCTACGGGCGTCCCGTCGGCAAGCGCATCACCGCACCATTCTTCACACAGACGGTGGCCGAACACGGCACGGAATGCTGTGACTACCTCCTCGGGTCCGACATCGATCTCAATCCCATGCCTGGCTACACCTTCGCCAACTGGGAACAGGGCTACGGCGATCTCGTCGCGAAAATTGACCCCGACGCACTGTGGTTGCTCCCCTGGCAGGACCGAACCGCACTCGTGCTCTGCGATGTGACGAACCACCACGGCGACCTCGTCGAGGTTGCCCCTCGGACGATCCTCCGCCGCCAGATTGAGCGAGCCGCTGAACGAGGCCTCGAGCTCTTGTGCGCCACCGAGCTCGAGTTCTACCTCTTCAACGAGACCTACGAAGCCGCCACCGCGCAGAACTTCGCCACGCTCACCCCTCGAGCCAGCCACTTAGAGGACTACCAAATCCTCCAGACGAGCCGGGACGAGTTCCTCCTCGGTCGCATCCGACGAGAGATGCTCGCTGCTGGTTTGCCCGTTGAGTCGAGCAAGGGAGAAGCAGGTCGCGGCCAACACGAGGTCAACCTCACCTACGGCGCACCCCTCACCGTGGCCGATCGCCACGTGCTGCTGAAGAACGGCATCAAGGAAATCGCGGCCCAAGAGGGATGCTCGGTGACCTTCATGGCCAAGTGGTCCATGACTGAGGCAGGCAGCTCGTGCCACCTCCACACGTCACTTCGATCAACGGCCACCGGTGCGGCCCTCATCGGCGACGACGCTGCACCAGATGGCCTCTCGAGCATTGGGCGCCAGTTCTTAGCTGGCCAGATCGCCGGCGCTCGTGAGCTCACCTGGATGTGGGCTCCAACGCTCAACTCCTATCGACGGTTCACGCCCAACAGCTGGGCTCCAACCGCGCTCGCTTGGGGCGAGGACAACCGGACCTGCGGATTTCGGATCGTGGGTCACGGCGAGAATCGACGGGTCGAGAACCGTATTCCCGGTGCCGATGCCAACCCCTACCTCGCCCTCGCCGCGTCGATTGCTTCGGGCCTCTACGGCATTGACCACGAACTCGAACTCGGCGCCCCCTTCTCGGGCAACGCCTACACCGCAACAGCCATCGAGCGGATTCCGAGCACGCTGCCTGATGCCCTCTCCCGCCTCGAGCACAGCGCAATCGCCGAAGAGGCATTCGGCAGTGACGTACTCGCCCACCTCACCAACACTGCCCGCCAAGAGTGGCTGGCAGCGAATGCCGTGGTCACCGACTACGAACTCCGACGGAACTTTGAGCGCATCTAGACGCGAACGAGCGCCGGGCGAACCCGGCGCTCGTTGACTGCTGCAGAGAACTGCGGGATTTACTTGTGGGCTTCGATCTCGAGCTCGAGCTTGACCTTGTGGCCAACGACGAGCGAGCCGTCCTCGAGGGCACCTTCGAAGGCGACGGCGAAATCACGACGGTCAATCTCCGTCGAGGCCTCGAAGCCAACGACAGTGCCGCCCTGCATGTTGGCGCCGGTGCCGTTGTAGGTGAGGTCGAAGTCGACGCTCTTCGTGACGCCACGGAGGGTCAGGTCAGCGGTCAAGGTGTAGCGGTCGCCGCCCTTGGGGGTGATCTTGGTTGACGTGAGCGTCAAGGTCGGGTGGTTCTCCAAGTCGAGGAAGTCCGGGCTCTTCAGGTGGCCATCACGCATCTCGTTGTTGGTGGTGATCGACGCGGCCTGCACGACGGCGTTGACTGACGAGGCTTCGGCGTTCTCGCCGATCTCAATGGTGCCCTCGAATTCGGTGAAGTTGCCACGGACCTTGGCGGCGACGAGGTGGCGAACGCTGAAACCAACGTTCGAGTGCACTGCGTCGACGACGTAGGTGCCAGGGGTGGGAAGACTGCTCATGGTGGTGCTCCTTGTGGTGTGGAAGGTACTGGAATTACTCTACAGGTCAATATCTGCTTTGTCAACTACTGAGGATACAGGTATTGTGGTGAGATGGCGACAGGGGAAGTGAGCGACGAGCAGTCCGACGAGCGCTGCGCCGCGTTCGCGTCCGATCCCCGCATCGTCCTCACCGGGAATCTGATGGCTGCTGCGCATCGGCTCACCCGGCAACTCGACACAGGGCTCGAGGCGAGCGTCGGGATCTCCCTCGCCTTCTACGAGACGATGGTGCGCATCCGTCGCTCTCCTGCCGGGCGGCTCACCATGGGTGAGCTCGCTGCACAAATTGCCCTGTCCACTGGCGGGGTGACGCGCCTCATCGACCGACTCGAAGATGACGGCTACGTGGCCAGGGTCGTCTGCCCGTCGGATCGGCGAGCGACGTTCTTAGAACTCACCGATGCCGGCATCTCGTGCCTCGAGTCGGCGACCGAGACCTACCTGACCCTCCTCGATGACCTCGTCGTCAATCGACTCGCTACTTCGGACTTCGCCGTCGTCGATCGATCACTGGCCACGCTGGCCGAAGAGGGCTAGTTCCCCGTAACCTGCGAGATCCAGACCGTCACTTCCTGACCGTCGAGGTCGATGGCCGTTCCTGACCCAGTTCCCGCACCGTGGCTGAGGGAATCAGCGAGGACTTCGCTGGCGATGAGGTCACCATGGGCTTGGAGGAACGCTGCGCCGTCGAGCACGAGGTCGATGTGGTCGCTGACCTCAAACCCTGAGGACTTGCGGAGATCTTGAATGTGGCGGATGAGATCGCGGACGAGACCACGCTCGAAGAGCGCGTCGTCGATCGTGAGATCGAGCGCCACCACCTCTGACCCATCACGAGTGACCGCGAATGCCGCATCCCCCTTCATCCGCAGATCCAGGTCCTCGGCGGTGAGTTCGATCGCCACGCCGTTCAGGTCCACGCTGACGGTGCCGCCAGCGTCAAAGGTCGCCGCCACCGCTGCGCCGTCGAGTGCTGCGAGTGCTCCGCGCAGGTGCTGCACCGATTCACCGAGACGGGGGCCGAGTCGCTTGAAGTTCGGGACGAGTTCGTAGGTCAGCACCGACGAGAGGTCTTCGGCGAGTTCCACGACGTCGACGTTCAGTTCATCGGCCACCACGTCGAAGAGGGGAATCGCCGAACCTGGCGCCAAGAAGACCAGTGCTCGGCCAAGTGGCTGGCGAACCTTCACGCCAGCGTCGTTGCGCGAGGAGCGCCCGAGCGAGGTGAGCCGGCGGGTGACCGCCATCTGCTCCTCGAGCGCTTCGCTGCGACGCTCTGGTTTGGCTTCTGGCCAGGAGGCGAGGTGCACCGACTCCGTCGCCGATGCCCCCGTCAGCGCACGCCACATCACATCGGCGACGAAGGGGGTCATGGGGGCCATCACGAGGGACAGCTCGACGAGAACGGTGTGGAGCGTCGCTTGAGCCGCCAGCGAATCTTCAACCGGTGCTCCAGCTTCGGTGCGCCAGAACCGGCGTCGACTGCGGCGGACGTACCAGTTCGAGACATCATCGATGAGGGACTGCACTGCTTGGGCAGCACCGAGGGGCTCGTAGCCCTCAAGACCGGCGGTCACCGCATCCACACAGGTGGCGAGGCGAGAGAGGATCCACCGATCGAGTGCTGGGCGATCCTGTTCAGCCGGAATCCGTGGGTCCTCAGACGAGAAGCCGTTGAGTGACGCGTAGGTGGTGAAGAAGCTGAAGGTGTTCCACCACGTGAGCATGGTCATCCGCAGGGCGTTGTCGATGACCTCAAAGCTCACCCGTGACGATGCCCATGGCGAGCCCTGGCTGAACATCCACCACCGCAGCGCATCGGCCCCACGGGTCGAGAGGATCTCCCAGGGGTCGATGACGTTGCCCTTGGACTTGGACATCTTCTTGCCCTCAGCATCGACGATATGGCCGAGGCTCATCACGTGCTTGTACGGCGTCGTGCCGTTGAGGAGGGTGTTGACGGCCAAGAGGGAGTAGAACCAACCGCGGGTCTGATCAATGGCTTCAGAGATGTAGTCGGCTGGGTACTGCAGCGCTGCTGCAGAGCCAGCGACGTGGGGGTAGCCAACCTGGGCCAGGGGCATCGCGCCGGAGTCGAACCACACATCGATGACGGGGGCGACGCGCGTTGCCGTTGCGGCACAGGTGGGACATGGGAACGTGACCTCGTCGATGGCTGGACGGTGGGGGTCGACGCTAGACACGTCACGTCCGGCCAACGTCGACAGTTCGGCACGCGATCCAATGCAGGTGACGTGGCCGTCCTCGCACCGCCAGATCGGCAGCGGGGTGCCCCAGTACCGGTCTCGAGAGAGTGCCCAGTCGACGTTGTTGGCGAGCCAATCACCGAAGCGGCCGTGCTGGATCGAGGCCGGGTGCCAGTCAATGGTCTCGTTCAGCGCCAGCATCTGGTCCTTGACGGTGCTGGTCGCCAAGTACCAGCTGGGCTTACCCCAGTAGATGAGAGTGGTGGTGCACCGCCAGCAGTGCGGCAGGGCGTGGGTGTAGTCCATACGCCGGAGCAATCGACCCTTGGCCGCGAGGGCGTCGTTGATCGCGCTGTTCGCAGCTCGGACCTCTTGGCCAGCCAGCCACGACACCGCATCGGTGAAGCAGCCGTCAGGGCCGACGGGGTTGAACGTGGGGAGACCATGCGCTCGAGCGACGACGCGGTCGATTTCACCGAAGGCTGGGGACTGATGCACGATGCCGGTGCCGTCTTCAGTCGTCACGTAGTCCGCTGGCACCACGCGCCAACCATCCATGCCTGGCTCCACGGGGAGGTCGTCGAAGGGGCGTTCGTAACGGAGACCGACGAGGTCGGCGCCGAGCATGGTCGTGGTGATGACGGCGTCCTCCCCAAGCACGCTCGCAACGAGCGCTTCTGCCACGATCAGTCCATTGGCCACGGCGTAGGTGACCGTTGGATTCACCGCTGCACCGGCGTTGGACAGCAGCGTCCACGGCGTCGTCGTCCACACCACGAGGGCCGTGGCGTCACCGACGATCGCCCGGTCCGCGTCGACGAGGGGGAGGAGCACGTAGGCCGATTCTTCGGTCTCGTCGGTGTAGACGCCGGGCTGGCCGAGTTCATGCGAGCTGAGCGCGGTGCCACAGCGTGGGCAGTACGGAATGACCTTCAAGTCCTCGTAGAGAAGCCCCTTGTTGAACATCTGCTGGAGCTGCCACCACACCGATTCGATGTAGGCGGGATCGAAGGTCCAGTAGGCGTCGTCTAAGTCCACCCAGTAGCCAATGCGTTCAGTGACCGCACGCCACTCTTCGACGTGGTCGAGCACCGACTCCTTGCACCGACGGGTGAACTCGGCGATGCCAATCTTCTCCTCGATGTCCTGCTTGCCCGAGATCCCGAGCGCCTTCTCCACCTGCACTTCGACCGGCAGGCCATGGGTGTCCCAGCCTGCTCGACGCTCGACGCGATGGCCGCGCATGGTCTGGAAGCGACACAGGAGATCTTTGTAGGAGCGAGCCCACACGTGGTGGAGGCCGGGACGGCCGTTGGCCGACGGCGGTCCTTCGTAGAACACCCACTGCGGAGCATCGGCGCGCTGCGCGATTGACGCCTGGAAAATTCCGTGCTCATTCCATCGACGCAGTTCGGCTTCTTCTAGCGCGACGAGGTCAACCTCTGGGGGAACAGCAGCGAACAACGGGACTCCTTCACACGGCGTGTCCCTCAAGGATAGGTTGCCCAACCACCCATGAACGAGGCCGACGCAATTCACCGATGGCCATCAGGCAGAATGGACTGATGCGCCGACCTGCTCGCACCCTGTCTGCGTTCCTCGTGGCCGCAGTCGCGCTGATCGGCGCGGCATCGACGGGAGGTCGGGCCATTGCTGCACTGCCGAGGCCCCACGATGCCACCTGTGCGTGGATGGGGCCAGATGCGGTCACCGAGGTTCCTTCGGCGCGGGCCACAGCATTGGCCAATGCCATGTCCGTCGACCAGCAGATTGCCTTCCTCAACTTGGGGTCAGCCCCTGGGGCAGAGAACGTCACCACGCCGATTCCCGACCTGTGCCTGCCGAGTTTCGTCTTCCAAGACGGCCCCAACGGCCTCGCCCTGCTCGGTGGCGAGGCGCTCCCTGCTCAAATTGCCCTTGGCGCTACCTTCGATCCCGCTGCGGCAACGCTCTACGGCACCGCCCTCGGAACCGCTGCCGTCCAACGTGGCATCACCGCGGTCCAAGGCCCGACGCTCAACCTCGGCGTGTGGCCAGGGTGGGGGCGTATTGGCGAGACCTACGGCGAGGACCCTGCCCTCACCGGCATCTTGGGCACGGCTGAGGTCAAGGCCATTGAAGCCACCTCCACTGGGGTCATCCTCAAGCACTTCGGTCTCTACGTTCGTGAGTTTCAAAGAGCCGCAGCCCAACTCGACACCACGGCCCGAGCAATCAATGAGGTCTTCCTCTCCCCATTCGCCACCGTCATCGGTGCAACCGATCCTCTCGGGATGATGTGCGCCTTCGGCCACGACAACGGCACCTTGCAGTGTGCCGACGGTTCGCTCATGCGGAAATTGGCAGCCATGGGATTCACCGGGTTCACCCGCACGGACTTGGCCGCTACCACCGATCCTGCTGCGTCGCTCGCCAGTGGCGTGTCGATGTTCAAGACCTCCTTGGCCCAGGCCATGTCGGATGAGATTTCGAACGGGCGACTCGATCCTGCGCTCCTCAACGCCCGGGTGATCCAGGTGCTCACCGCGCTCTTCGCCCACGGCTTCATGGACCACCCTCCCGTGAACTCCGGCCTGCAGACCTGGACTGCATCTGAGAAGGCTGCCGCCACGCGAGTCGGCAATGAATCCATCGTGCTCGTGAAGAACGACGGCGTCCTGCCCGTGGCCCCCGGGAGCCATCTCACCGTCATTGGTGGAGCGGCCACCATCACCGAATCGCTGACCGTCGGCGGCTCAAGCGCAGTGCCAATCCGCCAACCCGCCAACTTCCTCTCCCCCATCGTGCAGCGATTCGGAGCGAAGAACGTCACCTACGTCCAAGCGACCCCAACGGCTCCCGTGACCCGGATCACCTTGCCCACGGTGACCACGGGTCCTGCGACCTACACCACTACCTACACCGCGCCGTCGGCAGGGAACTACGTCGTTCAGGTCAACGCCACGAACGGGACCTCGTCCGGGGTCGCGACCATTGACGGCCACGTCGTGGGTTCAGTGTTCTTGGCCAACACCAGTGGGTTCTCGCAGTCCATTCGAGCCACTGCCCTCACCGCAGGGGTCCACACCGTGACGGTGCGGTACTCGAGTGCTGCAACACCACCAACGATGACGATCCAGAACGTCGACGCGGCGCTGGCGCAAGCAGCAACCGCAGCTGCTCGAGCGGTAGTTCCCATCGTGTTCATCGCCGACCCTGAAGGCGAGGAAGCTGATCGATCGACGCTCAACGCGAATGGCTACCAGAACCTGCTCGTCCAAACGGTGGCCGCTGCGAACCCGAGAACCGTGGTGGTGATCGAAGCCGGTGGGCCCATCCTGATGCCGTGGATTTCAAAGGTCGCTGGCGTCCTCGACGTCTGGTATCCGGGCCAGGTTGCCGGCGGACCCCTGGCCAATGTTCTCTCCGGTGCGCTCAACCCATCTGGCCACCTCCCGGTGACGTTCCCTGTTGCTGATGCCTCGAGCCCCATGGGAGATCCTGCCTTCAAGATGAACGGGGTCATCGAGCGGCTGTTCGGTCCAGGCGGAACCGGACTGTCGTGGGGAATGCACTACTACGCAGCCAAGGGAGCACCTGTTGCCTTCCCCTTCGGATTCGGCCTCAGCTACACAACCTTCGCACTGAGCAACCTCACCATCACCAAGTCGCCCATGGGGTGGACCATCGCCGTGACAGTCGTCAACACCGGAAAGGTCACCGGTCGCGCTGTGCCCCAGGCCTACGTGACCTACCCGGCTGCTGTCGGCGAACCGACGAACCAGCTGAAGGCCATCGGCCAAGTCACCCTGACACCGGGGAGCAAAGCCACGGTGGTCATGCAACTCCCACGCGCTGCTCTGACCATCTCGCCGAATGGAACGGGGATCGTTCCATCGGGTACCTACGAGGTGAGCGTTGGGCAGTCGAGCAGCGACCTCTCGCTCTCGGCACCGCTCAGCGTGAGTTGAGCCCGCTCAGGACCTCGACAGAGAACTCTTCCAAACTCGACAAGACCACGTCGGCAATCTGGATCATGGGATGGTCGCGATCACCCGGGTCGGGAACCGCCACACAGGCCATCTGCGCCGCCTTGGCAGCGAGCACCCCTGCGGGGGCGTCTTCGAACACCACGCAGTGCATGGGCGTCGCCCCAATCGATGCTGCGGCAGTCAGAAACACCGCAGGGTGTGGCTTGCCGTAGCGCTCGGCTTCTGCGGAGGAGATGGTTTGGAACTGCGTCGACAAGTTGAAGTGCGCCAAGATGCGATCGATGAGGCGTCGCGGTGTCGATGACGCCAGCGCCATCGGGAGCCCTACCGCATCGAGCACCGAGAAGGTATGGCGCACACCGGGCAACATTGAGCCTTCGGCTTCGGCGAGATCCCCAACCCTGCTCAGGATCATCTCCACGACGTCGTGTTGGCTCGGCCCAGTCCACGGATGCAGACTGAAGTAGAGCGCAACGACCTCATCGACGCGCATGCCTTTGGTGGATCGACCCGACTGCGCGTCCATCGCCACGCCGAGTTCGCTCAGGATTTCAATCTCAGCCCGATGCCAGTACTGCTCGGTGTTGACGAGCAGCCCATCCATGTCGAAGATGGCCGCTTCGATGCGGCGCCCGAGCACTAGGCCGGAAGGAGCGCTTCGATGGCGGCGACGAGCTCTGGCGCCTCAGGAACCACACCCGGGCGGAAGCGGCCAGCCACGGTGCCATCAGCAGCGATGAGGAACTTCTCGAAGTTCCACTGGATGTCGCCGGCTTCGCCTTCAGCGTCGGCCACGGTCGTCAGTGCCGCATACAGCGGGTGGCGGTCCTCACCGTTCACCTCAATCTTCTCCGTCAAGGGGAAGGTCACGCCGTAGGTTGCCGAGCAGAACGCAGCAATCTCTTCTGGGCTCCCAGGCTCTTGGCCGAGGAACTGGTTGCACGGCACGCCGAGGACGGTGAACCCGCGGTCACCGTAGGTGCGCTGGAGCTGCTCGAGCCCCTCGTACTGCGGGGTGAGGCCGCACTTCGAGGCCACGTTCACGAGGAGGATCGCCTTGCCGGAGAAATCAGCAATCGAGCCTGGCGTGCCGTCGAGGCGGGCAATGGACACAGGAGCAATGTTCGGAGCGGTCATGGCTGCACAGTAGCGGGATGACACTGGTCGTGCGCAGCGCAGTAGCCTCCGACCAAGGAGGCAGCATGCGCGCAGTGGTGATTGACGATGGCGACCTTCGAGTCGACGAACGACCCGATCCCGTCCCCGGACCAACCGAGGTCGTGGTCTCGGTGGCGAGTGCTGGCCTGAACGGCGCCGACATCTTGCAACGACGTGGGCTCTACCCTGCACCCGCAGGAGCCCCGGTTGACATTCCCGGTCTGGAATTCTCCGGGGTGGTCGCGGCGCTCGGGGCCGACGTCCGCGGCGTCACCGTTGGCGATCGAGTCATGGGCATCGTGGCCGGTGGCGCGCAGGCCACCATGGTCGCGGTCGATGCTCGGCACCTGCTCCACGTCCCCAACCACGTGTCGCTCCTCGACGCTGGAGGCTTCGCCGAGGCGGCGACCACTGCCTACGACGCCCTCGTCACCCAGGCCCACCTCAGCGCAGGTGATCGCGTCCTCATCACGGGTGCTGCCGGTGGCGTCGGCACTGCAGCGGTGCAGCTCGCCCACGCTCTCGGTGCCCAAGTCATCGCCTCCGTGCGCTCCCTCGCACAGCACGACGCCGTTGCTGCCCTCGGTGCCGATGAGGTCTTAGAACCTGATGCCGCCGCTGTCCATGGCCCCTTCGACGTCGTCCTCGAGCTGGTCGGTGCACCCAGCCTCGAAGCGGCGCTCGGTTCGCTCAACATCGGCGCCCGCATCGCCGTCGTCGGGGTTGGCGCAGGCGCCAAGGCGCAGGTGAACCTGCTGGTGCTCATGGGGGCACGTGCCCAGATTTCTGGAGCAACCCTTCGAGCACGCGGTGCTGAGGAGAAGGCGGCGATCGCCGCCGCCATGGAACGCGACGTCGTCCCCCTCCTCGCAGCGGGAGCGCTCACGGTCCCCGTGGCCGCCACCTTTGGACTCGACGACGTGCGTTCGGCCTACGACCGCTTCACCGCCGGTGGCAAGCTCGGCAAGGTCCTCCTCGTCTGCGACGAGGAACTCAGCCGAAGGTGAGGGTGCTCTCGTCGACCGCGTCCGCCTCGACGAGCTCCATCTTCTCGAACTCCCAGTAGGCACGCAGCGACGCCAAGCGGTCCTGGCCCTCGACCTTTCGGTAGGTGAAGACACAGTGGACGATGGCCACGTGGGTGCCGCCAGCCAACCAGGTGTAGATCTTGCCCACATCGGCGACTTCGTCACCAGCCAAGTTGGACGAGAAGATGTCGAAGCGAATCTTCTCCGACGATGCGATCACCGTGTCGTAGAAGGCCGAGATCGCGGCATGGCCCCGGTGTCCCGTGCCCTCTGGGTCGAAGGGCGACTTGCCAATGGGGTCTTGGACGACCGCGTCCTCAGCGAAGAGATTGAGCCACGTGTCTTTGTCCTTGTTGGCAACCGCCTGGCGTGATGCGGCGCCGAGGTCTCGAGCGGTCAGCGTGCTGGTCATGGTGTTACCCCCTGGTCCTGGAAATGACGGTGTCGGCGAATCGGTTCAGGTTGTCGAGTTTGGTTTGGAGTGCCTCGGGATCTGCACCCACGGTGTAGGGGTAACGGAACCCCACAATGACGTCAGTCACGCCAATGTCTTCGAGGCGACGAATGCCGTCGACGCTGTAGGCGTCGACGGAGATCACGTGGAGTTCGAAGGGCTTGTGGTCGGTTCCCGCCTTCTTGCGCATCTCGTGCAAGGTGTCGAGCATCCCGGGGAGTTCGCTCAGGTCCCCGCCACCATGGAGCCAGCCATCACCAATGGTCGCCGCACGCCGCAGCGCCGGGGTGCCGTGGCCGCCGATGAGCAGTGGGACGGGCTCGGTTGGGACCGGGCACAGCTTGATCGCTGGCACGTCGTAGACCTCGCCGTGGTACTCGAAGTACTCGCCGGACTGGAGGCCTCGCAAGATGTCGAGGGACTCGTCCATCCGCTTGCCACGGTTCTCCCACGGGAGACCGAGCATCTCGTAGTCCTCACGCCACGGCGAGGTCCCAACCCCGAGGGCGAGTCGGTTGTTGGTCATGACTGCCGTTGAGGTCACCGACTTGGCGACGAGGACGGGGTGGCGAATGGGCAACTTGACGACGAAGGTGACGAAGCGAAGCGTGGAGGTCACTGCGCCGAGTGCAGGGATGAGCGTGAACGGTTCAATGAAGGGTTTGCCCTCCAAGAACTCTCGGGTGCCATCGGGGTTGAAGGGGTAGGTCGATTCCGACTCCTGCGGGTAGCAGATCGAATCTGGGATCACCATGGAGTCGTACCCTGCTGCCTCAGCGGCGATGGCGAGCGGTGCGTAGAAGGTGGGATCCACCATGGACTCGGCGTAACTGAAGCGCATCTGACGTTCCCCCCGGACTCCTGTCGCCGACTACCGTTCGGCCATGGCTCCCCATCCTGCCACCGCAACGGACCACCCATGATGCGCGGGCTCCCCGTCCCTCCAGCGAGAGACCTCGACCTCGCCGCCATGGAGCGAGCAGCGCACGCCGCCCTCGGCGACATGGCCTACAGCTACTACTCCGGAGGGGCTGAGGACGAGCATCTCCTCGACCGAGCGATCAGCGATTGGGAGCACCATCGTCTGGCACCACGGGTCCTCCGAGATGTCTCCGTCATCGATACGAGCACCACCGTTCTCGGCCACGCAATCGACCATCCCCTGCTCGTCGCCCCAACGGCCCTGCACGGCCTGGCTCACCCCGAGGCGGAGGTGGCAACGGCCCGAGGAGCAGCCGCAGCGGGTGCAGGATTCATCCTCTCGAGCCTGTCGACGACGGACCTCGACATCGTGGCCGGTGCCCGCGGAGCAGCGCCACAGTGGATGCAGCTCTACGTCTTGAAGGACCGAGGGGCAACCCGTGACCTCGTCACCCGCATTGCTGGCGCGGGGTACGGCGCGCTCGTCCTCACCGTGGACGCGCCAGTTGCTGGACTCCGCACTCGAGAACTCCGAGGAGGCGTCACGCTCCCTGCGGATTTGGATCTCCCAAACCTCTCCGCAGCGGTTGGGGATCGATCAGGTGGTGAGGGGTTCATGGCAATGGCCACGAAAGCCTTCGATGCCAGCTTGACCATGGCCGACCTCGAGTGGTTGGTTGACCTCGCTGGCATCCCCGTTCTGGTCAAAGGGGTCGTTCGGGCTGATGATGCTCTGGCCTGCCTCGACGCTGGCGCAGCTGGCGTCGTCGTCTCCAATCACGGTGCCCGCCAACTCGATGCAGCAATCACCACCGCTCGGGCACTGGGGTCCGTCGCCGAGGCTGTTGGCGACCGGGCCGAGGTCTACGTCGACGGTGGCATCCGTCGACCCGCTGACGTCGTGCGTGCGCTCGCGCTCGGTGCTCGAGCAGTCCTCCTCGGGCGACCGGTCCTCTACGCCCTCGCCACCGGCGGCGAGGACGGCGTCAGCGCTCTCATCGACTGGATGGCGGGAGAACTCCGTCGAACCATGGCGCTCTGCGGCGTAGCGTCCATTGACGAAATCGACCGATCGCTGCTCTGGGGGGAATCATGACGGACACGATGGCGAAATTGGTCCTCACCCGGGTCCACGACCACGGACTCGGGTGTATCGACGCCGAGGATCGCCGGTGGTCGTGGGCAGAGATGGTGACCCGAGGTGCAACGGTCGGCGCAGTGCTGCGGACGATGGCCGATCCCGACCAGCCGCTCCACGTTGGCGTGCTGCTGCCGAACACGCTCGACTACCTCGACTGGCTGATCGGTGCAGCGCTCGTCGGCGCCACCATCGTCGGCATCAACCCGACACGGCGCGGCCAACAGCTCTCCAACGACATCACGAGCGTGGACTGTCAGATCATCGTCACCGACGCTGAGGGTCGAGCGCTGCTCCATGGCCTTGACCTCGGTGCAGCGTCAGGTCGCAGCATCACCGTCGACGACCCCGCCTACCGCGACCTCCTCGACGACGTCGACCCCGACGACGTCGACGCAGTGCTGACCGAGGCCGAGAGCGTTGCGCCGAGCGACCTCTACCTCTTGCTCTTCACGTCGGGAACCACCGGAACACCCAAAGCGGTGCGTTGCACGCAAGGGCGCCTCGCCACCATTGCCCAGACCGCCGGCGCCAACTACGGCTTCACCCGCGATGACGTTGGGTACTGCCCCATGCCCCTCTTCCACGGCAACGCCATCATGGCGCTGTGGGCACCGTCGTTGTGGGCGGGTGGCGCCGTTGCTCCGGCACCGAAGTTCTCGGCGTCGAAGTGGCTGAACGACGTCCGTCGCACCGGAGCGACCAAGTTCACCTACGTGGGCAAGGCCGTTGCCTACCTGCTCGCCACGAGTCCTCGCCCTGAAGATCGCGACCACCGCCTCCAGATGGGTTTCGGCACCGAGGCGTCGCTCCCTGATCGCCTGGCCTTCGCCGAGCGCTTCGGCGTCCGCCTGATCGAGGGCTACGGATCGTCCGAAGGTGGTATCAACATCATCGCCTCTCCCGATACCCCGCTCGGTGCCCTCGGGCCTGCACCAGCGGGGATGGACGTGGTCATCGTCAACGAGGCGCTCGAGGAGTGCCCGCCAGCTGCGTTCGACGCCGACGGCAAGTTGGTGAACGCCGAAGCGGCGATCGGTGAGATCGTGAACCGAACGGGAGCGGTCCGCTTCGAGGGGTACTACGAACGTCCCGACGCCGAAGCCGACCGGATCCGCAACGGCTGGTACTGGTCGGGAGACCTCGGTTACCGAGACTCCGCTGGGTACTTCTACTTCGCAGGGCGCTCTGGGGATTGGCTGCGGGTCGACAGCGAGAACATGGCCGCTGGCCCCATTGAGGCGGTGGTGAGTCGCTACGAGCCGTTTAGCTCGGTCCTCATCTACGGCGTCCCGAGTCCCCACGGGGGCGACGAGGTCATGGCTGCCGTAGAACTGCGCAAAGGTGCCACCTTCAATGGAGCAGATTTCGCTGCCTGGTTGGCAGCCCAACCCGATCTCGGCACCAAGTGGGCACCGAGTTTCGTTCGCGTGATGGACCACCTCCCCGAAACGGCGACGGGCAAGTTGACCAAGGTCACCCTCAAGGCAGAGGGGCTGAGCGTCGACGACCCGATCTACTGGACGGGTCGTCGACGCAGTGATCCCTACCCGCCCTTCGACGACGAGGCGGCCGCACTCTTCAACTCCTGAAGCGCCTCAGGAGTTGAGCATCGAACCGAGGATGCCACCGCCGTTGCCGCCGGTCGAGCCTTCAGATGCAGGGAGATACGGCGCGAGCGCATGAGCCAGGTTGGCGATCGGCAAGGTCTGCAACCACACCATGCCTGGACCGGTCAGCGAGGCGAAGAAGATCGACTCTGCCCCAAAGAGCATGTTCTTCACACCCTTGACCATCTGGATCTCGAAGCGCATGGAGGCGTCGAACAGCCCGACGTGGCCAGGGTGCACCCGGAGGTTCTCCCCTTCTGCCAGGTGGTACTCGACGAGTTCACCGGAGAGTTCGATCCACGCCGTCCCCTCGCCGCCCAAGCGTTGGAGGATGAGGCCGGCGCCACCGAAGATTCCCGCACCCAGCTTCTGCTGGAAGCCAATGGTGAGGTTGACCCCATCGGTGCCGGCGAGGAAGCCGTTGCGGTGCACGAGGTACTCCCGGCCAGCGCCGAGCGCCACCGGTCGGATCTCACCGGGCATCTTGGTGGCGAACGCCACGGTTCCTGGAGCGCCGACAGCGTCGTAGTGGGTGAGGAACAACCCACCACCTGACACCGCACGCTTCATGGTGCCGAGGAAGCCCTTCTGGCCTGCTCCAGCGGTTTGGGTCGTCATCTGAATCGACGAGGTCATCCACGAGATCTCACCTGAGTGTGAGACCAGCCCTTGACCTGGTGCGAGGTCGACCTCCAAGACCGGCATGGTGGTGCCGAGGACTCGGTGGACGAGGCCAGCCTGCGCGTCGACCGCTGCGGGGTCATCAGGCGAGGGAATGCCGCCTGAGGGCGGTGGTGGTGGCGGGGGAAGTTGGCTCATGGGGTCCTCCTCGGATCTCTGGAGCACCATAGACCGCAGCTCATTGGAACCGTCGGCAGTCCAGCTCAGATGGGATCGATGAATCGGTGTGACGGCGTGCCGAGTCGACGGGGGGCTCGGGTGAGCGTGGCGTCGATCACCACCCGAGTCGCCGCCGGGTCGATGACGTCGTCGATCTCCAAGTGTGCTGCCACGTTGAGGGCGCGACCGTTCTCGTAGGCCGCCGCGATCATGTGCGCCTCCGCTTCTGCTCGCGCTGTCGGATCTGCAATGCGATCGAGCTCAGCCCGGAATCCCAACCGCACCGCTCCTTCGAGCCCCATACCGCCCATCTCCGCCTGCGGCCACGCCGCGGTCAACAGCGGAGCGGTGAAGCTCCCGCCGCACAACGCCTGCGCGCCGAGACCGTAGCCCCGGCGAGTGATGATCGCCACCATGGGCACGGTGAGCGCTGCTCCGGCGACGAAGAGGCGACTGGCGTGACGGACGAGTCCCGTCGCCTCCGCCTCTGGGCCGACCATGAACCCGGGAGTATCGACCAAGCTGACGATCGGCAGCCCCCAGCTCTCGGCCAGTTGGAAGAGGTGGGCACCCTTGTCCGCTGCTGGTGCGTCGATCGCCGCGGCGTTGACGGCGGGATTCGATGCCAGGACAGCAACCGGGCGACCACCGATCCGTCCGAGCCCGGTCACGAGTGCGCCGCCGAACCCGGCACGGAGCTCGATGAAGCTGTCTTGATCGAGGAGGGCGTCGATGACCGTGGAGGCGTCGTAGGCCCGACGCCGGTCGTCGGGGAGGCAGTGGCGAATCTCGTCTGCGGGACCTACCGGGACTGCGTCGACCTCACCACTCGACAACGACAGAAGGGCCTTGGCGATGTCGACCGCGTGGTGCTCGCTGTCGGCGACCAGGTCGATTGATCCCGCAGCCATGTGGACGGAGAGGGGGCCGACCTCTTCGGGGGTGACCACGCCGAGACCGCCGCCTTCGATCATGGCGGGGCCACCCATGCCGATCGTCGCCCCCTCGACCCCGATGGCAATGTCGCAGCAGCCGAGGAGTGCGGCGTTCCCAGCGAAGCACCGCCCGGCCGCGATCCCAATGGAGGGAACCGTCCCCGACAGCGCTGCGAAGGCAGCGAAGGCTTCGGTATTGAGACCAGTGACCACGGGGTGATCGGTATCGCCCGGTCGACCGCCCCCACCTTCGGTGAAGAACACGACGGGGAGGTGCTGACGAGCGATGAGGTCGAAGAGGCGATCCTTTTTCTGGTGGTTGCGCTGCCCCTGGGTGCCAGCGAGCACCGTTGCGTCGTAGGAGAGGACGGCAATTGGACGCCCGTCGACCGTTGCAGTTCCGGTGATGAGGCCGTCGGCCGGCGTGGCCGCAATCAACTCCTCAGCGGAGCGACGCCTCGTCTGTGCGGCGTAGGCGAACCTGCCGTACTCGACCAGTGATCCTTCGTCGATGAGGTCGGCCACGTTGGCTCTGGCGGTGCGCAGTCCGCGAGCCGAGCGTTTGGCAACTGCTGCAGGTCGAGCCGCGTCGCCGAGCAGGGCAATGCGGTCCTCAAGTTCCACGCGGCGGTCGTCTGCGAGCCGATTGCTCGTTGCTGCACCATCGCCGTCATTCGGTTCGGAGGGTGCCCCAGGCCGGAAGTCACAGATCAGCGAGCCACTCCGAACCACATCCCCAGGGCTGACCATGACCGTCACCACCACGCCTGCGGTCTCCGCCTCGATGTGGTGCTCCATCTTCATGGACTCGACGATCGCCACCGTCCCCCCGGCGTCGAGTTGCGTGCCCGGTGCTGCCACCATGACGATGCTGCCGACGAGTGGTGCGGTGACCTGGATGAGACGCTGCGAAGCCATGGCGCGACCCTACCGTCGCTCCCCGTTTTCTTCTCAACCGGAGCACCCTGTCGGGGTTGGCTAGCATCCTGTCGTGCGCGGCATCCTCTCTCTCGCTGGATACATCCCTACTCACCGCTTGGACCGCAAAGACGTTGCGGCGGTCTTCGGCAACGGCGGCGGCAAGGGCACTCGTGCCGTAGCTGGCCACGACGAAGACACCACCACCATGGGGGTCGAAGCTGCCCGCCTCGCCATGCGTGGCCGCAGCATCGAGCACCTCGCCCTCTTGTTCTCGACCGCCAGCCCCGCCTACGCCGATAAGACCAACGCCACGGCCATCCACGCCGCCCTCGGTCGGCCGAGCAACGAACCGGCATGGGACTTCGGCGGTGGCGCTCGCTCAGCCATTGGCGCCTTCGGCTTCGCCCTGTCCAGCATGCCGCCGACCCTTCTCGTCACCGCAGATCGCCGCGACGGCCTCGCCACCAGTGCCGACGAAGTCGGTGGCGGTGACGGTGCGGCGGCCATCCTCGTCGGGGAGGGCTCCGACGACCTTCCGGCCATCTGCGTGCAGCGTGGTGGCGCGGCGGCAACCGATGAGTTCATCGACCGCTGGCGCGTGCCCGGCGCCACACGGTCCAAGCAGTGGGAAGAGAAGTTCGGTGAGCAGCGCTACAGCGCGCTCGCTCGAGACGCGTACGGCCGAGCCCTCGCCGCTGCGGGGTGGAACGCCGACAGCGTCGACAAGGTCATCGTGACCGGCATGCACGCACGAGCGGCCAAGGCGGTCGGAGCGAAGGTGAGCGGCGGTCGCGACGTCCTCGTCGACGACCTGGCCGCAACCGTTGGCCAAACCGGCGGCACCCACGGACTACTCCTCCTCGTGGCCACCCTCGAGTCGCTCGTCGGCACAGCCGGCGGCACGAAGATCATGCTCGTCAACTTGGCCGATGGTGCCGACGTCGTGGCCCTTGAGACCACCGATGCCATCGCGACCTACCGCCCGGCTCGCCCGATCTCGGAGCAGGTGGCGATGACCCGGCAACTCCCCTACGGCAAGTTCCTCGCTTGGCGCCAGATGGTCACCCTTGAGCCACCGCGCCGTCCAGAGCCCGGTCGCGTCTCAGCGACTGCTGCGTGGCGGAGCGAGGACTGGAAGTTTGGGTTCGTCGGATCCCGAGACCGAAGCAGCGGCGCCATGCACCTCCCGCCTGCTCGCGTGAGTCGCATCGGCGGTGCCGTTGACGACATGGAGAAGGTCTCCATGGCTGATGCCAAGGGGACGATCGTCACCTTCACCATTGACCGCATGGCCTACTCGCCGAGCCCGCCGATCGCCTTCGCCATCGTCGACTTCGACGGCGGTGGACGGTTCCCGGTGGAGCTGACCGACTGTGGTCCCGAGCAGGTGGCCATTGGGGGCCGCGTGGAGATGACCTTCCGTCGCCTCTTCACCCAAGACGACATTCACGACTACTTCTGGAAGGCCCGGCTCCTGCCGGCCGGCGCGTAGGGACAAGGAGAGCCATATGGCCAGCCACGGGATCAAGGATCAAGTCGCCATCGTCGGCATGGGGTGCACCCCCTTCGCTGAGCACTGGGACAAGGGCCTCGACGACCTCATCGTCGACGCCGTCCAAGACTGCTTCGCCTCGACGCGTGCGACGAAGGCCGACATCGACGCCTACTGGTTGGGCACCGTGCAAGGTGGCATGAGCGGCATCACCCTCGCTCGTCCCCTTCAGCTCGAAGGCAAGCCCGTCACCCGGGTTGAGAACTACTGCACCACCGGGTCTGAGGCCCTCCGCGCCGCTGCCTACGCGGTGGCCTCTGGTGCCTACGACATGGCCATGGCCGTGGGTGTTGAGAAGGTCAAGGACTCCGGATTCCAGGGGCTCAACGCCCAGGCGCCACCGAACGACGGCACCGCTCGCACCTTGACCGCTGCCGCGATGTTCTCCATGGTCGCCCCTGCCTACGCCAACAAGTACGGCGTCGACGAGGAGACCATGAGCGATGTGCTCGCTGCCATTGCGGTCAAGAACCACTACAACGGCGCTCGCAACAGCCGAGCCCAGTTCCGTCGGGAGATCACGGCCGAGACCTGCAAGGCCTCACCTCGCCTGGCCGGAGGTCTCGGTGTCTACGACTGCGCCGGTGTGGCTGATGGCGCAGCCTGTGCGATCGTCGTTCGCGCTGAAGACGCCTACAAGTACACCGACAAGCCAATCTTCATCAAGGCGCTTGCCTTCACTGCCGGTTCGGGATCAGGCCTCATCGACCCGACCTACGACTACACCCACTTCCCAGAGTGCGCCGGTGCCGCCCAAGACGCCTACGCACAAGCTGGCATCACGAATCCCCGAGAGCAGCTGGCGATGGCAGAAGTCCACGACTGCTTCACCCCCACCGAACTCGTCCTCATGGAGGACCTCGGATTCGCCGAGCGGGGCACGGCCTGGCGTGATGTGCTCGACGGTTCGTTCGCCTTGAACGGCACCTTGCCGGTCAACCCTGACGGCGGCCTCAAGAGCTTCGGTCACCCAACGGGTGCTTCAGGGCTGCGCATGATGTTCGAGTGCTGGCTGCAACTGCGCGGCGAAGCACCCGACGAGCGTCGCATCGACCTGAAGAGCAACCTGGCCCTCACCCACAACCTCGGGGGCTACCCCGGCGAGATGGTGTCGTTCGTCTCCGTGGTCGGAAGCGAGCTCGGCTGAGGTTGGCTCAGGCGACGCTCGATAGTGAGCCCCGCCTGTCCGTGACGCTCGACCCGCCAGACAATTCCCGCCAAGACCACCGCGGTCGGGAACTCGACGAGGACGGCGGACAGCGCCGAACCGAACAGGGCCCGGCGTGAGTCATCGGTCATGAAGTCGAACCACATATCGACGAGCAGCAACACCGAGAGAATCGCGGCTGGAATCTCGATGGCCCGGCTCTTACGAATGGCCAAGACCGCGACGGCAATCATCAACACGATGAGGAGCAGGTCGAATCCCACCCACATCGCGTCGTAGTGGCCAACGGTGTCTCGACGCGGGAGGGCATAGGCGAGGTAGATCGTCCACGGGATGAGCATGGCGATACCGGCGATGAGCGCCACGACCAGTGCCCGTGGCATCAGGTGTGGCGGGAGGTGCCGGTGCGTCGTCATCCCCTCAGCGCGGCCATTAGTCACTGCGTCGCAACCTAGCCCTTCGGCAGCCGTGGACCGCCATCACAGCTTCGTGCACCACGCCACCGTCACCCCATGCATCGGCTGGTCGTCGTAGGAGTCGGCGAGGTCACAGGTGAGACCGGCACGCATCGCAGCTTTTGCCACCTGTTCGCCGCTCGTCGTGATTTGGCGGTGCTGCTCCTCAATGGGCTCCCACACGCCGTCGATGAGCGCCGCACCAGAGATTCGTCGATCGACGGTTCGCTGTGCGCGATCTTCGACGCCCGAGACCTTGAGCCTCCAATCATCCATCGACTGTTCCATCGTCCGCCGCCCCTCGGGCCCGAGGCGCCCCGGGGTGACGAGGTCGAAGGCGGCGAATCCACCGGGACACAGCGACGAGGCTGCGAGATCAAAGAATCGGTCGAGTCCGAGATCAGCGACTGCCGCGCTCGGCGCGTAGGAGAGGACTTCCGAGATGGCGCAGATCGCGACGCAGTTCGACGGGAAGCGCACGGTGTCGAGCGTTCCGACCGAGACGAGTGCGGCTGGCGCCGCGCGCCTCGTCAGCTCCGCCATGGCCGAGGATCGATCGAAGGCGACCACGGTGAATCCGGCATCGCAGAACGCCGCTGCAGCCACTCCTGCCCCGCAACCGACGTCGACGATGGTCCCGCAGGTGAATCCTCGAGCGTGCAGTCTCGCGAGGACGGCGGTCGCAGCCCGAGCACCGACGTCGCCGAAGTCGCGGCCATGGACCACGGCGAGCGGGGTGTCGTAGAAGGGGATCGGCGTGGCGTCCACGTCCCAAGGTTAGGCACGACGCCCTCTCCCCACGTTGCGAATGGGGGGGGTGGAGTACGGTTCGTCCATGGTTGCTCCACGCTCGCTCACTTCCGCATTCGGCCGTGGGCTCGTGGTGCTCCTCGCGGGCGTCACCCTCCTCTCAACGACTCCCACGACGCCGTCTGGAGCGACGACGGCGCACCACATCACGCCAGCACTCATGAGCGTTGGCGCCTGGAACGCCGGGTCGACCTACCGGCTCACCACGCCGAACAGTTGCACCGTCGGCGATGGCAACCTCGCCTTCACCAATCCGTCGGCGGTACCCATTCAGATCACCGGCATCGACCTCATGACGAAGGCCGATGCGACGATGACGGTGGCGACAACCCTCATCGCAGAACGCCCTGATGCGACGACTGGTGAAGTCGCCGCGTCCTCAACGCTCTCAGTACTCGCCGGTGGAAGAGTGCTCGGCACTGCCGTTGGAGTCGTGGTGCCTCCGTATCGGACCCACACTGCGTGGTACTTCCTCGCAACTCGCGTCCATGTGCACTCCCCCATCGCCTACCCGTGGGAAATCGACGGCCTCGAGGTCCACTATCGATCACACTCCGGCATCGGGACACTGGTCCTGTCTCAGCAACTCTTCTTGGCTGCTGCCCCGCACTGTCGGTAGGGTCACGCGCTCGACGCCGAACACTGCTGCACCCGACTCTCGCAGGACTCGAT
>CAIQEU010000014.1 GCA_903870905.1 uncultured Actinomycetes bacterium | reverse complement strand
GGCAAGGGCCAACTTCTTCGTCACCGCTTTTCGCTCACTCATCGACAGGTCCATCGCTCTGGCTTAGGTGCCGCCAATGACTCCAGCCAAACGCAACCATTTGGCGGAGGTTCTTCCGTGAGGCAATGAAGCGCATACGCGGAGGTTTCTTGTGAGTCAACTCGTGCCAAATTGCCGGGCACCGAATCACTTGTAGAATCGTCAACGGAAGCGTGCGAGAGCGGCCGAATCGGACGGTCTCGAAAACCGTTGAACTGCAAGGTTCCGTGGGTTCAAATCCCACCGCTTCCGCCACCAACAGCGCCGGCCATTGGGCCGGCGCTGTTGCATTTCCCAGGCAGTTGCCGCCTCGGGGCTGACCACTCGAGGAGCGGCCGCACCCTGCCCTCCGCAGAACGGTGACCCTTCCCGGCGCGCACCGACGCTCTCCACGCGCTTGAAGCGGCGCGTAGCCTGAGGAGGACGATCGAGTGGAGTGACCATGACTGCTGCGACCCCAATTCCTACGAGCCGCACCCTGGTGACGGCGCTGCCCGGACCTCGGTCGCAAGAGCTCCAGTCCCGCCGAGTTGCAGCGGTGGCCACCGGGGTGTCCAAGGGCTTCCCCGTCTTCATCGAACGAGGAGCAGGAGCCATCGTCGTCGACGTCGACGGCAACGCCCTGCTCGACCTCGGGTCCGGCATTGCGGTGACCTCCATTGGCCACGGTGTGACGACCGTGAGTGCCGCCATCGCCGAACAAGCCGATCGCTTCCTCCACACCTGCTTCATGGTGACGCCGTACGAGGGCTACGTCGCGGTCTGCGAAGCGCTCAACGCCATTGCTCCCGTGCCAGGCGAGAAGCGCTCCGCCCTCTTCAACTCCGGTGCCGAGGCGGTTGAGAACGCCGTCAAGATCGCCCGTTCAGCAACGGGCAAGCCAGCGATTGCCGTGTTCGACCACGCCTACCACGGACGCACCAACCTGACGATGGCGCTGACGGCGAAGAACATGCCCTACAAGCACCGCTTCGGACCCTTCGCTCCCGACATCTACCGCGTTCCCATGTCGTATCCGTTCCGGGACCACCTGAGTGGCCCAGACGCAGCCGCTCGAGCCATCAGCCAACTCGAAGCGCAGATTGGAGCGACCAACCTCGCTGCCGTGCTCATCGAGCCCATTCAGGGTGAAGGTGGCTTCATCGTGCCCGCACCGGGGTTCCTCGGTGCCATTGCCGACTGGTGCCGAGCCAACGACGTGGTGTTCATCGCTGATGAGATCCAGTCTGGGTTCTGTCGAACCGGGGACTGGTTTGCGCTCAACGACGAAGGGGTCACTGCAGATCTGGTCACCACGGCGAAGGGCATCGCTGGTGGCATGCCGCTCGCTGCCGTCACCGGTCGCGCCGATCTCATGGAGGCTGTCCATGAGGGGGGTCTCGGCGGCACCTACGGCGGCAACCCGGTGGCCTGTGCCGCAGCGGTCGCTGCGATTTCCGTGATGGAAGAGACCGATCTGGCTGCTCGGGCCCGGAGCATCGGCAAGGTGATGACCTCGGCACTGCGGACGCTGTCGGAGCGGCTCGACGGCATTGGCGACGTGCGGGGACGCGGGGCCATGATCGCCGTGGAACTCGTGGAGCCAGGAACGCTGAATCCGAACGCAGCTGCAGCCAAGGCCGTCGTTGCGGCCTGCAACGCTGAGGGCGTCCTCGTGCTGTCGTGTGGGACCTACGGCAACGTGATCCGCCTCCTGCCGCCGCTCGTCATCACCGATGAGCAACTCCACGATGGCCTGACCGTCTTGGCCGGCGCGCTCGAGGCTGCGCTCAGCTAAAACGCTCCGTTGCTTCGCTCCCGCTGCTCGAGCCAACGCGTGAGGCCCTTGGCGTTGGAGTGCACGCCGTTCATGGTCTCGAGCTTCTCGACGTGCTCTGGGGCAACGTCGCCGTAGGTGAACTTGGTCTCGAGCGCTTCGGTGATGTCCTCGCCGTTGCGGTAGGCCTGCTCGGCGGTTTCTGCCCAATCGGTGAGCGTCTCGACTGCCTCGTCGAGGAGGGCGGGGGCATCGGTGAGCAGACCGTAGTGCGCGAGCGCAATCCCTGCCGGAGAACGATCAGCGAACTTCTGGAGACTCGAGAGCGCTTGGTGGAGGTCGAAGTCCGGTGGCGGGGTCGACGGTCGCAGCACGCCGGCGTCGGGGAGGCGAACCCCGACGGCATCGCCAGCGAAGAGCACCCCGGACAGTGAATCGTGGAGCGCCACGTGGTGCTTGGCGTGCCCGGGAGAATCGACGGCGATGAGGGACCGATTCGTGTCGATCGCAATGGCCTCACCGTCCTCCAAGACATGGAGCCGTTCAGCAGCCGTTGGGGTGAGGCGACCGTAGAGGGAGTCGAGGAGCGGTCCGTAGACCTGCGCTGCGGAGTTGATCAGCTTGGTGGGATCGGCGAGGTGACGAGCACCCTTCTCGTGCACGTAGACGGTGGCGTTCGGGAAGTGCTGGGCGATGTCCCCCACTCCACCGGCGTGGTCCAAGTGAATGTGGGTCACGACGACACCAGCCAAGTCCTCGGCTCCAAGGCCCACGGACTCAAGTGCTGCGAGCACCGTCGGCACCGACGTCTGCGATCCGGTCTCGACCAGAACTGGCGCCGATCCCGTCAGCAGGTAGCCGGCGGTGACCTCGGTCCATCCCCCGAGTCGAGTGTCGATCTGGAGGACCCCGTCGGCGATCGTCGTCACCGAGGGGATGTCGTTCCCGAACGCATCGTGGTCGTGGTCGACGTGACGACCGAGGTGGTGGTGCCCGCCCACAACTAGGCCCGGATCGCAGCAGCCAGCACTCGCACCGCAGTTCTGAGCGACGGCTTGGCTTGGTAGGAGAGGAGCGCCTCCATGACCACCGACGAGTTCTTCTGCGTGGCGAACCACACCGGAGCCGGCCGTTGGATCCACGGGCCGGTGATCACCGACTTCTCGGTGCCCTCCAGCATGTAGGCGTTCCCCACCACCCCAACACCGGACTGGATGTCGTTGCGGGCGTGGCCCGGGTACGCACCCCAGGTCGGGGTCGACAGCGCGAAGACGAGGCCGTGGAACAAGTTGAGCCCAATGCCGCCGTATCGGAGGTCGGCGATGCCCTTGCGCACGGCAGTGCCGACGACGGGGTCCTTCAACTGCTTCGGGTGGCACAGCACCGTCGCCGACAGCGATCCCCAGACCACCTCATTGGCGAACCGCACGGCTTCAGTAACGAAGGACGCGGCGTCGGTTGCGTCGAGGGCGCACTCTGAGGTCAGCGAGCAGAACGCCTCGACGTTCAAGCAGATATCGCCCGTGGCAGCAGGTTGCACTCCCCGGATCACGGTCCAGGGCAACTTCGCCCCCGAGACCTCACCGATCTGATCGGCGTCAGGGTGGGCGTCGACGAAGGCCTTGAAGCGATCGCCGGCTCCGGGGTAGTAGGCGGGCCGGGTTGGAATTTTGGCCAACGTGGCTTCGAGCGCAGCCATGAAGGCTTCTCGCTGCGGCCACGCAGCATGGGTGATGATGACCCGAGGTGTCAGGCAGTTGAACCCTGCGTTGTTGGTGAGCATGGTCGCCACGTGTTCGGCTTGGTAGGAAATGTCCTTCGCCGACCAGTTGCCCGGCACCACGATGACCGGCGACACCGACCCGAGTTCCGCCGAGACCGGCGTGGTCCGCAGTGGCGCATCGGCGGCCTTGCGCTTGGCGCCGTCTTCGCCGACGCCGTAGACGATGGCGTCGTAGGTCTTGTCCGAGCCGGTCACGTGGATCTCGTCGATGGCTGGGTGATCGCAGAGGTAGGCACCCACCTTGGCGCCTCCGTCGACGATGGCCAGGTACCCGGCGTCGATGAGCGGCGCCATGGCCTTGCGCCAATGCGGCACGAGGTAGGCGTTGACCGGGTTGGCCTTCAAGACCACGACCTTGCCCTCGCCAATCAACTTCGACAGCACGTCACGGGGCCCGAGCGAGGCGACGTTGCCAGCGCCTAAGACGAGGGCGGTTCCCTTGGATCCATCAGGGTCGCGGTATGCCCGTGCCTGGGCGTGCTGGATGGCGGGCTCGGTGAGCCCGGGCTCCATCCACACCTCAGCAGTGGTCCCGGCGAAGAGGAGCTTCTCGAGGGAGGTACGCGGGAAGACCCGAACGGTCACCCGCCCATCACCGGTCGGCGTTACGGGTCCGGGGTAGTGCGGACGACCGGAGCGCTCGAGGTCAGTAAGCGAGGTGATGTAGGCCTGCGCCATCGTGACGAAGGTGCCGACCCCCGAGAACAGCTCTTCACCAGACTCGGTAGTGCCGAGCGGCAAGCCCTTCGCCGCACACGCCGACGCCAACCATGCCGGTGCCTCCTCAACGGTGGCGGCGATGACGTCACTCAAGAGCGCCCGCCGATGCGCAGGAGTGGTGTGGGCCCACTCGGTGGCCTTGGCGGCAACCGCGCGCACGACTCGGTCGAGTTCGACCTCGTCGACGACTTCATCGGGAATGGACGTGGCCGGTGCTGCACCGCGTTGGGTGAGTGTCATGGACGACCTCCTTGTGGTGTGCCAAGGCTACAAGCACCGACGCCTCTCGTCCGGGGGTGGAAGAATGCAGGCATGGAATTCGGTGTGGTGTTTCCCCAGACAGAGATCGGTGGCGACGTCGGTGCGGTGCGAGCCTTCGCCGAGGCAGCAGACGGGCTCGGCTACCAGCACCTCATCGCCTACGACCACGTGCTCGGCGCCGACAAGTCGGTCCACACCACCTTGAACGGCCCCTACGACATCACGAACACCTTCCACGAACCCATGGTGCTCTTCGGGTTCTTGGCCGGCATCACCAACCTCGGCTTCGCCACCGGCATCATGATCTCCCCCCAACGCCAAACTGCCTTGCTCGCCAAGCAGGCTGCCGAGGTCGACCTCTTGACGGGGGGCAACCGCCTCCGAATCGGCATCGGCATCGGCTGGAACACCGTTGAGTATGAAGCCATGGGGCAGGACTTCTCCACGCGGGCCAAGCGCATTGAGCAGCAGATCTCTCTCCTCCGCAAGCTCTGGAGCGAGCCGAACGTCACGAGTCACGATGACTTCGACACCGTGACGGCAGCGGGACTGTGCCCCATGCCCATCACCCAACCCATTCCCATTTGGATGGGCGGCGGCGCCGATGTCGTCCTCGACCGCGTTGGGCGCCTCGCCGATGGGTGGTTCCCGATGGCCTGGCCTGGTCACGGCTTGGAAGAGCAGCGGGCCAAGGTCATCGCTGCCGGTGAAGCCGTCGGGCGCGACATGACGAACTTCCCGCTCGAAGGACAACTGGCCTGGGGCGGCAACGTGGATCGGGCGATGACCTTCGCTGAAGGATGGCGATCGGCAGGAACGACGCACCTGTCGATCAACACCTTGGGCGCCGGCTGCACGACGGTCGACGACCACATCCGAGGCCTGACCGAGATGGCAACCGCTCTCGGCATTGCATGAAGAAGCAGACTCCCCCTTCACCTGCTGCGCCGCCACCGACCGGCTGGTACCCCGACCCCGCCGGCGGGTGGGGATGGCGGTTCTGGTCGGGGACGGCGTGGACCGCAACGATAGAGAATCCACCTGATCGACGATCCGAACTCAACGGGGTGGTGCAGCGCGAAGAGCGGTCGGCGGCCACCCTCCTCAATTGGCTCCTCGTAGCCAACTGCGCCACGGTCCTCGTGTCGTTGTGGTCCGCCATGCTCGATCTGTCCTTCAAGGTCGCCACCGCCGAGTGGGTCCACCAGGTCATCCACGTTGCCCTGTCGACGCCTTCGGGTACTGCTCCGGTGTTCCCGCCTGCGCCAACGTCGACGACAACTGGCCTCGTCGCTGCGCTCCACGTCTTTGCCGTGATTGGCCAGGGCATCTCGGTGACCACCGTGGTCGTCGTGCTCGTGTTCCAACACCGGGCAGCAACCGCAGCGCAATTCTTTGGTTACCCGGCGCGATTTCGACCATCGGCAGGCGTGTGGATGTGGTTCGTGCCCCTCGGGAACCTCTACCTCCCCTACCGGGCCCTCGCCGACTGCTTCGCTCCTGATGACCGCCACCGGAAACTGGTCTGGACGACTGCCGCACTTGCCTGGTGTGGACTCGCAGCCGCAGTGCTCACCGTGGTCAGTTTCGTGCATCCGACACGACTCCTCTGCGGTGCCGGCAGCGTGTGCGTCGCTGGCGCCACCTGTGCCTGGCTGCTGTCGATGCACCGAGTGGTGGCAGCGATCCGGGTCGACCACGACAGCTTCGCCGCTTCTGCAACGGCCTGATTTGCACCGAGCCGGGGAATCGCCGCGTAGTCTTTGGCGAGCCGCTGCCGGAGTCCCGGCACCACGAGAGGAGCAACGATGTCGAATGAAGCTTGGGGCCCGCTGGCCGGACTCATTGGTCAATGGGAAGGCAACCAGGGCGTCGACCTCTCGTACCACAACGCCAAAGGCGCAATTGGGGAGACCCCGTACCGCGAAGTCGTGACCTTCAAGCCCTTCGGCCCGGTGGAGAACGGCCTCCAGAGCCTCATGGGCCTCGACTACCGCATGGCGGCGTGGCGTGGCGATGAGGAGAACCCCTTCCACACCGAGATTGGCTACTGGCTGTGGGACGCGGCGAACGAGCAGGTCATGCGGTGCTTCATGGTGCCCCGTGGCTCGACCGTCATCGCCGGTGGTCACGTGACCGCCGATGCCACTGAGTACGTCCTCGGTGCTGAACTCGGCTCGAAGACCTACGGCATCTTGTCGAACCAGTACTTGGACAACAACGCCCAGACCATCCTCTACGACTGCACCATCACCGTGGGCGACGGCGTCTTCTCCTACGACTCGACGACCACCTACAAGCACTTCCGGTCCGACGACCTGATCCTGCACACCGACCGCAACACGCTCCACCGCGTCGCTGACGCCTAGTTCACCAACTCCATCCCACTGAGTAGAAGGAAGTTCCCATGTTTGAGTGGTCCGACGAACACCTCGCCATCCGTGATGCCATCCGATCCTTCGTGGACAACGAAGTGGTGCCGAACATCGACGCGCTCGAGCACGAGGGTGTCCCGCCCTACGAGGTCATCCGCAAGATGTACCGCACCTTCGGTATGGACGAGATGGCGCGCGAATCCTTCAAGCGAGCCCTCGAGCGCAAGATCGCTGGCGAGACCGGACGCCCTGAGCGCCGCGGCGGTGACAACTCCGCAGCCATGACCCTGATCCCAATCATCGAGCTCTGCCGGCACTGCCCTGGCATCGTGACCTCCATGGGCGTCTCCACTGGTCTCGCTGGTGGCACCATCATGAAGGGTGGCACGCCGGAGCAGATGGAGCGCTGGGGTCTCGACCTCATGACCATGGACAAGATCGGCGCCTGGGCGATCACCGAACCCGACTCGGGTTCTGATGCCCTCGGTGGCATGCGCACCACGGCTCGCCCCGACGGTGACGAGTGGATCCTCAACGGCTCGAAGACCTACATCACCAATGGTCCCTACGCCGACACCATCGTCCTCTACGCCAAGCTCGACGACGGCTCCGAGGACGACCCCCGCAAGCGCGAGGTGCTGACCTTCGTGCTCGACAAGGGCATGGAAGGGCTCGTCCAATCGGCCCCAATGCGCAAGATGGGTCTCAAGTCCTCTCCGACTGGTGAACTGTTCCTCTCCGACGTGCGCGTCGGCGTCGACCGCCTCCTCGGTGGCCGCAAGGACCCCAGCCGTTCGAAGTCCGAAGGCCGTGAGTCGGCCAAGGAGAACTTCGTCACCGAGCGGGCTGGCGTTGCCGCCATGAGCCTGGGCGTCATTGAAGAGTGCCTCGCCCTCTCCATTGACTACGCCAAGTCCCGCGTCCTGTGGGGCAAGCCCATTGCCCAGCACCAGCTCATCCAGCTCAAGTTGGCCAAGATGGAAGTGGCCCGCCTCAACGTCCAGAACCTCGTGTTCCGCCACATCGAGATGTCCTCGGCTGGCAAGACCCCGACGCTCGCTGAAGCCTCAGCCATGAAGCTCTACTCCGCCCAAGCTGCCTCTGAGGTGGCGATGGAAGCGGTGCAGCTCTTCGGCGGCAACGGCTACATCGCCGAGTACCGGGTCGAGCAGCTCGCCCGCGATGCCAAGGTCTTCCAGATCTACGCCGGCACCGACGAGATCCAAATCACCCACATCGCTCGAGACCTCCTCGCCTAGTTGGCGAGTGGTCTCCATCCCGTGAGCGCCATCACCGAGCGGTTGCAGAGCAACCATCTCGGTGGCGGTCTCCTCGTGAGCGCAGCGCACCACGGATCTCCTGCGGTGGGGAACGTCATCGGCCTGGCCTGCATCCTGGCCCTCGTCGTCGTGCTCGGCCTCCAACTCCGCAAGCGCCGGCGCAACGACATGGGGCCGACCTTCATGGCCAGCCCCCACCAACGGGGCGAGGACGATGCCGCACCGAACCACGGCTCGGGACGGCGGAGAAGTCCTCGGGGCCGAGCGGGCGGTGAACCCTTCCGTGGCGACCGACTCTGAACAACCCAAGATCTCGCTGCGAACCTCGGTCGCAACGCTGGCGACCAACGCGAAGTACCGCCGGCTCTTCGCAGCCCGGAGCATCTCGATCTTCGGCAACCAATTCTCGAACTTGGCCCTGGCCTTCGGCATCTTGGCGCTGCATGGAACCGGCAAGGCTGCCCTCCTCGGCCTCGTCTTCGCCAGTGCGTCGCTCGCCACGGTGATCTTCGTCCTCCTCGGCGGGGTGCTCTCCGATCGGACCCGTCGCGATGTGCTCATCATCTCCTCTGATGTGGTGTCAGGGATAACGCTGGCCACCTTGGCCGTCCTCTTCGCCACCCACCACGCCACTCCAGCCGCGTTGATTGGGCTGTCGTTCATCCAGGGAGCTGCTGCTGCGGTGCGCTTCCCAGCGTTGACGGGGCTCCTGCCAGCAATCGTGGAACCCGACGAGATCCAACCAGCCAACGGTCTGCTGCGCCTGTCGGCGAATGTGTCCTCAATTGCGGGGCCAGCACTCGCTGCACTCCTCGTGAGCACCGCGGGAACCCCTGCAGCACTCGGCGTGGACGCCGTTGCCTACTTCGCCTCGGTTCTCTTCATCTCCGGGCTCGGGTTGTCGAAGCCCATTGCTTCGGGGCATTCCATGTTCACCGAACTCCGCCACGGGTGGCACGCGTTCATCGAGCACACCTGGGTGTGGGCCATCGTGGCCGGTTTCTGCGTCTACAACGCGTGCTCGGGCGGAGTGTTCTTGGTACTCGCACCGGTTGTCATGAAGACCCACTTCCACGGTGCCGCATCGTGGGGACTGATCTTGACCGTCGGTGCGATCGGTTCGGTCCTCGGCTCGGGTATCGCCATCCGGCTCCGCCCAGCACGACCAATGGTGGTCGGCATACTCGGTTGCGTACCAATGGTGGTCTTCACCTTCGGCCTCATCACCCCAATCCCGGTGGTGGCCTTGGCTGCCATCATGGCGATCTCATCGGTGGGGACCGATATCTTCGGGGTGCTGTGGGAGTCCGCGCTCCAACTCCACATCGAGGCCGACATCATCGGCCGGGTTTCGAGCTACGACTGGTTGGGGTCGCTGCTGGCCACGCCCATTGGACTCGCCATCGCCGGAATCTTGGCTGACCACCTCGGCGTCACCTCCACGCTGACCGGAGCGGGGGTGATCTGCGGCAGCATCCTCGTGCTGTTGCTGCTCCTGCCGAGCATCCGCACGATGACGAACGCGACACCGCCCGCCACTTCATAGCGGCGGGCGGCATTGCTTCGACACGAGCTACCTCAGGCGGTTTCGACCACCAAGGTGATCGGCACAGCTGCGAGCGCCTTGCTCACCGGGCAGTTGACCTTGGCACCTTCAGCTGCTGCCACGACGCCGTCGTGGTCGAGGCCGGGAACCGTGGCCACGAGGTGGAGACGGATCTCGGTGATGCCGGTGCCAGGGACGAAGTCCACCTGAGCGGTCGTGACCAGTTGCTCAGCTGGCGTGCCACCCTTGGCCAGTGCCGAGGACAGCGCCATGGAGAAGCATGAGGTGTGGGCGGCTGCCAGCAGTTCCTCTGGGCTGGTCTTGCCGTTGTGGGCCTCAGAGCGCGATGCCCAAGAGACGTCGAAGGTGCCAACCCCTGAGGAGTCGAACGAAACCCGTCCTGCTCCTTCGATGAGGGTGCCCTGCCACGTCGTGGTTGCTGCAGAAGTGGTTGCCATGGTGCTCCTTGGGTTGGGGACGACCCGACGCTAACGGGAGCGCTCCTCACCCGGTGCAGTCCGCTCAGAGGGCGGCGTAGGCGTGGGCGAAGTCGGCCGTCGTGATCTCTCCAAAATGTGCCGCCACGAGGTGGCCCGTGGCATCGATGAAGACGGTGTCGGGGAAGCCAGGCAGGTTGAAGATCCCACTGGCAACGCGGAACGGCGGTGGATCCGACATCACCGGGACATCCAGATGCTTGGCCGCGGCAAAGGCTCTCGCCGCTGCACTCACAGCCTCACCATCGACGCCGACCACAGCGACATCACGGCGTCCGTGGGCGGCGAGGTAGGACGTGATCCGCGGCAACTCCGCTTGGCAGGGCGTGCACCACGACGCGAAGAAGAGGAGAACCGTGGGGGTCCCTTTGTGACCCGGTGCCCCGAAAGGGGCGCGCACCGTGCCACCGAACAGCCCTGGCATCGACAGCGGCGCCAGAACCACTGCCTTCTTCGACGGTGCGCTCGTCGTACTCGTCACCGCGAACACGAGGAGTGTTCCCGCAAGCAGCGCACTGACGGTGGCGATGAGGACCTTCCGGCCACGACCACTGCTACTCGTCACCTGAGCGGGTTCTCGCTCCATTCGAGCCGAGGATTCAGTCACGCCGAAGACCCGTAGGGCACGTCGATGCCGAGCTGCTCGGTCACCGTGAGGTGGTTCCCCGAGAGCGCGGCCACCGTCACGAGGCTCGGCAGTTGGTGCGCCGGATGGTTCACCACACTGAAGAGATTGAGGGATCCACTCGGGGTGAAGGCCACCGCACTCCAGGTTCCCGCCACCGTGCACGGAGCAAGGGATCCAGTTCGCACCACGCGTTCCGTCCCGTGATCGATGACCAGCGCGGCGACCTGACCACGTGGTCCAATCGCAGTCGCCCGCACCACTCCCGGGTGTGCGAGGAGCGTCGCTGAGAGGAACCAGGATCCGGAGGAGTACGTGAGCACCACGAGGCCGCGTGTCGGGGTCTGGACCAGCGCGAGCGCTCCTGTGGGCGTGGCCACCAGCCGCAAGAGTTGGAGCGACGGGGACCGGCCGAGTCCGGCGACGGCAAGTGCGTGACCTCCAGCAGTCGTGAACGGCGTCCACGTGGGACCCGAGCAGGAATGACCCAGAATGGTGCCGTCGACGATGCGGTCGGGTCGAACCAGGGCGACGGCTGAGAGCGATCCTCCACAGGCCTTGGCCACAGCGGCAGCGACAGCCACGGACCGCACCGACCACGAACGACTCCCGGTCTTCACCGCTAGCCGATTGCCAGCAACGAGGAGCGCCGTGGTCGAAGCGCCCGTGCTCAGCGCGCTCGGCGCAGCAACCGCCGCACCCCCGAAGAAGTCAGGGCTGAATGGACCGAGTGCATCGGCCTGCGCCAGCGGCGTGAACCGGAGCAACTGACTCGGGAGCATCGCTGCGGTGACCCTCGCTCCGCTCAACGCCATCAGGATGCCACCATTGGTCGCGATCCCTTCAGGAGTATCCAAGACCCACCGATTCCCGGTGGTCGCCAACACCTCGCCGAATCGATTGTTGCCGCCGTTGGCTCCAGCGAAGAGCGAGAGCGTGGCCACCGACGGAGACGTGAGCCCCACTGGTTGGTTCGGAAGCGGAGTCGTGGCGCCAACCGCGGGCATCATCGCCAAGATCCCAAGCGCCCCAAGGACGATGGATCGGAGGAACCACCTCACCACAGGTTCCGCAGTTGCTCGGCCAAGAAGGCGCTGTAGGAGGCGTGGAGGATCCCAGTGTTGCCGGGCGTGGAGGCGAAGACGAGCCGAACCGTGCCATGGGTATCGAGGAGGTAGGTGATGTCGTTGTGGCTCGTCATCGCACCCGCTGGGCTGTTCGATGTTTGGACGTCGTAGAAGGCCCATAGCCGCTGCAACTGCGGGAGGTCACCAGTCAAGAAGTACCAGTTCGCCCTTCCCCCGAGACCGTTCTCCTCGGTGAAGGACTGACTGATCGCCACGGAGTTGTACGCGGGGTTCGCGTTGATCGCCACCAGAGCCACGCGTTGCGCATCGGTGCCGAGGAGGGCGTCGGTAGCTGCCATCTCACGGGCGATGGTCGGACAGTCGCTCACGCAGACCGGATCGAGGAACGTCAGCGCAACCACCTTGCCCTTGAGGGATGCACTGGTCACGGTGTGGCCCCGTTGATCGGTCAACGTAAACGGCAGACCGGCGAAGTGCACCGTCTGGGGTGGGGTGTTGATGGCTTGAGCGAGGAGGGGGTCGACCGCCGTTGAGACCGAGGCTTGGGCCAAGGGGATCGCACCGAGGACCACGATGAGCGCGCTCACCGATCCGAACACGATGGCTACCAGGCCACCGAGCCCTTCTCGGGCCTCCTCACCTTCAGTCATCCCAGCCGGACGTCGAGTCACCCCGAGGACGAGACCTACGAGGAGCAAGGCGAGGACCGGCATGGTGTTGGGGTCAGTTCCCACTCCTCCGAAGAATCCGAAGTCCTCAACGAAGATCCACGTGACTGCACAGAACACCAGCCCGACCACGAGGGCGACGTTGAGACTCCGCTTCGAGGCCACGAGCAGTCCCGCCCCCGTCACCACCATGGCCACCACGAACAGTGCGTTCACGAGCACTGGGGCGTCCCCCGCCAAGGTCGCGAAGGAGGACACGATGGAGCTCACAACGTGAGGTTGCGGGGTCTGCGCCATGGTCGTGGCCATGGCGACAATCTGTCCGGCTGGTTGGTGGTGACGATCGAATCCCGCCCACGTTCCACGGCCGGGCCAAGCTTGGAGGACACCCATCGCCACGAAGAACCCGCCGAGCACCTTGACGGACCGGATCGTGAACCGCTCGCTCGACCACTTGGTCATCGGCACCACGAGGAACGAACTGGCGATCGCGTAGACGAACGATGACCCGGGGGATCCGAACAGGAGTGAGGAGCCTGAAGCGAAGATGGCACCGAATCCCGTACCGGCCGACCAGATCGACAGGGCCCACGCAATCGACGCCATGGCGCCAAGGCGACTCATCCACCCGCGCTTGGCCACGATGAGCCAGAGTCCAATCCCGAGTTGGATCCAAATCACCGCAACCGCAGTGTGAA
This sequence comes from uncultured Actinomycetes bacterium, assembly GCA_903870905.1. Classification (GTDB taxonomy): domain Bacteria; phylum Actinomycetota; class Acidimicrobiia; order Acidimicrobiales; family RAAP-2; genus CAIQEU01. The sequence goes on along the minus strand of CAIQEU010000014.1, from coordinate 9,094 downwards.
TCGGTTGGCGCTGCCAGATGAGCGCACCGTGGTTGACGAGGTGCTGCACCCACGAAGGCGACGTCGTCGCCGAAGGACGAAGCACACCGTCGGGGAGGCCGAGGGGCATCGAGGCTTGGGTCTGGAGGTAGGCGTCGAGGATCCAGAGAATCCCGAGCCCGTAGCGGAGGATGGCACGGCCTCGCGGCTCTGCGGGGAGGGCTGAGGTAGCTGGGAACTTGGGCCCAAGCAGCATCCAGACCAGTGAGCCGAGGAGGAAGAGGGAGAACACCACCAAGAGCTGGTGGAGCATCAAGGTGCCGAAGGCATCGGTGATGAGCGAGTTCCCAGTCTCGAGGCCACTCCCTCCCATTCCAGTCATCGGGCCCCACCTCCACGGTCGTGTCTCGAACGATCGTAGCGGTGGGGCCCTTGAGTGACGGGGTCAGTGGTGTTAGCGAGCTCCGACGTACTCCAAGAGGTCTCGTCGATCGTTCTCGAGTTCTTCAATTCGGGACCGAACGACGTCACCAATGGAGACGAGCCCGACGAGATGTCCTCCATCAACCACCGGAACATGTCGAATGCGCTCCTCGGTCATGAGCGCCATCACCTCGGTGACACTCGTCGCGCTCGTACATGTGGTGACAACGGGGGTCATCACGTCTGCGACGCGTTTCTCGAGCACCCCCGTGTCGTCCTCGAAGAGTCTTCGGGCGACGTCCCGCTCGGAGAGTATGCCTTCAAGGCCTCCGCTCGGGCTCGTGACGACGAGGGCTCCAACGTTTCGTTTGGCCAGGAGCTCCACGGCCTCTCGGACGCTCGCACCGGACCGGACGCTGTACACATCTCGCCCCTTGTGGTCGAGTAGGTGGCGAAGTTGCATCGCACCCCCTTTACGTTCCCCACCGCCCTGATGAGGTACGTAGAGTCACCGTGCGCCTCCTTCGAGGAGAAGTCAAGGGGTCAATCGGACGTCCTCAGGAATTGGTCAGCGCACCTGACGAATCCCAGAGTTGCGCCCGAAGACCCGACGCACGACTGGCCTTCTCACTGAGCGCCGCTCGGAGCGATTGCTCGGTCGCCACGATCGTCAGTCGCTGCTTCGTTCGAGTCGCTGCGGTGTAGATCAACTGCCGCGTGAGGAGGGGATTGACCTCGACTGGGAGGCTCACGAGCACGTGGTCGAACTCCGAACCCTGTGACTTGTGGATCGTCATCGCCCACCACGGCTGCCAGTCGGCGAATGCCGTCGGAGAGACCGATCGCGTCGATGACGGCCCGGTGGGAATCTTCACGACGGGACCATTCGCAGACGACACGACGAGGCCGGCATCACCGTTCCACAGTTCGTTGCCCTGATCGTTGCGGAGCACCATGACCGGCATCCCGGGAACGGTTGGTGCCGGCGGGACCGTGATGCCGAGTTTCTTCGTGATGAGCGTGGTCCACCACGTTCGCGACAGCGGACCACGGTGCACCGCGGTCACGACCATGCTGGATCGCATCGCCGCGATGATCGCCGCATTATCAGCTGTGGCGGCAACCCGCCGAAGGGTCGCTGCGTGCTCGAAGAACTCCTCGATCGCTGCAGTTGCTCCATCATGAGCAACTCCAGTTGCTGACACCTGATCCTTCTCGACTCGAATCCAGGTGATCGCCTGCGTGGGTGCCTCCAACTGGGCAATAACGCCATCAACGTCGCCTTCTCGAAGCGACGTGAACAACGTTCGGAGCTCGTCACCACTCGCTCCTCCAACGAGCCGCATCGAGGTCTGCAACGAGTGAACCGTGAAGCCAGCGTTGGGACGTTGTGGGAGCTCACCTTCACGGGGAACGAGGTCACCGAGAACAGAGCCGACGTCAATGCTCTGGAGCTGGTCAGGATCGCCGACGAGGAGCACTCGAGTCCGTGGGCCAATGGATCGGAAGAGTTCTACGAGGAGCCACAAGCTCACCATCGAGGTTTCATCGATGATCACGAGGTCGGCGTCAATGGCGTCGTAGCGACGTCGATGGACGGAGTTCCCGTGGAGCCCGAGGAGTCGATGGAGCGTCGATGAGGGAATGGCGTCGAAGGCCGCTCGTTCTTCGTCGCTCACCCCTGCGATTGCCGCGTCGATGGACTCACGCATCCGCTGGGCTGCCTTCCCCGTTGGAGCAGCGAGCACGATCTTCGGTGCGCTCCCACCCTCGGGCGTTGAGCGAAGCAGGGCCATGAGCAATTTGGCGACGGTGGTCGTCTTTCCCGTGCCGGGACCACCAGCCAGAATCGTCAACCGGTGATCGAAGATCGACTGGGCCGACTGTCGCTGGAGCGCGCTCGCCGCTACCTCTTCGGGAGCATTCGTACGCGGGGCGAAAGCGACGTCGAGCTGGCGATCGAAACCTTCTGGCCGAGCGAAGCGTTCTTCGCTCTCTTCAGCGAAGAGGAATTCAATGACCGCTCGTTCCATTAGGAAGTACCGCTGGAGGTAGAGACGCCGCCCGTCCAAGATCAGAGGAACAACCGGTTCCTCCGTGGCAGCCTCGGGCAGGCGGATCGCCCCTCGATCACCGGATCGAAGATCTCCGTGAAGGGCGTTGAGGATGGTATCCCCCGAGAGCTCCTTCAGGATCTCGGGAAGTCCGCCACGAGCAATGGCGTTGAGATCGTCGAGATCTAAGCAACTGTGGCCGTGCTCTGCCGCTGCGTAGAGGAGACCGATACAGGCGATGGCCACCTCGCCGAGATCGGCGCCACAGGCACGATCGAGGGCAGCAATGGTGTGGATCGTGCGTGGGTTCAGCACGAGGGCGCGTTCTTCAGAAACCCGGTCATCGTTCGGCAGAAGGCCAGCGAGCACTGCTTCGTAGTGAGCGAGAGGGCGGGGGCTCATGCCGAGCCTCCGAGCAGGTTGCTCAGTTCTTCAATCAGCGCCACAGGTGGATGCCAGGAGAACACCCCACTTCCGGGTTCCGCACCCTCCCCAGACATCCCGCGAACGAAGAGGAAGTGCATCCCTGCGAGATGGGTCGATGCCGAGTACTCCGGCAGCCTGCCCTGCAGGTACCGATGGAGCACGACGAGATAGAGCAATCCCTGGAAGGGGTAGTTCGCCTCCTCAACTTCCGTCAGCATCGACAACTGGCTGTACGGCTCCATCCCCTGGGCTGCGTGCTTCCGCAGATCGTTGGTCTTGTAGTCCGCCACGGCGAACCGAAGTTGCTCTCCGTCTTGCCATCCAACGACGAGGTCGAGAACTCCGGTGAAACTACCCCGAAGGGGGTTGTTCTTCAGTCCGAATGTTCGGGCCCAGTTTTGGAGCTTCGTCCCCTCGAGGTGCTTTCGAACAACCTCGACGATCGCAGCCGGCTCCACCTCAGATCGCATCGAGGCGAGCGAGAACGTGAACTCCATCTCGGCCAATCGCTTGTCCATCCCGAACCATTCGACAGTTTTGTTCTCGAACACGTCACCCAGCGGCGTCGTGAGTCCGCCGAGGACGAAGTCGATAACTGCCTTCTCGGTCAAGGTCGACCGACCATCACCTTCTTCGACGAGGGTGAACCGGTACTTCTGGCAGAGTTCCTGCGCTTTGGAACGAACAGCAGACTCGAGGTCCTCACTCGATGAATCCACGCGTTCGAAGATCTCGTGGATGTACTTTCCGAAGTTGGCACCTCGAGCGAGACCATCGGGCTCGAACTCCGTTTCGGTTGGCTCTTCACCGAGCGAGACCTCCTCCTCCTCGCCTTCATTGAGATCCTCTTCGTCGGACTCATCCTTAGACACGGGTTCGTGTTCCTTCGACATCTCACCGTGCGTGAACTGGTGCTTCATCCCAGAGAACGAGTGCCTGGAGAACGGTGATGGCAAGACAAGATTGAGCGAGGACAGAGTCAGTTCGGGCAGTTCGTTGGGGAGTTCGCCTTGGACGTCAACCTGACCCATCTTCTTCAACTCGACATATCGACTCATTGCCTGCACGACGTCGACCTTGAAGAGGTCAGGAAACTTCGAGAGCCAGTCCTGCTGCTCTTGTCCCTCATTGACGCTGCCAACCCGATTCCCTTCCTGGAGGAAGTGACCGAGTTCGGTAGATTCATCTCTCTTGGGGTTCTTCGTGAACCATGCAACCACTGCGTGTTGTGCTCTGGTGAACGCCACGTAGATCAAGCGTCGTCGCTCGGCTTGGTTGATTTCCGTGTGGAGACTAGTAAGTGGTTTCACATTGACAACGCTCGACGGAGTGACATCGTCTGGCCGTTGCACCCAATACGCCTCACCCCAACTTCTCTTGAGGAGGGCCTTGTGGAGATCAGGAAGGAGTACGACGGGGAATTCAAGACCCTTCGAGGCGTGAACGGTCATGATTCTGACGGCATCGTGATCTGAGGGAATCCGCCGAGATGTTGGATCGACTTCGGAATCGACGTCTTGCTCTCCGTCGTCATCCGACTTTCCTGATGCGAGAAAATCGATTGCGGCCTCAAGGCGTGCTGTTGGTGGAAGAAATCTGAGGAGTTCCGCTACGTGTTGAAGATCAGTCAGGTTCCGGTCACCTTCTGGCGCTCTGATCACCGTGGCCTCAACCCTGGTTTCACTCAAGATTCGCTCGATGCATGCTGCCAATCCATGTTCATCGGCGTGACTACGCCAAGCAACGAGTTTCGCTTGAAATTGAAGAGCGAGAGGATGATCACCCTGCGTCATTCCAGCGAGTTGAGACCATTCCACCGAGCCAAACCAGGTGGAAGCGGCCAGTCGGGCACGCGCTGGGTCAGTTGGTCGGACAAGCGCGTGGAGGAACCGGTACCACTGCTCAGCTGCTGGAGAATCCAAAACGCTCTGCCCACTCATGATGACCGCTGGCACCCCAGCTCTTCGGAGTGAATCCCTCGCGACACCTGCACGTCTGTTTGACGTAACGAGCACGCAGAAGTCGCTCAAACGAAGATTCCGAGTCGTATCCCCTTCTGTTATTCGGACCTCGTTGCACATTCGTTCAATTTCATACGGCAACTCACCAAAGGAGACCGCCTCCGCCACTGGTGCCAAAGCGGTCTTATGCAAGTCGATGCATCGAAAGGTGATCGGCGCAGCTTGTGTGCCGCTGACACTTACGAGTGCACCAGTTGACTTTCCTGCAAGGGCATTGACCGCGGAAATCGATGGGAGTTCAAGGGCGCACGTCTTCGGCGCTTCCTTTCGCTCTTTTGCGTGGTTTGAACCGCGGCCAAATTCCTTCCCCGTGAACAAGACATTGAATGCATCGACGAGCAGTGGATCGGATCGAAAGTTTGAGCCGAGATAACTCTTGACCGACGCAGTAGAGGTCGCAGACGTGTAAGTCCGAATATCTGCTCCACGGAACTTGTAGATCGACTGCTTTGGATCGCCGACAACGATCAGCGTGCTCTCTGGCGAGGCAGATGCCAGCGCGTCAAAGATCTCCCACTGGCGCTTGTCGGTGTCTTGAAACTCATCGATCAAAATCAGGCGGATGCCCGCTGCAATCGCCTTACACTGGCTCGCATCCTGGACGGCTTCGTGAAGTTTGGTAATCAGGTCATCGAACGAGACCGTCCCCAACTCCTTCCTCCGGTGAGCACCAATTTCCACAGCTCGTGTAAGGAATTGCACGAAAGGCGAAATCGGATCCTCTGGCCGTCTCGGTGGATCAGCGTCAAGGACGAGGTAGCCGGGAAATCCAGCCACGATTTTAAGCTTCTTGACCACATCCTCTTCAGCTGGAAAATCCCCATCTGTGGCCTCGATCCATGACCGATGACTTTCCCAAAGTGCATCCCGATACACCGATTTTTGAAACTGGTCTCCGGATGGAGCCAGACGCATGGACGCGAAGTCGGGATCGATTGCCGCGAGCGCCCGTTGAGCGAAGCCATGGATGGTGGAGATGCGAGCAGTACCGAAATTGCTCAAGGCGCGCTCGAGGCGAGCTGGCCCTTCTGGATCGGCCGCTTCAGGCAGACCAGTCACCCCCTCAGCAAGTCCACGACGGATCCGTGCCCGCAACTCAGCTGCTGCTGCCTTGGTGAAGGTGACGATCACCATTTGGTCGAGATCTGCGAGGCCAGAGGCGATGTAGCGCCGAACGAAGTAGTCAATTGAATAGGTCTTGCCGCTTCCAGCACTCGCTTCGAGAACGAATCGACCTGATGGAAGTGGATCGCTGCGAACGTCAAAGGGCAGAGTCGTCACAGCGTCGAAGCTCCAGTCGTCTCAACATCCAAGAACTTTCTCTCTGCCTTCTTAAGTTGAAGCGCGGTTCGAATGAGTTGGGCCAACTCACTTGAAGACCGCTTCTCCTTTCGGCCTTGACTCTCGGTCTTGATCCGAAGTGCTTCGACTTCAGCGAGAGAAATCTCACCAAAACAGAACTGGACTTCTGCCTGTGCTCCCGGGGCCCCGGGCTTCAACCAGTCGTCTGCTGCAGTCCACTCGCCATCCGCGATGGCATCGAGGAAGTCCATGAACAGAGGGAGTGGCTGTCGAAGTCCCTCGAGATACCAAGCAACGAGCGTCTCTAGTCGCTGACGTGCCGTTGCGATGGGGTCAAGAACCGACTCGTCGCATGCCCACGTCAACATCTCTGCGCACGACTCATCTGCCTTTGGCCTCTTCTTCTCGAACACCACAGTGGATTGCCACTTGAGCGAATTATCCAGAGAGGAGTCGGTGGGACCAAATTGCGAGACGAGGGCAAGGAGCTCGAGCATCGCCTGCACCTGGTGCCTGCGCTTTGCTTGCGACGGCGAGAACGAGAGCGTTCCGCTGTGCTCTCCAAAGGTGACAACCGGAATTCGACCCCTCACAACAAGGGTTCTCCCGCCGACTACGACATCGATCGCTATCTCTCGCACACCGTACAAAGCGGTCTGAAGATGTTCTCGCGAAAAATGTTGCAGGACTCGCACGTATTCACGGCCTGTGCCGTTGGCATCCCACAGTTCCGCTGGGGGCAGGACACCTGCTCGATCCAAGATCGACATTGTGTGGTCAATCTCTCGACGCTCGGCCTCGGTGAACGCAGGAGGGGCATCGGTCGCCAACGTTCCAAGGAGAGTCTTGATCGCTCCATGGCGTCCCAGTGGTCCAGGGTTTCCTGGCAGATCACCGGGAAACTCCGTTTCAACCTTTGGAAGCGTGATTCCAAGCGATCGCTGGAGAAAGGCCCGTTGTGGTGCCTTGAAGAACGCGATGAGATCAGTCAGATCGACTTCCATCGGCACCTCAAGCAAAAGATGTTCTTGAGATGGCTTCGTGGGTGTTCGTCGCCCAACGGCGATCTCCATGGATCTTCGATCGAAGGTCCATGGAGCACCTGACGTTGTGATCAACCGTGACCTCAATCCCTCAGGGACGAGATTGGGCTCGTCGAAGCGATGCCGGCCGTGCCGAACCACGACACTCGCCCGTGTGAGGATCTCTTCGGACGTCTCGCTGCCTTGTCGTTCCAATTGCACGCGAGCGACCACGGCATCGAGAAATTCATCCAGCACCACTGGAGGATCAACGGGGCGATTCGACCGGACATCACGATCACTCCGAGTGACGATGAGGACGTCTCGTGCCTGGAGAACGGCGCTCAGCGCGTTCAGCTTCGACTCCTGAATCGGATTCGGATCTCCTGGTCGGCTCGTCGCGACGAGGAGGTTGTCGGGGACACCCGTCTGGGGAGCGAACGCATCGTCGTCGAATCCGAGGATGCACACCACCCGATACGGCAGCCAACTCGCAGATGCTTCGGACGTGAAGGTGATCCCCTTCCTCAAGAGCTGCACCACCCCTCGATCCACCGAGAGCAGGCGACTCACTACACTCGAAAAGTCTTGGTAGGAAATCTCCACTTGAAGGTTGCCGGCTTTTTGCAAGCTTCCGTCGAGGTCTTGTAGGAATCGAAGTCGCCGTGCCGCAGAGGGACCTGTGACTCTGATGCACTCATCGATGAGCCGCTCGAACCACTCCACCCACTGCGCGATCGGTCGCGGGTGCTCTCGCTCCAGAACTGCCGTTTCGAGAAGATCCAGCAATGTCGCGAGCGCCCCGAGCACCCGCAATTGATCACCCTCAACTTCTGCGGCCACTGTTGCTCCGACGGCTTCGCGCACCACGATTCCGTCGATCGCCGTTCCAAGGTGCAGGCGATCAAGGCCAGCTCGCCAGGAATTACGACCGTCAGTGCCGCGAACGCTGAAACTCAGTTCTCGATGGCGATCATCAAGTCCCCATCGAATTTCCGTCTCGCGAATCCATGACTCAATGAGTTCCAAGTCATCCTCGACCAAGCCCAACTTCCTGAGCACCACCGGTCGACCGATGAAATCGAGCACGTCTGCTGCTTCAAAGCGTGAGGTCAAGAGGAGTCGGAGGGCCTCAACCGCTTCGAGGTAAGGGTCTCGAGGCGCCACCTTGCGATCGGTGATGCTGTAGGCCAGCGGGGGTTCAGCGAAATCCATCGACCGAGACGGCGAGAGTTTCCACGAGCGGGGCTCACCGAACACCGCTTCGAGAATCGGGACGTACTCCGTCAGTTGAGGAACGACGACGAGAACGTCGTCCTCCGTGATTCCTCGGTCTGGATCATTCAGCACATGGAGGATCGCATCGCGTAGGACTTCAACTTGTCGCGTCATGCCTGGGGTCACGTGGATCTCCAGCGAACCGTCGCCATCGAGCACCGCACCGACGTCAGCACGATTTTCGAGAACTCCGGCTTGTACGAAGTGGAGGAGCGTCGAAGGAGTCCGGAGATCTGCATAACCATTCGCGTTGGCGAACGCGATGCCATCGGAATGCACTGTGAGCAATTCCATCGTTTCTCGCGAAGCCGAGCCCCACAGCCGCAACAGCGAACTCTCGTCTTCGGCCTCATGGGCGTCATGAGCCGAGCCGCTGAACTCAGGACAGAAGGCCTCGCTCGGCGTGAGCAGGTAGACCGCGACGTCAACGCGGTCGGCGAGCGCCTTCAAGAAGTGGAGGTACTGCTCCCCACCGGGGAACTGCGCAACGCCGAACAAGGTGAACCTCGTCGACGACGGCAGATCGAGCTTTCCGGATTGAATCGCCTCAAGCATCGGTTGGAACCGCTCAGCAGGGCTCTCCAGATTG
>CAIQEU010000013.1 GCA_903870905.1 uncultured Actinomycetes bacterium | reverse complement strand
GTCTTTCGACGATGGCGGTCTCGTCCCTCAGGTGATTGAGCTCCCTCGGCTCCTCAGGGCTGCAGACCTCTTGGCTCGCGGGAGCAGTGGAGCGTCGGGGTTCGCTGCGATCAAAGAACTCTTGAACGCCGGTACTGGATCACTTGGTGGAGCTCGCCCCAAAGCTTCGGTGCGCGATGGCGCCGCGTTGTCCATCGCGAAATTCCCACACCCACACGACGAGTGGGATATTGCGGTGTGGGAGAAGACCATGGCGGACCTCGCTCGGGCTTGTGGAATTCAGGCGCCGGAGAATCGCCTCATCAACGTTGACGGTCATCGCGTTCTCCTCATTGAGCGGTTCGATCGAATCGCTCAGCGACGCCTGCCCTACCTCAGCGCGCTCTCGCTCGTGCAAGGCCATGATGGCGATGCTCGGGATTACCTTGAAGTCGCTGAGGCGCTGAGTGCGTTTGGGAGCCACGTCGCCGACGACCTCGTTGCACTGTGGATGCGCATCGCGTTCTCACTCCTCGTGAACAACACCGACGATCACTTGAGGAATCTCGGATTCCTCTACCGAGATCATGGATGGACGTTGTCCCCAATGTTCGACGTGAATCCAAACCCGATTCGAGGGATCGCACATGCGACCTCCATCGGCTTCGAATCGAGACCCGAGAAGGCGCTTGCAGCACTCCTCAGCGCTGCACCATCGTTTGGCTTGACCGTCAGCGAGGCGTCGAATCGTTGGTCTTCTCTGGTTCGCGCCACCGATCATTGGAGCGCGTGTGCCGCAGCGAATGGAGCCTCGGTCGCCGAGATCCATCGATTCACTCCTTCGATGGACACCTACCGTGACTAGCCCGGTGCCGTTGCGGATCCCGACATCTCGTCCCGTCGCTCGATGATCACCTTCAAGGCCGTCACGCCGAGGTAAATCCCCGAAACCCGCAAAACGGGTGTCGGTGTTCAATCTGAGGAGAGCTGAGGTTCACCGTCGACCACGGTCTCCGCCCCGCAACGATGAGAGGGCGTCGCGCAGCCACTTCACCACGGCTCCTCGGTGATCATCGCCCGAGTGGCGGCATCGAGAGCTCGTTGGTCGTGTGCTTGTGGAATCCGTCGGTACGCGTCTGCGATGCTGCGACCGACAGCGGCGCGCCGCTGGAGATCGGAGAGTGGTTCGGATCTCCTCGTCACGAAGGTCTCTTGACCAGGCGTGGACCCACTCACGATTGCACGGTCCTTCGCACCGAGGGAAATACCATGGATGGCGATGACGGCGTCTTCGGCGCGTCCTGCGTCGGCGGATTCCTCGCTCGGCGCCGGATCCGCTGTTCCTTCACCGGTACCATCGGTTGGTGCCATCGCAGTCCTTCCTCGTCCTCGGCGATCAACTCTCGACCGATGTTGCGCCGTGGCCAACGCTGCCGAAGGACACGGTCGTCGTGATGATTGAGAGCGAGCATCTGATCGCCGCCCCTCGCCACCGGACGAGAACGGCGATCTACCTCGCAGCCATGCGTGCCTTCGCTCGAGAGGTCCGGGCACTCGGCTTCACTGTGGACTACAGATTCGCTCAAACCTTTGCACAGGGGCTTGCTGCGCATCGAGCAGCGTTCCATCCCGAGGTCATCGTGATGAACCATCCGAGGGGTCGACGAGCGACTCGCCTGTTCACGGGCCTCGGCGTCGAGCTCCTGCCTGATCCGTTCTTTTTGACCGATCCCGAAGCCTTCGCTCAATCCGTGAGTGGTCGGACGACGTTGTCCATGGAGCACTTCTACCGATCCCAGCGTCGACGGCTCGGGATCTTGATGGAGGGAGACGAACCAGTTGGTGGTCGGTGGAACTACGACGAGGACAACCGCAAACCCCTGCCGAGAGATGGCGGGAGATGGCCCGAGGTGTGGTCACGGCCACTCGATGCCGATGAGCAGGCCCTCGTCGACCAACTCGATGGCAGCCATCTCGGAGGCGATGCCCTCGAGTTCTGGCCACGGACGAGAGCAGATGCCCGCTCGCAACTCCACCACGCACTGCTGAACGTGCTGCCGACCTTCGGTCCCTTCGAAGACGCTGCCAGCAGTGGCCACTGGGCGCTCAGCCACACCAGGTTGAGCGTGGCGCTCAACCTCGGACTCCTCCACCCAACAGAGGTCATCGACGGTGTCCTGCGGGCCTTCGACGATGGCCTCGTGCCGATCGCCAGCGCTGAAGGATTCCTCCGCCAGATCATTGGGTGGCGCGAGTGGGTGTGGGCGTGGCACCGAGTGCTCGACGACGACTACCGATCCTCGAACGCACTCTCCGCACATGAGCCGGTGCCTGCGTCGTGGCGTTCCATGGGAGACCACGACATGGCCTGCCTCCGTGTCGTGCTCGGTCACCTCCACGACTACGGCTGGACGCACCACATCGAGCGCCTCATGGTGCTGGCGAATGCCGCCACCTTGGCTGGGATCAACCCGGTCGAGCTCAACGACTGGATGGCGGAGAACTTCGTCGACGGCGCCGAGTGGGTCATGGAGGCCAACGTGCTCGGCATGGGCACCTACGCCGACGGCGGTCGCATCAGCACCAAGCCCTACGTCTCGGGTGGCAACTACCTGAAGAAGATGACGAACTTCTGCAAGGGTTGCGCCTTCTCCCCAACTGAGCGGACGGGTCCGACGGCCTGTCCCCTCACCAACGGCTACTGGAACTTCCTCCTCGATCACGCCGAGACGCTCGGATCGAACTACCGGCTCGCTCCGCAGTTGCGAGCAGCGCAGCAACGGCCAGATCGCGTGGAGATCCAACGCGAGGCGCAGCGGTGTCGGTCCATCATCCTCGGTCGACCTTCCAAGAGCGACACCCTCATTTCCCAGTAGTACCAGGCAAAATCGCGTGACACCCCTCAGGCATGGTGTGGCTGTGGCCGGAGCAAATCCCGACCACCGACCACCGGTCGACGAGAGAGGAGAAGCGATGCTCCTGCGAGAGGGAATGACCACTGAGGAGATGTTGGCCGCCGTTGCGGAGCTCGACGCAATGGGCGACGCGTGGAGCCTCGAGTGGTCCCAAGTGAGCGACGGCGTCTGGGAGGCAATGGCCACCGTCGGCACCGAGCACCTCGACACCAAGCGCTACCGCCTCGTGCTCTCCGACGAGCCGACGGAGCTCTGCCTTCCCCCTGAGTTCGGCGAGTCCCTCAACATCAGGTATGCGATCACCAAGCAAGGGCCGATCACCATCGAACGCTGGTTGGGCACGATGCGGATCGTCGACCACTGCGTTGCCAACCTCGAAGAGGCCTACGCCTGGGTGGCAGAGGATGCAGCGAGATTCGCGATCGATCACTTCACCACTCGGCAAATTGTCCGTGCTCGGTTCATCCATGCGATCACCGATCGCGCTGAGGAGTTCCGTCACATCATCGACGGCGT
>CAIQEU010000012.1 GCA_903870905.1 uncultured Actinomycetes bacterium | reverse complement strand
TTGGCCGGAGCCTTGGCGGCGGGTGCTGCCTTCTTGGCCGGAGCCTTGGCGGCGGGTGCTGCCTTCTTGGCCGGAGCCTTGGCGGCGGGTGCTGCCTTCTTGGCCGGAGCCTTGGCGGCGGGTGCTGCCTTCTTGGTGGGAGCGGCCTTCGCCGCTGGTGCTGCCTTCTTGGCAGGGGTAGCCGAAGCCTTCTTGGTAGGAACGGGAGTCGCCTTCTTCGTAGTTGATGCTGCGGTGGTTGTTGGAGTGGTGAGCGCCTTCGATGCCGCCTTCACGCGACCTTTGATCTCGCTTGCAGCCTTCTTCACGGCTGCAGCAGGAGCTGCCTTCTTCGGGGTGGCTGGCTTGGACGTTGCCATGGTGTCCTCCTCGGACTGCTCACCGGAGTGCGAAGTGCCACCGTGAGCGAGAGTCGCTAGAGGATAGCGGAGGCACGTACGAGGGACAACCCGCCTGTTCTACTCCGCAGAAGATTCAGGGTCGCCGTAGTTGAAGATCTGCCCGGTCGTTTCAGCAACGGCTGGAGTGGTTGCCACTGCTTGGGTGGGGAGTTCGGCGGAGCGGAGCGCACGAATTTGCTCCGATGGCTTCACATGGGTGTCGATCCACCGCAGGACCTCCTGCAGCTGGCTGGTCAGGCGCACCCGCTCTGAATCGAGCTGACTCGAGAGGCCGTCGATCTCTGTGGCGAGCTGACCCTTGACCGACTCCAGGCGACTCACCTCTTCACGCACCTTGAGCTCAGCTTCGACGGTGATGCGCCGTGCCGTTTCCTCAGCATCGGCAATCTTCCGAGCGGCGGCCTCTTGTGCCTCGCGCTCGGTCTGCTCGACGAATCGCTGCGCCATGATCAAGGTGCGCTGGGTCTCAGTCGCCACAGCAACTTCGTCGACCGGAGCAGCGATCGCTGCCGGAGCTGGTGCTGCCTCGGGCACGGCCTGAACGGGTGCCGCCGCGAGCGCTTCGGGGGCACCGCTTCCCGCCTGCTTGAGCTTTTGCTCGAGCGATGCAATGTACTCAGAGGCTTGACGGAGACGCTCGAGGATGCTGCGGTTCTGATCCCGCAGCGCATCCACCTCAAGGGTCACGAGCTCCAAGTACTCGTCGACGTCTTCAATCTTGTAGCCCTTCAGCTGGAAGCCGAACTCAATGGTGCGAAGGCGTTCAAGTGCAGGCTTTGAAGCTGGGGAGATTGTCATATCTCGCAGTGTAGCCAAGAGGGCCACGAAATTGGGGATTCCTTCTCTGCGCTACAGCGCTCGGGCAACCGCCAACAAGATGAAGACCACGATCATCACCGAGAAGTCGAGACCACCAGCAGGTGGCACCACACGACGAACCGGTGCGAGTACGGGATCGGTGAGCGTCCGAGCGATGCGCTTGGCTTGGCGGAGTTGTGGGCTCTGGCCTGGGAACCAGGAGAGGAGGGCGTCGGCGACCAAGATCGCTACGTAGAGGTAGACGAGGTCAGCGAGCACGCTCATCGTTCGCGGTCAGTCTCTCGACGGGTGAACCGAGCACGGTCGTCATCGCTGACCTTCACATTGGAGGGCAGCATGAGGTACACCTTGTCGGCGACCTTGTCGACCTTGCCGCTGATGGCGTAGGTCACACCTTGCGAGAAGTCCAGAACCCGGCGCTGCAGGGCGGTGTCGGCTTCGGTCAGGTTGACGACAACCGGCTGACCGGCCTTCAGCGTGTCGGCGATTTCCTTGATGTCCTTGTAGACCCGGGCGATGATGATGACCGGCGACTGCGGCTCCGGAGCGAGCGGGCGAACACCGGACTGAACCGGCTGGAGACGCGTCGGTGGATTGTCGTTCTGCGACGCTCGACCGCCGATCGGGCGAACCGTTCCCATCTGGCTCGACCGCTCAGCACGCGCCGGGCGGACAGGGCGGATCGGCTCGGGCTCGGGCTCGACCTCGTCGTAGCGGTCACGACTGCGTGCTGCACCTCGCGACTGGCGGCGCGGCGGCTCTTCGATGTAGTCCTCGTCATCACCGAAGTACTCATCGGAGAGGCCGATGAAACTGAGGAACCTCTGAATGGTGGACGGCATCGGCACTCTCCCTGCGGCGTGACTTCGGTTCGGCACTTAGGCACCGACTCGTGAACGACCAATCTAGACCGGCGAACCCTCCTCCGTCACCGGGGGTCCCCGACCGGCCGTGGTCCAAACAACGCTGCACCGACGCGCACGAGCGTGGCCCCAGCCTGGAGCGCAAGTTCAAGATCTCCCGACATCCCCATGGAACGGACCGGCAAGTCGAAGAGCACGGCGAGTTCAGCAACGGTGGCGAAGCATGCTTCTGCGTCGCGGGGATCTACCGGCGCCACGCACATGAGGCCGTCGACGACCACATCGATGGAACTCAGTTCGTCAAGGAGCGCACCCACGGCATCCGGTGCTACCCCGCTGCGCGCCGTCGCACCGGTCGTGTCGACTTGGACGAGCACATGGGCGCCGGGTCGCACGCGGGCAATTGACGCTGCCTCTTCCACGCGGCACAACCCTTGGAAACAGGACACGACCGGCGCCAATTTCCCAATCTTGTTGCGCTGAATCGGTCCGAGGAAGTGCCACGCGGCGTCCGGGACGAGCGACGCCTTGGCGACGAGCTCATCGGCGTAGTTCTCACCGAGCACGGTGAGCCCCACCGACATCGCCAATTCGACCACCGAGATCGGGTGCGTCTTAGTCACCGCACAGATCGTCGTCTCAGTGCGACGTCCACCGGCTCGCTCAATGCGAGTCCACAGTTGATCGAGACGATCTTCGAGGAGGCTCCTCGTCAGATCGGTTGGAGCGCTGAGGTCGAGGGTGCTCAGCGCAGGAACGAGGGGACGTCGAAGTCGTCGTCTTCGCCGAGGTCCAAGTCGTCGCTTGCTGGAGCGTCGCCGAAGATATCGATGGGTCCGTCGACACTGCGGGTGCGGGCCTTGATTGGGTTCTCTTCCACCCGATCGAACCCTGCAGCGATGACAGTGACGCGCACTGACTCACCCATGGACTCGTCCACCGAGGCACCGAAGATGATGTTGGCATCGGGGTGGCCAATGGACTGAATGATCTGGGCGGCTTCGTTGACCTCAAACATGCCGAGCTGGGACCCACCGACGATGTTGATCAAGATGCCACGGGCACCTTCGATTGACGACTCGAGCAGCGGCGAAGTGATCGCGGCACGGGCGGCGTTGACCGCACGGCTGTCGCCGACGGCTTGGCCAATTCCCATGATGGCGGTGCCGGCGTTGGACATGATCTTCTTCACGTCAGCGAAGTCGACGTTGATGATGCCCGACTGCGTGATGAGTTCGGTAATCCCGCTCACGCCTTGGAACAGGACTTCGTCAGCCTTGGCGAATGCCTCGGTCATCGTGGTCTTGTTGTCAGAGACCATGAGGAGTCGGTCGTTCGGGATGACGATGAGCGCGTCGACCTTCTCCTTCAAGGTCTGCACACCCTTCTCAGCCTGCGCCGCACGACGGCGACCTTCGAAGGTGAAGGGGCGGGTGACCACGCCAATGGTCAACGCTCCGAGCGACTTCGCGATTTCGGCGACGACCGGAGCGGCGCCGGTTCCCGTTCCGCCACCCTTGCCAGCAGTGATGAACACCATGTCGGCGCCGGTGAGCGCTTCTTCGATCTCGGCGCGGTGCTCCTCAGCGGCCATCCGGCCAACTTCGGGGTCCGAACCAGCGCCGAGACCACGGGTGAGCTGGCGGCCAATGTCGATCTTCAAGTCAGCGTCGGAGTCGAGAAGCGCCTGGGCGTCGGTGTTGGCAGCGATGAATTCCGCGTGACGAAGGCCACCAGAGATCATGCGGTTCACGGCGTTCACGCCACCGCCACCGACACCAATCACTTTGATTACGGCGAGGTAGTTGTTCTGCATAGCGTTCGTCATCACGCTCCTATTGTAGATCGGTCGGACACTCGGCGGTGAGATCCTCTCCCCGAACGTAGTGGCTCCACGTGCAACCTGCACACCACATTGTCCATCTCAGTGCGCATGGGTCACCACCACCGCATCGGGAACCGTCACGTCGACGGTGTCGCCCGCAGTGAACTGTTCCTTCTCAATCATCGACGCCACAGCGACGTACTTCGCCCTCAAATTCGCGGTGTCACCGAGGACGAAGGTCACCGGTCCCGGCAGGAGCAGTTCAATGGATCCATCGACGACGGCGACGCCACGCACTTGGTCTTTGAACGCAATTGGCAACGTGGCGAGTACCGAGAAGGCGCCGAGCGTGTCGCCACTGAGGCGTGCTCCAGGTCTCGTGGGCACGTGGGCGATGACGAGGCGCGGGAGGTGGGTGTGCCCGACGGCGGGGCCGAGCACGCGACCGGTGTCATCGACCTTGACCCCGTTGCCGTGGACCGAGGTCACCGCAACCGCCACGGGACGGCGTTCCACAACCGTGATGACGAGCCCATGGGGCCAGTGTCGAGCCACGCTGGTCGAGGCGACCCACGGCAGTGCGTCCACTCGGCGCGCGATTTCCCCGGTGTCGACGAGCACGATGGAGGGATGGCCCTCGACGTGGGCGGCAGCCACGATGGCTGCTGCAGGGGTATGGGGCCCCGGTCGAGCGGTGACGCTGGTCACCGCCAAGAACGAACTCTGCACCAGCCAGGCCATGAACCCGAGGAGGATCAGGCTGGTGAGTCCGGTCACGAGGATTCGTCGACGCCACGACCAACCCGAACGGGGCTTGCCGTGGGCAGCGTGGTGTGGCGTGGCGGTCCGCCCACGAGTCGCCGTCATCGCTCGTCCTCCTCACCGAACCCCACCATGCGGAGTTCAGTCTGGAGCACGATTCCCGTTCGGTCGTGCACTCGCTGCTGCACCGCACGGATCACGGCAACGACGTCTGCTGCCAGTGCCCCCTCGTCTGCCTGAATGAAGTTGGCGTGCTTCGAGGAGACTGCGGCACCACCGATCCGAAAGTCCTTCAAGCCGGCTTCGGCGATGAGGCGACCTGCGGAGGTCCCCTCGGGGTTCACGAACACCGAACCACAGTTCCGCCCACCAGGTTGATTGGCTCGACGCCAGGCAACGATCTCTCGAAGGGTGAGACGTTCATCAGCAGCATTCCCCCGATCAAGGGTGAGCCTCGCCGATGCCACGACGTGTTCGGGCCGCAGGTTGGAGTGGCGATACGAGAGGTCGAGCGCCGACACAGCAACGGTGCCGGTGCGATCGCCAATGAGGTCGACGAGAGCAACATCGGTGAGGTTGGCTGCCAGATCAGAACCGTGGCCACCGGCGTTCATGGCGACGGCTCCCCCGATCGTCCCCGGAACGCCAACGGCCCACGTGAACCCAGAAAGTCCAGCCTCGACGGCTGCTCGAGCGACCTTGGGGAGGTCGGCTCCGGCCTCTGCCGTCACGGTCGTGCCGGCAATGGTCACCTCGTCGAGGGCATCGAGCACGAGGACGATCCCATCGGTGCCGGAGTCAGCGACGAGGAGGTTCGAGCCGTTGCCGAGCACCGTGATCGACGACACCTCCCCCAGCTTCCCCGCCAGAGCCTCGAGGCCGCGGCGGTCGGTGATCGAAATGACGATGGCTGCAGGTCCACCGACGCGATAGGTCGTCCGAGCCCCAAAGGGGGCATCCTCCTCAACCTTCCCAAACGGCCCGACGCACGCCGCGAGGTGGCGAGCAAGCGTGGAGGACGTCACGATCCCTCCAGTCGCTCGATGAGACGGGTTGGCAGGTCGGTGAGGTCTCCAGCCCCAAGCGTCAGCACCACCGTTCCATGGTGCGCCTGAGCGAGCACGACCTCGTCGAGGTGTGCAGCGTCAGCGAAGTGCACCTCGGCCACCGTGCCGCTCGAGCGGACGGCGTCGGTCACGAGTGCTGCGGTCACCCCTCGGATCGGTGCTTCGCCAGCGCTGTAGATGTCGGTGATGATCACGCAGTCTGCACCTGCAAAGCTCGGACCGAAGGCCTCGCCGACGGTCGAGGTCCTCGTGTAGCGGTGCGGCTGGAACACCACCACGAGGCGCTCGTTGCCACCAGCGCGTGCCGCGGTGACCGTGGCGGCAACCTCACTCGGCAGGTGGGCGTAGTCGTCGATGAAGGTCACCCCATCGATGGTGCCTCGATGCTCGAATCGTCGGGGCACGCCGCCGAAGCGCCCAAGCCCATCGACGATCGCGGCATCGGGAATCCCAGCCGCTCGGGCTGCGGCGGCAGCGATCGCAGCGTTGGCGACGTTGTGGGCTCCCGCCGCCGCAACGGTCACCGTGAACGGCGTCCCTGCTCGAGGGGTCAGCGTGAAGGTCGACGACAGCCGGTCGAGGCGTACGTCGCTCACCCAGACGTCATCGGTCGCAGCCGTGCCCACCATCGTGGCGCCAACTGCTGCGCCTACAGCTCGGGCGAGTGGGTCATCAGCGAAGACGACGACCTCGTCCGTCGTGCGCCGAGCGAGATCGGTGAAGGCGTCGATGAGGTTGGCTTCGGTCCCGTAGTGGTCGAGGTGATCGACTTCGATGTTGGTGATGCCGAGGACTGCGGGAACCATCGTCGTGAAGGTGCCGTAGCTCTCGTCGGCCTCGATGATCAAGAGGTCACCTGCTCCCCATCGAGCATTGGTGCCGAAGGGTGCGATGGACTCGCCGACCATGAAGCTCGGTGCTGCCCCCGCAGCCTCAGCGATCAGGGTCGCCATGGTGGAGGTCGTCGTCTTGCCGTGGGTACCGGCGATCGCCACGGTCCGGCGCATCGCCACGAGGGCCGCGAGCACCTCGCGACGAGTGAGCAGCGGTATCCCGCGGCGCTCCACGTCGGCCCGCTCCACGTTGGCACTGCCAACGGCTGGCGACGCGGTGACCCACTCGGGGGACTCGACGTTCGATGCATCATGGCCGATCCCCACACGAATTCCACGACTGCGGAGGCGCTCGAGGACCGGGCTGTCTCGTTGATCAGAACCCGAGACGTCCATCCCGAGCGCAGCGAGGACCTCAGCGATGGCGCTCATCCCCGCCCCACCGACACCGATGATGTGGCAGGAGTGGCCTGGACCGATGAGAGCGTCAGTGGACATTGCGCAGCACCACGTCGGCAATTGTGTCAGCGGCGTCATGGCGGGCGCAGGTGGCTGCGGCATCGCTCATGGCGTCGAGGTCGCTGTCGGAGAGCGTCGAGAGCAGGGCGGCAACGTGCGAACCGGTGCAGTCTCGATCGTTGACGACCAGTGCTCCGCCGACGCGCTCCAAGGCGTCGGCGTTGTGGCGCTGGTGATCACCGGGAGCTCCCGGGAGCGGCACGAGGATCGACGGCGTCTTGGTCGCAGCAAGCTCAGCCACCGTCATCGCTCCCGAACGAGCCACCACGATGTCTGCTGCGAGGTAGAGGTCGGCCATGGCCTGCTCGAAGGGAACGAGGTGGTAGCGAGCCTGTGCAGCTCGCGACACGGGCGAGGCGGCGAGTTCGTCGTACGAACGTGCACCGCACACGTGGTAGATCTCGAGGTCAGGAGCAGCAACGAGCAACTCTCGAGCTGCGGTGTTGAGCCGGGTGGCCCCGAGGGACCCCCCAACGAATGCCACCACTCGACCGATCCCTAGGCCGAGCCGCTGTCGCGCCGCTCCGCGATGCTCGAGGTCGCGATCAAGGTGCTGCACCGCCGCAGGCAACGGTGCGCCGGTGACCACGGGGTGTCGGAGGGCCGTGCCTTCGAACCCGACGCAGCTCGCGGTGGCGAAGCGACCGAAGATGCGGTGCACGAGACCCGCAACGGCGTCGATGTTCACGATGACGAGCGGAATGTGCAGCACCACTGCTGCGACGACCGCGGGGAAGGCTGCGTAGCCACCAGCGGAGACCACCACCGACGGCCGCCACTGTCGGCAATCGACGACGGCGTGGCCGACTGCACGGAGGAGTCCAATCACCGCTGCGACGTTGTCCCGCAGCGCACGAGGACGCATAGACCGCTGGATGCCACGACCGGTGACGTAGACCGCAGGAAAACCCCGGCCATCCAAGATCGACCGATCAGGTCCACGTGCCGACGCCATGAACTGCAGCTCCGAGGGATCGAGTCCTCGGGCGCACAGTGCTTCGGCAATCGCCACGATGGGCAGGACATGGCCACCCGTGCCGCCACCGGCGAGGACCACGGTTCGCCGGGTCACCTCGTCGTCCGAGGCCGGGTCACCGGCGCCCTCCGACTCCCGCCTCGAGGAGCAGGCGTCGCTGGGGACGTGCGCCGATGGGCGTCGCTCCGGGCCCGTGCGGTGGTGGCCGCCGTCGGCGCATCGTGCACCGTCGTGAGGCGGCCACGAGGAATGGAGAGCGCCACGCTCACGAGCAGTCCAGCGGCCATCAGGTCAACGACGAGGGAGGTGCCACCGTAGGAGATGAAGGGAAGGGGGACGCCAGTCACCGGGAAGAAGCCAACGACCGACGCAACGTTGATGAGGGTCTGCAGCCCGAGCCAGGTCGTGATCCCCATCGCCAAGAAGGCTCCGTAGGTACTCGGAGCACGGGTGGCGATACGAACCCCAAGACCCACGAGCACCATGAACAACAGCAGCACGGCAACGGTCCCAACGAGGCCGAACTCCTCACCAATGACGGAGAAGATGAAGTCGGTGTGCGGATTGGGAATTGCGCCCCACTTGAGCGTCCCTTGACCGAGGCCGTTGCCGAAGATGCCACCACTGCCGAGCGCTGTCTTGCTCTGGTGGAGTTGATAGTTGCCTTGCAGCCAGTGGTGACCTTGATCGAAGAGATTGGCGATACGTGCCCGTTGGTAGGTGCTGAAGAGCACCGCAGCCATGCCGACGAGGAGTCCGGCGCCAGCGATTGGCAGGAACCACCGCATCGAGATTCCGCCGATCAGCAAGATGGCGAGCACGCTGAACACCACAATCGATGCGGTACCGAGATCCGGCTCGAAGTAGATCAGCCCGAAGAACGCCCCGGCTACACCGAGGGCCGGGATGACGACGTTGGCCTGCGTGGGTCGTCCCGCCAACTGCGTCGCCACGTGGTGCGCAACCCAGATGACGACGATCAACTTCGCGAATTCTGATGGCTGGACGTTCACAATGCCGAGGGGAATCCACCGTTGTGCCCCGCCGATGGTGGGGCTCATGAAGAAGACTGCGACGAGGCTCGTCAACGAGATGCCAAGACCGAGGGACGCGTAGGGCCGCCAGACGTCGAAGCGAATCTTGGCGACGAGACCAGCGACCGCGACTCCGAACACCAAGAAGAAGCCTTGGAGCACGCTGAACTGCCAAGAGTTCCCATACGAGGCGACACTCGGTTGCGCTGATGCCGACGCCACCATGATCAGGCCGAAGATCGACAAGAGGCCGACCACGACAATGACGCCGAGCGCTTCACCGGGCATCGATGCGAGCGCGAGGGAGTTGAGGGTTCGTCGGAGTCGCCTCGACGGTCGCGTCGGCTGTCGGCGGTGCGATTCTGGTCGCAGTCGTTCAGTGCGAGGGGGACGACGGAGCGGCATCACACCACCTTTGCCACGTTGAGGAAATCGGCGTAGAAGAGTCCGAGCGCGAGCGCAGCGAAGAGGGCTGCCAGGATCCAGAACCGCACGATCACCGTGGTCTCCGGCCAACCCTTCAGTTCGAAGTGGTGGTGGATCGGTGACATCTTGAACACCCGGCGGCCGGTCAACTTGAAGATGGCGACCTGGATGATCACCGACGCCGTCTCCGCAACGAAGAGCCCGCCCAAGATGACGAGCAGCAACTCGAGCTGCATGCAGCAGCACAGCGCGGCCAGTCCAGCCCCGATCGCAAGCGACCCGGTATCGCCCATGTAGATCTTCGCAGGCGCCGCATTCCACCAGAGGAATCCGAGGCATCCTCCAGCCAGCGCCACCGCCACGAGGGCCAAGTCGAGCGCTGGGGCGACGTGGTAGATCGTGAAGTGGCGGAACTGCCAGTAGCCAATGATCGCCAAGACGGCGAACGATTGGGTGGCCGATCCTGCAGCCAAGCCATCGAGTCCATCGGTCAGGTTCACGGCGTTCGAGGAACCAATCACAACGAAGGCGGCGATGACGCACCACAGCACTGGTCCGAGATGCCAGCCGGGCAGCGTGAACCTGGTTGCCGAGAGGTGCGTCGAGGTCTTCGCCCACTCCACCGCCAAAATGGCGAAGCCTGCTCCAACGACCAGCTGACCAGCGATCTTTGCTCGCTTGTTGAGTCCGAGACTCCGTCGATTCCGGATCTTCATGGCATCGTCGATGAAGCCCACGAGACCGAACCCAACCACGGTGATGAGGCAGAGCACTCCAGCTGGAGAGAACTGCACCGCCGTCCAGAGGTGCCCAGCGAAGTAGCCGAGTGCCACCGCAATCACGATGATGAGGCCGCCCATCGTTGGCGTCCCCGCCTTGACCGCATGGGTTGCGGGACCATCATCTCGAATGTGCTGGCCGATCTCGGATTGCACTTGGAATCTGATCAAAAGCGGCATGAGGAACGCCGCCGCCAAGAGAGCAATGCCTCCTGCGCTCATGAGTGCGAGCACTACTGATCCCCCTCACGAGCAGCGAGCGCGGCCATCGCCACGCTGTGGTCACTGAACGAGGTTACCGAGCCGCCGAGGTCCTGCACGGCTTCATGGCCCTTGCCGGCAATGAGCACGACGTCCCCGGGGAGTGCTTGGGCAATGGCCGCGTGAATCGCCTGGGAGCGATCGAGGTGGAGCGAAATTTTGGAACGGAGCGACACTGGAACGCCATCGATGATCTGGGCGGCAATCGCCGCTGGCTCCTCAGAACGAGGATTATCCGACGTGACGACCACCTGATCGGCGAGGCGAGACGCCACCTCGCCCATGACCGAACGCTTCTGTCGGTCACGATCTCCCCCGCAACCGAAGACGACGAAGAGGCGCCCACGGAATCCCATGAGGCGGCGAAGATCACTGAGGACCGTTTCGAGTCCAGCAGGGGTATGGGCGTAGTCCACGAGCACAGTGGGCTGGTTGGTCGATGGCGATCCCACGCGCTCGAGGCGCCCGGGAACCGGCGTCATCTCCGCCAACCCAGCGATTGCAAGGTCGAGGTCCACGTCGAGGGCTGCTGCTGCTGTGAGTGCGACGAGGGCGTTGTCCACGTTGACCCGACCCGGGATCGCGAGCTGTACCGAGCGGTCACGCCAGCCGAAGGTGCTCCCTTCGACAGTGCACGAAACGTCGGTGGCGTCACTCCGGCGGACGGGAGTCACCGGAATCGACGTGCGCCCCATGAGGCGCTCTCCCCAGGGGTCATCGACGAAAATCACGGCACGGCGAGCGTGCTCCTCGGTGAACAACATGGCCTTGGCGTCGAAGTAGGCCTCCATGGTCTCGTGGAAGTCGAGGTGGTCATGGCTCAAATTCGTGAAGACGGCGAGGTCGAACTGGACTGCGTCGACCCGCTGGAGCGCGAGGGCGTGGCTCGAGACTTCCATGGCGACGAAGCCACGTTGCCCGACCGATCGAGCATCGTCTCGAGCATCAGCGAGGAACGCTGCGAGCTCTGGTGCTTCGGGAGTCGTCCGCGCTCCAGAGAGCGTCCCGATGACCGTCGCCGGCAGCCCGCTCGCTGACGCCATCGCGCCGAGCATCTGCGTCACCGTCGTCTTGCCGTTCGTACCGGTCACACCACAGGTGGTCAAGGCATCAGCCGGGTACTGCGCGATGAGGTGCGCTGCGACGGCCATGGCGTGTCGTAACGCACCACTCGGAACGACGAGTTGGGGAACGTCGAGTGCCAACGGATGGTCGACGAGGAGTGCGACAGCACCGGCCTCCACGGCAACCCGAGCGAAGTCATGTCCATCGAAGGTCGCACCCGGCACGCAGCAGAAGAGATCGCCGGGGGCAACCTGACGGGAATCTGCCACGCAAGATCGAAGGGCAATCCCCGTTGGCGTTCCGATCACCGACGTTGGACCAATGGCCTTCATGAGCGTCGAGAGTGCGGTGGTCACAGCCCACCTCCGGTCACGCCACCGGTCAGCTTCTTGGTGGTCACGATCTTGGTCGGAGCACCCTCGGTACGGGGAATCCCCCATCGGTGGAGGGCGTAGCTCATGATGGTCGAGAACACCGGCGCGGCCACTTCTCCCCCGAAGTACTGCGGCGTTGGACGGCTGAGGACCACAATGGCGCTGAATACGGGATTCGACGCCGGAGCGAACCCAACGAACGTGGCGTTGTAGTCACCGGCGAGGTAGCCCGAGCGCCCAGGAATGGGGATCTGCGAGGTGCCCGTCTTCCCCGCAACTGCGTACCCCGGAACCACGGCATTGGTTCCCGTCCCGACCAGCACCACTTGGCGGAGCATTGCGGTGAGGGTGGACGCGGTCTCGGCCGACATCACCCGTCGAGACGAGGCGCCCGGTGCTGACGTGACCGAGCCGGAGGCATCAACGATGCCGCGAACGAGCGACGGCGTGACGAACACGCCGTTATTGGCCACAGCGTTGTAGGCATCGAGGACCTGCTGGGGCGTCACCGCGTCAACCTGACCAATGGCCATCGAGACGTAGTCGGTCGGTGACCACGTCTGGGCGTTGATCGTCAATCCGGCGGACTCCCCGGGGAAGTGAATCCCGGTGTACTCACCAAAGCCGAGGTTCTGGGTTTCGGCCAGCAATCCGGCCTCGCCGAGCAGTCGGGCAATCTGACTCGTCCCGACGTTGGAGGACTGGGCCAAGATGTCCGTCGCGTTCATCTTGAGGACGGGGTGCGTCTCAGCGTCGTGGAAGAGGTGGCCATCGAGTGTGAAGTGATCGGGCACTGTGAAGACCTTCGTCGGCTGAATCGCCTTCGCCTCGAGCGCTCCAGCGAAGGTCACGAGTTTGAACACC
>CAIQEU010000011.1 GCA_903870905.1 uncultured Actinomycetes bacterium | reverse complement strand
TACCTCGACGTTGGTTTCGGGTGGGAGATCTACGACGCACTCAACTCCATGGGAAAGTGTCAGCTGGAGATTGGGGCGACCGACGCCGCCAAGGCCTCGTTCCTCCGTGCGGTGGGAGAAGACCCCACGCGGGCTGATGCCTTCATGGCCCTCGGTGAGATCGAGTACACCGCCAAGCGCTATGAGCGGGCCATCCCCTTCTTCAAGGCAGCGTGTGGCATGAAGCGTCCAGAGATTGGCTACGTCTTCGAGGCGCACTACACGTGGTTGCCGTGGGATCGACTGGCGATCTGTTTCTCTGAAATCGGGGAGTACGAAGGGGCGATTGCGGCCACCGAGCAGGCGCTCAAGACCTGTCCCGACCGGGCACGGCTCGAGCAGAACGTCGCGTTCTACCGATTCAAACTGACTGCGCCACCAATTGTGCCGATCGAGCTCCCCGAGCCACCGAAGGACGTGCCCCACGTGGTGGTGCACATCCTCGCCCGCGACAAGGCGGCCACCTTGCCGTACTACTTGGAGACGCTCGAAGCCTGGGACTACCCAAAGCACGCCATGACCTTGTGCATCCGAACCAACAACAACAGCGACGCCACCGCTCAGATTCTGAAGGACTGGATGGCGGTCCATGCCTCGGACTACCACTCGGTTGCCTTCGATGACAGCGATGTCAATGCACCAATTACCGGACTCGGCATCCACGAGTGGAACCCACTGCGGTTCCAAATCTTGGGCGAGCTGCGTGGGCAGGGCATCGACCTCGCTCGGGCTGCAGGTGCGGACTTCTACTTCACGAGCGACGTGGACAACTTCCTCGCACCACACACCCTGTCGACGCTCGTTGCCGCCAACCTCGGTGTGATCGCTCCACTCGTCATCAACGCCGATGGGCCACCGGATGACCCAACCTTCCCCTACTACGCCAACTTCCACGAAACGGTGAACGAGCGGGGCTACTACCAACGGAGTCCCGGGTACTCGCTCCTCTTCACGCGCCAGGTGCTCGGGATTCACGAGGTTGCACTCGTCCACTGCACCTACCTCCTCCGACGTGATGTCTTCGATGCCGTGCAGTACCTCGACGACACCGAAGATCACGAGTACGTGATCATGGCGCGCCACCTCCGGGCCAAGGGCGTCTACCAGTACTTGGACAACCGAGAGGTCTACGGCGTCTTGACGCTCAACGAAGACGCCGACGCCTGTCGCCAAGCGCTCAGCGAATTGAACGCTGCGCGCACGCTCACCTCCTGAGTCCTCCCGGAAACGACGATCGTCACCACTCCATCGCTACTCGGTTACTGTGTGGTAACCGAGCAACGGCCACCGTGGCCTTGCGCTCCCGTGGAGGTTGTCATGGCTGAATTCTCAATGGAGCTCAACGAGGACCAGAAGACGGTCCAGTCGTGGGTGCACGACTTCGCCGAGAACGTGATCCGTCCCGCAGCCCACGAATGGGATGAGCGTGAAGAGACGCCATGGCCGATCATCCAAGAAGCGGCCAACATCGGCCTCTACTCCATGGACTTCATGGCCGACGCCTTCAGCGACCCCAAGGGACTGAAGATGGTCATCGCCTTGGAAGAGCTCGCCTGGGGCGATGCTGGGATCACGCTCGCCCTCATGGGCACCACCTTGGCCGTGGCCGGCATCATGGCGAATGGAACCCCCGAGCAGGCCATGGAGTGGATCCCGCAGTGCTTCGGCACCCCGGACAACTTGAAGCTCGCCGCCTTCGGTGTCTCTGAGCCCGATGCCGGTTCTGACGTGTCCTCGCTCAAGACCCGTGCCGTCTACGACGCCGCCACCGACGAGTGGGTCCTCAACGGGACGAAGACCTGGATCACCAACGGTGGCATCGCCAACACCCACGTGATCGTGGCGTCGGTCGACCCTGAGCTCGCTGGCCGTGGTCAGGCGTCCTTCGTGATCCCCGAGGGCACCAAGGGCATCTCGATGGGTCAGAAGTTCCAGAAGATGGGTATCCGAGCTAGCCACACCGCAGAAGTCGTCCTCGATGACTGCCGCATCCCCGGGCGCATGCTGCTCGGCGGCAAGGAGAAGCTCGACGAGCGCCTCGCCCGTGCCCGTGAGGGCAAGAAGTCCGGTGTCCAGGCAGCGATGAAGACCTTCGAGACCACTCGACCCTCGGTCGGTGCTCAAGCCCTCGGTATCGCCCGGGCCGCGTATGAGTACTCGCTCGACTACGCCAAGGAGCGCAAGCAGTTCGGTCGCCCCATCATCGAGAACCAGGCCATCGCGTTCAAGCTCGCCAACATGAAGATGCACATCGACGCTGCTCGTCTCCTCGTGTGGCGTGCTGCGTGGATGGGAGCGACCGGTCAGCCCTTCACTGCTGGTGAAGGTTCCATGTCCAAGCTCTACGCCGGTGAAACCGCCGTGCGTGTGACCGAAGAGGCGATTCAGATCCTCGGTGGCTACGGCTACGTCCGCGAGTACCCCGTCGAGCGCTGGCACCGTGATTCCAAGATCTTCACCATCTTCGAGGGCACCTCGGAGATCCAGCAGCTCATCATCGCTCGCGCCATCTCGGGTATCCACATCAAGTAGGTCATCCCCTGCCCTCGGTGATGCCGAGGGCAGGGCGAGGACAGATCGCTGCGAAGCCATGGCTCGCTCCGTGATCTCCCTTGATGACGGAGCGATGCAGATCGCAGACGAGGAGCTCCAAGCTGTCGGCGAGGCGGCCCACGCTGTGGTGTCCGCCGCACAAGCAGCGGGTGTGTGGATCACCGGCGGAGGTTTCCACACCCAGCAGGCCTCCATCGTGCACGGCGATGGCCTCGTGGAGAAGAGTGCGTTCCCCGAGACTGAGGCGGTGCTCGGTGGGTTCAGCACCATTGAGGTGGCGACCGACGCCGAAGCACGCGAGTGGGCTCGGCGAACCGCTGCGGCTTGTCGCACACCGCAAGAGGTGCGAGTGATCGTGGACGACCCGCTCGTCGAGGTCGGCGGCATCCTCACCCGGGCTCCTTGCTCGCTCCTCGGCGGAGCGGTGCCCAACTAGCCTCGGTTGCCATGGCGGATTCCGCGCTCACCAACTCCATTGACCTCGACCGCGCCGTCGACCGACGACCCATGAAGGAAGTGTTCTTCGCACCGTTCGGGGGTGGGCAACGGCACCGCCGAGGTGGTGACGGCCTTCGGGCCGGCGTCGGGGTCGTGCTCTTGGTGGTGCTCTCGATCGTCGCCCACGCTGGGGCCACGGTGCAAGCAGGAGTGACTGGCGTCGTCATGCCGCCACCACTCGGGAGTCGCTGGGTGATCACCACAGCATGGTTCGCCTGCACCATTGGGGTCCTCGTCGCGGTTGGCCTGGCTGCGGTTCTGGCCAAGACCACGGTGCTCCTGCGCGATGGCATCGTGGCCTTCGGCGTGAGTCTCGCTGGCGTGTTCGTGTACCGAGCACTGCTCGGCCCAACCATCCCGCGCGCTGCAGATGCGGGCTACGCCGGATTCAGCACCACCTCGGTGGTGCTCCTCCTCACGACGTCAGCTGCGGTGCAGTTGGCGGTTGCCCCCTACCTGAGCCGGGGGCTCCGGCGCACCATTCGGGTCGTCATCACGGTGGCGGCGATCATGGCGGTACTCCACGGCTCAGGGGTGGCGACGGCGGTGGCCACCTCGGTCGTTCTGGCGTGGACCGCAGTGGCCGTCGTGCACCTCCTCGTTGGCTCTCCTGAGGGACTCCCGAGCACTGATGACGTTGCTCGACTCTTCGCCGCCATTGGCGCGACGGTTGGGGACCTCACTCTGCAGCCCTCGAGAGGGTGGGGAGCCGTCCGTTACTGGGGGACCATTGGCGCGATTTCGGTCGAAGCGGTGATCGTTGGTCGTGACGCGACCGAGGCGCAATTCCTCTCGAAGCTCGGCCGGACCATCTTCTTTCGCGACTCGGGTCCGAGTTTGGCGACCACGAGTCTCCAGCAAGTCGAACACGAAGCCTTCGCCACCGTGATGGCAGAGCGATCCCTCGCAGGCCGGGTACCGGTGGTGGTTGCCGCCGGAGAGGTTGGCGGTAATGCGGTGCTGCTCGTGGAGCGACCAGCGGGGGAGCGCCTGAGCGTGCTGCTCGAGGGTGCCGTTCCCGATGGTGCTGCTCGTTCCATCCTCCAAGCAGTGCACGTCCTTGGGAACCAGATGGCGCACGGGGCGGTTGCGCCCGACACCGTGCTGGTATCGCCTACGGGCAGTGCATCGCTCGTGGGTTTCGACCACGCAGCGCTCGCGCCGAGCGCCGAGCGCAGGTCCAGGGACCTCGCTGCAGCACTCGTCTGCGCGGCGTTGGCGAGCGGTGGCGTTGACGGCGTTGACGACGCAGTCGCCACCGCGATTGAGATTGCGGGACGAGATTCGGTGACCGCTGCGCTGCCGTTCCTCCAGCGAGCAGCACTCCCATCAGGCCTCGGTGCAGCACTGCGGGCCAACAAGGGTCTCCTCGCCGCGCTGCACGGTGCTGGAGCCACTGCCCTCGGCGTCGAGCCACCAGAGCTCTACGAGCCGCGTCGAATTTCGTGGGGAACGATCTTCATGACGCTCGGATCCCTCATCGGGGGATGGGCGCTCCTCGCGGTCTTCGTGCACGTGGCGAGTTCGTTCTCAACCCTCAAGTCGGCGGCGTGGGGGTGGGTGGCGCTCACGTTCGTCTTCGCCCAGCTCTGCACGGTTGCCGTTGCCGCGACCACGCTCGGCTCGGTGGTCAAGCCACTCGGCTTCATGAAGGTCCTCGCCCTCGAGATGTCCAACTCCTTCAGTTCGCTCGCTGCTGGCAACGTTGGGGTGCTCGGGACACGGGTGCGCTTCTTCCAGCGGCAGGGCTACGACGCCACGATGGCGGTGTCGTCTGCGGTGGTCTCCTCAACGGCGTCGTGGGTGGCCAAGACCCTGACGCTCGGGGTGGCGCTCCCCTTCGCCCTCGGGAACTTCCACTTCAAGGCGGAGTTGAGCACGGGAGGAGCAACGGCGAAGGTGCTCCACACCGTGCTGCTCGTGGTGGTTGGCGTCGGCGTGCTCCTCGGCGTCGTGGTCCTGGTCCCTGCGCTCCGGCGATTCGCCGGGTCGAAGTTGCGCCCGAAGTGGGACGAGGCGACGGGGCACCTTCGAGTCCTCGCTGCGCAGCCTTCGAAGTTGGTCTTGATCTTCGGTGGATCAATCTTGGCCCAGCTCCTCGTCGCCGTGGCCCTCGGCAGCGCGCTCCACGCCTTCGGCGCCCACCTCTCCATTGCTGAGTGCATCGTGGCCCTCACCCTCGGATCGGTGCTCGGTGGTCTGTCACCGGTGCCTGGAGGCATGGGTGTCGTCGAAGCAGGAATGATCTTGGCGCTGACCGCGGCGGGCATTCCCGACTCCATTGCGGTGTCTGCGGTGTTCGTGCAGCGGCTCTTCACCTCGTACCTCCCACCGGTGTGGGGCTGGTTCACCTTGATGGCCATGCGTCGACGGGAACTCCTGTGAGCGACCCCATTCGCATCGTCACCTTGTGCACCGGCAACGCGGCGCGCAGCGTGATGGCCGGGTTCTTCATCGACGCGTTCGCCCGGGACCTCGGTCTGTCGGTGGAGGTGGTCACCGCAGGGACCCACGCCATTGAAGGCCAGCCGATGAGCCAGCGGACGAAGACCGCGATCTTGGCCATCGACGGTGTTGGCGAACCGGCGGTGGGGTCCCACCGCAGCCACCAGCTCACCGAGGGCGACGTGGTGTGGGCTCACCTCATCATCGCCATGGAGCGCGACCACCTGCGCTACGTGCGACGAGTCCACGGTGACGGCGGAGCGAACAAGGCCATGACGTTGCCGGTGCTCGCTGCTGAATTCCCTGAGGGCGAAACTCCGGTGACCGAGCGGGTTGCGGCTGCGGCGTTCGGGGCACGTGAGCTCGAGGGCCTCGATGAGGTGGACGACCCTGCTGGTGGCGAGATCGAGGTGTACCACGCCTGTGCCGAGCAGATCGCAGCGCAGCTGCGGCAGCTGCTCCCTCGGCTCAGCGCTCCTCGGTGAGTGGGCGAACCGAGCGCAGGCCTCCCCACGCGAGTCCGGCGACCTCGGTGGACAAGGGGCCAGCTTCAGCGTGGAGGTCGCGAGTGGAGAGATCACGCTGATTCCCGAGCCATCGGCGGGCGACACCTTCGGCCATGGTGACCACGGCAACGGCGAGTACTCGACGGTGCTCGGGTTCGAGGCCGGCATCGATCAAGGGGTCGACGAGTTCAATCAGGGTGTCCTCGACTCGACCGAGTCCTCGGGAATCGGCGTCGGAGCGGTCGTAGAGGACGACGAACTCCGCTCGGTGGGTGGCGACGTAGGAGAAGAAGGCGTTGAAGCCAGCGCCGACCTTGTCTCGTGGCCCACTCGCCTGACTGGTCGCTTCGGTGAGGACCTCGGTCAAATCGGCGGTGATGGCGTCGCAGAGTTCGTCGTAGAGGGCTTGTTTGGAGGGGAAGTGCTGGTAGAGCACGGGCTTGGTGACCCCGGCGCGCAGTGCGATCTCGTCCATGGTGGTGGCGGAGAATCCGCGCTCAGCGAAGACTTCGGTGGCGAGTCCGACGAGTTGGGTCTTTCGGTCATGGGCCGTCCAGCGTGCCCGTCGAGCCGGCACCTCGACCTGTCCCACAGTTGCCTCAGCGCCGGTGCTCACGGGTCCATCGTAGGAGGTGGTGTGGAGTGGGCTGGGGAGGCTCTCGGCTAGTTTGGAAGAGCCGTCGAAGGGTCGACGGTTTGACGGTGGAGGCATCACGTGGCGAAGCGAGCGCTCATTACCGGGGTGACCGGTCAGGACGGCTCCTACTTGGCTGAACTACTCCTCGAGCGTGACTACGAGGTCATCGGCATGGTTCGCCGTTCGTCGACGGTGAACTTCGAGCGCATTGCGTCTATCCAAGATCGGCTGACCCTCGTCTCGGGAGACCTCCTCGACGAAGGATCCCTCATCTCGGTGCTCGCTGAGCACCGTCCCGATGAGATCTACAACTTGGCGGCCCAGAGTTTCGTACAAACCTCCTTCGGCCAACCGGTCTTGACCGGCGAGACGACGGCACTCGGGGTCACCCGAATGCTCGAGGCCATCCGAATCACCAATCCCGACGTCCGGTTCTACCAAGCGAGTTCCTCAGAGATGTTCGGCAAGGTCGTCGAGGTTCCCCAGCGAGAGACCACACCCCTCTACCCGCGCAGTCCCTACGGTGTGGCCAAGGTCTACGGCCACTGGATCACCGTGAACTACCGCGAGAGCTACGACCTCCACGCATCGTCGGGCATCTTGTTCAACCACGAATCGCCTCGTCGAGGGCTCGAGTTCGTAACCCGCAAGGTGACCAACGGTGTCGCTCGCATCAAGCTCGGCCTCCAAGACACCTTGGCGCTCGGCAACTTGGACGCGCAGCGGGACTGGGGCTACGCGGCTGACTACGTCGAGGCGATGTGGCGCATGCTCCAAGCCGATACTCCCGATGACTACGTGATCGCCACGGGGGAGACGCACTCGGTGCGCGAGCTCTGCGAAGTGGCGTTCGGTGCCGTTGGCCTCACCATGGAAGACCACGTCGTCCTCGACGAGCGGTTCTTGCGTCCCGCCGAAGTTGACCTCCTCGTCGGCGATGCCACCAAGGCCGAGACCGTCCTCGGTTGGGAGCGCAAGGTGGGCTTCCGTGAGCTCGTCGAGATGATGGTCGAGTCCGACCTCGCGCTGGTGTCGAGCCAGCGGAACTGACCGCAGTGCTCGGCTCAGTCACCCTGAGCCCATCGGGTCTGCTCGTTGCCTTCGGGGCGGGAATTGCCTCGTTCTTGTCACCCTGCGTCTTGCCACTGGTTCCGGGATACCTGTCCATGGTGACGGGTCTGTCGACGACCACGATGGGCCAGCCGAACCACCGAGGTGCCGTCTTCAAGGGAATTGCGGGGTTCATCGCCGGGTTCACGGTGGTGTTCGTCCTCCTCGGGGCCGCAGCATCGAGTATCGGGAAGGCCCTCCTCCAGCACAAGACCACGCTCGCGCACGTCTCTGGGATCATCGTCATCTGCTTCGGCCTCGCACTCCTCCTGAGCGCCCTTCCTGCAGGGGTGTGGACTCGACTCGGGGCTCGTGGCTCGTCGGCAGCGATCTCGGTCACGAGAGAACGACGGTTCTCCTTGGCTGCGGTGCGCATTGGGCCGATCGGAGGCCTCATCTTGGGTGCAGCCTTCGCGTTCGCCTGGACGCCCTGCATTGGACCGGTCCTCGGGGCGGTGCTGACCCTGGCCGCGAACTCCTCGACGGTCCTCGGTGGCATGGCCCTGCTGACGGCCTACTCCCTGGGGCTCGCCGTGCCCTTCGTGGCTGCGGGATTCGGTGTCGAGAAGGTGGCGACGTTCTCTCGTCGTCACGGAAGAGCACTGGTGCTCCTCCAAGGCATTGGAGCCCTCGTGCTCATTGTCTTTGGGATCCTGCTCCTCACCGATCAGGTGGGGTGGCTGTCGTCGAAGTTCTCCTCGCTCTTGTCGTGGCTGCACCTCACCTCGCTCACCACCAGCTGAGACGAGGGTGCGTGGAGGTGCCGGGTAGGTTGGAGGGCGTGGAAGCCGTCGATGTGGTCCAAGTGGTGGCCCTCGACGGCGGGTTCCCCGTCCTCGCCGGTGTGGACTTCTCCGCGCCTCGTGGATCTGTCACCGCGGTGCTCGGCAGCAATGGCGCCGGCAAGACGAGCCTCCTCCGAACGTTGGCTGGACTGACCTCGGTGGCGTCGGGAACTGGTCAGGTGCTCGGTGTCTCCGTGGCCCGACCAGAGCGAGGTCTCGTTGGGCGAGTGGGCCTCCTCGGCCACGACACGGGTTGCTACGAGGATCTGAGCCCCGCCGCCAACCTCCGGTTCCTCTCCAGAATCCTCCGGGCCGATCCGAGGAGAGCCGACGCCGTCTTGGCACGAGTCGGCCTCACCGGGCGCTTAGGCACGACGGCGATGGCCGAACTCTCGGCCGGACAGCGCCGAAGAGGAGCCCTGGCGCAGCTGGTTCTGCGTGCTCCAGAACTCTGGCTCCTCGATGAGCCCCACGCCAGTCTCGACGGCGATGGCCGAGCCCTCGTCGACTCGGTGATGGAGGACGCTGCCAGTCAAGGGATGACCGTGGTGTTCACGAGCCACGACCCAGCAGGTGCAGCCCGGGTCGCCGATCAGGTCTGCACGATGGCTGGTGGCGTGGTCACCGATCGCCAGGACGGAGATCGTCGAGGCCCCCATGCTGCGTGACGCTTGGGCGGTCTTCGCCAAGGACCTCCGCATTGAAGCGAAGACCCGGGTAGGGCTCTGGCAGGTCTTGCCCTTCGCGGTGATCGCGCTCGTGACCTTCGCCTTCGCGCTGGGTCCTGGCAAGAGCGCGTTGTCCGCTGCAGCGGCGGGGATGTGCTGGGTTGGGGTGGCGTTCTCCTCAGTGCTCGTCGTCGGACGCAGCCAAGGGATCGAGCGAGAACATGGGGTCCGCACTGCGCAGCGCCTCGCCGGTATTGACCCCGCAGGGGTCTTCCTCGGCAAGACCGGGGCGGTCGCCGTCCAACTCGCCGTGATCGAGGCCGTGCTCGGGGCTGGCGCCGTGGGCCTCCTCGGGTACCACGTGCATCGCCTGTGGCTGCTGCTCGCCGCGTCGGTGCTCGCGACCATTGGCCTGGCAGCGGTCGGTACGATTTACGGTGCATTGACCGGTGCGGCGCGGGCTCGAGAGACCTTGCTTCCTATGCTGGTGCTGCCGATCGTCATTCCGGTGTTGATCGCAGGTGTGCGGTGTTGGCAGGCGGCAAGTGTGGCGAGCGGTCCCCGATTTGGGGTGTGGTTGAGCGTGCTCGGAGCATTCGCCGTGATCTACGTCGCCGCTGGTGTGGTGCTGTATGGACAGATCGAGGAGGTGCAGTGAAGAAGCGGACCGTCACCATCCTCGGGTGGTCAGCAGTCATCACCCTCGCCGCAACGGCGTTCTTCGGCATCGTCGTGACCCCGCCGGATGTTCTCCAGCGCCAGTACGCCCGGTTCCTCTACCTCCACCCACCTATGGCCTGGGTGGCCTACCTCGCGTTCGGGATCGCCGCTGCCGCATCGATCCTCTACCTCTGGCCCAGGACCCGTCGCATGGCCTTCGATGCGTTGGCGCTGGCCTGCGTGGAGTCGGGCGTCTTGTTCACCGGACTCGTAGTGGTCACGGGATCGATGTGGGCGCATCCGGTCTGGGGGACCTACTGGGTCTGGGATGCTCGCCTGACCGCTACTGCCCTCATGTTCGTGTTGTTCCTCGGCTACCTCGCCCTTCGACGGGTGGGGGGATCTCCCGAACAGGTGGCCAAGCGCAGCGCCATCGCTGCGCTCGTCTCCTTCATCGACGTCCCCATCGTCCACTTCTCGGTGCTGTGGTGGAATACCTTGCACCAGGGGCCATCGGTGCTCACGCCTGGACTCAGTTCACGAGGCGTCCACGGAGCAATGGCCTGGACGATGCTGCTCTCCTTCGTGGCCTTCACCCTCTCGTTCGCGTGGATGGTCGCTCGACGAATGGAACTCGAGCGCCTGCGCCTCGGTGGTGCGAGTCGCACCCTTGAAGAGCAACTCGTCGCCCGTCGTGCCGAGGGGGTGCCGGCGTGACCGACGTCATCAGCGCCTACGTCTTGACGGCAATCGTCCTCGGCTCCTACGCCGCGTCCTTGGTCGTTCGGTCACGACGAGCTCGCCGGAACGGCGAGGGAGGGAACCGTGAGCACCACGCCTGAGGCCACCGCAGGAGACGAGGTCACCCCAGGAGCGCCGGCACCTCGCCTCGCTCGCTCGACGAAGCCACAGCAGCGCCGGGCCGTTCTGGCGCTGGCTGTCATCGTGGTGGCACTGGCGTTCCTCGTCGTCAAAGGACTCACCGGGGCGCTCAACTACTACGACACGGTCGACGAAGCGCTGCACCACCGAGGACTGCTCGGCACCACGACCTTCAACTTGGAGGGCACCGTGGTGCCTGGATCCATTGCTGCAACCGCGGTCGGGACGAACTTCACCATCAAGGGTGACCACGGAACGGTCTACGTCGAGAACTCCGGGACGCCGCCGCAACTCTTCGCTGCCAACATCCCCGTCGTCGTCAGCGGACACTTCGCCTCCACGACGTCGACCACCTTCGTATCCGACCAGATTCTGGTGAAACACTCGGCGTCGTACATCGCTGCCCACCCGGGTCGAGTGCGGGCGTCGAACGGCACCGTCCGGTGATGACCGAAGCGGCCAGGGCGTGAACGGTGCCGTTGGGCAGGTAGCGGTGGCGGTGGCCTTCGCTGCTGCGCTGCTCGGCGGCGTGCTGCTCGCCGTGCAACTCCTCCGGTCGGGCAAGGGCTGGGCGCCGTCGCCAGTCGCGGTGGTGTCCGTGGTCGCCGCCGCCGGGATCGTGGCCTTCATTGCCATGGAGCACGCCTTCGTCACCCACGACTACTCCCTGCAGTACGTGGCGGACAACAACGCTCGCACCACGCCGTTCCTCTACGACTTGACGGGCATGTGGTCCGACCTCGAGGGATCGATCCTGCTGTGGGCGGTGCTCCTCAGCCTGGTGATGGGGTCGGTCGTCCTCGTCTACCGACGACGCCTGAGCGACGCCGTTGTTCGTTGGGCGACGACCGTCCTGCTCCTCGTCACCGCCTTCTTCTTCGGCCTCATGGTCGGACCGGCGAACCCGTTTACGAAGACCGCTGGGCCAATTCCGGCGAGCGGTGCCGGCCCGAACGCCCTCCTCCAAGACAACCCGCTCGTCGCCGCCCATCCACCGCTGCTCTACCTAGGGTTCGTCGGGACCACGGTGCCCTTCGCCTTCGCCATTGCCATGCTCATCACTGGGCGAGTGGGGGAGTCATGGCTCGTCGCCACCCGTCGTTGGATGCTGCTCAGTTGGACGGCCCTCTCGGTGGGGATCGTGCTCGGTGCGTGGTGGAGCTACCAAGTCCTCGGATGGGGAGGATTCTGGGCGTGGGATCCGGTGGAGAACGCCGCGCTCATGCCGTGGTTGGTCGGCACCGCCTACCTGCACTCAGTCCTCGTTGAAGAACGCCGCGGGCTCTTTCGGGTCTGGAACCTCTCGCTCGCCATTGGGGCGTTCGCCCTCACCGTGCTCGGTACCTTCCTCACCCGCTCGGGTGTCGTCCAGTCCGTCCACGCCTTCTCCAACTCGACACTCGGTCCGTTGCTGATTGGGGCCTTCGCAGTTGTGGTCGTGGTGGGTTTTGGGCTCATCGCCCTCCGAGGCGACCGCCTGCGGTCTCCGGTGACCATCGATACCCCCTTCGGCCGCGAAGGTGCCTTCGTCGCCAACAACCTGGCCTTCGTGGGCTTCGCCCTCGTCGTCCTCCTCGGGACGACGTTCCCGCTGCTCTTCCAGGCGTGGACCAACCAACAAGTCACCGTCGGGAGCCCCTACTTCAACGCAGCGGCACTGCCGGTCGGACTCTTCCTTCTGTTCATGATGGCGGTGGCCCCCCTCATGAGTTGGCGGGCGTCGTCGGTGACGGTGCTGTGGCGCCGAGCCCAGCTCCCGGCATGGATGGCGGCAGCCACCATGGCGATCTCGGTGCTCGCTGGTCTCCGGGGTGTGCTCACCGTTACTGGCCTTGGACTCGGGGCTTTCGCTGCAGCCTCTGCGGTCCGCTCGGCAACCCAGGCAGTGGCCACTGCTCGTCGCCAGGGGAGCTCTTGGCCGACGTCGCTTTCGGGACCGAGCGTGGGTGGGATGGTCGTCCACGTGGGCGTCGTCCTCCTCGCCATTGGCATTATCTGCTCGGTGTCGTTCGAACGACGGAGCGAACTCGCCGCCCCGCAGCACGCCGTCGTGCACTTCGACGGCCACCGCTTTGAGTTCTTGGGTCTCGAAAAGGTGACGAGCGCGCAGAAGACGGCGACGGTGGCACTGGTGCGGATCGACGGTGGGGGGATCTTCCGACCAGCGGTGAGCACTTTCGCCGGGCGCCCTGATCAAGCAGTTGGAACGCCTGCCATTGATTCAGGAATTGGCGGTGACCTCTACCTCACCTTCGACGCGGTCGGCGGCAACGGGAACCAGTCCGGCGGTCAAGTGCTCCAGAACCTGCCGAGTGGAGCCATTGCCCTCGGGGTCGTCGTCGAACCCATGATCCCGTGGATCTGGATTGGCGGCCTGGTCGTCGGTCTCGGTGGTCTCCTCGCAGTTGGTGCACGGCGGCGTGCACCACGCCGTGAGCGGGTGGTTGCAACTACCGCAACGGTGGCGCCGTGACCAAGCGCCGCACGATCCGGATCGCCGGCCTCGTCGTCGTGGTGCTTCTCTGCACCTTCGCGGTGGTGGCGGCAACGCGGCCCAACTTTGAGGACTCGGTGGCCAAGAGTCCGCTCGATGGACACCCTGCTCCAGCGATCGTCGGAACGACGAGTTCGGGTTCGACGTTCACCTTGGCCAAGAGCACCGGCACTTGGCGGGTCGTCAACTTCTTCGCGAGTTGGTGCGGACCCTGCAAAGCAGAAGCACCGAACCTGGTCGTCCTCAACTACGACGCCAAAGCCGCCAACATTCCGTTCACCTTGGTGTCGGTGGTCTTGAACGACGCCGACACCGCAGCGTTCGCGTTCGCTCGAACGATTGGGTTCACCTGGCCGGTGGTGGCTGATCCGGGTGGGGCGATCGCCACGGCCTACGGCGTGCGCTCTCCACCCACCACCTTCGTGATCAGCCCTCGAGGCACCGTGGTCGCCAACATCTTGGGCCCCGTCACTGCTGCAGGGGTCCTCTCCATCATCAGAGATCACGGGGGGAGCGGGAAGTGACCCGGCAGCGGTGGTCGCTCGCTGCGCTGGTCCTCGTCATAGGCCTCTCGCTCCTCGGCGCCAGCGGCATCGTGGATTCGTCACCGACGTCGACCGCGAACCGGACCGCGGTGCTGTTCGCACAGGTGAAGTGTCCGAGCTGTGAGGACCTCTCCGTGGCCCAGTCGACGGCGCCATCTTCGCTGGCGGTGCGCCAGACGATCGAACGCCTCGTGGCTGGTGGCAAGACCAACCAGCAAATCCTCGATGCGTTGGTCGCGGTCTACGGCACCACCATCCTCCTCAGTCCTCCAACCCACGGCGTGGCGCTGCTCGTCTGGATCTTCCCGGTCGTCGTTGCGGTGACGGTGGTCGCGGTCTTGGTCGCCATGGTCCGCCGATCGAGGAGGGCTGTGTGAGCACCGATCGCCACTGGCAGGTGACCGATGCCATTGCCACCTTGGAGCGCTCCATTGCCGACGCCGAAGCAGAGTTCGCCGCTGGTGAGTTGACCGCCAGCGAGCGCGACCGCCTCGTGGCCAAAGATGCAGCCCGGATCGCCGAACTCGCCGGAGAGCTCGCCCTCCTCGAGGCCCAAACGGTTGAGGAACCGCCCG
This sequence comes from uncultured Actinomycetes bacterium, assembly GCA_903870905.1. Taxonomy (GTDB): domain Bacteria; phylum Actinomycetota; class Acidimicrobiia; order Acidimicrobiales; family RAAP-2; genus CAIQEU01. The sequence continues at coordinate 107,356 of CAIQEU010000011.1, read as the reverse complement.
CAGACGTGCAGCAACCGGGCCGTCGAGTGTGGAAGCGCAACCTCGGCATACTCCTCATCGGAGCGGCGCTCGTCGTTGCCCTCATTGGATTCACCACCAATCGACAGGCTGGGCAGCAGATCACCGGCAATGCCGGAGGGAACGCCAGCCAGCGCCTCCACGACGCGCTGGTCCAAGCTGAGCAGTCGGTGGCGAGCGGCAACTCCGGCCTGGCCCTGCAGCAGTTCAGCACGATCTTGACGACTCATCCCGACAACGCCGAAGCCTTGGCTGAGGCCGGTTGGCTGACCTACCAAGCTGCTGTTGTGGCCAAGAACTCGGCGCTCATGACGACGGGCCGCCAACTCGTCGAGCGCTCGGTGTCAGTGGACCCGGGTCAAGCAGCAGGGCACCTCTACCTCGCCATCATCAAGCGGCACTTCCTCGCCCCGCGCAGCGAAATCATCGCCGAACTCCGAGCCTTCTCGGCCGGGAACCCCTCTGCGGACTTAGAAGCCTTGGCCAAGCCGGTGCTCTCGGCCTACGGCCTCTCCTGACCTCCAGAGCGGAGCGCACGGAGCTCGGCAATGGTCTCCGCGAGGGCACTCGCTGCCCGCTCGAGGTCTTTCTCCGTCGTCGCCCACGAGAGCGACAGGCGCAGCGAGTGGTCGGCATCGGCACCCATGGCGGCGAGGACCGGACTCGGCTCGAAGGTCTCTGACGCGCAGCTCGATCCAGAGTGCGCAGCCACTCCTCGTCGGTCCAAGCCAACGACGATCGCCTCAGCCTCAATGCCAGCAATGCCAATGCAGAGGACGTCGGGTGCACGGAAGGCAGGGTCGGAGGGCCCGTAGTGGGCGGTAGCCCCAGCAGCATGAACGAGGGTGAACAAGCGATCTCGGAGCCCCCGGAGGCGATCGGCCAGGACGGTGCGCTCGAGACGGCGCTCCTCGGCGGCAGCGCCGAACCCACAGATGAGGATGGTGGCTTCGAGCCCGGCCCGTCGGTTGCGCTCTTGGGCACCTCCACGGAGAAGTGGATCGAGGCGCACGCCGCGAGGCACCGCCACCATGGAGATCCCGGCGGGACCACCGAGGCCGGTGGCATCGGTGGTGTAGAAGGCGCGGGCCATCCAGGGTTCGGGCTCTAAGAGCCCTGCGGCGCCACCGTCGACGAGGAGTGGCACCCGAGCGGCGTCTGCGAGGTCAGCAATGGTGGCCAGGTCGTGGATGGCGCCGGTTTCCTGGTTCACCCACTGGCACACGACGAGACAGGGCCCATGGATGGCCAAGAGGCGAGTGAACGCATCGGTGTCGATCCGGCCGTCACTTCTGAAGGGAATGGTGACGGTCTCCCCGGTGGCCTCAGCGGTGCGCAGGATTGACGCCCGCTCTCCCGCGCTCACGAGGACTGGTCCCGGTCGACGAGACCGGGCGGAGGTGATCACCGTGGCCGCAGTTTCCGCCAGTGATGCGGTGAACGTGATGGTGGATTGGGGCAGCCTGAGACACTCGGCGATCTGAGTCCGAGCCTGCTCAATGGCGAACCGGACCTGGCGAGCTTCCTCGCTCACCCGTCCGGGATCTGCGGCGGGGAGGTCAATGGCGAGACGGAGGGCGTCGTTGACGGCGGGGGAGAGGGGTGGAGCCGATGCGGCGTCCAAGTTGATCCGCTGCACGGATCAGACGGCGGTGCGACAGGCGTCGTCGCCACGCGCCTTGGTGGTCACGACCACCGGGACCGGGCTGCTCGGCCCACCGAGCTCGGAGAGGAGGCCACGCACCATGCCACGGTCAACGGCACAGAGCACCGGTTGGTGGAGCGCGGCTTCGCCGAAGGGACACTGGTCGGACACCAAGGTGATGGTCTCGCCGTCATCTTCGGTGCGTGCGGCGAATCCATGGGCGGTCATCGCCGAGGCCACTGATTCCATGGTGGCCTTAATTGAGCGCTGACCTTTTTCTCTGCCCATCGAGCGGGCGAGGTCACGCCCGAAGGCTTCGCCGACTTCAGCGGCCATCTGCTCAGCGAGGGACGGGCCGAGGATCTCGAGGGAGCGCTGTAAGAGGCGCAGCATCAGGTCCTCGCGGTGGGCGAGGTCCGCTAAGCCGAGTTCTTCGGTGGCGCAGAAGTAGCGCTTGGCCGGTCGGCCAACTTCACCGGCACGGTGCGTCGTCTCGGTCCGGATGTAGCCGCCGGCCAAGAGTCGGTCGAGGTGGTGTCGAGCGGCGTTGGGGTGCAGCCCAAAGGCATCAGCGAGTTCGTTGACCGTCATGCCGGGTTCTTCGCGGAGCCGCAAGTAGAGGTCTCGACGGGTCGGATCACCGAAGGCAGCGGTCACGGCGGTGACGAAGGTGGTGAACGAGGCCCGACCGTCGGTGCCGTCCCCAGTCGCCACGCTCGGGCGCCGGCCGTCCGTTGAGGTCGCCATGGTCACTAGTGTACCGAGGCGGCCCGTTCACCGGCCCGTGGCCCGAGGAGACCAGTCCACATGGAAGCAGATCGTCAACCGCTGAGCGACATCATCGGGGCCATTGTCGACCCTGAACTCCTCCTCACCATTGGCGAGCTCGGCTACGTCCGCCGGATTTCGATCGACAAGGGCGCCACCACAGTTGAACTCGCCCTCCCCATTCGCGCTTGGCCAACCGCTGCACACTTGGAAGCCGCCATCACTGAGACCCTCGCCACCGCGGAGCCTGGACCGGTGACCGTGTCGAGCGTCGTCATGACCGACGACGAGCGCTTGGCGCTCCGCAACGTGCTGCGTGGTGCGATGGAAGTCGCCCACGAGGGGCACCACCACAACGACCCTCGGCCGTCGATCTTGGAGCCTGGTTCGCCGACCCGAATCCTCGGGATCTCCTCCGGAAAGGGTGGTGTCGGGAAGTCATCGGTGACGGTGAACCTCGCCATTGCTCTGAGCCAGTTGGGCAAGAAGGTCGCCATCTTGGACGCCGACGTCTACGGCTTCTCCATCCCGAAGATGCTCGGTTGCGACCGTGATCCGGTCGTCCTCGCCGACATGGTCATCCCGACCTCAGTGCACGGCATCCGAGTGCTGTCGATGGGCTTCTTCGTTCCCGAGGACCAGCCGGTCATCTGGCGTGGTCCGATGCTGCACAAGACGATCGAGCAGTTCTTCGGTGATGCCTTCTGGGGACCGGTCGACTTCATCTTGATCGACATGCCCCCGGGCACCGGTGACGTGGCGCTGACCCTCTCCCAAGTCGTGCCCAAGGTTGAGATCTACGTGGTGACAACCCCGCAACCTGCTGCCCAGCGGGTTGCCCAGCGATCGGCCTACGCCGCTCGAAAGTTGAAGCTCTCAGTCCGAGGCGTCATTGAGAACATGCACCACTTCACCGGTGACGACGGCAAGACCTACGAGCTCTTCGGCGCTGGCGGTGGCCAGTTGCTGGCCGAAGACCTCGGTCTCTCGTTGCTGGGCCAGATTCCCTTCGTGCCTGCCCTCAGGGCTGGTGGCGATGACGGGCACCCCATCACGGTGACCGAGCCAGACAGCGAAGCCTCAGTGGAGTTCCGCAACCTGGCGGAACGAGTCATCGCCCAGGGTCCTGCCCGTGTCTACCGCCAGGAGCTCAAGCTTTCGTAGCGTTCGATTCCATTGACGATCCCGCGATGGAGCGAATTTGAGCAGGTCCGTGTAGACGTTGTACGCCAGTTGACGTACAATGACTGCATGACGGTAAAGACTGAACGACTGAGCCTGCGCTTGACACCAGAACAAGATCTCGTCATCCGACGAGCTGCAGAGGTGTGTGGCGAGTCCACGAACGAGTACGTCTTGCGCAATGCATTCGGCGCAGCTCAAACAGATCTCGCCGACCTTCGGACATTCGTGGCAGATGACGACGCATGGGACGTCATGCAAACAATGCTGGCTGAGCCAGTGCAGTTCAACGCTGCGATGCTGCACCTGCTCTCCACGCCATCAGCTCTCGAGCAGTAGGCCTCTGTGGACCTCGAGGGACCGGTCCCCCTCTCGACCGCGCATGTCGTCGACGATTTTGTTTGCGGGGTTGAGGCGCTCGATCGATGGATCGCGGTCAGAGCGAAACCCAATCAAGTCTCGGGTGCGTCGAGAACGTGGGTCGTGCTCGAAGGAAACCGGGTGGTGGCGTTCTACGCCTCGGCAACAGCGGCGATCGTCCGTGAGGCAGCGCCAAAGTCAATGCGGAGAAATCAACCAGATGTTCTTCCGGCGGTCCTCCTCTCCCGTCTCGCAGTGAGCAGCGAGTTCCAGGGCCGCGGTCTCGCCGCTGCGCTCCTCAAGCATTTCATTGTGAAGGCGCTTGAGGTGAGCGAGCGTGTTGGCGTGCGAGTGATGTTGGTGCACGTCAAGGACGAAGCCATCAGCAGCTTCTATGAGAAGTACGGGTTCGCTCCATCGCCTCTCGATCCCCTCACGCTCCTCCACCTTCTTCCAGCCTCTTCGACGAATTCGAAGATGGGAATGGACGAATGACCTTGACGGGAACGATCTCGAAGAATGAGGTACCGCTCAACCGGTGATCGCTCTCGGCAACCGAGCTGCGTCCCACCCGAGCAGGCTGATCGCGGAGCGGAAGGCGAACCGGTCGGTCATGCCCGCCACGTAGTTGACCGCTGCCTGGACCGCGAGCGGTTCGCCGGCGTTCAGTCCACCGAGTGCAACGACGTCGGGGATCAGATTCGGACTATCGCTGAAGTGCTCGACGAGCGCCCGGAGTACTTCAATGACGGCAGTGGCCTGGGCAATGGCGGCATCTCGGAGGTAGATGGCTTCGTAGTTGTGCTGTCGGAATGCGGCCAAGGTTTCAGCGGTGTCGGGATCCATACCGATCTGGCCTGTGCGCAGCGCCGTCGAAACAACGGCCTTCACGAACGTTCCGAGTTGTCGAGACCTGGTCGTACCGCACCGCTCAACGACGAGGGCTGGGAGCTGTCCCGGAGTCACGATGCCTGCGCCGACCGCGTCTTCGAAGTCGTGGCAGACATAGGCAATGCGGTCAGCCCATGAGACCACTTCACCTTCGGGGGTCATCGGTGCCGGTCGAGACCACGAGTGGTTCCGGATGCCGTCCAAGGTCTCCACGCACAGGTTGAGCGGGGCCAAGGTGACGTCTGCTCCCCATGGGGCGTGGTTGAACCCACCGTCGATGTAGGGGTTGAGGGCGTCTTCGGAGGCGTGTCCTCCCGGACCGTGGCCGCAGTCGTGACCGAGGGCAATTGCCTCAGTGAGGGCCACGTTGAGCGAGAGTGCTCGAGCGATACCCGTTGCCACTTGGGCGACTTCTAAGGCATGGGTGAGGCGAGTGCGCTGGTGGTCCTCGGGGTAGACGAAGACCTGGGTCTTGCCGGCGAGGCGGCGGAACGCTGCGGCGTGCAGGATCCGATCCCGGTCACGCTCGAAGCAGGTCCGCCACTCATCGGGTTGCTCCTCGACAGCTCGGTTACCCGCTCCAGTTCCATGGGTTGCTCCAGGGCTCAGCAAGAGCGCTTCAGCGTTCGTCCGAGCTTCTAAGTCGTTCACCCGTGGCGTGAAGGATGCCCAAGAGTCAGCATGGGCCACCACCAGCCCAGCGGTCGGTGCGTAGCCACCCATGGTGGCTGCCCATTGGCGCTCTCGCTCGGTCAGGTGCAGTGCGTTGGTGTCCTCCATGTGCTCCAGTCTGCCTGAGGCCTGTATCTTTGGGGCTGAACCTCTCGTGAAAGGAAGCATCGTGGACGTTCGTATCGGGATTACCCAGACGCCCAAGGAGCTGGAAGTTGAGCTCGCCGATGACACTGATCGCGACGCCCTGCTCGCCCAGATCGCTGAGCAGATGGAAGGTGAAGGCACCCTCACGCTGACCGACCGTCGCGGCAAGACGGTGCTCGTGCCGGTGGCCAAGGTTGCCTACGTCGAGGTCGGTGCGTCAGCAACCGCTCGACGAGTCGGCTTCGGCGCCGTCTAAGACTCGACGAGCCAAAAGTGCTCGACTACCACCTCCACCTCTGGCCTCACTCCAAGCGGGAGACGCCCATGGTCATCGACCAGTTGGCGGCCTACTGCGAGAAGGCGCAAGCAGAAGGTGTGGTGGAGATCGCCCTCACCGAACACCTCCACCGCTTCACCCAACTCGACGCGGTCGTGGGCAAGTTCTGGGAAGGCGCCCCTGGGGAGCAGCACTTAGAGGCCTCCATGGCCGCCTACTTCGACCACCACGCCCAAGCAGATCTCGACGCCTACGTCGAGCTCTGCCTCGAAGCCAAGCGCCAAGGCCTCCCCGTGGTCATGGGGATGGAGGTCGACTACTACCGAGGCCAGATGGATGGTGTCTCAGAACTGTTGGCGCAGTACCCCTTCGACGTGCTCCTCGGTTCGATCCACTGGATCGGCATCTGGTGCTTCGACGACGTCGACGGTGCCCTGGCCATGGCCGAGTGGGAGGCCAGAGAGGTCGACGCCTGCTGGGACGCCTACACCGAGGCCTTGGAAGAATTGGCGGCGACGGGTTCGTGCGACGTGTTGGCCCACCCCGACCTCGTGAAAGTGGCTGGGTATCGACCGGGCGCGCCGGCAGAGTGGTGGGACCGCATCGCCGAGGCCGCAGCCACGAGCGGCATGGCTGCCGAGGTGTCCTCTGCTGGGTGGCGGAAACCCGCCCAAGAGCTCTACCCAGCCCCAGGGCTCCTTGAGCGCCTGGTGGCCAAGGGCGTGCCGCTGACAACTGCGTCAGACGCCCACAAACTTGAGCACGTCGCCGATCGAGCAGGCGACGTGAAGACCGAACTCCTGCGCGTTGGGGTCACCGAACTCCAGGGATACCGCGGACGCATGCCCCATCGGGTGGCGGTCTCGGGGGAACACCATGGCCACGCTCACTGAACTCGCCACCTTGCGCACCGACCTCGAGCCCGAGGTCATTGACCACCTCCAGCGATTCCTCGGGTCGTGGTCGCTCCTCGCCGACCTCGCGTTCTCCGACCTCCTCCTCATCGTTCCGGTGGCCGCCACCACCCCTGAACACACCAGCCCCTCGGTGGTCGTCGGACAGATTCGACCGAACAACTGCCCAACTCGTCTCACCCAAGACCTCGTTGGTCGGATCCTCGACCTCGATGGTGATGCCGCTGCGGTAGGCCCCGGACACTCCGAGCGGTGGCGCCTGAGTGGTGAGGTCTTCGCCCCGGCACTTCGAATTGAATCGATTCCAGTGCGCTTCAACGACGCCCACGTCGCAACTGTTCTGCGGGTGACCGGTGGACTCCAGCACACGGTGTCGGTCTACGAACAGCTCTACGCCGACGTCTACAACCGCCTCGGGCGCATGGTGGCTGAAGGCGCCTTCCCCTTCGCCAACGCCGACGTCTACGTCGAAGGCAGTCCCCGCGTCGGTGACGGCGTCATCGTCGTCGACCACGAGGCCCGGGTGGAGTTCGCTTCGCCCAACGCCGTGAACGCCCTCCACCGCCTCGGGATCTTCCAGCCGCCTGATGGTCGGGTGCTGACAGAGCTGGCCTCCACCCTCGACGGGGTTACCGAAGCCATGGACCTCGTTGAACCGGTGGTCGATGAGGTGAGTCAAACCGCCAGCGTCGCCGTGCTCGTCCAAGCGGTGCCGCTCGTTGCCAGCGGAGTCGTGACCGGTGCGCTGGTCCTCATCCGTGACGTCACCGACGTCCGCCGCCTCGACCGACTGGTGCTGTCCAAAGACACCGCCATTCGTGAGGTGCACCACCGGGTGAAGAACAACCTCCAGACGATCTCCTCGCTGCTCAGCCTTCAAGCCCGGCGAGTGGGCAGTGACGAGAGCCGCTCAGCGCTCCTCGAAGCCGAGCGTCGGGTGCGATCGATCGCCCTCGTCCACGAAGTGCTCTCCAGAGAGCCGAGCGACCAGGTGCCCTTCGACGACATCTTGACCTCGCTGGTGGCGATGGCCAAGGACTCGGTCATCACCGATCAGCGCATCGAGATCACGGTCAACGGTGATCTCGGCGAAGTCGACGCTGAGATTGCGACGCCTCTGGCGGTGGCCATGGCTGAGCTCATCCAGAACGCCGTAGAGCACGCCTTCGCTCTCACGACGTCGGGAACAGAGGTGGAGGGCCAGTGGGTCATTCGCCACGAGGACTTGGCCGGCGAGGTCGTCCTCGATTTGGAGCAGAACGGTGGAGAACTCCGGGTCACCATCACCGACAACGGACGAGGACTCCCACAGGGATTCTCCATTGAGACCACGACGTCACTCGGCCTCTCGATCGTTCGCAACCTCATCGTCGGTCAACTCGGCGGTCAGATCGAGATGCGTTCTGTTGCCGAAGGACCCGGTGGGGGAACGGTGACCACGTTCACCGTGCCGCTCGAGCAGTAGGGCTCAGCGTTACTTGTTGGCGTTGGCCTTCCGCCGCGCTGCCAACCACTGCTTGCGGACCTTGCGGCGCTCTTCCTCTGAGGTGCCGCCCCACACGCCAGATTCCTGGTTGGTCGACAACGCGAACTCGAGGCAGGTGGCGACGACGTCGCACTGGCTGCAGACCCGCTTGGCCGCTTCGATCTGGTCGATGGCCGTGCCGGTGGCGCCGATGGGGAAGAACATGTCCGCTTCGGTATTGCGACATGCGGCGAGGTCACGCCACTCGTCTTCATTCCATTCAATCGATCGACTCCAAATCAGCGCCATCGCAGTCCCCTCTCATTTGTGATCACAAGCACATGCACCGACCTTCGACGTCATTGGCGAGAGGAGTCGGTACTACGAACATACGCCCATTGCCGGAGCGTTGCAAGCACATGACGCGGAGATGACACTGAATCGGCACGGAGCAGTCACCGAAGACCGAAGCACCCGTGGCACCATTGGGGGTGAGCGTTTGGAGGACCTCGTGACCACGATCTACGCCCATCGAGGCAACACCTTGCAGGCTGGCCAGAACACCCTCGATGCGTTCGCTGCTGCGGTCGCCCTCGGATGCGATGGCATCGAGCTCGACGTGCGCCGCACGAGAGACGGCGCCATCGTCTGCGTCCACGACCCAGAGATCGACGGTCTCGGCGCCATTTCGGATCTCACCGTGGCTGAACTTCCGTCGTCGGTGCCGCTGCTCGCCCAAGCGCTCGAGGTCGCAGCACCCCTCGTCGTCAACGTTGAGCTGAAGAACGATCCGGGCGAGGCGGGCTACGACCCGACCGACGCGTTCGCCGCCCAGGTGATAGCGGTGGTCGAGCACGCCGGTGCGCAGGACCGAGTCATCTACTCGAGCTTCGATCGAGGAACGCTGGACCAGTTGGTGGCGCTCGGAGCGTCGTCCCCGGTTGGTTGGCTGCTCGGCCTCAACGTGGAACTCGACACGATCATCCCCGCAGCCGTCGAGGCTGGGTTCGCAGCGCTCCACCCCTTCCTGTGGTCAGTCACCGAGGAGAGTTTGGCGGCCGCGCATGGAGCAGGACTGGCGGTCAACACCTGGACGGTCAACGGTGAAGAGGACATGGAGCGCCTCGTGCGCCAAGGCGTCGACTGCATCATCACCGACCGGCCCGACCTCGGACTGGCCATCCTCGAGCGGTTCGTGGAGTAGGGGAGGAGGGGCATGGATTGACCCCTCTGGCGAACCCCTAAGATGCGCTCCATGAACGTTGTCGTCTGTGTCAAGCAAATTCCGGACCCGGCTGCACCGCAGTCGCTCGAGCCGTCTACCAACACGCTCGATCGCTCAGGCAAGCTGATCCTCGATGATTCCGATGCCTACGGTGTCGAGATGGCCCTGCAGTTGGTCGACAAGGCCGGCAGCGGAGAGGTCACCCTCGTCTCCATGGCCCCGAACGGCGAAGTTGCTGGTCTGCGCACCGCTCTCGCCATGGGTGCCGCCAAGGCAATCCTCGTCTCCGACGATGCCCTGAAGGGCACCGACGCCCTCGGCACCGCCAAGGTGTTGGCTGCGGCGATCAAGCGGACCGAGTTCGACCTCGTCCTCGCCGCCACCGAGTCCTCCGACGGCTACACCGGCACCGTGCCCGTGCAGATCGCTGAGCTCCTCGGCCTCCCCTCCATCACCTTCGCCAAGTCGGTCACGATCGACGGCTCGACGGTCAAGGTCGACCGTCAGACCGAAGCCGGCTACGACGAGGTGACCGCACCGCTGCCGGCAGTGGTGACCGTGACCGCTGGTGTGGTTGAGCCCCGCTACCCGAGTTTCAAGGGCATCATGGCCGCCAAGTCCAAGCCTGTTGACCAGGTGACCGCTGCCGACCTCGGCTTCTCGGCTGGTGACGTCGGTGCTGCTGGTTCTGGCCAGACGATCTTCGCCGTCGCTGACGCCGAAGCCCGTTCTGCTGGTGAAATCGTCGTCGACGAGGGTGACGGTGCTCAGCGCATTGTGTCCTTCCTCGAAGGCCTCAAGGTCATCTAGTCCCACTCGTTCGTTCTCAATTCAAAGGAAACTCTCATGGCGATCAACAAGATCCTCGTCCTCGTGGAGCTGACCGAGTCGGGCCCAACGGCCACCTCGCTCGAGCTTCTGACCGCAGCACGTTCCCTCGCCACCACGGTTGAGGCCATCTCCTGGGGCCCTTCTGTGGCAGCAGCAGCTGGCACCGTCGGCGAGTACGGCGCCACCACCCTGCACGACGCTGGTGACCTCGGCTCGGCCCTCCCTGGTGCGCCAGTGGCAGGTGCCATTGCTGGCGTTGCCTCCGGCTTCGATGCCGTGTTCATCCCTACGAGCTACGACGGCCGCGACATCGCTGGTCGCCTGTCGGCCAAGCTCAACGTGCCGGTCCTCACCAACATCACCGGCCTCGGTGAAGACGGTGGACTCACGACCGAGCACCCCGTCTTCGGTGGCGCCAAGATCGTGAAGGCCAAGTTCACCGGTGCTGGTCTGCAGATCTTCGTGATTCGTGCCAAGTCCTTCGCCGCTGAGCCCGCTGGTGGAGCTGCAGCGGCCGTGTCCGCATTGGCGGTTCCAGAGGCTGGTGCCACCGGCACCGCAACCATCGTCTCTCGTCACGTCGAAGAGCGCACTGGTCCGAAGCTCGACGAAGCAGCAGTCGTCGTCTCCGGTGGCCGTGGCCTCGGCAGTGCCGACAACTACACGTGGATCAACGACTTGGCCAAGCTCCTCAACGGTGCCGCCGGTGCGTCCCGTGCGATCGTCGACGCTGGTTGGGTCCCCTACAGCCACCAGGTTGGCCAGACGGGCAAGACCGTCAAGCCGACCGTCTACCTTGCCTGCGGCATCTCGGGTGCCACCCAGCACCTCGTGGGTATGAAGGGCTCGAAGAACATCATCGCCATCAACAAGGACCAAGAGGCCCCGATCTTCACCGTTGCTGACCTCGGCATCGTCGGTGACGTGAACAAGGTCATCCCTGCTCTGATTGAGGCCTTGAAGGGTCGCTAAGACTCACGCTTTCTGTTTCATGCAGATGCCCCCGCTCACTTGAGCGGGGGCATCTGTTTTCTCGAAGAACGGCACCTAGGATGCCGCTGCAAGGAATTCATCGAAACGGCGCTCGAGCCGTTCTCGATCCGGTTGCAACCTCCTCGCAGATGGGACGATCAGTTTCTGATCGTGCATTGCTTGGAGGCCGTACTTCAACATAGGTCCGTCCACTTCGTTGAGGAGATCCTCATTGATCTTGATGACGCGGTCGGGGGAGATTCCCAAGAAATTGCGATCGTACGCAGCATGGTGAATTTTGCACATTGCGATTCCATTTGGAACCACGGGAAGTCCATCTGGCTCTGCATCGCTGATGATGTGGGCAGCATCGAGGAGTTCTGCATGCTTCAGGCGGCAAACGGCGCACGACGTCGCATATGCAGCGAGCACTTGACCGCGAAATACTGGTTGGTGAAGTCGCTGCTTTGTAGTTCGCGCCGCGTAAACCCGGTCTGGTGCTGAAAGGTCCGCGAGGTTGATTCCGACCTCTGCAGCGGAAAAGCCCAATGTGAACTCGAGGGAACCAGGGTTATCCCCGATGATGTAGATGGGATAAATCGGCTTGTACACACCTTTGGCAACACCGATGAAATAGGCAAGCGGCAGCCGAAGCTGCATTGCATCTCGAAGTGCCCTATTCGTGTAGAGAGCCGGATCTGATCCTTCGTACATGTAGCGCTGATATCCATCCTCTCCCATGGTGTCAAGGTATGGACGCGTTGCATCCGAAGTTCGGTAGGCGGTCGTGATTGAGAGTGCAACGCTGAGATTCGAGGGTTTATGAATGCCCCTTCCTTGCGTTTGGCGCATCACGATTCGCTCCCCGCTGAACTCGAATGCAGCCGTCTCGTCATGGCGAAGTGTCCCGTCAGATGAAGAGGCAAGAAGGCGGTCAAGATGTGAAAACATCGCCTCTCGCACAGCGAGCTCATAAAGATGATCCATCTCGAAAGCTTGCCAGGTTGACGATGTCGACGCCGCTTGAAAACTGAACATAAACGCCGGTGAAAAGTGAACACCCGAAAAAGGAAGGGTGATCACATTGGAAAACTGGGCATACATCCGACGCCAGGTCGCAGAAGGCGTCCCAAAGAAGGCAATCGCTGAGGAACTCGGCATCTCGAGGACCAATTTCTTCAGTTGGAAACATAGCTTTGGCGAACTTCAGGTCGCAGTGCAGGTGGGGAAGAGGTTTATGTCAACTGAGTAATGGGCCCCTTGACGAGCATTCGAAGGACGATTATCCATTGGAACGACGATTGCGCTGGCTTGCCATCACCCGATTGGAATTCTGATGAAGCGAACGAACGATGAGATCTACGAGAGCGAACCCGACGATCTCGACTCTGAAGAAGTCATGATTTACAACAGCGGATACGGCCCCACGCACCGCTACCCAGAGCATGACCGAGACGAGTCCGACGAGTTCGACTAGTTCTCCTCTCTCGAAGCGGTCATTTCGCCGATTTGCCACACCTCAGTTCTAGGGTTGGCCACATTGCTCGAGTGAGGACTTCCTGAATGACGCAGATGGATCAGCAGCTGCAACCTGGTGAGGTGATCACCTCCCGCACGAGGCCATCGCTCTTCGCGCTCCTCGCTCATCCAGTCATGCTGGCCGTACTCGCAGTGGCCGGGGTCATGTTCTTGACCGCATTGTTCTCCCTGCCTGGTGCGACGGGGAATGGGAGAACTTCAGCCCTATTGCTGATGCTCTTCGTGATCGCTGGCCTCGCCGTCTTCTTGGCACGACAAGCCCGCTTCCTCGTCTACCTCGCAACAGCCCACTACGTCGTGACCAACTACCGCGTGCTCGGCACCTGGGGCCTGTTGCGGAAGACCACCCTCGAGGTGCAGCTCCGAGGGGTGACGGGTGCTGCGATTGACCAAGGGGTCATCGAGCGAGCGCTGCGCTTCGGCGATCTGGTCCTCGCCACGAAGGCGGGAAGCGAGCGACTGGTTGCCCTGCAAGACCCTCGGTCCTTCCACGGAGCGATCGTCCGGCAGATGGAAGATTCCCGGCACCTGCGAGGCACTGCTGCCTACCCGCTCCACCTCGTCACGCCACCATCCTCGTCGGCACCACCTCGACCGACAAGCGGTCAACCCATGCCGCCGGGCACACCAGCCCAGTGGGCACCGGACCCCTTCAATCCCCGCCAACTGCGCTACTGGGACGGCGACCGCTGGACGGACCACACCGCAGAGGCGTGAGGCCCCACTCGTCGTGTGTCAGATGAGTGGCCAGGGGTAGGGGGGCCAGTCGCCGTCCTCGTTGAGGAGGGGGAGTTCCCCAACGGCGAGCAAGTGGTCGACCCGCTGGCGCAGCGCCTCCTGCTCGTCGTCGATGAGGAGGAGGTCGAAGATCTCTGGAAGGCCGTCACGCTGGAGGGTCTCTAAGGCTTGCGTTGCCTCGTCGGTGAGGGGCAAGCACTCGAAGTCCCAGATCACCGTGCGGAGTTTGTCGTCGACGTGGAAGCAGAGCCCGTGGTCGATACCGCGCGGTCCCTCGGGTCCGAGGAGGACGTGGCCGCCCTTTCGATCCGAGTTGTTGGCGATGACGTCGAACGCAGCCAAGGTCTGGAACCACGTGGCGAGATCAGGATCTTCTCGGAGCATGAAGTAGTGCTGATCGGGGTCGTGCTCGATGTAGGGGGCGATAGCCCCGGGGCCGAAGTCTGGGTCATCCCGCAGCACCGTCTCGGGGATGAGGGGAATGGAGAACGCCTTGGAGAGCTCGTAGGCGGCGATCTCTCGTCGCCAGAGGCCTCCAGGGAAATCCCACAGCGGCCGCTCACCCGACTCCGGCTTGAAGACCGCCAGCTGGGTCACGTCCTCGAACGACGCGGTGACAAGCAGGGTGGAGTTGGATGATCCACGGATCCTTCCGTGGACTTCAATGGTGCCGAGGGCGAAGACGTCGGCGAGATCAGGCACTGCCACCTCAGGTGATGGGGGCCTTGAACCCATTCGTCCGAGGGCAGTCATGGCCGCGCGGATCGATGGGCAGGGCGCACAGCGGGCATGGTGGGCGTCCACCTTCGACGAGCACGGTGGCCTGAATAGCGAACGCTGCTGCTTGTTCACGAGTGATGGTCACCGTCACCCGATCCATGGGCACCTCATCCCCGTCGTCGTCTTCAGTGGTGTCGATGCTGTCGAGCACCAAGGTGATGGTCTGGGCATCCTCGTCAATGGCAACGCTCACGTCGCCGAGGGCGAAGTCGGGCTCGTGCTCATCTTCCAAGGCCAGATCATCTGGCAAGTGCTTCGGGCGGCCCATCTCCTTCACGACGTTCGTGAGGTAGGCGGAAACGGTGGCGACCTGCATTTTCTCAACCTTGATGGTGACGAGCTGACGACCCTCTCGCATCTGCAGCAGGAAGGTTCGCTGTCCAACAGCACCGATGGTGCCGACGGTGAAGCGCTCGGGTTCTGCGAGGACGTAGTGGGTCACGATGGGACAACCTCGGTCAGAGATGCGGTGGAGTTCACCGAGAGCACGATGGCGCCCTCGGCGGTGATCATGAGCGTCGTGATCGAACACGGGGAGACCACGAGTCGCTGGAACTGATCGAGCGGCGTGCCGGCAGCCATCGCGACGATCGCCTTGATGGGGTCAGCGTGGGAGACGAGCACAATGGACGCACCGCGGTGCGCAGCAGCGAGATCGACGACGGCGCCGTAGGAGCGGGCTTGCATCTCGAGGAACGACTCCCCACCGGGGAAGCGGAACTGACTCGGGGCCTTCTGCACGGTCTGCCACTCGGGGAGCTTGCGCAGTTCGTCGAGCTGCTGACCCGTCCACGCGCCGAAATCGCACTCGAGGAGTCCCTTGGCGATCGTTGTCTTGAGGCCAAGGGCTTTGGCGATGGGCGCCGCGGTCTCCTTGGTGCGCTCGAGCGGAGAAGCGTAGAGGGCGACGGGCGGGGTCTTGAGTTCGGCCAATCGCTGCGCAGCTCGCTCAGCTTGCGTAACTCCTGCGTCGGACAGGTGGAGCCCCTTGGCTCGTCCTGGGAGCACGGCACCGGTTGACGGGGTGACGCCGTGACGGACCAAGTAGACGGTCGTGGCCGTCGGTGCTGGTGGTTGCTTCTTCGCCATCTCGGTCAGCGATCGGTGCTCAGGAAGCGGCTGGTGCTGGAGGAGTGGGCAGACGACCAGGCATCGGCACGGCAGTCGACGGCCAGCGCTTGCGGCTGACGCCAGCCAAGCGACGGAGCAGGGCGATACCCGCTGGGTCGTCGTCACCGGGGCGAACCTCAACGGCACCAGCAGCGATCATCTGGTCGAGGAGGGCCCGACCCTTCTCGGTGCGAACAATGGTGAGGGTCCAGTCGCTGAAGGAGCCGATACCACCGGTCGAGATGTCGGCGTGCTCTGCAGCGAAGTCAGGGCACGACTTGCAGCCCTCTCGGGTCCAGGCGTGGGCTTCTTTCAAGGGAACCTCGTGGTAGCCGCCGTCGTGGGTCCAGATCTGGAAGACACCCTTGATGTTCATCTTCTTGATCATCTGGCGAGTCAAGCCGTACTTCGCCTCGAAGAGCTCTTCGAAGATGGCGTCGTCGAAGGTCTTCGAGCAGAGGAGACCAATGGTCAATGACAGGCGACGGGCGATCTTGCCGGCCTTGCGGGCCTGCATGGCGCCAGGAGCAGAGGCTTGGCAGCCCATGCCGACGAGGGCGATGCGCTCCGCACCGGCCTCGATGGCCTTCGGGTAGGCGAGGGTATTAGCCGAGTAGGTGTAGCGAGATCCTGCGGTCGCCATCACCCCAGCGCGGTCGGTCACATACGCCGGCTCAGCCTTCCAGTTCGTGCCGTCACCTTCGAGCGAGGAGACGAGGGCGCCGTCGATGACGTCGTTCTCGAGGGCGAAGGTCAGCAGCGCTGAGACGAATCCACCGTCTTGGCCAACGTCCAAGAGCTCTGGGTCGGTGGCCCGAGCCAGCACGATGTCGAGGGAGAGGCCGAAGACATCCTCGTCGTCGCGCTCGCGTCCGAAGAGGTGCGTGTCGATCTCAGGTTCCCAGGTGCGAAAACGCGGGCAGGCACGGGTGCACATGGTGCAGCCCTTCTGGCCGTGGGTACAGTCCTCACGACCACCGTCGATGTCGAGGTGGAACGGCTTGTAGTTGCCGTCCTTGTCGTCGTAGGAGAGCACGTCGTGGGGGCAGGCGATGATGCAGCCGGCGCATCCGGTGCAGAGGCCTCCGGTCACCACCTCGGTGAAGAGTTCTTTCCACTGCGGCTTCTCTGGTTTCACGATGGTTTCAGACACGCCCCAACCCTACCGACTCACCATCGACCCGGGGCACACTGGGGCTCGGGTGCAGCGGCCGATGATCCCCGCCTGCCGGCAGATTGGCGACCGATTGTCACGCAGAAGGACTGATGACGGGGAGACCCAGATCACTCGCCGCCTCGGTGAGGCGCTGGTCATAGGTGACGAGGCCCACGAGGAGGTCGCCGCAGAGCCGTGCTGCGGCGAGGTGGATGGCGTCGAGGGTACGCAAGGAGGGCGGCCCAATATCGCCCGCATCAGCAATCACGTTGTCATCGAGAACGATTTTTCCAAGACCCTTGAGAAATCGTCGGGCTTCCATTTCCGCTGAAGCGCTGAGGCGACGAGCCACACGCTGGAGCTCAATCGAACCAATCGTGCTCGTCACCATTGGATACTCATGGTGCTCCGTGAGCCATTCCTGCAGAGCCACAGTTTCCGCCTCGACGACGAGCAACTTCGCCATTGCAGAGGTATCGAGGTAGATCACTCGCAGCGATCCTCACGGAGTGCATCGAGGATCGCAGCACTCGTTGCCCCTGAGGTGTTCACGATTGGTCGAGGAAGTGCGAATTCTTGCGTTGCTCGAATGAACGTGCAGCGGGCCTCGAGCTGCGCGACAGCATTCGAAGGGGCGGCGAGGGGGCTGATCTGTGCAACGGGGATCCCTCGCTCAGTGATGATGACGGAGAACCCGGACTTCACGTCACTCAAATATCGGCTCGCATGTTGACGGAGCTCTCGAACGCCGATGGTGCGCATGGGCCAAATGTAGCACATGAACGGCTACATACTGCACGATTGAGTGAGAGCGTGGATGCGCGACACGGTGGAGTCACGCCAGGTCGGATTCGCGCCACGTGGCAACGAGTTCGCGCACCTCGGCAACTGCACGACCAAGGTCGATCGTCGTCAGTTGTCGGTTCGCAACAACCTGGCGACCCTTTGCCCAGACGTCGCGAACGTCGGCTCGAGATGCTGCGTAGACAATGCTGGCGATGGGATCGACGCTCGGAGTGAGCGCTGCAGATTGACCGTCGAGGAGAACGAGGTCTGCGTCCTTGCCTGGGGTAATCGAACCCAGGGTGTCGGCGAGGCCCAGCGCTCTGGCTCCGTTGATCGTTGCCATCTCAAGGACCTCTCGGGCACTGAGCGCAGTGGCATCCCCCGTTGCACCGCGGGCGATGAGGGCTGCGAAACGCATGGCGGTGTAGAGGTCGAGATCATCACTTGAGGCTGGTCCGTCGGTGCCGAGAGCAACGGTCGCTCCGGCAGCGATGAGCTGAGGAGTTCGACAAATCCCCGAGGCGAGCTTCAGATTCGACAGTGGGCAGTGGGCAACGATGGTTGCCGTAGCACCGAGTCGAGCGATTTCCTCATCGGTGATCGCAACGACGTGGGCGAGCACGGAATGTGGCCCGAGGAGGCCGAGATCATCGAGGAGAGCGACTGGTGTCTTCTGGGTCATCTCGAGAACGGTGTCAACTTCACCAGTGTTCTCTGCAGCATGGATCGTGAAGCGTGCTGCGTGCGCCAACCGGAGTGCGGCGAGTGCCTTGAGCTCCTCCACGGAGAGTGTGTACGTGCCGTGCGCAACGATCCAGGGAGAGGGACTCGCAGTGAATCGCTCGAGTTGCGTCTCGACCGAAGGGCAATCTGGAGTTGGAAACCCCATGAAGACCGGACCGTTGTGGAGCCGAAATCCCGCCTCAGCGGCAACGGCCTGCGCAACGTCGGGCCAGAAGTACATGTCGAGAGCCGAGGTGCAGCCAGCGAGGAACGATTCCCCAATCGCGAGGCGCACCCCGGCAGCGATGGACGCTTCACTGCAGTGTTGCGCTTCAAGGGGGAAGATCCGTTCCAAGAATCCTTGAAGGTCTCGATCGTCTGCGGCGCCTCGGAAGATGGTCATCGCGAGGTGAGCGTGAGCATTGATGAGTGCTGGGTGGAGGATCGCCCCTCTCGCGTGGATGAGCGTCGCTCCATTCGTTGCGACCGCATCCCTTGGTCCAACGTCGAGAATCGTGGTGCCGTCGATGACCACCGTGCCGTCGTGAATCACCTTCGCTTCCTCATCGCAGGTGACGACCGTTGCGCCCACAATCGCGGTTGCGCTCATGGGTGAACTCCTGCGGAGGCATGACGGGCGATTGCAGATGCTGCGCTTGACATGACCTTGGTTCTAGTGGATTGCTGCTCGCTGCTCGTCAATCCCCGAGATTCACGACCCCTTGGACCACGACGGCAACAGAGAGCGGCGCGTGGAGCGAACCGATCGACGAGCCTTGCCGACGAGTACCCTCGCTCTCGTGCCAGAACTGCTCGAAGTAGAGGCGTACCGGCGTCTCCTTGATCCGCTTGTTGGGGCCACGATCTCCCGAGTCGAGGGTGACCACCTCGTCTGCGGTGGAGCAGTTGGTCGATGCCCTGCTGAAGGCCTGACGATCACCGCGACGCGCCGAATTGGCAAGTTGCTCCTCCTCGACACTGAGCACCACGTCCTCGGGCTCCACGCCGGGATGACAGGGTCATTCCTCCTCGACGGGGTGAGCGCCTTCGATGCCCTCCGCTACGCCCCTGCGGTTGCTGATCGCAGGTTCATTCGCCTCCGGGCCGAGATGGCCGATGGTCGCTGCGTCGAACTCCACGATCCTCGTCGCCTCGCTCGGGTCAGCATTGATCCCGACGAATCACGACTCGGTCCCGATGCAACGGCAATCGCCGTTGCCGAGCTCCATCGAGCGCTCGGTGTGGGTTCGACCTCGCCAACGGCGCTCAAAGCTCGCCTCCTCGATCAAGTGCGCATCGCCGGTCTCGGCAATCTGCTCGCTGATGAGATCTGCTTCCAAGCGCACCTCAATCCCGGGCGCCGAGCAGCGACGCTGTCGGCAGAAGAAGTCACCACCCTCCATCGCCAAATTGGCAAGACGCTCCGTGCCCTTGGTCGTCGTGGGGGCTCAGACTGCGGCGCACTCCAAGACGCTCGGGTGCGAGGTGGGGTGTGTCCACGCTGTGGCACGTTGCTTGAACGACGCACGATCGGAGGACGGACGACGTTCTCCTGCCCTGTGGAGCAGGTGTGAGCTTCGTCAGTTCGCTTTCGAGACCGAACTCATGTTGAAGTCCGCCACGCGGAGCGGGCAGGCAGCCATCCGGTTGAAGTCCTCGCCGAACTCACGGCCGAAGGTTCGAACGCTCGCCCCAACCTCGGTGGTCTTGGCCAGGACGTCGAGCGGGCTCTCGTTGAAGCGGTAGTTGTTCACCTGAGCGACGACTGCACCGTCTTGAACGAGGTAGACACCATCTCTCGTGAGCCCGGTGAGCAGCAGCGTTGCCGGATCCACGATCCGGATGTACCAGAGGCACGTCACAAGCAGCGCCCGCTCCGTCGAGGAAATGAGGTCCTCGATCGATCCCGCACCACCGTCGCAGGTGAGCGCCACGTTGTCGATCATGGGGGTCGCCGCCACACCACTCCGAGCCGCTCCGGCCCGGTGGTAGTGGAGGTTGCTGAGGCGTCCGCTATCGATCCACGTCGTCGGCGCCAGCGGGAGCCCATTGTCGAAGACCGACTGGGAGCTCCCCGATGCCGTTGCCACGACGAAGGGGAGGCACTCGAGGCCAAGAGCAAATGGATCCGAGGCCAAGGTGAAGGGCAAGGCACTCAGGCGATCGCCGACTCGGGTTCCACCAGAGGCGCTCGAGAAGACGGTTCCTCCGTCTTCTGCGTCTTGTCCGCCGGCCATCCAGGTGGCGTACGCCATGAGGTCGGCTACCGCACTCGGCGGGAGGAGCGTCTCGTAGCGACCGGCGGGGAGGGCGACCTGGCGCTTCCCCCAATCGAGGCGCCGGTGGATCTCGGCTTCGATCCCACCGAGGTCGACATCGGTGAAATCCGCAGTTGCGGTGCCCACCCACGACGAGCGCGCCCCTCCATCTGCTCGACCGACGAGTTGGAAGGAGCCTGTTGGCTGCACGAAGCGACGCCGGAGTCCAGTGGTCGTCCCGACGGAGGTGGTCTCCATGGAGTGCTCGGCGAATCCGGCCACGGTGACCCCATGACCTTCAGCGCGCTCCAAGAGGTCGCCGAGGCCACCGAGGACGGGATCGAGGATGGACAGGTCGTTGCGCACCGCAGCATCGCTGAAGTTCGCATCGACGACGGGGTCGACGAGGTCTGCAGCATCGTGGGCCAGTGGAGCCGTACTCGCCTCTGCCAGCGCTGCGG
The DNA here is from genome assembly GCA_903870905.1 of uncultured Actinomycetes bacterium. Lineage (GTDB taxonomy): Bacteria > Actinomycetota > Acidimicrobiia > Acidimicrobiales > RAAP-2 > CAIQEU01. Next base: position 86,438 of record CAIQEU010000011.1, on the reverse strand, counting down.
CTACCAGCGCTGCGGGGTCGCTGTCGCCACTTCGCGTCGCGCTCCCGGTGGCCATGCCACCGTCTCGGGTGACCATGGCGATGACGGTCACCGATCGTGAGGAACGCACCCCGTTGGTCGTGACCGTGTTGTTGGCGAAGCGGACCTCGGCGTCGCTGCCGTCACGCACGATGACCACGCCGCGGTGCGGCGCCAGAGCGGCGAGTGCTTGGTCGATGACTTGTTCTGCGGTTCGGAGCGCCATCATCGACCCCCTTCAGCCTTGGTGTTCAAGATGGCGACGTCTCGAACGAGGACGCTCGGGCAGCCGTGGCTGACCGGTGCGACTTGTCCGGGTTGGCCCTTGCCGCAGTTGAACGCTCCAGCCAAGAGGTAGGTCTGCGCTCCACCGACGGCTTCCATCTGCCCCCAGAAGTCCGTCGTCGTGGCTTGGTAGGCAACGTCACGGAGTTGCCCGGCGATTCGTCCGCCCCGGATCTCGTAGAAGCGCTGCCCGGTGAACTGGAAGTTGTAGCGCTGCATGTCGATCGACCAGCTCTTGTCGCCCACGACGAAGATGCCGCGATCGACACCGCCAATCAGATCCTCGGTGGAGGGACCTTCACCTGGTGCTGGGGCGAGAGAGACATTCGCCATTCGTTGGATGGGCACGTGGAGAGGCGAATCAGCGAAGGCACAGCCATTCGATCGGTCACGACCGGCAACCGCAGCCGTTGCCCGGTCGAGTTGGTAGCCGACGAGCGTGCCGCTGTCGATGATGTCGAAGGATTGGGCAGCCACCCCCTCGTCGTCGATGGCGACGGTTGCGAGACCGTGCTCTGCGGTGCGATCGCCGGTGACGTTCATGACGCTTGATCCGTACCGCAAGGTACCGAGCTTGTCCGGGGTGGCGAAGGAGGTGCCGGCGTAGGCGGCTTCGTAGCCGAGGGCCCGGTCGAGTTCAGTGGCGTGACCAATGGACTCGTGGATGGTGAGCCACAGGTTGGTCGGGTCGATGACGAGGTCGTATCGACCTGCGGCCACTGAAGGAGCGTGCAGCTTCTCGAGGAGGTCGTGGGGGAGTTGCGCCAACTCAGCGTCGAAGTCCCAGCCGGTACCGCTCAGGTACTCCCAGCCTCGACCCACTGGAGGAGCAGTCGTCGCCATGGTCTCCATGCCGAGCGTCTCGTGGACGGCCATGGCTTCGAGGCTCGGATGGATCCGGACGCGGCGCTGGAGGGCAGTGGTGCCAGCGGAGTCGGCGTAGAACTTCTCTTCGTTCACGCACATGACTGACGCGCTGACGTGCGAGACGCCAGCGACCCCGAGGACTCGGCGACTCCACCCTGCGAGTACGTCCACCTTGTCGGCCAAGGGAACCTCGGTGGGGTCGACGACGAAGGGCGAGCTCCAGCGGACCTCGCCGTGGCTGGGCTCGGGAGCGAGCTCCACCCTTCGGCGTTGCGCTCTCGCGACGCTGCGAGCAGTGGCAACGGCACGAGCGGCGACGCCGGCGACCGCGTCCGGGTCGACGTCATCAGCTGCGGCGAATCCGAAGACGCCGTCGACCAGCACCCGAATGCCGATGCCGAAGGTCGATCGATCCGACGACGTCTCGAGTTCGCCATCTCGCAGTCCGACGTACTGGTCGCGAATCGATTCAATGCGAACTTGGGTCAGCGACGCCCCAGCCCTGTGGGCTGCCTCAAGGGCAACGGTGGAGAGGTGTCGGGCGAGATCCTCGTCGAGGGTGGTGAAGGCCATGGGCACGAGCCCCATGCTACTTCGTTGGCTCAAATTTCACGAGGTTCGCTGCCTCACTTGGCGGGGAGGTTCGCCTCCTGTGCGATCACCTTGGCGAGGTAGAGCGAGTAGGTCGCGGTGATGTGCGACCAGTCGTAGTACACGAACTGGTTGTTGATGATGACGGGGCACACGGTTGCGGTGCAGAAGAGCGGCACGGTGTTGATGAACGTGGCGCCGGTCGCTCGCGCTGCCAGCTGCTCAGCCGGTGCATTGGATGCGTAGTTCGGGTCACTGGTAGCAACCGGCGGTTCGCACAGCGACAGCGAATTCGGAGCACGGGCGACGCAACTCGCTGGGTTGAAGCCGAGGGTGTAGGAGGGATCGTCGCCGATCACGACCACTTTGATGTGGTGTGCGGTGAACGCGGAGATCGTCGACTCGAGACCAGCGGTCCACTGTTGCGGGGTCGAGAGCACCCCGGGAGCCGTGAAGACGTAGTCGGTTCGCTCGGCGAGGACGACGGCGTAGGGCTTCGACGCGAGGATCGCCGCGATGGTCGCCGTCCTCCATGTCGCACAGGCGGCGGCTCCATTCGGTCCGTAGCCGGAGCCTGGTACTGCGGCGGCAGGACATCCCGGTGACCAGGTGAGGGACAGGTGGTAGGTCGCACCGAGCCCGGAGAGCAGGGCCGGGTACCACATCCACGCGTGGGAGTCACCGAAGACGGCGACGAGCTTCGCCGGATTCTTGTGGCCAGTGCCACCAATGAACGAGCCTGGGCCGTCATTGGTGACGTTGGCGAGGGCAGGAGTCACGGTGGCAGGAATCGTGGTCGCCATGGCCGCTCGGGCAACCGCAGCAGCGACCGATGCGAGCGTCGGGGCAACGGTCGGAGGGGCGACCGACGCTCCAGATGCACCCGCGAGCAGTGCCGCCGACGTCGCTACCGCGAGGACGGTGGTGGGGAAGCGTCGTCTCCTCATCAGTCCTCCGGTCGTCGACGCAACTCATGCGTCCAGTCCATAGGGCCAATGGTAGGACCGAGGAGTGCGGTGGCGGTTCAGCAGGGGAGTGGCAGCGAGGCACGAGCCCACTCCGCTAGAACTGTGGGCATGCACGCCATCGAAACTTTCATGCTCCACTACGGATACATCGCACTCTTCCTCTTCGCCCTCCTCGAGTCGGCGTGCATTCCAATTCCCTCAGAAGTGACGTTCGGTCTCGGTGGAGCACTCTGCTCGTCAGCGTTCTTCTCAGATGGCCAGCACCACGATGCCGAGCACCTCGCCATTTGGGCGGTCATCGTCGTGGGGATTGTGGGATCACTCGTCGGTTCACTCATCGCCTACGCCGTTGGTCGAACCCTCGGACGCAGCGTCGTCGACAAGTACGGAAAGTACGTCCTGCTGAGCCATGCAGATCTCGACAAGTCCGAGGCATGGTTCGCAAAGCGCGGAGGCGTCACGGTCCTCGTCGGTCGAGTCGTGCCGCTGGTCCGAACCTTCATCTCGCTCCCCGCAGGGATCGCAGAGATGAACCCCGTGAGCTTCTCCATCCTCACGACCCTCGGTGTGTCGGTGTGGGTCTCGGTGCTCACCGTGGTTGGCTACAACGCCGCTGACACCTACCAGTCGACGGTGAAGGGATTCGGCTACGCCGGCTACATCGTCGGCGCCATCGTCGCCGTGGTGCTCGTGGTCTTCTACGTCCACCGCTTCAAGGCGGTGAAGGGCTCGCACCGCGCCCCCAAGCACGGCAAGCCCTGAGGCTCAGCCGAGGAGGGCGTTCGCTTCCTCGAGCACCTTGGCGGCGTGGCCGTCGGCACGGACGTTGTACCAGGCCCGGGCGATCTTGCCTGAAGGATCGATCAAGAACGTCGAACGGATGGTGCCGACCGTCTTCTTGCCGTACATCGTCTTCTCGCCCCATGCGCCGAACTTCTCCATGGTGGCGTGGGTCGGGTCGGACAGGAGGCTGAAGGCCAAGTCGTACTTCGACCGGAACTTGGTGTGCTTCTCGGCCCCATCAGGAGAGACGCCGAGGACCACGATGTTTGCCGCGGCGAAGGTGGCCAGGTTCTCGTTGAACTGGCAGGCTTCCTTCGTGCAACCCGGCGTGTCGTCGGCGGGGTAGAAGTAGACAACGACCGCTTGGCCGGCGAAGTCCTTGAGCGAAACCTTCGTTCCGTCCTGGTCCGTCAGGGTGAATGCGGGGGCCTTGGTGCCTGCCTCGAGCCGTGCCATGGATACTCCTCGTCGTCGTGTCGGTGCTCCCAATCTAGAGGGCAGACCCTCGGAATTGACCAGTGACACCTCGTTTTGGCTGCGTTGGCGTAGAATTCGAGGTGAGCGGTTGGCATGAGGCCTCCGCTGGGCCTGCTCCCCTGTGGTGCTGTAGGCCCTCAGAAGAGAGAAGAGCAGATGCATTCATCCTCCGACGCCGGCGTGCTCGCCGATCCGTCCACCGAGTCCGACGCGCCCGAAGGCGCCGTCGAGACGAACGAGCAATCCGCTGCAGGCGGTCTCGACTCCGAGAAGACCTGGTCGTCGCTCGGGGTGACCCCTCGCCTCGTCGAGGCGCTTGAAGCCAAGGGCATCAAGACCGCGTTCGCCATCCAGGCGCTCACCGTCGCCGACGCCCTCGCCGGCCACGACGTCTGTGGCAAGGCGAAGACGGGTTCGGGCAAGACGCTGGCCTTCTCCGTGCCGGCATTGCAGCGAACCTTCGAGGCGCTCTCACCGAAGGACGGCGGAGCAACCCGGCACATCTCCGGCAACCCGGCACGTCCCCGCGCCCTCATCCTCGTGCCGACCCGAGAGCTCGCCCTCCAGGTCTACGACGTCGTCGCTCCGCTGGCCGATGCCCTCGGGCTTCGGGTGATCCCCGTCTACGGCGGCACCGATATCGACCGGCAGATCAAGAAGCTGGCCCGCGGCATCGAGATCATCATCGCCACCCCCGGTCGACTCATCGACCTCGGTGAGCGCGGCAAGGTCGACGTGTCCCAACTCGACACCTTGATCTTGGACGAAGCCGACCGCATGGCCGACATGGGCTTCATGCCTCAGGTGGAGTGGGTGCTGCGACGACTCGAGGGCGAGCACCAGACGTTGCTGTTCTCGGCAACCCTCGACGGCGCAGTGGACCGCCTCGTCAAGCGCCACATGAACGACCCGGTCTTCCACGAAGTGGTCTCCGAGGGCGACACTGTCGACAACATGGAGCACCGTTTCCTCCAGGTCCACCAGATGGACAAGGTTGCCGTCGTCGGTGCGATCGCCAATGCCTATGAGAAGACCTTGGTGTTCGTTCGCACCAAGCGCGGAGCAGACCGCTTGGTCGAGCAGCTCGAGCGCGATGGTGTCCACGCTGGCGCTATCCACGGCGACCTCCGTCAGAGCCAACGCGAGCGCACCATCAAAGAGTTCGGCGCTGGAAAGCTCCCCGTGCTCGTCGCCACCGACGTCGCTGCCCGAGGAATTCACATCGATGCCGTCGACGTCGTGATCCACTACGACCCACCAGAGGACCACAAGGCCTACCTCCACCGTTCGGGCCGCACCGCTCGAGCCGGCACCTCCGGCGTCGTGGTGTCGCTGCTCTTGTGGAACCAAGCCGGTGAAGCTGAGCAGCTCCAGAAGAAGATCGGGCTCAGCCTGCCGATCGTCGAGATCTTCTCCAATGACCCGAACCTCCGCGACCTCGGAGCCTTTGAGCCATCCTGGGACAACGCGGTGCTGAAGCCCGCCCTCGTGAAGCCCTCGGCTGCTGGTGGACCGAAGGGCGCACGCCCCCGTCCTCGACCGAAGGGAGCACCTCGCCGTGGCCGCCGCTAATCCGAAACTCTGGGAGCCTGGCGATGGCTTCGACACGCTGCTCGTCGTCACCGCGCATCCCGACGACGTCGACTTCGGGGCTGCTGGCACGATCGCCACGATGACCGCCGCCGGCGTCCACGTCGTCTACTGCATGGTGACCTCTGGCGATGCCGGAAGCCCAAATCCCGATGACAAGCCTGAGGACCTCGCCGCCCTTCGCCAGAAGGAGCAGCGTGCTGCTGCAGCGGTCGTTGGCGTGACCGACGTGCGGTTCCTCGGCTATCCCGATGGAGCCGTCGTCCCCTCGCTCGAGCTTCGCCGAGACATCTCACGGGTGATCCGTGACGTCCAGCCGGACCGCGTGCTCTGCCAGAGCCCGGAACGCAACTACGACCGCATCTACGCGTCGCACCCCGATCACCTCGCAGCAGGGGAGGCGACGCTGTGCGCCGTCTACCCCGACGCTCGGAACCACCACGCCCACAAGGAGCTCATGACCGAGGGGTTCTTGCCCCACACGGTCCGTGAGGTCTGGTTGATGGCGACGGCGCCAACGCTCGTGGTCGACACCACTGACGTCTTCGAGAAGAAGGTGGCGGCGCTGCGTTGCCACGAGAGCCAAGTCGGTGACGGAGCGCAGCTCGAAGGGCTGCTGCGGCCATGGGGTGAAGGCACGGCAACGGCAGCTGGGCTTCCAGAGGGTCGCCTCGCTGAAGGCTTCCGTGTGGTGAACACCGCGTAGGGATCAGTACTCGGAATTGCTGAGGGAGCGATCTAACTTGTAAAATGCAAGTTATACTCCTCTCCGAAGGGTTGGCACGATGCCGACGTCGAAGGAGAAAACCCATGGCACAACGAGTCCTCGTGACCGGCATCAGTGGCTACCTCGGCCAACACGTCGCAGCAGCTCTGCTTCGACATGGCGTCGACGTCGTCGGCACCGTGCGATCGCTCGGCAAGGCGGACGGTACGGCCGCAGCGCTGCGCGCTGCTGGGTGCAGTCAACCAGCCACCTTCGTCGAAGCAGACCTCCTCGACGATCGTGGATGGGACGCTGCTATGGACGGGTGCGATGTGGTGATCCACGTGGCATCGCCGTTCGTGCTCGCTGAACCTAAGGATGAGAACGACCTCATCGCTCCTGCAGTTGCAGGCACCCAGCGAGTGCTCTCTGCGGCGATCCGAGCCGGGGTGCGCCGAGTGGTACTGACCTCATCGGTTGTGGCGATGACCTCTGGCAAGCCGAGTGGCACCTACGGTCCTGACGCCTGGTCTGACGTTCAGGCACCCATTGGCGCCTACGCCAAGAGCAAGACCTTGGCCGAGCGTGCTGCTTGGGACCTCGTCGCCGGTGCCGACACTGAGCTCGTGGTCATCAACCCAGGATTCATCATCGGCCCCTCCCTCGGCGCCCCAGGCGATGGTCAGAGCGTGGCCATGATCCGCCAGGTCATCGGCGGCAAGATGCCGATGATTCCCGACATCGCGATGGGCATGGTGGACGTGCGTGATGTTGCAGAACTGCACGTGGCAGCCTGCAGTGCCCCAGGCGCAGCGGGCAAGCGATTCATCGCGTCCAGTGCAGAACCGGTGTCGATGACGCACCTCGCTTCGGTGCTCCGAAGTGCCGGCTACTCCAAGGTGCCCTCACGCAAGGCGCCGAACGTTGCCATCAAGGTGATGAGCCTCTTCGATCGAGAAGCGAAGGGCATGGTTCCCCAACTCGGCAAGCGAATCGCCTACGACGTCAGCGCTACCTACGATGTGCTGCACTGGCAACCCACCGACCTCGATCGAACGCTCGTGGAGATGGCAGCCACGCTCACGACGTAGGAGACCTATGGCAGCAGCACCGAAGGCAGTGGCAGCGCAGTGGCGATCGGTCTGCCCGATTGCGTCCAGTCTCGACCTCGTTGGTGACAAGTGGTCACTCGTGATCATTCGTGATCTCATCCAACATGGCACGAGGACCTACTCGCAGTTCACGTCGTCGCCAGAGCACATCTCGACCAACATCCTGGCCGCTCGCCTGAAGGCGTTGTCGGCGGTCGGCATCATTGAGCACGTGGACCCAACCGGGGTCGCGCGCAACAACGCCTACCAACTCACCGAGAGCGGGAAGGCACTGCGGCCAGTGCTCGAAGCTCTTGGCCACTGGGCGCAGACCTACGTGAAACCGTTCCACCCAGAACTCGTCGACATCTTCTAAGTCGGGAAGCGTCATCGAGAACAACGCTCACTTGCATTCTGCAAGTAATGGCACTACATTGCACAATGCAAGTGATGCCGACCGAGGAGCGATGGATGATGACCGAAGCAACCACACCCGCCTACGCAATGGTGCAGATCAACATGGTGAACCCTGAGGAGTTCATGGAGCGCTACGCCCAGCACGTCATGCCGATCTTGGCGGCGTGAAACGTCGAGATGATCGCCGGGACGATGGCTCCGGTGACCAAGGAGGGTTCGTTCAGCGGGAACTGGGCCGCCATCTTGAAGTTCACCAGCATGGAAGCGGCAGAGGCGTGGTACACCTCGGATGACTACGCCCCCTACAAGAACCTCCGCATCGACGAGCTCACAGACTTCACGAGCCTCGTGTTCCTCGAGGGGCTTGGTGGGAGCTAAGAGCTCCCCGAGCGGCTCTGGTTCAGCTGGCCTTCACGATGCGAGCCACGAGCACGACGAGCACCATGAGGGCGAGGGAAACCTGAACCATCATCAAGAATTGGACTTTGCGACTCTTGATGGATTCGGTCGTGGGGCCGAAGGTCGAGTTTGAGTAGAACGAGACCACGAAGTAGTCGAACCACTGAATTGGGGGCTCGCCTTCGCGGCCTCGGTGGGGAAACTCAATCGCCTGGGTTGGTGACGTGATGTCGATGAGCTCGTACCAGAGCGAGAAGATGAGCGTCACCGAACTGAAGACCAAGATCAGGTCGATGAGGGGATTGATCTGGCTCTGGTGCAAGCTCAGCGGTTGCAAGAACATCGAAGCGATGTTGAACAACACGTTGAGCGAGGCAACCGACAGATAGGTCGTCAGCATGGGGAGGACAAATCTGGGGGTCTTGTCCCGCGACACGAACAGAATCACGATGGACGCAAGCAGGAAGAACGCGAACAGTCCATTGCTCACTCTGCTCACATCATCAGAGAGTCGCTGGATGATGCCGTCATGGTTTCCGACACGTTGAAGTCGGAGGGTCAACACGATATCGATGACTTCAATTCCCGCCATGACTGCCACGAAGGAGAAGAGGTTGACCGATCGTCCGCTGCCTCGATGTCCGGTGAGGGTCTCAGCGGTAACACCATGGTGGTGGTGTTCCGAGCGGCCATCGTGATTCGGCACGCTTCACACCTTTTCTTCTGCGGCTCTGGGGCTTCGATACCGAAGAAACCATCCGGTTGCTCAGTGGGGTTGCTCCTGCGAGCGCCTGCAGTGTAACAAGTGCGCTCGGCTCGAATCGATCATGTGGCCGGTCGAAAGCCGGCGATCACTGCCACATCTGCACTGCTCCACAGAGTGGCGCCTAGCGAGCAGCCAGTTGGCGCAGCACGTACTGCAAGATGCCACCGTGGCGGTAGTACTCGAGCTCCATTGGGGTGTCGATGCGCAGGCGGGGGGTGAAGGTCGTCACCGTACCGTCAGCAGCGGTGGCGGTCACCGTGACCTCTGCCGGTGCGGCTTCGCTGTTCATCTGCGCCAGTCCGCTGATGGCGAAGGTCTCCTCACCAGTTAGCCCCAAGCTCTCGAAGGTTTGGCCCGCTTGGAACTGCAGGGGGAGCACGCCCATGCCGATCAGGTTCGAGCGGTGGATGCGCTCGTAGGACTCGGCGACGACCGCCTTGATCCCGAGCAGTGCCGTTCCCTTGGCCGCCCAGTCACGCGACGAGCCCGAGCCGTACTCCTGGCCGGCGAAGACCACGAGCGGCACGCCCTCTGCCTGGTACTTCGCCGAGGCGTCGTAGATCGACATCTCGGTGCCCTCAGGCAGGTGGCGAGAGACGCCACCCTCGGTTCCTGGAGCCAAGCGGTTCCGCAGGCGGACGTTGGCGAAGGTGCCACGGGTCATGACCTCGTAGTTACCTCGACGGGCGCCATAGGAGTTGAAGTTGGCCCGCTCTTCACCGCGCTCGGACAGGTACGAAGCCGCAGGGCTGGTCGGTGAGATGTTTCCAGCGGGGGAGATGTGGTCGGTGGTCACCGAGTTCCCGAGCACCGCCAGCACTCGTGCGCCGTCGATGTCGGCAATCGGTGCAGGCGTCACCGGAAGGTTGTTGAGGTAGGACGGCTTCTTGATGTAGGTCGAGTCGTCGGCCCAGCCGTAGGTCTCTGAGGCACTCGTCGCAACTGCCTTCCAGTGCTCGTCGCCCTCGAACGCGGTGGCGTAGCGGGTGGCGAACATCTCAGCGTCCAAGGAGCCACGGATGGCATCTGCCACCGCGTCATCGCTCGGCCAGAGGTCGGCCAGGAACACAGGTTGGCCGTCACGGTCGAACCCGAGCGGCTCGGTGGTGAGGTCGAGGTCCATGGTGCCGGCGATCGCGTAGGCAACGACCAGTGGCGGCGAGGCCAGGTAGTTCATCTTGACGTCTGGGTGGATACGCCCTTCGAAGTTGCGGTTTCCCGACAGCACGGAGACGACGGAGAGGTCGTGCTCCTTGGCCAACTCGCTGACGCCTGGGAGCAGCGGTCCGGTGTTACCAATGCAGGTCGTGCAACCGAAGCCCACGAGGTAGAAGCCGAGGGCTTCGAGGCTCGGCATGAGCCCAGCGCGCTCGAGGTAGTCCACGACCACCCGAGAACCTGGAGCGAGGGAGGTCTTCACCCACGGCTTCGGGGTGAGTCCCCGCTCGTGGGCTGCCTTGGCAACGAGGCCAGCAGCGATGAGCACCGAGGGGTTCGAGGTGTTGGTGCACGAGGTGATGGCGGCAACGACGACCGCACCGTCGGCCAGTGCTCCGCCATCTGCGCTCGTGACCTGCTTGGGCTCGTGACCGAGGACGGAGGAGAACGCCGTGCGGGTCTCGGTGAGGGCGATGCGGTCCTGAGGGCGCGATGGGCCAGCCAAGGAAGGCTCCACGGTGGCGAGGTCGAGTTCGACGACCTGGGAGAAGATCGGCTCTGGGCCGAAGGGGTCGTGCCAGAGGCCCTGGGCCTTGGCGTAGGCCTCGACGACGTCTAAGTGGCCACGCTCGCGTCCGGTGAAGGCCAGGTAGTCAATGGTCTTCTGGTCGATCGGAAAGATGGTGGCGGTCGCCCCGTACTCCGGGGTCATGTTGCCAATGGTGGCTCGGGTCTCGAGCGAGAGTGCAGCGACGCCGGGACCGAAGGCTTCAACGAACTTGCCGACGACCTTGGTCTGACGGAGCAGCTCGGTGATGCGGAGCACGAGGTCGGTTGCGGTGACGCCCTCTCGGAGCGATCCGGTGAGGCGGAGACCGACGACCTGTGGGAGGAGCATGGAGACGGGCTGGCCGAGCATCGCCGCCTCGGCTTCAATGCCGCCCACGCCCCAGCCCAGCACGCCGAGGCCGTTGACCATGGTGGTGTGGGAGTCCGTGCCGACCACGGTGTCGCAGTAGGCCTGACCGCCAGGGGTGGCGAAGACCACGCGGGCGAGGTGCTCCAAGTTGACCTGGTGGCAGATGCCGACGCCCGGGGGCACGACGGTGAAGTTGTCGAAGGAGCCCTGGGCCCACTTGAGGAACTGGTAGCGCTCCAGGTTGCGGTAATACTCAATGGCCACGTTCTCATCGAGCGAGTTCGCTTGGCCCGAGTGCTCAACGATGACCGAGTGGTCGATCACGAGTTCACAGGGGACGAGTGGGTTGATGACGCCAGGGTCGCCGCCGAGGGACAAGATGGCGTCGCGCATGCCGGCCAGGTCGACGACGGCAGGGACACCGGTGAAGTCCTGCATGAGGACGCGCTCTGGGGTGAAGGAGATCTCCTCGGCGGCATCGCCAGCGGATTCGCCGTGCTCGGTGGGGTTGTTGGCCCAGTTGAGGATGGCTTCGATCTCACTGGCCCGAACGGCCTTGCCGTCTTCGTGGCGGAGGAGGTTCTCGAGCAGGACCTTGATGGAGTAGGGCAGTCGCTCCACTGCCTGGGTGTTGAGGCCGGGGGCCTTCAGAGAGAAAATCTCGTAGTCAGCGCCGTTGACGGTGAGCGTCTGGCGGGCACCGAAGGTATTGGGGTGAGCAGTAGCCATAGCTCCATTCTGCCCGATGGGGCAGCCGAGAGAATCAGGTGGTGCGCCCCCGCTACCATTCGCCCATGGCCCGTTACGACTACCGATGCCCGACCTGTGCGGTGACCTTCGAAGTGGAGCGTCCTATGTCGATGGCTGATGCGCCGACCACGTGCCCGGATGGGCATCCCGGTGCGATCAAGCTCTTCCCCGTCTTCGCAGCGACGGGGCTCGCCGCACAGCCATCACGAGGTGGCTGCTGCGGTGGCGGCTGCTGCTCGTAGATCTCCCGCCCCAACCGAAGGAGCCACCATGTCGCTGTCGAAGTGGGATGACTTCCCCCTCCACCAGACCTCGGAGTTCATCGCCCACCCGGCGACCTCTGATCGCAACTTCTACGACCGCTACTACTTCAACTGCTTGGACGTGGAGAACGACTTCTTCGCCATCTTCGGCCTCGGGCAGTATCCGAACCTCGGGACCACCGACGCCTTCTGTTCAGTTGCCTTTGAAGGCGCCCAGCACATCGTCCGGATGAGTCAACCGCTCGTCGAACGGTCCGACGTGGCCGTTGGGCCATTCGCCATTGATGTTCAAGTGCCCCTCCAGCGTCTCCGGGTCACCATTGCCGAAGGGGACTACCCCGTGTCGATGGATCTGACCTTCGAAGGGTTCACTCGGGCGATTGAAGAGCCACGCCAGTACCTGCGGTCCAAGGGCAAGGTGGTCTTCGACACCCAGCGGTTAGCCCAGACCGGGAACTGGACTGGCACCATCACCGTTGGGGGCAAGACCATGACCGTCAACGGCGTTGGCACCCGTGACCGATCGTGGGGGGTCCGGCCCGTTGGTGAGCCCGAGCCCGGCGGCATTCGCGAGGGCGAGAACGTGATGGCGGGGATGTGGAACTACTTCCCCATGCAGTTCGAGGACCACTCGATCTACTACATCTGCCACGAAGACGCCCATGGCGTGCGCCACCTCGTCCAATCTGAGCGGGTCTGGAAAGACCCGAACCGCGAGGTCGAAGACCTCGGGCCCGCCGAATGGCACCACGTGCTCGAGCCGAACTCCCGAGTGGTGACGTCATCGACCATCTCATTCCCTGAGGCAGGCATCGCCGTCGAGTGCGAGCCGGTGGTGACCAACTGGATTTCGATCGGCACCGGCTACGGCATCGATCAGGACTGGCGCCACGGGATGTACCAGGGTCCTGAGCTCGTCGTCCAAGGCCTCACGCTGCAAATCGATGAGATTCGAGGCATCGCGCAGTATGGCATCGTCGACCACGGCGCACGCTTCACCTACGACGGTCACGTGGGCTTCGGCCTCTTGGAGCATGGCTTCTTCGGGCCGTTCCCCAAGGTGGGTCTGAACGATGCCTACGGCCTGACGCCTGAGGCCTAGACCGCTGGAGTCGTTCTCGGGACGATCATTGTGCTACCATCTAGCACATGGAACGAATCGGAATCCGGGAACTTCGCCAGAATGCGAGTGTCTACATTCGCCGAGTCGAATGTGGCGAGAGCTTTGACGTCACGGATCATGGGCGCTTGGTCGCACAACTCGTTCCACCGCAGCTGTCGAGTTGGGATGATCTCGTCGCCCGCGGTCTCGTCACCCTCGCTACTGAGTCCAAGGAGATCTTCAACGAGCCACCTCTCGATTTCGGAGGAAGTGCCTTTGAGGTCCTCATGGCGATGCGTGAAGACGAGCGATGAAGGTCTACCTTGATTCGTCCGCAATCGTGCAGTTCGTGAACCGTGAGGAGCACTCCGTTGCGCTCGCATCCGCTCTCCTCGCGAATCCCGAAGATGAGTACGTGGCGAGTGCGCTCTCAGTTACGGAGGTTGTTCGAGCTGCACAGCCCTTCGGCGTCCTCGCGGTTGAGCGGGCGCGCCGGTTCATGGACGCGCTGCACAAGATCGCCGTCTCGAACGAAATCCTTCGCGAAGCGGGCTCCATCGCTCCCGGTTCTCTCCTTCGAACGCTCGATGCCATTCACCTCGCGACTGCGCGCCAAGTCGGGAGCGACCTCAGGATGCTCGTGACCTACGACCGACGACTCGCTGAAATCGCTACGACGAATGGCGTCGCCGTCGTCTCTCCACGCTGACCGAATCGATTCCACAGGAACCCTCGGCAGCTCTCGCTGGGCCACAATGGAGCATGACTGATACCAAGTCGATTCTTGAGGAACGCCTCACCGCGGCCTACGCCACCATCTCCCCTGGTGCAGATCCGGTGCTCCGAGGCTCAGATCGCGCTGACTACCAGAGCAATGGTGCGCTGTCGGTCGCCAAGGCGCTCGGACGCCCTCCGAGAGAGGTGGCGCAAGCGGTCCTCGACGCTGCAGCACTCGACGACCTCGTGGAGGTCGCCGAGATCGCAGGACCCGGCTTCATCAATCTGACGCTCAAGACGAGCTTCATCGAAGGCCAGGTTGAGCGCGCTGCGAGCGACGCTCGACTCGGCGTACCCGTAACGACGACGGCGCGAGTCGTCGTCGACTACTCCTCACCCAACGTGGCCAAGGAGATGCACGCCGGCCACCTCCGCTCCACGGTGATCGGCGACGCGCTCGTCCGCATCCTCACGTTCGCTGGAGCGGATGTGGTCCGTGAGAACCACCTCGGTGACTGGGGAACCCCATTCGGCATGCTCATCGAGCACTTGATCGACGTTGGCGAGACTCAAGGTGTCGAAGCCCTCTCGGTCGGCGACCTCGACGGCTTCTACCGAGCCGCTCGAGCATCCTTCGACGCCGATCCCGCGTTCCAAGATCGGAGCCGTGCTCGCGTCGTGCTCCTCCAGCGCGGTGACGCGGAGACCCTCCGCCTCTGGCGCCTCTTGGTCGATCAGTCCGTCGCCTACTTCTCGACGGTCTACGAGCGCCTCGGCGTCCTCCTCACCGCAGAGGACGTGATGGGGGAGAGCGCATACAACGATGCACTGCCTGCTGTCGTCGCCGATCTCGATGCCGCCCACCTCCTCGTGCGCAGCGACGGCGCCGCGTGTGTCTTCCCCGCCGGATTCACCAACCGAGAGAATGAGCCCCTGCCGCTCATCGTGCAGAAGTCCGATGAAGGCTTCGGCTACGCCGCAACGGACCTGGCCTGTGTGCGAGACCGCGTCGACCGAGTGGGTGCAGGCCTCCTGCTCTACGTCGTCGGTGCTGATCAGCACCAGCACTTAGAGATGTGCTTCGAGGTGGCTCGGATGGCCGGGTGGCTGCCTGAGGGAACGGCGGCGATCCACGTGGGCTTCGGCAACATGCTCGGGGCAGATCGCAAGAAGTTCAAGACCCGTTCGGGTGGAGTGGTCAAGCTCGTCGACGTCCTCGATGAAGCAATGGCTCGGGCCACCGCCGCGCTGCGTGAACGCAGTCCCGACCTCGACGGTGCGGTCATCGAGCATCGTGCCGCACAGGTCGCGATGGGGTCCATCAAGTACGCCGATCTGTCCACCGAACGCATCAAGGACTACGTCTTCGACTACGACCGGATGCTGGCGGACCGGGGGAACACCGGCCCCTACCTCCAGTACGCGCACGCACGGATCGCGTCGATCTTCCGCAAGGCCAATGAGGCTGGACACAAACCTGGTCCGGTGGTGCTGGCCGAAGATGCCGAGCGCAATCTGGCCATGGCGCTGCTGGCATTCCCTGAGGCCATAGTGGCAACGCTCGAGGACTACCAACCGTCGAAGCTCTGCACCTACCTCTTCGACCTCGCCCAGCAGTTCACCGCCTTCTACGAGAACTGCCCGGTCCTCATCGCTCCCGACGAGGCAGTGCGGGCAAGCCGCCTCCGCCTCTGCTCGCTCACCCAAGCCACCTTGGCTCGGGGCCTCGATCTCCTCGGTATTCCAGCCCCCGACCAGATGTAGTCGGGTATAGGGTGGCGCCGTGTCCGCAGTGGACACGAGGCGACCCGCAGGTCGCAGCATCCAAGGGGGATTCAATGAAGGTTCGCGCTGCAGCGGTATTCGGGCTCAATGAGCCATGGAAGACGATCGACCTTGAGATCGACGACCCACACCCCGGCGAAGTCAAGGTCAAGATGGCCTTCGCTGGCATGTGCCACTCCGACGAGCACATCCGCACGGGTGACATCTCCCAGCCGGCTGAAGTGCTGCCCTTCTTCGGCGTGGACTCGATGTTCCCGCTCATTGGTGGCCACGAAGGTTCTGGCATCGTCGAAGAAGTTGGCGAAGGCGTCACTGGCTTCGCCGTTGGCGACAAGGTCGCAGTGTCCTTCGTCCCCTCCTGTGGCCGCTGTGAGCCCTGTGCGTCGGGTCGCCAGTACTTGTGCGACATGTCGGCTGGCACCTTGGCTGGACCGAGTTTCGACGGCACCTGGCGCCACCACATCGACGGCAAGAACGCCAACCGCATGGCCCAGCTCGGCACCTTCTCGGAGTACATCGTGGTCTCCGAGCACAGCCTCGTGAAGATCGAGCCATGGCAGGACCTCCGCGCTGCTGCCCTCATCAGTTGCGGCATCTCGACCGGCTTCGGCTCGGTCGTGGACCGTGGCGAGGTGAAGCCCGGTGAAGTGGTGGCCGTGATTGGTTGCGGTGGCGTTGGTTCCGGTGCCATCCAAGGTGCCCGCATCGGTGGCGCTCGTGCCGTCGTGGCCATCGACACCAAGCAGTCCAAGGTCGACCGCGCCATGAAGATCGGTGCCACCCATGGTGCCACCTCGGTGCTCGACGCTGCCTTCAACATCCTCCCCGACCTGACCTTCGGCCGCCAGTGCGACCTCGTCATCTTGACCCCCGGCGTGCTGACCGGAGACCTCATCGAGCAGGCTCGTTCCATCACCGCCAAGGGCGGCCGGATCGTCGCCACGGCGATCGCTCCGTGGAACCAGCAGCAGATTGACCTCAACCTGTTCAGCTTGGCCATGTTCAACCAGGCCCTGCTCGGGACGGTCTTTGGGTCCCAGAACCCCCGGTTCCAGATCCCGAACCTGCTCCGCCTCTACGAAAAGGGTCTGCTCGACATCGACTCGGTCGTGACCAACGAGTACTCCATCGAAGAAGTCCAGAAGGGCTACGACGACTTGGAATCTGGCGTCAATGTTCGAGGCGTCGTCCGCTTCGACTGAGCGTCTCCTCGTTCGTCGAGGACCTGAACCACGTGAGCGAGGGGCGCACTGCGCCCCTCGTTTCGCGTCGCATGGCGGCTGCGAGTACGCCGGTTGCATACGCGAGGTCGTCGAGCACCTGGAGTGCAGTGAAGCCGACGGGCGAGATCTGACCTCGTGCATCTCGCTTCCAACGGGGAAGTGCGGTGGCGAGTGTGCCGACCACCAAGAGTCTGCGAGCCGTCGCGCTCCTCGTTGCCAGCACGACGAGGAGGGGACCGTAGGTCCTGATGGTCTGGCGGAGGAGGCTCGGCATCGCTCGAGCTGAACCGAGGACCACGATGCGGGCTGCGGTTCGCGTCGGGTGTTCGGTGAGTGGAGCAATCCGGCGACGGAGCAGCGCGGTCGCCGCCCCCATGGCAGTTTTCGTGAGGACGAGTTGACCGCTCAAGAGCCCGAGTGTGCCGAGGGCGGTGAACCCACTCGTGGCAATGGGGGCAACGGCATCATCGTGCCGGAGGGCGAGCGGCCCAGCACCGGATCCGTAGAAGCGACGTTGCGCAAGGAACGCTCGCATCGAAGAACGCATGGGGTGGGCCACGACGATCGAGGGGTCATAGCGGATGATCCAACCAGCCTTGAGGAGCGTCCACTCCCAGTCCACGTCCTCGGCGACACCGAGGGTTGGGTCGAACGTGGCGGCGAGCGATCGCCGGGCGAGAACGCAGGCGGTTGGAACGAAGGACACCGCGCCACGCACCATGACGTCGCTTGGGTTGGATCCAAGGTCGAGTGGCGACGAGCAGGACTCGTAGGCAGCGAGCGGACCGCTCGCTTTCGTCATGCCGATGCGCGGGGCGACGGCGCCGACGAGTGGGTCGGCGAAGTGCGCGGTCAGGTCGAGCAGGTTGGGCGGGATGTCGTCGAGGTCAGAATCGCAGAAGCAGACGAGCTCTGTTTGTGCAGCCTCGGCGCCAGCGTTCCGCGCCGTACTCGGTCCACTGTTCTCCTCGAGGCGAACGAGCGTCGCTCCAGCAGTGGCGCATAACGCAGCGAGCGCGGATGCCTCCTCCTCTGGTGAGCCGTCGTCGACAACCAGTTGGGCGACACCGAAGGTGGCGGTTTGCGCCAGGACTTTGGCGACGCCGGCAACTCGACCCTTGGTGGGGATCACCACGGTGACTGAGGGTTGGGCACCATGGCGCGGAGCGGGAGCCACGACGGTGACGACGCCCGATCGCTCGAGCCTCCGAGCCAGCGTCCCTTCGGCCCGGGTCCTGATCACGGTCGGCGTTCGCCACGCCTCGAGAATGGCAGTTGCAGCGTTGCTCGGGCGCAAGAGTCGAGCGGGCGCACCGCCGAAGAGCACACCACCTCCGAGCATGGTGACCGATGGGGCGAGGACCACCGTGGTGCCGAGATCGAGCGGCACCTCTGGTGGTGCCGGATCGACGACGCGCGGAGGGAGGGCCACGGGGCAAGTTTGGCAGGAGGATGCCGGGATGGTTTGACGGCGGTGTGCAACCTGCGAGAATGGCGGGAGCACCGAGGAAGGAGTCCACGATGGATGACGTTCGTGACCAAGACGCCGTGACCGAGACCGAGGAGATCCTCGAGGTCGATGACCTGCTCGTCGAGGAAGTCTCCATCGACGGCATGTGCGGGGTCTACTAGGCCGTGTCCGCAGACTCGGCGTCCACCTTCGACGCCGCACAGCCATGGACGCTGTCGCCTCAGGTCGCGTTGCGACCTGAGCAGTTCGGCGCCTTGGCGTACCACTACGGCAACCGTCGGCTCACGTTCCTCAAGTCGCCGACGCTCGTGTCGCTCGTCGAACATCTCGGCGACTTCGACAACGTGGAGGTGGCGGTTGACGCCTCCGTGCAACCCCATGAGCGGGCGGCCTACGTCGCCGCTCTCGCCCGACTCGCAGCCTCAGAGGTGCTCGTTGCTCGCTGAACCCACACTCCGTGATCGATTCAAAGGCGGCCTCGATGCGCCAATCTGCCTGACGTGGGAACTCACCTACGCCTGCAACTTGGCCTGTATCCACTGCCTCAGTTCCTCTGGTCGCCGTGACCCTCGAGAACTGACGACCGCCGAAGCCAAGGCCGTCATCGATGAGATGGTCGCCATGCAGGTGTTCTACGTGAACATCGGCGGTGGCGAACCCATGGTGCGCACCGACTTCTTCGAGATCCTCGACTACGCGGCAGCATCGAAGGTTGGCGTCAAGTTCTCAACCAACGGCACCCGCATCACCGCAGACAACGCTGCTCGCCTCGCAGCGATGGACTACCTCGACATCCAGATCAGCCTCGACGGTGCCGATGCAGCGACCAATGACGCGGTTCGAGGCGTTGGCTCCTACGACCAAGCCATCGCCGCCATGGAGCACCTCCGTGCTGCTTCGTTCGGGGAGTTCAAGATCTCGGTCGTCGTCACCCGCCAGAACGTGCCGCAGCTCGACGCTTTCAAGGCACTCGCTGACCACTACGGCGCCCAGCTTCGTCTCACCCGCCTGCGCCCGTCGGGTCGTGGCGTCGACAGTTGGGACGAGCTCCACCCGACTGCTGCACAGCAGCGCACGATCTACGACTGGCTGATGGCCAACCCGAAGACCCTGACCGGGGACTCCTTCTTCCACCTGAACGCGCTCGGAGACTCCATCGATGGCCTCAACCTGTGTGGGGCTGGGCGAGTGGTGTGTTTGATCGATCCTGTCGGTGATGTCTACGCCTGCCCCTTCGTCATCCACGAGGAGTTCCTGGCCGGCAACATCCGCGGTGAGGGTGGATTCGCTGCGGTGTGGCGGACCTCAGACCTCTTCCAATCACTCCGAGAGCCCTCGAGTGCAGGTGCCTGTGCCTCCTGTGGTAGTTACGACGCCTGCCAGGGTGGCTGCATGGCGGCCAAGTTCTTCACCGGCCTTCCCCTCGACGGCCCCGACCCTGAGTGTGTGCACGGCCACGGTGAAACCGCCCGAGCTGCGCAACCGGTCACGCTCAGCCCACGTCCTCGTGTCGACCACTCCAAGCCCACGCCGGTCCGCATCGGCGCCTCGTGAGGTGGGGGTGCGCCCCTTCTCCTCACTGAGGAGCCCTGAGGTGGACCCTGCACGAGTCCTCGTCGTGCCGATTGGATCGGTCGAGCAACACGGTCCGCACCTCCCCCTCAACACCGACACGGTGATCGCAGAAGCCCTCGCTGCAGCGCTCTGCGACGACGTCGACGGGTTCGTCCTCGGCCCGACGGTGGGGATCGGTGCATCAGGAGAACATGCGGGATTCCCCGGGACCTTGTCGATTGGCACCGAGGTGCTCTCGAACATCCTCGTTGAACTCGTCTACTCCGCACGGGGCTCATGTGCCGCGGTCTACGTCGTCAACGGCCACGGGGGCAACGCTGCCGCCATCCATCGAGCAGCAGCCACGCTCGAAGCGTCAGGTGATCGCTTCGGCGTCGGCCGAGTGGTCGACGACGGCGACGCCCACGCTGGCCACGCCGAGACCTCGCTCATCCTCCACCTCGCCCCCCACCTCGTCGGCAATGAGCGACCGGTCGGTCGCACGGAGCCACTCGCCACCCTGCTCCCCGAGCTCCAGCGCCACGGGATGGCCGCGGTGAGCCCCAGCGGCGTCCTCGGCGATGCGACGACTGCCAGCGCTGCAGATGGGTTGCGCCGCTTCGAGGCGATGCGTGGCAGGCTGGCCACTGCAGCGCAGACGTGGCGAGAGGAGTGGCGGTGACGGAGCGAGTAGCACTGGTGACCGGTGGGGCGCGGGGGATTGGTGCCGCCACCGTCGATGCACTGGTGTCGGCGGGCTACGGCGTGGTCATCGTCGACCGCTGCTCCGATCTCGATGGTCTCAGCTACTCCCTCGCCACCGACGCCGACCTCGATGCCGTCCTCGCTCGACACGGCGATGCCGTCCGGGCGGTCAAGGGTGACGTTCGAGATCTCCCGACCATGACCGAAGCCGTCGCCCTCGCTGAATCGGTCTTCGGCGGCCTCGACGTGGTCGTGGCTGGAGCAGGCGTAGCGACCGGTGGTCGACGAGCCTGGGAGACCTCGACCGAAGAGGTTGACCTCAACCTCTCGGTCAACCTGAACGGAATCCACGTCACCGCCCAAGCAGCCGTCCCGGCACTGCTGCGCCGAGGTGCGCCACGGAGCGGTCGGTTCATCGCCATCGCCAGTGCCGCGGGCGTGATGGCGAACGACCTCCTCGCCGCCTACGGCGCCTCCAAACACGCAGCGGCCGGCTACATCCGTGGCCTCGCCGCCGACCTCGGAGCGACCGGCATCACCGCCAACGCCGTCCTTCCAGGATCGACGCGCACCGCACTCCTTGAGGCCTGTGCCGCCTTCTACGACTTGGACTCCGTCGAGGAGTTTGCGGTGCACCACCTGAACGGACGACTGCTCGAACCCGCCGAGGTGGCCGCGGCCATCTGCTTCCTCGCCAGCACTGAATCCTCTGCCATCACTGGAGCGCTCATCCCCGTCGATGGTGGCATGACCGCCGGCTGACCTCAGTCAGCGACCCACGCACTGGTCATCGAGATCACCGCGTCGCCCGTGACGTCATGCAACTTGGTGGCGACGAAGGCAGTCGACCACGTGCTCGTTTGGTAGCGGAGCGCTGGAGTGGGGGTGGAAATGACCTCGGCAATCACCTGGGCGACGTCCTCGGAGGACTGCATGCCCGCCATTCGCTCGGGGGCACCGAGGCGAGCCATGTAGTTGGCCTTGGCGGCGGCGTAGGGGTCGTTTGCCCCGCCGTCGAGCACGGCATCCAAGCCTTGGACGTTGGCGATGAACTTGGTGGCGACTGGTCCAGGCTCGATGACGGAGATGGCGATCCCGACGGTGGCTGCCACCGGCGCCAAGCTCTCGAGGAGCCCTTCGAGGGCGAACTTGGCTGCGCAGTAGGCGTCGTTGAAGGGCTGACCGACGGCGCCGCCAACTGAGGACACCGCGAGGATCCTGCCGTGGCCTCTGGTGCGCATTCCCGGCAGTACGGCCTGAAGCGTCTGGGCGGCCCCGAAGAAGTTGACCTCGAGAGCTCGCCGCAACTCACCGAGGTCGAGTTGCTCGAGCGTGCCGACGAATCCCGTCCCGGCGTTCTGCACCAAGACGTCGATCCCTCCGGCAGTCTCGAGCCTGGCGACGAGGCCTCGCACCGCATCGAGATCACAGACGTCGACGAGGGCGACCTCGACGGAGACCCCAGCGGTTGCAGCCTTGGCGATGAGGGCATCCCTCGCCGATTCAGTCCGAACGGTGGCAGTGACCGCATGGTCCTTGGCCAACAGCAACGCTGCGGCTTCACCAATGCCACTCGATGCACCGGTGATCAGAATGGTTGCCATGGTGGCTCCTCGCGGTGGGGTGGTTCTTGCCGAAGCGTAGTGGGGGCCCTAGGGCTTCGCCGGCTCGACTGCAGCGCTCGTGGCCGCACGCCAGAGGGCGAGGTAGGAGGGGTAGGTGTTCTCCGGCGTGGCGTAACCGGCGCGTTCGAGCTCTCGGTGGAATGCGGGCAACTTGCGGAACGGGATACCCAAGTCGACGTGGTGGGCGAGGTGCCACCCGGTGTTGTAGGGCACGAACCAGAACTGTGACCACAGGTGCTGCGCCACGTTGTGGGTGGTCACGCGCCGATCACTCGAGGCCTGAAGCCCACCATGCTCAGCAATGGCCCGGAGTCGGTTGAGGACCCGCCACTGGGTCATCCACGGCAGTAACCAGAACACGAGGTAGGCCCACCACGCACCGGTGCCGATCCAGAACGCGACCACGAGGACCGCTTGGGCGCCGAGGATCGGTCCGGCGATCGCACGACCCTGCGTGCTGCGCAACGCCTTGAACAGCGGCGTCAGATTCTTCCACCCCGAAATTCCGACCGCATCGCGCACCAGGCGCCGGAGCAGCGCTGCTCTCGTCGTTGGGTACCCGCGGTAGAAGGCGATGTCGGGCTCGTTCGGACCGAACTCCTCTCGGTGGTGCGCCATATGGGAGCGTCGGTAGATCGAGAGCGGCACGAGTGCCGGAGCGGCGATGAGCAGGTTGCCGACGACGTCGTTCACTGTGGTTTTCGTGAACAGGAGCCGATGGGCTGCCTCATGCATCAAAATTGCGAAGCGAGCGTGCATGGGACCCATGAGGATGAACCCCAAGAGGACGGACCACCAGGTGCCGATCGCAACTGCGACGCCAGCAATGAGCGCCGTCCAGGCCCACACCGCGACGACGGAGATCGCGTTTCGACCATTTGAGATTTCACGAAGCGGCCGGCGGAGGTCCGCCACGGGCTTGCCAGATTCCAACAGGCGCGCCGTCGGCAGGACGTCGGGTCGAGCCGATTCGGCCAGCACCATGGTCTCCACGGATCTATTCAACCGCATCGCTGGCACTTTGGACACTGCGGTCAGGCGCTCAAGCGACCGAGCACGTTCCCGAGGGTCACCGAACTGCCGATCTCACTCGGTGCCAGTGCGTCGAGGTGGACCTCGTAGTGGTTCCGCCGCCCGACGCGAATTCGGGAGATCGCGCCGTCGCGCTCGAGATCCCGGAGGAGGTGTTGGGTCGCCCGAGGGGTGATCCCTACCTCCGAAGCGAGGGTGGCCAGTTTGATCTCGGGGTCACGGTGCACGGCGAGCAGCACGCGGCTGTGGTGGGTTAAGAAGTGCCAACGACGGTGATCTGTCCCGGTTCCTCCGCTCATGGCGCCACCATACCGACGCCTCAGCGAACCTCCAAACCCGCTGGTCACTCCCTGCATCTGCATGCTGATGCTGGTAGACCAACACCATGCTCCACTCTTGGTTCTTCTGGAATCTGCTCGTTGCTGCCGCCACGGCGGTCCTCTGGCTCCTCGTGGCCTATGCACTCAGCTTCGTGACGAAGCGGCACGCCACCATCGACATCTTCTGGAGTTCCGGCTTCTCGGTGATCTACGGCGTGTCGCTCCTCACCGCTGCGCACCACTGCGGCACGGGCTTCACGGTCTTCGGCGCAACCGGTGCTCCGCTCACTCGGCTCCTCGTCGCCATCGCCCTCGTCGCATGGAGCCTTCGGCTCTCGATCTACTTGGCCATTCGTCAGCGCGGTCACGGTGAGGATTCCCGTTATGTCTGGATCATGAAGGGCGCTCGTGGGCGCAACCCCCACCTCTACGCCCTCACCAAGATCTACAGCCTCCAAATGGCACTCATGTGGTTCATCTCCATTCCTCTGCAGACCATCGCCACCGCGCGCACCAGTGTCACGGCGTTGGGAATCATCGGCGCGGGCGTCATGGCGATCGGCCTCGGCACCGAAGCGGTGGGTGATGCCCAGTTGCGTGCGTTTCTGAAGAACCCAGCGAACGCTGGCACCACGATGCGGTCGGGACTCTGGCGATACACCCGCCACCCCAACTACTTCGGCGACGCGGTGTTGTGGTGGGGGATCTACGCAGCTGCAGCGTCAACCGGACTCGGGGCGCTCAGCGTGCTGTCCCCGCTGGCCATGACGCGACTGCTCACCTCCATTTCTGGAAAGCCATTGCTCGAAGCCAAGCTCACGAAGACCCGAGCGGGCTACGACGAGTACGTTGCCACCACGAGTGGATTCTTGCCCCGCCGCCCGAAGGCGCCATCGGGCCTCGTTGAGGGCTGACGCGCTCGCCACGGTGCTGGCGACTGCGAGAGTGGGAGTGATGCGACCACTGGCGACCACACTCCTCGCTGCGATCACCCTCCTCATCGGAGTGCCCTTGGCAGGTGCGACGACGCCTGCACCCGTCGTGCCCGTGGTGCAGATCCCTGGGCTGACGACGCCGCCGTTCGTCACGATGTCGATCACGTGGCAGGACGAGTCGTGTTCCGATGCAGCGTCCTGCACAGCAGTCGGGGTCGCAACCGACGCGTCCGGTGCCCTCATCGCAGTGGCCACCACGATGACCAATGGTTCCTGGGCGTCTCCCGTGGAAATTGGGCAGTTGACCGCCCCGCAGATCGTGCCACCCACGACCCGGGCGAGTCCGCCAGCCGGTTTCAGTACGGTGACCTGTCCGACAGGAAGCACCTGCATCGCCGGTGGCTGGATGACCTCGGCAAGTGGTCAGCGCGAGGCCATGGTCACGAGTGTCGTCAACGGCACCTGGGGTGCCATTGCCGCGGTGGCGCCGCCGAGTGGGGACGCCATCGAGCAAGCCAGTCAGTGGACGAAAGCGTCCATCGACGCGACTGCCTGCTCGTCACCAACGACCTGCATCGCAACGGGAACCGCACTGGTCGCGCCATCGCAGGCATTGGTGTTCGTGGCTTCGTGGTCGAACGGTGCGTGGTCGAACGCGCAGGTGGTGAGCGGGCTTCCCACCGATCCCTCCATCACGGTCTCGACGGCGACCTGCAGCGAAGGTGGAGCCTGTGCCGTTGGTGGGACCTACGTCCAAGGGTCGACTCGGGGCGTCTACGTGGCCGCGAGCAGCGGTGGAGTGTGGGGAACGGGTCTGGCCACGGATCGGGTGCCGGGTGGTACCGGTGGCGGGTCGGTGGTGCTCAGTGGGCTGACCTGCGGCGGCATATCGACCTGCGTGGCATCGGGAACCTTCATCGATGCTGCGATCTCGGTGCAGCCGTTCGTGGCGGTGGCGACGTCGGGTGTCTGGTCGCCACCGGAGCGACTCCCCGGCGTGGACCGACTGAACGTGGGTGCCACGCGGTACAACGACGGTGGCGTTTTGAGGGAGCTCCGCTGCTTCGACGACGGATCCTGCGTTGCCGTCGGGACGGCAATGGATGCTGGGGGCACCGCCCACGTCTTCAGCGCGACCTTCTCAGGCGGGACCTGGGAACCGGCGGTGGCCATTGCTGAACTCGATGGGAGCGCCCCACAAGGAGCGAACCCCGTTGACCTCGAGTGCTCGTCGGCGACCTCGTGTGCGCTCCTCGTCGCCACCTACTCGGCGCTCGGCGTTGAGGGTGTGGCAACGGACACCATGGTCGACGGTGTCTGGGGAACGATCACTCCGGTTGCTGGGGTCACCGAGAACGACGTCGGGAGCAACGGGGCAATCCCCGAAGCGCTGTCGTGCCCCCAATCCGATGCCTGCACCGCGATCATGGTCGCCACCGATGCCAACGCGAGCACCACGCTCCTCGTGGCTCCGGTCGCCACCGATGCAGCAGCAGTGGCTTCGCCACTCGATCTGTCGCCGGGCGTGGATCCCGGCCTCAACGCACTCCGCCTCTCCTGCGACGCCCTCACCGACTGCACCGTCGTCGCAGCTCCACCCTTCCCGAGTCTTGGCAGGGGATCGGTCATCGAGCAACGCGATGGTGTGTGGGGCGCGCCGGTTCGCACGACGGGGCTCGCCCCCGTGATTCGCGCCCTGAGCCACGTGATGGGGAATCCGCAACTCCTGTCCTGTGCGACACCGACGTCCTGCGTGGTCGCCGGTGAGATCGTCGATGCCAGTGGCACGCTCCAAGGATTCGTTGCCACGATCGATCACGGGGTTGCTGCCCCTGCAGTCATCCTCGCCCGGGCAACCGGTGTGAACGCTGGGGCAACCCTCACCACCGGATTCAGCGCCACGGCGCTCGCATGCCCACAGTCAGGCCAGTGCGTCCTCGCTGGAACGACAGTCTCGAGATCTGGGCAACCTGCCGCTGCGGTGGCGGTGCAACTCCCAAGTGGTTGGAGCGTCCTGCAGGCGCCGTCGGGTCTGACCAGTGGATGGTCCTCGGTGGTGGACGGCCTTTCTTGCGGTGCGCCCACGCGCTGCACGGCACTCCTCGCGATGACGGCACCAAGTGGGCAGGTGAGCCTTGGAACCGTCTCGATCCTCGGCGGCATGATCGGCAGCGTCCATCTCTTAGCCGCTGATCCGAACGCGTCCGTCATTGGGCAACACGTCGACGTCGTGGCTTGGCAATGCTCGGCGAATCGGTGCATCGGTGCAGGGACGTGGGACCGGACGAACGCAGTCGCGACGTCCTTCGCCATGACGCTGACCGGTACCAAGGCCGCCACGCAAGCGGTCATGGGGACGACCAACTTCTCGGTGCGATCAATGGCGACCGCCATGGCGTGCGCCACGCCGCAACGGTGTGTGATCGCAGGGAACTACGAAGACGTGGCTGGTCTCACGCAGTGCTTCGTCACTGGGTTCGCGAACGGAAGATGGGGACCGGCGCAGCCGGTGCCTGGCTGGCAGACGCTCAACGCCGGTGCCCACGGAACCCTCGGGGCCTCGATCGACGCGCTGGCCTGTCCGGCACCTGGACACTGCCTCATCCTCGGGACAGCCATCGACCGGTTCGGCCAACGCCAAGTCGTACTGGATCGCACCGGAGGTGGCGGCTGGGGGCGTGCGCAGGTCCTGGACGGAACCCAGGCGCACAACAGCGGCGGGCAAGCCCAAGTGCTCGGGCTCTCCTGCGCTGCAGCGTCGACCTGTGCCGGGCTCGTCGCCGGAGTCGATCACGGAGGCACCTCCGTTGCGGTCATCCCCCTCACCACCGCTGTGACCCTGGCTCCGGTGATCGCCGCATCGTGGACCGATGCCTCCACGGTGGTCGTGCCGACCGCCTCTACCGTGCTCTGTCGGCCGCAGGGCGACTGCTCAGTTCTCGTGACGACGAGGAGCGGTGGTGGCTCGACACAAGGGTTCGTGGCCGACCTCTCTGGCACCGCGCTCAGGAGTGTCCGGCCCCTCCGTCCGGTCGATGCGCAAGCTGGAGGGGTGCTCGCAACGGCGAGCAGTCAGGTAGGCGGCGAGATCGTCGGCTCCATGGCGACCGCGGCGGGAATCGTCCCGTGGTTGGCACGATACTGAGGCCTCTAGGCCCCACGGAAAGCCGAAGATCCGGAGAGCAAACGATCCAGAGTGGTGCGGGCGGAGGGATTTGAACCCCCGACTTCTTCCTCCGGAGGGAAGCGCTCTATCCGCTGAGCTACGCCCGCTTGCGTGCCTTCACCCTAGCCCACGCCTCTCGGCAATCTGGACGGGCGCACCTCGTCGGCACGAGCGCAGTCCCCAATTTCGAGATGTCGTATCGTGCAGGCATGGAGAACCCGGTGGACCCTGTAGCCCCTGTGCCGTGGTCGTTGCTGCCGCCCAACGCGGGCCTCAACGACGAGGGGGGACTCACGGTGGGTGGCGTTTCGGTTGCCGAACTCGCTGCGCAGTTCGGCACGCCGGTGTTCATCTACGACGAAGCGCATCTCCGTGCTCGCTGCGAGGAGGCGGTTGCGGCGTTCGGACCGGGCGTGGCGTTCGCGTCGAAGTCCTTCTGGTGCGTCGCAATGGCGAAGATCGCAAGTGCCGCAGGAATGTCGATCGACGTCTCGACGAGCGGCGAGATGGCCGTCGCGCTCGCTGCGGGTATCGACCCTGAGCGCCTCCGCTTCCACGGGAACAATAAGTCCGTGGCGGAATTGGCCGCGGCGCTTGAGGTTGGTGTCGGGCGCATCATCATCGATTCCGCTGATGAGATCGCGCGACTCGAGACCTTGGCTGCGGCCACCGGAGTCACGCCGAAGGTGTGGATCCGGGTCACGCCTGGGGTGCACGCCCATACCCACGCCTTCGTCCAAACGGGTCAAGAAGACTCCAAATTTGGATTCTCCGTGGCCAGTGGAGCGGCAGCTGCGGCGGTGGCCGAGATCCAAACCACTGGTCTCCTCAACCTCGTGGGCATTCACGCCCATATCGGCAGCCAGGTCTTCAACCTCGAGAACTTCGCCCAGGCGGCCAGCGTGGTGGCGGCGTTCTTCACCCCACTCGGCTTGGCGGAACTGTGCCTCGGCGGTGGGCTCGGGGAGGCCTACGTCGCTGGCGAGTCCGCCCCGTCGATCGCTGCGTGGGCGGCGTCGACCATCGACGCGCTGCACGACGCTGGCGTCGCTCCTGACGTCGAGATCACGGCAGAACCGGGGCGATCCATCGTCGCTCGAGCCGGGATCACGGTCTACACCGTCGGCACCATTAAAAACCTGCCGGGCCTTCGAACCTACGCGGCGGTTGATGGTGGGATGAGCGACAACCCGCGTCCCGTGCTCTACGGATCGGGATACGAGACGTTCCTCGTGCGTGCACCGAAAGCTGAGCGGCCACGCTCCATTCGGCTCGTGGGGAAGCACTGCGAATCGGGTGACGTCTTGGTGGAGTCTGGCTGGGTGCCCGATGACCTCCACGTGGGTGACCTGTTGGCCACTCCGGTAACCGGGGCCTATGGGTACTCCATGGCGTCGAACTACAACCGAGTCGGGCGACCTCCCGTGGTGTTCGTTGAGAATGGAAGCGCCCGTCTCGTGCTCCGTCGAGAAACCGATCAGGATCTCCTCGCCCTCGAGGTCTGAGAAGGACCTCGCGTTGGCCGGAGTAGGTTAGGGAACATGGCACGGCGTCGACCAGCGAGCACCACGCTGCGGGTCGCCCTCCTCGGTTGCGGCAACGTCGGCCTCGCACTCTACGAACTGCTCACCGAACCCGTCCAGCGCGCTGCACTGGCTGAGCGGACCGGACTGACCTTCGACGTGGTGGGGATTGCGGTGACCTCCACGAAACCGGTGCGGAGTTCTGCGCCGTGGTTCGACGCCTCGCTGCTCACGACCGACGCTGCATCGCTCGTCCTGCGACCCGACGTCGACGTCGTCGTCGAAGTCATGGGTGGCATCGATGGCACGGTTGATCTCCTCGACGCAGCGCTGCGTTCCGGTGCCTCGGTGGTCTCTGCCAACAAGGCGCTCCTCGCCGTTCACGGTCGACGACTCTCCCAGCTCGCCTACGACCACGGCGCCGACCTCCGTTACGAGGCTGCGGTCGCCGGAGCGATCCCCATCCTCCGGGTGCTGCGCGATGCGCTCGCTGGCGAGCAGGTCCACCGGGTGATGGGCATCGTGAATGGGACGACCAACTTCATCTTGTCCACCATGGCTGCTGGTGGCGGCGACTACGCGGCGGTATTGGAGCAAGCCCAGCGCTTGGGACTCGCCGAACGCGACCCAGCGGCCGACGTGCTCGGCACCGACGCTGCGGCCAAGGCGGCGATCTTGGCGTCGTTGGCCTTTGACTGCAAGGTGACGACCAAGGACGTGCACTGCGAGGGCATCACCGAAGTCACCGCTGCTGACGTCGCGTTCGCCCGTGACCTCGGTTTTGCGGTCAAGCTCTTGGCGGTGTGCGAACTCCTCGACGGCGATGAGCTCTCGGTGCGGGTGCACCCAACAATGGTTCCCCTCGACCACCCCTTGGCCGCAGTGGATGGGGCGTTCAACGCGGTCTTCGTCGAAGGTGCGTCCTGCGGCGAACTCATGCTGTACGGGCGCGGCGCCGGTGGTCGTCCGACGGCGTCCGCCGTGCTCGGTGACCTCGTTGAAGTCGCTCGATCCATGCGCCGTGGCGGAACTCCCGATGTCCCCCTGGCCCCCAAGGTTCGCCCGCGCCGACCCCTCGCAGCCATCGCCAGCGCGTTCTACTTGACCATCGACGTCGCAGATCGCCCTGGAGTCTTGGCCGAGGTGACGGCCATCTTCGGTCGCCACGGCGTCTCGATCCGATCCATGGAACAGCTCGATCTGGCTGGTGAAGCCCGCCTGGTCTTCGTGACCCACGTCGCCCTCGAGGGCGCAATGGCGGCAACCGTGAAGGATTTGCGCCGGTGTCGAGTTGTCGATCGGGTGGGGACCCTGCTCAGGGTGATCGAAGGAGACCAGAACTAATGGCTGGCTGGCGAGGGCTCATTGAGGAGTTTCGACCGTACCTCTCGGTGAGCGACGCCACGCCGGTCGTCACGCTGCTCGAGGGCAATACGCCGCTCGTCCCCGCGCCACGGTTGTCCGCTCGCGTCGGCGCCGAGGTCTACCTGAAGGTCGAAGGGGCGAACCCGACGGGGTCGTTCAAAGACCGCGGCATGACCATGGCGATCTCCAAGGCAAAAGAAGACGGCGCAACCGCCGTCGTGTGCGCCTCGACGGGTAATACCTCGGCATCAGCGGCGGCATACGCCGCTCGTGCTGGGATGACCTGTGCCGTGCTCATCCCCGATGGCTACATCGCCCTCGGCAAGTTGGCCCAAGCGCTCATCCACGGAGCGACGGTGATTCAGATCAAGGGGAACTTCGACCAAGCCCTCGACATCGTGCGAGACCTTCCCTCGAAAGCGCCGGTGACTGTCGTCAACTCCATCAATCCGTACCGGATCGAAGGACAGAAGACGGCGGCCTACGAGATCTGCTCGGTGCTCGGCGATGCGCCCGACGTCCACTGCATTCCCGTCGGGAACGCCGGCAACATCACGGCCTACTGGGCTGGCTACTGCGACTACTTGGCCGACGGCCACGCAACCAAGGTGCCGAAGATGCACGGCTTCCAGGCCGCAGGCGCTGCACCCATCGTGATGGGGCGCCCGATTGAGCGACCCGACACGATTGCCACCGCCATCCGTATTGGCAACCCGGCGAGTTGGACGGGAGCGACGACCGCACGAGATGACTCTGGTGGTCGCATCGATGCGGTGACCGACGAGGAGATCCTCGAGGCCTACCGATTCCTCGCGCAGCAAGAGTCGGTGTTCTGCGAGCCAGCGTCGGCAGCGTCGGTGGCCGGGCTCATCAAGTACGGCGTCGCCGAAGGATCGACCGTGGTATGCACGCTGACCGGTCATGGCCTCAAGGATCCCGACGTTGCGATCTCCCAGATCGCGCTCCCCGTCGTCGTGGAGCCGACCTTCTCGGCGATTCTCGGCGTTCTCGGCATTGAGGCCTAACCTGCCCGGTCGCCACGAGCGACCGCGCTCCGCTACACTCACCTTCGTCGGTTCCACCCGCCCGCTCCCGCCCGAAACGGCGTAGGCCGAGCGGACACGACGAGGTGCGCAGCGAAGCGCCCCCCTTTCGTTCACCGCCCGTCGGGCGTGCCTTGGCACCTCGCGACGAGCACCCCTACGAGAAGAGGTTCCTAGATGGCGTCTGGTCCCCAGGCTGAGCGGTCCATGCTCGAGTCCAAAGAGCGTGAAGAGCTCCACACCATTGCCCAGTCCATGGCCATCAAGGTCACGAGTCGCACTAAGAAGGCCGACCTCGTCGATCGCATCTTGGCGGCAACCGGCGTGACCGAAACGGCGTCTGCGCCAACTCCGACTGCGGCCCCCGCTGCTGCTCCGACGACAGCGGAGTCCGACGCTCCTGCGGCGAGTCGTCCGGCACCTCGCCAGGCGCGTGGCCCGCGACCGAAGCCCCAAGCGGTGTTCTCCTTCGACCCCAACGACCCGGGACCGAGCGCTTCTGTTGACCTCGATGATGACTTCCCCGAGGTCACCACGCGTCCCGAGACGCCCACGTCGAAGACGCCCGCCGTCTTCCCTGAGCCGGAGATCGACGGGGCGGCACCTGCTCCCCGTGATTCTCGCCAGAACGGCGACCGTCCAGAGCGCCAAGACCGCGGCGACCGCCCAGACCGTGGTCCGCGACCGAACAATGGTGGCAACCAGCAGGGTCAGGGCAATGGCCAAGGTGGGCAGCGTCAAGGTGGCGGCCAACCTCAGCCGGGGAACGAAATTGGCGGCCGCCGCAACCGTCGCCGTCGTGGTCGCGACCGTGACGGCAGCGGGTTCGCTGAGCGCGACTTCCAGGGTCAAGGTAACGACCAAACCCCCTACAACGGTGAGGTCGTCGAGGTGCGCGGCACCGTGGATCTCCGTGATGAAGGCTTCGGCTTCTTGCGGACGAAGGGGTACCTGGCATCAGCCAAGGACGTCTACGTCCCGATCAACCTGGCCCGCAAGTTCGGCATCCGCAAGGGTGACGTCATCGAAGGCGCCTACCGTCCAGCAGCGAACAACGAGAAGTTCGCTGCACTCGTCCGGGTTGACACCGTGTCCGGTCTCGACCCAGAGGTCGCCAAGCTCCGGCCGAAGTTCGAAGATCTCACCCCGTTGTTCCCCGACTCCAAGTTGGTGCTCGAGACCGGGGATGCTCGCGATAAGGAGAACCTGACCGCTCGGATCGTCGACCTCCTCGCCCCGATTGGGAAGGGTCAGCGCGGCCTCATCGTCTCCCCGCCCAAGGCAGGAAAGACCACGGTCATGAAGCAGATCGCCCACTCGATCGAGGCGAATAACCCCGACATTCACCTCATGGTGCTGCTCGTCGATGAGCGCCCCGAAGAGGTCACCGACATGAAGCGGTCGGTGAGCGGGGAAGTCATCGCCTCGACCTTCGACCGTCCGAGCGATGAGCACACGCAGGTGGCCGAACTCGCCCTCGAGCGAGCGAAGCGCCTCGTGGAGATGGGGCGCGACGTCGTCATCATCTTGGACGGCATCACCCGTCTGGCCCGCGCCTACAACCTGTCCCACCCAGCAACGGGACGCATCATGTCCGGTGGTGTGGACTCCGGGGCCCTCTATCCGCCGAAGAAGTTCTTCGGTGCTGCTCGCAACATCGAAGAGGGCGGTTCGCTGACCATCCTGGCCACCGCACTGGTCGAGACGGGTTCGAAGATGGACGAGGTGATCTTCGAGGAGTTCAAGGGCACCGGCAACATGGAGCTTCGCCTCGACCGGCGGTTGGCGGAGCGACGCCTCTACCCCTCCATTGACGTCAACGCGTCCTCCACCCGTCATGAAGAGTTGCTCTTCGACCGGGGTCAGCTCCAGCAAGTCTGGAAGCTCCGCCGGGTGCTGAACGCCCTCGCCGCAGAGGGGAACTCCGCCCCTGGTCTCGAACTGCTGATGGACAAGATCCGCACCACGAGGTCCAACGATGAGTTCTTGGCGGAGATCGCCAAGGGCCCAACCCCCACGAACTAACCAATCCCGTTTGGCCTGTGCCCGCCGAGGCACTAGGCTGACGCCCCTAGCAACGGCACTGGAGTACCGATGAAGCCCGACATTCACCCCACCTACGAGACCGCACAAGTCCGCTGCTCCTGTGGGAACACCTTCACCACTCGCTCGACCAAGTCTGAGATCGTCGTGGAACTGTGCAACGAGTGCCACCCGTTCTTCACGGGGAAGCAGAAGCTGGTCGACTCCGGAGGCCGCGTCGAGCGCTTCCAGCGTCGCTACGGCGTCCGCAAGACCAAGTAGGAACGGCCAGCCCGTCGGGCTGCGCAGACCACCATGGCTCGTCCAACCCTCGACCAGCGACTCGACGCGCTCGAGGCGGAATTCGCCGTCGTCGAAGCCGATCTCACCGAGGCGGCGTCGAACAACGACGGGGGTCGCCTGAGAGACCTGTCTCGCCGACACCGTGACCTCGTGCCCATCATGGATGCATGGCGTGCCTACAAGCAGGCTCGTGAGGACCGGGCGACGGCGACCGAGATGTTGGCAGACGCCACCGGCGATGACCGCGAGCTGCTGCGCGAGGAAGTCGACAGCGCAGCGGCCACCATGGAGCGATTAGAGGCCGAACTGCAGACCTTGTTGTTGCCCAAGGATCCCAACGATGGGCGCAACGTCATCATGGAAGTCCGTGGCGCTGAAGGTGGGGAAGAAGCGAACCTGTTCGCCCGTGACCTCTTCGAGATGTACCAGCGCTACGCGGCGCGTCGTGGGTGGAAGGTCGAAGTCTTGAGCTTCGACGAGTCCGAGCGTCAGGGCGTGAATGAAGCCTCGATGCTCGTCAAGGGTGACGATGCCTGGAGGCGGTTGTCGATCGAAGGCGGGGTGCACCGCGTCCAGCGGGTGCCCGAGACCGAGGCCAAGGGCCGGATCCACACCTCTTCGGCCACTGTCACCGTGCTCCCTGAAGCTGAAGAGGTCGACATCGAGATCGACCAAAACGACTTGAAGATCGACGTCTACCGATCCTCAGGGCCTGGTGGCCAATCGGTCAACACTACGGACTCCGCCGTTCGCATCACCCACCTGCCGACCGGCATCGTGGTGGCCATGCAGGACGAGAAGAGCCAGATTCAGAACCGAGCGCGCGCCATGGTGGTGCTGCGATCACGGCTGCTCAAGGCCAAGCAAGATGCCCAAGAGGCCGAGTTGTCCTCGCAGCGTCGAAGCCAGGTTGGATCCGGTGGTCGTGCCGACAAGATCCGCACCTATAACTTCAAGGAGAACCGCGTCACCGACCACCGCGTCGAGGGACTCACGCGCTACAACTTAGAAGCGGTCTTGGCTGGCGATCTCGATGAATTCACCGATGCGCTCCTCGCAGAAGCTCGCGCTCGTCAACTCGCCGGGGAGGACGAGGGCCTCCGGTGACCCGGGCTTCCCTGGTCGCTGAATTAGCGTCGCTCGTCGGTGGGTCGGTGCAGGCAACCTGGCTCATCGACGCTGTGGTTGGACCGGGCGCAGGCGCTGAGGAGATTGTCGCCGCAGCGCCCATCCTCCGAGAGAAGGCTGCCGCCGTTGCCTCGGGCTACCCCTTGCAGTATGCGTGCGGTTCATGGGGATTTCGGCACCTCGACCTCCTCGTCGATGAGCGGGCGCTCATTCCGCGACCTGAGACTGAACAGATGGTGGAGTACGCCATCGCGGCGGCTTCGACGCTCGATCGCCCGCTCATCGCGGTGGATCTCGGGACGGGATCAGGCGCCATTGCCTGCGCACTCGCCACCGAGATCGGCGGCGTCACCGTGCATGCAGTCGACGCGTCCCCCGAAGCGCTGAGCCTCGCCAAACGCAACGCCGAGCGCACTGGTTCCGCCGTCGAGTTCCACCTCGGGTCGTGGTGGGAGCCACTTCCCGACGTCCTCCACGGAGCGGTCAACCTCCTCGTCTCGAATCCCCCCTACGTGACGGACGCGGAGTACGCCACCCTCGATCGAGCGCTCTACGCCGAGCCCCGGACCGCACTCGTGGCCGGTCCGTCTCGAGCCGGGCACGATGGACTCGGCGATCTCGAGTGCATCATCGATGGTGCTCCAGCCTTCCTCGCCCCTCGGGCCGTCGTCGTGCTCGAGTGCGCCCCGCACCAGTGCGACGACCTGGCCGAACTCGCTCGCTCCCTCGGTACCGTGGAGATTGTGCAGGACCTCGCAGGAAAGAACCGAGGAGTCGTCATCCGATGCCCGGACTGATCACCGCATCACTCGATGCCGTTGCCCGAGTGCTCGATGCGGGAGGCGTTGCCGCCATCCCAACCGACACCGTCTGGGGGATCGCCGCTCGACTCGACCGACCCGACGCCATCGCCGCGATCTTCGCGGTGAAGCAGCGTCCGCCCGAGGTCGCGCTCCCGGTGCTCGTGGCGTCACCTGCCATGACACAGTCCCTCGTCGGAGATCTCGACGAGGTGGCCGTGCGACTCATGGCGCGGTTCTGGCCCGGGCCGCTAACGGTGGTGGTCACCTGTCCTCCGGGTCTCGCGATGCTCACCGGTGCGACCTCGACGGTTGGCCTTCGCATGCCCGACGACCCCCGCCTGCTCGCTCTCCTCGAGGCCACGGGCCCGCTCGCCACGACCAGCTGCAACCTCCACGGTCAGCCCCCGGTAACCTCGGCCGAAGAAGCAGCGTCGTTGCTCGGCGAGGGCGATGTCGTTCTCGCCGGTGCAGCGGGTGGTGGGCGATCGTCAACCGTGGTGCAGGTGCTCGACGGGGTCGTGAGCGTGCTCCGGCAGGGCCCGATTGCGCTCGGGGAGTGACGACTGCGGTCACCCTCGAGGTGGGGAGCCACGCCGACCTCGACGTCGCCGCAGCGGTGATTGCTCGTAGCCGACGGGATGCGTTCCCTCTGATTCCACGGAGCGTCCACGATGACGACGTGGAACTCGCTCCCTACCTCGCCACTCGACTCGACGCCGGAGCACGGCTCCTCCTCGCTCCTCGAGTAGACGAGGTGTGCGCCGTCATGGTGCACACCGAGACCTCCATCGAGCAGCTCTACGTGGTCCACGCCGCGCATCGAATGGGCGTCGGCACCCAGATGGTCGCCCACGCCAAGGTCGCGTCGGTGGGCACCCTCTCGCTGTCGACCTTCCAGTCGAACGTTCCGGCCCGCCAGTTCTACGAATCCCTCGGGTTCAAAGCAGTGGCGATGACAAATGGCGACAACGAGGAAGGAGCCCCCGACGTGCAGTATCGGTGGGACCGCTCGGTGATCAGCTGAAGCTGAAGGTGCCGTTCTCGGCCAGAGTGCCGGTGCGACCGTTCCAATCGGTGGTTGCGGCGGTGGAGAGTACCGACGGCTCGGTAATTTGCCCCCAGATCCTCGCCTCGTCACTCGTGCGTCCGCAGATGATGCCGAGGGTCGGCTCGCCGGTTCGGTCGTAGGTCACCGTGTAGGTCTCCACCGTCGCCTCGCCGACGTAGTTCCCCTGGACGCGGGTCTGGGGCAGTGCGTCAACCGCCGACTGCACGTCGGTGTAGCGGTAGCCATCTGCACCGTGGTGCCGTGGAGGACGACTCCCGAGGATCCCAACTGAGTGCTTCGTCGAGAACCAGCCGAGCCCCGTCACGAGGCCGCTCGCGCCCGGCATTTCCCGGAGGCGCTGGACCATGGTGGCAATGGAGTGCGTGACGTAGTTGTTCCCCGGCCCGCCAGCGAACGTGAGGCCTCCCGTCACCGTCCACGGACGTTCTGGGTGCCCGGCGAGACCGAGTTCGGACGTGGCGATCTGCACCACTGCGGGGAAGCAGGAGTAGAGGTCGACGAGGGCCAGTTCATCAGCGATGACTTCGGCACCGGCGAACGTGGCTTCGCCAGCGAGGCGAATCGCTGGCGAGGAGTGGAGGTTCTCGCGGTGGCTCATGAACCAGTGGTCGTTGCCATCGGCTCCCGCGAGAGGGAAGACCCATCGATCGCGGTCCACCCCTGCGGCCTCGGCCGCCTCGACGGAGCACAAGATGTACGCCGCACCCTGATCCACTGACAGGTTGGCCGTCAACATCTTCGTGTAGGGATACGAAATCAAGCGGTTCTGCGGCGTCGGCGTCGTGAGTTCTTCGGCAGTCTTCGGCTGTTGGATCCAGGCGTAGGGGTTCGTGGCAGCAACCCGCGAGCCTTCGGACCACAGCGACCCGATGGCGGCACGGTGCTCGTCCATGGTCCATCCGCGGCTCGCACGAATGGCGTTCTCTATGAGCGGATAGGCCTCGATGGGCAGGCGCACGCCACGACTGGTTTCGAGCTCGGTGGTGCCGGCGCGGTCGGCACCGCCGAAGTTGGTCGCTGGCGGTGTTGACTCGGCGGGTTGACTGGCCCAGGTCAAGGTGCCGTGTTCTGTGGAGCGTCGGGCCAAGTTCCTCGTGTACATCGCCTCGGCACCGGTGACGACCACCACGTCGAGGTCTCCTCGGGCGATGGCGAGCGCTCCGTCGTGGAGGAGCGCGAGGGGTGTGTTCCCACCCGTCGACGTCAAGATCAGTTCTTGGGGGTCGATGCCGAGCCGCTCGGCGATCAGCGCTCCTGGGTTCGACGTGTGCCATCCAAACGAGGCGATGACCCGAAGCGATTGGGCTCGCTCCAAGAGTGCCCGACCAGCAGTCGCTGCAGAACCGGGTGCGACGCCATCGCAGTCCTCGGCGGCGGCAGCCACTGCACGGACCATGAGGTCAAGCGGTTGGGGGCGTTCGGTGGGGTTCAGGGAGGCAGTCGGCGGGGTAGTTACCTGGCCGACGCCAACGAGGACCGGGGTCCGTGGGTCGAGGCTCACGCAAACGAGCGTATCGGGCGAGCGCACACCCCCGGATCACGGGCCTCACCGGTGGGCAAATGGGCTTACTAGAGTGAGGGCATGCGACTCGCCCTCGGTGCCGATCATGCAGGCTTCGCCATCAAGGAGCGAATTGCCGCACACCTCATGGAGCGCGGGCACGAGGTGGTCGACCTCGGCACGACCGACGGGACGACATCGGTGGACTACCCCGATTTCGGCGCCGCCGTTGGTCGAGCGGTCGTGGCCGGTCAGGCTGACCTTGGGATCTGCGTCTGCGGATCCGGCATTGGGATCGCCATTGCTGCCAACAAAGTTCCCGGCGTGCGAGCTGCAACCGTGACCGATGTGACCGCTGCGCATCTGTGCCGAGAGCACAACCACGCCAACGTCATCTGCTTCGGCGCCCGCCTCACCGGCGAGGCCGTCATCTTGGAAGCGGTTGACGCCTACCTCGCCGCCACCCCTGGTGGCGACCGCCACCTCCAGCGCATCGCCAAGATCGCTGCGCTCGACGTTTCACCCACCAACTAGCCCCACGAGGAGCACCGTGTCGTTCATTCCGTCAACGTCAGCAATTCTCAACTCTGCCGACCCTGACGTCGGTCGTCTCGTCGGCGAGGAGTTCGACCGCCAGCAGACCACCTTGCAGCTCATCGCCAGTGAGAACTTCGTCTCCGAGGCAGTGCTCGCCGCCTCGGGCACCGTGCTCACGAACAAGTACTCCGAGGGCTACCCCGGTCGCCGCTACTACGGCGGGAACCAGATCGTGGACCAGGTCGAGGACCTCGCCCGAGAGCGCCTGAAGCAACTCTTCGGTGCCGAGCACGCCAACGTGCAGCCCCATGCCGGAGCCAACGCCAACTTGGCGGCCTACATGGCGCTCATCGAGCCGGGCGACACGGTGCTGGCGATGAAGCTCGACCACGGTGGGCACTTGACCCATGGTTCTCCCGCCAACGTGACCTCGAAGATCTGGCGCTTCGTCGACTACGGACTCACCCCGGCCGCAGACGATGGCTCAGGTGAGCGGATTGACTTCAACCAAGTGCGGGACCGTGCGATTGCCGAGCGACCGAAGCTGATCGTTGCTGGCGCGACGGCGTACTCGCGGACCATTGATGCTCGGATCTTCCGAGAGATCGCCGATGAGGTCGGTGCACTCCTCATGTTCGACGCTGCGCACCCGGCGGGACTCATCGCTGGTGGCGCCCACCCCTCACCGGTGGGTATTGCCGACGTGGTGACGTTTACGACCCACAAGACCCTCCGAGGGCCGCGCGGTGGCGCCATCTTGTCGAGTGCCGAATTCGCCAAGAAGGTCGACAGCGCCATCTTCCCCGGCCTCCAAGGAGGCCCGCTGGAGCACGCCATCGCGGCCAAGGCCGTGGCGTTCGGCGAAGCGCTTCGCCCCGAGTTCTCGGTCTACGCGCACCAGATCGTGGCCAACGCCAAGGTGCTCGCCGCAGCCTTGAGCGCTGAAGGGTTCCGCCTCGTTGCCGGTGGGACTGATAACCACATCGTGCTCGTCGACCTTCGGACCTTCGACGCAGCGTTGACCGGCAAGGAAGCCCAAGAGGTGCTCGATCGAGCAGGCATCACCTGCAACCGAAACACGATCCCTGACGACCCTCGCTCGCCGTTCGTGACTTCGGGGCTTCGCTTCGGTACGCCGGCGATGACCACCACTGGGATGGGGGTGCCAGAGATGGAGCACGTGGCCCAGCTCATCGCTCGCACGCTCAGGCACCGCACCGACGATGCGCAGATCGCAGCGACTCGTGCCGAGGTGGCCGAGCTGTGCCGAGGCTTCCAGCCCTACGGGACGCACTGAGGACGTGCTTCCCCTCGGGTGGTACGCCGTCGTCTTCGTGGTGGCAGTCACCACGACGGCGCTCGCCACCTGGCCGGCAATTTCTCTCGCCACCGCCATTGGCTACGTCGATGTCCCAAAGGACCGCAAGGTCCACGCACGGGTGACGCCCTATGGCGGGGGAGCGGCGATGTTCGTGGGGTTCTGCGTCGCCATGGCGACCGCTGCTGCCATCCCTCAGTTTCGCCCGCTGTTCCACGCATCGTCAGAGGCGCTCGGCGTGGTGTTCGCCGGCACGGCGATCTTCATCGTTGGCCTCATCGATGACCTCCGAGACATGTCTGCGCCGGCCAAGATGGCTGGACAGGTCCTCGCGGCGTCGATCCTCTACTTCTGCGGCGCCACGATGTACCAGTTCCACATCCCCTTGACGGGCCAGTTCGTGGTGCTGAGCCCGAGCATCATTCCCCTGGTGACGGCCGTGTGGGTCATCGCCCTCACGAATGCGGTCAACCTCATCGACGGTCTCGATGGGCTGGCCTCGGGGATCGTCTCCATTGGCTCAGCAGCGCTGGCGCTCTACGGCTTGAAGCTCGAGGGCCTCGGTCTGTTGCCGCTGTCGAACATCGGTCCCCTCATCGCCATCATCGCCTGCGGCATCTGCCTCGGGTTCTTGGTCTTCAACTTCCATCCAGCGAAGATCTTCATGGGTGATGCTGGTGCCCTCTTCCTCGGCCTGCTGCTGTCGGCATCGACGATGGTCATTGGGGGAAGGACGCCACCAGCCAGTGGTATCACCTACTTCTTCTTCGCGCCCCTCTTCCTTCCGTTCTTCATCCTCGGCATCCCCATCCTCGACATGGTGATGGCCTTCATTCGGCGGACCGCCAAGGGGACGGGGTTCTCCACGGCTGACAAGGACCACATTCACCACCGACTCTTGCGACTCGGTCACGGACACCGTCGGGCCGTGCTCACGCTGTGGGCGTGGACTGCGGTGCTCTCGAGTCTGGTGCTCACCCCGCTGTTCATCCCGTCGCTCACGACGGTGGTCCCCTTCGCCGCCATCGTGGCGGGGATTGGCCTGGTGCTCTTGTTCTGGCCCGATCAGCGATCCCGAGCAACTGAGGAGCCGATTGAGCCTCTGGCGCCGGCGCTCGTCGTGCACGACGAATCATGAGTTCTGCGAGACTATGACCGTGGAGCAACGCCCTGACCATTCCGAGACGCCACGCAGCAGTAAGCCGTCAACGCTCGGAACGGTCATCACGCTCGGATCGACCATCGCTGGTTCCATCATCGTGGGACTCCTCCTCGGCCTCTTCCTCGACAGTCAAGCTGGCACCTCACCGCTCTTCCTCCTCCTCGGCCTCTTCCTCGGTATTGCCGCGGCTGGGTTTGCGTTGAAAGCTGCAGCCACCCGACTTGGCGGAGCGAAGCAGTGAGTGAAATGCCCGATCCCGCGGTCATCATGATGGCGACGACGATGCGGCGAACGGTGATCTCGGCAACCCTCATGGGCATTGGCCTCGTGCTCGTGGCACTGGCTGAATTTCCGCCGCTGTCTGCCGTTGGTCTCCCCATTGGCGTGCTCGGTGCGTGGTACAACATCCGCTTTCTCGACCGCTCAATCGGAAAGCTCGAAGTCGACCCCGATCAACCGATGAAGGTCTTACGCAAGAGGGTCCGCGGAGGCGTTACGCTCCGTCTGGCAATTCTCACCGCAGTGGTCCTAGGACTTGTTATTCTCTCTAGGCCACTTGGCTTCGGCGCACTCGTCGGACTCATGGTGTTCCAGTTCTGTTTCATCGTTAATCTGAGCCGCGCCTCGTTGGCGTCGGGGAAGACTGAGTAAGGGTTCGTGAACGAATGCACGAGGTGATCATCGACACCGGCAAGATCACGGTGGGCGACCACGCCCAGACGTGGCAGCTGTTCGGCATGACGATCAACGCTGACACCGTGTGGGGAACGCTGATCGTGGCATTCCTCGTTTGCCTGCTCGCATGGCTCGCCACCCGCAAGGCCACGAGCGGAGTCCCGGGCAAGGGTCAGCTCCTCTACGAACTCGTCGTCGAGCAAGTCCAAGACCTCACCGACT
The DNA here is from genome assembly GCA_903870905.1 of uncultured Actinomycetes bacterium. GTDB lineage: Bacteria > Actinomycetota > Acidimicrobiia > Acidimicrobiales > RAAP-2 > CAIQEU01. The sequence continues at coordinate 44,084 of CAIQEU010000011.1, read as the reverse complement.
CTGCCATTGGGCCCCAGGGGCGCAAGTACGTCCCGCTCGGCATCGGCTTATTCACTTTCATCTTGTTCTCCAACTGGCTGGGACTCATCCCCTCGGGCCACAACCCAGAGTGGCTGCCCTCGCCAACCGGTGACATCAACCTGCCCTTGGCCCTCGCTGCGCTCGTGATCATCTCCGTGCACGTGACGTCCATGCGAGCTCGTGGCATTGGTGGCTACCTCAAGCACTACGCCCAGCCGTCGATCCTGATGCTCCCGATCAACATCATTGAAGAAGTCACCAAGCCCATCACGTTGACGTTCCGTCTCTTCGGTAACGTGTTCGCCGGTGGCCTCATGGTGTCGGTGATGGTTGCCCTTCTGCCGGGCTACATCTACCCACCCTTCGAGTTCGGCTGGAAGCTGTTCGACATGTTCATCGGCGCTATCCAAGCCTTCATCTTCGCCCTGCTCACCATCATCTACTTCGGTATGGCGCTCGACACCGGCGAGCACTGAGCACTCAAGATCCCAGCACGCAGTACCCGTAACCAAGGAGAGAACATCAAATGGCAGCAAATGACATGCAGCACGCGGTCCGTACCGCTGGCGCCCTCGTCGGTGCCGGCCTCGCCCTCGGTGGCGGTGCCGCTGGCGCCGCAATCGGTGACGGCCTCGCCGGTAGCCAGGTGATTGCCGCCGTGGCCCGTCAGCCCGAGGCAGAGCCGAAGGCCCGTACCCAGTTCTTCCTCACGGTCGGCCTGGTCGAAGCGGCGTACATCATCAACCTGGTGTTCGGCGTCGTCTTCGTGTACGTCTTCTCGAAGCAGTAGTCCCGATCTGTCCTCGCCCCACACTGGGGCGAGGACAGTTTCAGGTCCTATTCACCACCCAACCGGAGTCCGTCACCTATGACTGCAAGCCTCTTCCTCCTACCCAACGGCACGTTCTTCATTGAACTCGGCGTCTTCCTCGTCGTGCTGTGGTTCCTCGCCAAGAAGGCCATCCCGAAGATCAACACGGCTCTCGAGGCCCGTCAAGAGCTCATTCGCACCTCGCTCGAGGCTGCGAACTCGGCCATTGAAGAAGCCGCGCAAGCCGACGACGCTCGTCGCCAGCTGCTCGAAGAGGCACGGAGTCAGGCCCGAGACATCGTGGTGACCGCCACGAAGACCTCTGATCAGGTGCTCGCCGACATGCACGCCAAGGGCCAGGCCGAGTACGACCGGGTCGTGTCGCTGTCGGCTGGAGAAGTTGCGATGGCTCGCCAGCGTGCGGTCGAAGAAGCGGCCCAGCGCATGGGCGAGATTGTCCTCGACGTCGTGGAGAAGATCGTTGGCCGGGAGGTCGACGCTGCAGCGCATCGTGACCTCATTGATGCGGCAATCGCCACCTTGCGGGCCGAAGCGAACGCCGGGACCTCTGCATGATTCCTGCCCTCCAAGGGTTCGCCGCAGCAGTGCTGTCGGAGCTCGACGCCGCTGGCGTCGCCTCGGTCGCTGCTGAACTGGCATCGCTTGAGCGCCTCGTGGCGTCCGAGCCCGCCTTGGCTGCTGCCCTCACCGACACGGGCCTCGCCCCAGCCGTTCGGCGTGCTGTGGCCACTGACCTCCTCGCGACGCGAATCGGCGCCGTGAGCCTGCGCCTCGTCGCCGAGGCCATCACCGTTGTGCCCGCTCAAGAGGTCCCGATGGCGATCTCCTGGGTGGCCAACCGTGCCCGTCTCTTTGCAGACCGCACCTACCTCGAAGAGCCCCTCTCGGCCATGGCAGCTCGCCGTCGTGTCGGCGGGTTCGCTGCAGCGGTGTTCGCCAACCTCTCCATTGACGAGTTGGCAACGGTTGGCAGTGAGCTCTTCCAAGTCGCTCGACTCATCAGTGCGACGAGTGCAGTTCGTGCGGCGCTCGGCGATCGTGAGCTCCCCGCTGAAGCTAGATCGGCCTTCCTCCGTGGTCTCCTCGAGGGCAAGGCCAGCGCAGCAACGGTTGCCATCTCGGCTTACGTCCCCCTCGGTGGTCGTGCTCGTGACGTCGTTGGCACCCTCGACTACCTCGTCGTCCAAGCAGCGCAGCACCGCGGCTGGCGCGTGGCTCGTGTCCAATCTGGAGCCCCCCTCGACGACGCACAGCGCGCTGCGCTCTCGGCGTCGCTCGAGCAGCTGGCCCACCACCCTGTTGAACTCAACGTGACCGTCGACGAGGCACTCCTCGCCGGCATCATCGTCGAGATCGGCGACCTGCGTCTTGACGATTCCCTCCGGGGTCGCCTCGAAGTGCTCCGTGAGCACGTCGCAACATCGAAGCACCAGTTCGTTTCACAACTCACAACCAACGAGGGAGCATCCTGATGGCTGAACTCACCATTAGCGCCGACGAGATCACCGCGGCACTGCAGCGCAACATCACCGACTTCACCCCGAGCGCTGGCGCTCAGATGGTCGGCCGCATCGTCGAAGTCGGTGACGGCATCGCCCGAGTGTCGGGTCTTCCGACCTGCGCCGTGAACGAGCTCTTGGAGTTCGAAGATGGCACCCTCGGCTTGGCGATGAACCTGGACGAAGACACCGTCGGCGCCGTGGTCCTCGGACTCGTCGATGCCCTGGAAGAAGACCAGGTCGTCAAGGCCACCGGTCGCATTCTCTCGGTGCCGGTCGGCGATGGCCTGCTCGGTCGTGTGGTGAACACCCTCGGTGAGCCCATCGACGGCAAGGGTCCCATCCAGACCGACACCTTTCGCCGCATGGAAGTCCAGGCTCCTGGCATCATCGGCCGTCAGCCGGTGCACGAGCCACTCCAGACCGGCATCAAGGCCATCGACGCCATGACCCCCATTGGTCGTGGACAGCGTGAGCTCATCATTGGTGACCGCAAGACCGGCAAGACCACCGTGGCCATCGACACGATTCTCAACCAAAAGGGTCTCGGCGTGAAGTGCATCTACGTCGCCATTGGTCAGAAGAACTCTTCGGTTGCCCAGACGGTCAAGACCTTGGAAGACGCTGGCGCCTTCGAGTACACGACCGTCGTCGTGGCTTCAGCCGGCGACCCGGCACCGTTCAAGTTCCTCGCCCCCTACGCCGGTTGCGCCATGGGTCAGCACTGGATGGAGAACGGCGAGCACGCGCTCGTCATCTACGACGACCTCTCCAAGCAGGCTGAGGCCTACCGCCAGGTTTCGCTCCTCCTCCGCCGCCCACCAGGCCGCGAGGCGTATCCCGGCGACGTCTTCTACCTGCACTCCCGCCTGCTCGAGCGTGCGGCGAAGCTCTCCGACGAGCTCGGTGGCGGTTCGTTGACCGCCCTGCCGATCATCGAGACCAAGGCTGGCGACATCTCGGCGTACATCCCGACCAACGTGATTTCGATCACCGACGGTCAGGTGTTCCTCGAGTCCGACCTCTTCTACTCCGGTGTTCGTCCTGCGATCAACGTCGGCAACTCGGTGTCTCGAGTGGGTTCGGCTGCACAGATCAAGGCCATGAAGTCCGTGGCAGGAACCTTGAAGATCGACCTCGCCCAGTTCCGTGACCTCGAGTCCTTCGCCACCTTCGGTTCCGAGCTCGACAAGGCCTCCCAGGCCCAGCTCGACCGTGGCTACCGCCTCACCGAGCTGCTCAAGCAGGGCCTCAATGCCCCGCTGCCCGTCGAGGAGCAGGTCATCGTGATCTACGCCGGCACCAAGGGCTGGGTGGACGCGGTTCCCGTTCCCGAAGTCATCCGCTTCGAGAAGGAACTGCGCGCCTACTTCCGTGCCAACCACAACGACCTGCTCGAGCAGATCCGCACCACCGGTGCCCTGCCCGACACCGCAGCGATCGACAAGGCACTCCAGGCGTTCCTCGACAGTTTCTCGATGTCTGCTTGAAATGACTGAGACCACGAACGAGTACGGGAAGGAGGGATAGCAATGGCTGGTGGACAAGAACGCGAACTTCGACGTCGCATTAAGTCGGTGAACGCCACCAAGAAGATCACCAAGGCAATGGAGCTCATTGCTGCATCCCAGATCAGCAAGTCCCAAGCTCGAATCCACGCCAACCGTCCCTACCGTGACGGGATGGTCCGCCTCATCGTCGAGGCAGCGAGTGCGAACAAGTCCATCGCCGCCAAGATGCTCGGGACTCCCGAGAACCCGAAGGTCATCACCGTCGTGTGCATGGCCGGCGACCGTGGACTTTCGGGTGCCTACAACTCCTCGGCGCTGCGAGCAACGGAACGGCTCTTGGCCGAGAAGAAGGCCACTGGTGCCGAAATTCGCCTCGTGACCGTTGGCAAGAAGGCTCCGGCCTACTTCCGTTTCCGTGGTTTCGACGTCTACCAGTCCTTCCAGGGATTCAGCGACAAGCCGGTCTTCGAGAACGCTCGTGAAGTGGCCGGTGCGATCGCTGCGCCGTTCACCGCCGGTGACGTCGACCAGGTCATCTTGGTGTCGACCGCGTATCGCTCGGCTGCGGTGCAAGAAGTGGTCGTCAACCAGTTGCTGCCGTTGCCGGCACCCGAAGAGGACGCCATGGACGGCGCTGCACCACAGGCGGCGAAGGCTGCTGAGGGCTACACCGACTTCGAGCCTGACGTCGAGCACCTGCTCGCCGAGCTGGCCCCGAAGGCCGTTGAGGCTGAAGTATTCGCAGCGCTCCTCGAGGGCGCTGCATCGTTCCACGCGTCCCAGCAGCGAGCAATGGCTGCGGCAACCGAGAACGCTGAAGAACTCGCTCGTACCCTGATCCGGACCATGAACCGGGCACGTCAGGATGCGATCACTACCGAGATTATGGAAATCGTGGGCGGCGCCGAAGCGCTCCGCCCAGCGAAGGGAGCATGAGGCAATGACCATGACTGCAGACAACGCCACCACCCTCGAGGAGGGTCGGGTCGTCGCTATCGCCGGACCGGTGGTCGACGCCGAGTTCCCACCCCACGCACTGCCGGAGATCAACGGCGCCGTGGAGATGGATGTCGAGCTCGACGGCAAGACGCTGACCATCACCGCTGAGGTCGCCCAGCAGATCGGCGAAGGCCGGGTGCGCTGCGTGTGCATGCAGCCAACCGACGGTCTGCTCCGCGGCACCGCAGTCCGCAACACTGGGCGAGGCATCACCGTGCCGGTCGGCAACGCCGTGCTCGGTCACGTGTTCAATGTGCTCGGTCAGCCACTCGACGTGAAGGAAGTCGACGGCATCGACGAGCGCTGGGACATCCACCGTCCGGCCCCGAACTTCGACCAGCTCGAGCCTCGTGCCCAGATGTTCGAGACCGGCATCAAGGTCATCGACCTCCTCGCCCCCTACGTGCAGGGTGGAAAGATCGGCCTCTTCGGTGGTGCCGGTGTGGGCAAGACCGTGCTGATCCAGGAGATGATCTCCCGTGTGGCGACCAAGCACGGTGGTGTGTCGGTGTTCGCCGGTGTTGGTGAGCGCACCCGTGAAGGCACGGACCTCTTCCTCGAAATGCAAGAGTCCGGCGTCATCAACAACACCGCCTTGGTCTTCGGCCAGATGGACGAGCCACCAGGCGTTCGCCTCCGTGTCGCCCTTGCTGCACTGACCATGGCCGAGTACTTCCGTGACGTGCAGAACCAAGACGTGTTGCTCTTCATCGACAACATCTTCCGCTTCGTCCAAGCCGGTTCTGAGGTCTCCACGCTGCTCGGCCGCATGCCATCGGCAGTGGGCTACCAGCCGACGCTGGCTGATGAGATGGGTGAGCTCCAAGAGCGCATCACCTCGACCCGTGGAAAGTCGATTACGTCGCTCCAGGCCGTGTACGTCCCCGCTGACGACTACACCGACCCGGCGCCGTTCACGACCTTCACCCACCTCGACGCCACGACCGAGTTGTCCCGTCAGATCGCTGCCCTCGGTATCTTCCCGGCAGTTGACCCCTTGACCTCAACGTCGAACATCTTGGCGCCCGAGATCGTGGGTCAGAAGCACTACACCGTGGCCCGTCAGGTCCAAGGTGTGCTGCAGCGCTACCGCGAGCTCCAAGACATCATCGCCATTCTCGGTCTCGACGAGCTCTCCGAAGAGGACCGCGTCACCGTGGCCCGTGCCCGAAAGATCCAGCGCTTCTTCTCCCAGCCGATGTACGTCGCCAAGGTCTTCACCGGCCTCGACGGTATCTACACCCCGGTGGAAGAGACCGTGGAGTCTTTCGAAGCACTGCTGCGCGGTGACCTCGACCACATCCCTGAGCAGGCGTTCTTAAACGTCGGTGGCGTCAACGACGTCCTCGCCAAGCACGCAGCGATGGAGCGGGGAGAGGCCTGATGGCGCAGGCGACCTTCGCCGCCAACCTCGTCTGCCCTGAGCGCGCCCTCTTCGAAGGGCGCGCCACGGCTGTGTCGTGCCGCACCTCCGATGGCCTCATCACCGTCATGGCGCTCCACGCTGAACTCGTGGCAGACGTGGTGCCGGGTGTCGTCACCATCGAGGGCGAGCAGCAGACCGTCTCCTACGTCGTCCACGGTGGATTCCTCCACGTGGCAACGAGCGTGGGCGCCGACGCGGAGAACGCTGACGCACCGGGGACGACCGTGACCATCCTGGCTGGGGTTGCCGAGCCGGTGAGTGAGATCGACCTTCCTCGCGCTGAGGCAGCCAAGGCTGCTGCTGAGGCTGAGCTGGCCCAACTCGGGAGCAACCCGGGAGACGACGAGGGTTCCGCCGCAGCCCGACGGACTGCACTCGAGGGAGATCTCGCTCGAGCTGAACTCAGGATTGCAACCGCTCGGGTCTAGGAGCAACCAATCGATGCAGTGCGTGAACCCGGGTGACCTCGTCGCCCGGGTTCGCTGCTTCTAGAACGCGATTGCGCTGAACTCACTCAACTTGACGAGTGAGTGCATCGACTGGATCTTGCGAGAGGTGCCGGATTTTGACCGCATGACCAGCGACTCGGTCGAGCCACCGTGCTCGGTGAAGCGAACACCCTGGAGGAGTTCTCCATCGGTGATCCCCGTGGCGGAGAAGAAGCAGTTGTCACCCTTCACCAGGTCGTCTTGGGTGAGGATTTGGTCGAGGTCGTAGCCAAGAGCCAGGGCGTCGCTGCGCTCTTGATCGTTTCGAGGGGCGAGTCGTCCCTGGAGTTCTCCGCCGAGAGACTTGAGCGCGGCCGCAGCGATCACGCCTTCGGGCGTCCCGCCGATGCCGAAGAGGATGTCGGCGCCTGAACCTGCCCACGCCGCCGAGATCGCTCCGGCAACGTCCCCGTCGGTGATCAGGCGGATCCGAGCGCCCGTGGACCGGACTTCTTCGATGAGCTCTGCGTGGCGGGGGCGATCGAGGATCACTGCCGTCAAGTCTCGGACCTGCTGGCCACAGCGACTCGCGAGACTGTTCAGATTCCACGTCGGGCTTTGGTTGAGATCGATGGAGCCCTTGCCGCGAGCGCCAACGGCGATCTTGTCCATGTAGACGCAGGGCCCTGGGTTGAACATGGTTCCCTTCGGCGCAACGGCAATGACCGACAGCGCCCCAGCACGACCAAGCGCCGTCAAGGTGGTGCCGTCAATAGGGTCGACGGCGATGTCCACCTCTGGCGACGAGCCGTCGCCTAAGACCTCACCGTTGAACAGCATCGGCGCTTCGTCCTTCTCGCCCTCACCAATGATGACGGTTCCAGTCATTGAGATGGAGTTGAGGACCACACGCATGGCTTCGACGGCTGCACCGTCGGCGGCGTTCTTGTCACCCCTACCCATCCACCGATTGGCCGCAATCGCTGCGGCTTCAGTCACGCGAACGAGTTCGAGGGCGAGGTTGCGATCTGGGGCCTGTGGGTTGTTCGGCACATTCAGAGCCTACTTGAGGTCGTGGGCTCCGTTCGTGCCCGCGGGGCAGTGGCGTCGGCGATACTTGGAGGGTGAGTCGGTTCGTCGTGCAGCGCAGTGGTCCCCTTGACGGTGATGTCGTCGTCCATGGAGCAAAGAACTCAGTGCTCAAGCTCATGGCGGCCACGATCCTCGCTGAAGGCCGCCACGTCCTCACCAACGTTCCGAAGATCCGTGATGTCGCGATCATGGCCGAGATGCTTGAAGCCCTCGGCATTCAGGTGACGACGTCAGGACCGCATGAGCTGACCATCGACACGCCAGCCACGAGCAGCCTGTCTGTGGTTGCGCCCTACGAGCTCGTTGAGAAGATGCGAGCATCGATCGTGGTGCTCGGACCCCTCCTCGCTCGATGCGGGCGAGCCACCGTCTCCATGCCCGGTGGGGATGACTTCGGATCGAGGCCCATTGACTACCACCTCCACGGCTTGGAGGAGATGGGCGCGGCGTTCACGAGCGCCCATGGGTTCATCAACGGCGAGGTGGCCGGTGGCCGCCTCCACGGTGCCGTCCTCGGCCTCGAGTTCCCCTCGCACACGACCACGGACAACCTCTTGATGGCCGCCGTGCTCGCTGATGGGGTCACCGTGATCGAGAACGCCGCTCGTGAGCCTGAAGTGGTCGACCTCGCCAACTTCCTCATCTCCATGGGGGCGAAGATTGAGGGCGCCGGCACCAGCCGCATCACGGTGACGGGGGTCGACGTGCTGACGCCGGTCACGCACGCGGTGGTCGGTGATCGCGTCGTCGCTGCGACCTACCTCACCGCGGTGGCCATGACCGAAGGAGCGATCACCGTGCACGGGGTGACTGCATCCGACCTCGAGATGCTGCTTGCGAAGCTGCACCAGGTCGGCGTGCAGATCGATGCCAACGGTTCGACGGTGACGGCGACAATGGAGCAGCGCTTGGTGGCCACCGATTTCGCCACCTTGCCCTACCCCGGTGTCGCCACCGACTACACCCCCTGTCTCGTCGCTGCGCTCTCGATTGCAAGCGGGGTCTCCTTCGTCACCGAGAACCTCTTCGCCGGGCGCTTCCGCTACGTCGACGAACTTCGACGCATGGGTGCCGATATTCGCTCCGACGGGCATCACCTCGTGATCAGGGGTTGCGATCTGCTCTCTGGTGCTCGGGTGAAGAGCCACGACATCCGGGCCGGTGCTGCGGTGCTCTTGGCTGGCTTGGTGGCCGATGGCGAGACGGTGATCGACGATGACGGACACGTCGATCGTGGCTACGAAGATTTGCCGGGGACCCTCGCGTCCCTCGGCGGCAAGGTGGAGCGGTGGTAGGGCAACTCTCTCGAGATCCTCAGGTCTTGATGGCCGAAGCGGTGGAGGGCAGCCGCGTGGCACTGGCCCGACTCCTCACCATGGTGGAACGTGGGGGAGCGGACTCCGAAGCGGTCGCCGCCCTCAGCTACCGAGCACCCATCCCCTACACCGTTGGGCTGACCGGAGCGCCAGGTGCAGGCAAGTCGACGCTGACGGATCGCCTCATCACGACAGTGCGGACCGGGTGGCCAGCGGTTGCTGGCGGCGAGGCAGCGCCGCTCGACCAAGTCGCGGTGCTCGCCATTGATCCCTCTTCACCGTTCACCGGCGGGGCGATCCTCGGTGACCGGGTGCGCATGCAAGAACACGCCACGGACCCCACCGTGTTCATCCGCTCCATGGCCACGAGAGGACACCTCGGTGGACTCTCGCTCGCTGTGCCCGATGCCATCCGCACGCTCGGTGCTGCGGGGATGCCGGTGGTGCTCGTCGAGACCGTGGGTGTTGGCCAGATGGAGGTCGACGTCGCACGAGCGACGGATACGACGGTGGTCGTCATGAACCCTGGTTGGGGTGACTCGATGCAGGCCAACAAGGCAGGTCTCCTGGAAATCGCCGATATCTTCGTCATCAACAAGGCCGATCGCCCTGGGGTGAAGGAAGCTCGACGGGACCTCGAACAGATGCTCGATCTCTCCTCGCTCGGTACGTGGCGGCCCCCGATCGTCGAGACCGTGGCCGCGAAGGGTGCGGGCACCGAAGACCTCTGGGAGCAGGTTGCCCTCCACCGAGCCCACCTCGAGCGTGACCACCTCTTAGAGTCCCAACGCGCTGGTCGACTCGACGATTTCCTCGCTCGCGTCGTCGCAGCGATGGTTGAGCGACAAGTCGCGGACCTGCGGGCGTCGGATCGCTACAGCGCGACGATGGCCGACGTTGCCGCCGGGGTCATCGACCCCTACCGAGCTGCGGCGATGTTGCTCGGAGACGCTTAGACCGTCGCTGCGTTCCGCAGCACTTCGGCAGCATCCTCGGGCTTCACCACGTTGATCGAGACGCCAGTGCCGAGTTCGAAGCCGGCGCGGGTGGTGGCCTTCGGGAACAGGTGGATGTGCCAGTGGAAGGGTTCACCGTGGAGGTAGGGGGCCGAGTGCACGACGACGTTGTAGGCAACGTCGCCAATGGCCGCCTTGAGTGCCCGCAGTGCGTCGCGCAGCGCCAGGCCGACGCCAGTCAGCACCGCGTCGGACTCGGTGTGGAGGTGCGTGGCGTGGTGGCGAGGGAGCACCAGCATCTCGTAGGGGACACCTGACCAGTAGGGGGCAACCACGAGGGCGGCATCACTGGAGAGCACGGTGCGTCGACCTGAGGTCGACTCTGCTTCAATTGCCGTGCAGAGGAGGCACCCAGCCACGAACTGGGAGAACCGTGCTTGCTCCTCGGCGACGTCGCGAGGCACGAAGGAAATCCCCATGAGCTGCCCGTGTGGGTGCTCGATCGACGCACCGGCTTCGCGACCCGAGTTGATGATTGCCTGGGTGTAGCGAAGGTTCGATTGCGAGGCGTGGGCGACGAGACGGCGCTTCAAGAGCGCCATGATGTTCTCAATCTCGCCGTCGTCCATGGCGTCGAGGGATCGGTTGTGGTCGGGAGTGAAGATCAAGACCTCGTGGACGCCACCGGCAGTTGCTTCGGTGAAGACCGGGCCCTTGTTGACTGAGACGAACGGGGCATCGGAGTCAAACGCCGGGTAGCGGTTCGCAACGACTCGGCTCTGCCAGTGTCCGTCGGCATCGGTCGTCTCATCGACGACGACCTCGCCATCGAAGCTCTCTGGGCAGAAGGGGCAGGAATCGGCTGCGTCGGTGGTGAATGGCGTCCGCAGGACGAACGCATCAGGACGCAGAGCTCGCTCTGGGCGGATGGCCACCCACCGCCCGTTGAGCGGGTCGAGTCTGAGTTCGGTCGCCATGTCGCTGCTCCAGCCTGAGGTGGTCCTGTGGAGAGAGTATCGGAGATGCTGCGGCGTTCGGCAACAATGGAATGGTGATCGCAGCCGTTGACACCTCACCCCTCTACGCAACGCTGCTTGTCGTCCACGTCCTCATCGCCGTGGTCGCGCTCTTGCAGGTGGCCATGGCCGTCCGCGAGGCCAGGATCTTGGCGTCGCTCCCAGACGGAGCAGCGATGACCGACGTCCAGCGGCGCTACTACGGCACTGCGTCGGTGATCTTCTCCCGCCTGCTCTACCTCGTCCCGATCAGTGGCGGTCTGCTCATCGCCAGCTCTCGGGGCTCGGTCCGGGCGAGCGACGTATGGGTCATCATCGGACTCGTGCTGTGGATCATCGCCATCGCCCACCTTGAAGTCGGCGTGCTCAAGGGAGAAGCGTCGATCCGTGCCAACCTCGACGGGTCCTGGGGTGGCGTCGTCGCTGCGGCCAAGCGAACCGCAGCCATGGGTCGTGCCGTCGGCGTGGTCATCGCCCTCGCCGCTGTGGTGATGGTGATCCAGCCAGGCTGAGCTCAGAGTCCTCAGGCGAGGATCTGCGGCAGGCCGACGAGACCTGCGGCCACCGTGGCGTGATCACGCTCGTCGATCAACACGAACGATCCCGTCATGCGGTTGGCGGCGTAGGGGTCGACGGCGAGGGGTGCAGCGGTCTGGAGGTGGACAACGCCGATCTGGTTCTCGACGAGTTCCGTTGCAGGGGTGAGCGTCAAGGTGTTGATGTCCACCACGGCGTCCACAGCAGTCACCCGGGCGAGGGTGGTTTGCGTGGTGTGCTTGATCCGGAGTCGGTCACCGGCGCGCAAGGGTTGGGCGCCGAACCAGCAGACCGTGGTCTCGAGCGTTGACGTCACCATCGGGGGGTTCTCGACTGCGGCGATGCACTCTCCTCGGGTGACGTCGAAGTCACCCTTTAGGTGCACGGCCACCGAGATGCCGGGCTCAGCCGTCTCGAGTTCGCCGTCGTAGGTCTCGATCTTCGTGATGGTGGTGCGCTGTCCGAGGGGGAGCACGACCACTTCTTGGCCCTTGGACAGTGGAGCTCCGGTCACCATGCCGGCGTAGGAGCGACGCTCGCCGACCTGGCGGATGACCCACTGCACCGGAAGCCGGCCAGTGGTGCGGTGGATGCCGGCGCCTGCCCAGTTCCCTGCAGTTGCACCTTCGAGTGCCTCGAGGACGGTTGGTCCGTCGAACCACGGGGTCGAGCTGGAGCGTTCGGCAACGTTGTCGCCGAGGAGCGCAGAGATCGGGATCACGGTGGTCGAGCGCACGCCGAGGTGTTCGGTGAACGCTGCCACTTGAGCGGCGATGGTCCTGAACGCTCCCTCGTCCCACGAGATGAGGTCCATTTTGTTCACGCAGACCACGAACTCTGAGACGCCGAGGAGCGCAGCGATGCAGCAGTGGCGCCGCGTCTGCTCCTTGAGGCCCGACTGGGCGTCGATGACCACGAGGGCGAGGTCAGCGGTCGAGGCGCCGGTTGCCATGTTGCGGGTGTACTGCACGTGCCCGGGGCAGTCGGCGATGACGAACTTGCGGGTTGGCGTCGATGCGTACCGATACGCCACGTCGATGGTGATGCCCTGCTCGCGCTCAGCTCGGAGGCCATCGGTCACGAAGGAGAGGTCGACGTCACCGGTGCCACGACGAATCGATGCCTCGGCAACGGCGTCGAGCTGGTCGTCGAAGAGCTGCTTGGTGTCGACGAGGAGGCGGCCGATCAGCGTCGACTTGCCATCATCGACCGAGCCAACGGTCGCGAAGCGCAGCAGGCTCGAGGTGGTGGGATCGAGGAGTTCAGTCATGACTAGAAGTACCCCTCGCGCTTACGATCTTCCATGGCAGTTTCAGAGAACTTGTCGTCGCCTCGAGTGGCGCCACGTTCGGACACGGTGGAGCCAGCCACCTCAGCAATGACCTCGTCAACCGTGGTGGCGGTTGAGCGAACCGCTCCGGTCAACGTGGCGTCACCCACGGTGCGGAAGCGGACCGAGAGGCGCTGCACCGCCTCGCCCTCTCTCGGGTGGACGAACTCGCTCACGGCGAGCAGCATGCCGTCGCGTTCGACGACGTCACGTTCGTGGGCGTAGTAGATCGACGGCAGTTCAATGCGCTCACGTGCGATGTACTGCCACACGTCGAGTTCGGTCCAGTCCGACAGGGGAAAGGCGCGCAGATGCTCGCCAGGGAGGACCTTGCCTTGGTAGAGGTGCCACAGTTCCGGGCGCTGCTTTCGAGGCTCCCACTGGCCGAACGCGTCTCGGAACGACAGCACCCGTTCTTTGGCTCGAGCCTTGTCCTCGTCCCGTCGAGCACCACCGAAGGCGGCATCGAACTTGTGCTCGGTGATGGCGTCGAGCAGCGTGGTGGTCTGGAGTCGGTTGCGTGACCCGTTCTCGCCGGGATCGGCAACCCGACCTCGATCGATCGAGTCTTGGACCGACGCCACGATGAGGCGCTCGCCGAGCACTTCGACCATGTGGTCACGGAAGGCCAACACCTCGGGGAAGTTGTGGCCGGTGTCAACGTGCATCATCGGGAACGGGAAACCTGCCGGACGGAATGCCTTCACGGCCAAGTGCAAGAGCACGGCTGAGTCCTTGCCGCCTGAGAACAGCAGGACGGGTCGCTCACACTCGGCAGCCACCTCTCGGAGGATGAAGATTGCCTGACTCTCGAGGAGGTCGAGATGGTGGACCCCATGGGCGTCCTTCGGCCGATGGACGGTCGTCTCTTGAGCGGTCACGATGGCGGCAAAACTCCTCGAAGCGAGGACGCGCAGGGGCATCCGTTGATTGTTGACTATCTTAGTCAGAGTTGTAGGGAAAGCGATGCCGCCGAGTGCGGATGAAGGAGCACGAGCGATGACCGTCAGCTTCACCGAAGCAGAATTAGCGGCGATCTCGGCAGGGTTTGAGACCGCACCAGCCTCCAAGGTGCTGCGCTGGGCTGTCGAGCAGTTCGGCGATGACCTCGCTATCGCCTGCTCGTTCCAAGACATCGTGCTGGTGGATCTCGCCGTGGCCATTGCGCCGACGGTCGAGGTGGTCTTCCTCGACACTGAGGCGCACTTCCCCGAGACCCTCGCCTTCGTCGAGCAGGTTCGAGCCCACTACGACCTCAACCTGACGGTGACACACCCGGGACCGGATGCTGCAGCCTGGCCGTGTGGGACGGATGAGTGCTGCAAGCGGAGGAAGGTTGGACCCCTCAAAGCTGCCGTTGCTGGCAAGGCGGCATGGATCACGGCGCTGAAGCGCGTCGACGCGACCACGAGGACTGCCGCCCCCATTGTGAGCTACGACCACAACTTCGGCCTCGTGAAGCTCAACCCCATGGCGACTTGGACCGACGAGGACATCGCCACCTACGAGGCTGACCACAACCTCCTCACCCATCCCCTTATGTCGCAGGGCTACCGATCGATTGGTTGCGCGCCGACGACTCGACCGACCGCCCCGGACGAGGATCCCCGAGCTGGGCGATGGTCAGGCACGGGCAAAGTGGAGTGTGGACTCCACGAATGACGGCTTCGGTCATAGCCGTCCATGACCTCTCGGTCGTTCGCGACGGCCGAACCATCTTGGCCATTGACAACCTTGCCATAGGCGTCGGCGAGCGGTGGGTGGTGCTCGGGGCGAATGGTTCGGGGAAGACCACCTTCCTCACCATTTGCGCGGCGCGCCTCCTGCCCACGTCCGGCAGGGTTGATCTCCTCGGCGAACGAGTCGGTCGCGTCGACCTTCGCCAGCTACGGGCGAGGATCGGCCTCGTGTCGAGCGCGCTGACCCGGCAACTGCGCACGGACCTGTCGGCGCTCGACGTGGTCATTGGTGGACTCGACGGTTCGCTCGAGCCATGGTGGCGGACCACGACGACCACGGAGGTTGACGCCGCTCGAGCCACGCTCGAACGGGTCGGTGTCGGTGCACTGGCGGACCACCGTCTCGGCGCCCTCTCCGACGGCGAGCGGCAACAGGTCCTCCTCGCCCGAGCACTGTTCGCTGATCCTCCTCTCCTCCTCGCCGATGAACCGTCCGCAGGACTCGACCTCGGCGCTCGTGAGCGTCTCCTCGGACGCTTCGATGCCCTCGCGCACGACCACCCGGACCGAGCGATGCTGCTCGTCACCCACCACGTGGAAGAGATCCCTCGCTCGATGACCCACGCCCTCGTGCTGCGCTCTGGGCAGCTACTGGCGGCAGGGCCCATTGCTGAGGTCATGACGTCAGCCACGATCAGCACGTGCTTCAACCTTCCCCTCACCGTGACCACCACAGACGGACGCTTTGGGGCCCACGCGCTGCGCTGAGGATCCACCACATTTTCCCCTCGCGAAGGTAGGTTGCTCGAAGTGAGCGAAGGGGGGAACCGCCATGCCAACCACCGTGGTTCTGCCCATTCTGGCCCTCTTGTGGATTGCGGTGCTCACCCCCATCGTGGTGCGTCGGGTTCGGGACTACCGCGCCGTCGACCGAATCGACACCTTCCACGATTCGCTCCATCTCCTCGATCGATCGAGCGAGGCGTTCTCCGCTCGTCGCCCTGAACTCGTCCTCCTCCGACCCGTCAGTGGGGTGGATGACGCCGCCGATCCCTATGTCGACGAAGACTCTGGCGCATGCTTCGACCGAGTGCCGGTCCGCAGTGGTCTTCCGTCGGCAGGAAATCCTGCACGACGCCGCCGTCGCGCAGCAGCGCTCCGGCGACGCAACATGCTGCTTGGTTTGGGCCTCAGCGCGGTGGTCGTCACCGGCGTCGCCGTCTTCACGGGGAGCACACTCGCGATCGGAGCGGCTGGGGTGACGGGATTGTGCTTCATGGCCTACCTCGGCGCCCTGGTGGTCCTCTCGGTGAAGGCACCCGAGCACCGCAGGGTGGTACACCCACGGCCGGAGGCCATCGACGACTGGCACGAAGCGGCGACGGGCTTCTGACCGACGCACTGGCCAGCCGGGCTAGGCTGCTCTTTTGCTGGGGGTGTAGCTCAGTTGGCAGAGCGCTACGTTCGCAATGTAGAGGTCGAGGGTTCGATTCCCTTCACCTCCACCAGCAGCAGTTTGAATCTCCTGAGAGCAGTTTACGGACTTGTCGCGGCACCGTATCGTAACGTTCCTCCTGCATGAGTAGGGTATGAGGCTATGAAACCTCTTCGGAAGCGAACGGATCTCCCGCCGTCGCGGGATCCGCAGAGTCCCCGCTTCTACGATCCTGACTGGGCGGCGTGGGAGCAGCCCCGTCGCTGGCCACAACGCCTGGCCGTCGCGGTCATTGGTCTCGCCGTCGTGGCCCTCGTCATCAACTCGCAGTTGACCACGTCAACGCCATCAGCGACGTCCAAGGTGGTGACATCGACCACCTTCCCGCTTCCAGGCTCGGGATCTGGACAAATCACTCCCATTCACTTCAGCGGGAGCGGAACCGCCACCACCAAGACGTTCAGCCTGGTGGGCGGCGTGACGATCTTCCAGATGCACTGCAAGTGCGCGGCGAACTTCGCGGTCGCCCTCACCGAGGCTGGAGCGCCCAACCGAGTCCTCGTGAATGCAACGGCGGCCTACAAAGGTGTTCTCGGCCTCACGTTGCCAGCAGGCACCTACGGCCTGACCGTAGCGGCGGACTTCGATTGGGATGTCACCATTACCCAGCCACGCAACGAACCCGTTGTGTCGGGAACGTCGTTCTACACCGGCACCGGTGCCGCAGTGATTGGGCCCTTCAATGTGGCCCCGACCTCGAAGTTCTTGGCCGTCGTGGTGCCGACGATCTCGCAGGACTCGAACATCGTGTTCTTGCCCACCGACGGAGCGCCGGGAACGACCGCGCTGGTGGGCACTGGTCGGGTCTACGAGGTCATCACCTCCAAGGTGCCGACCACCGGTGCCTACTACCTCGCCTTCAACAACGGCGGGTACTGGTCGATCACTGTGAAGTAGGTGGCCACCGTTCGCCCCCTCGGATCCCTCGGGCGCTTGAGGTTCCGTGCGGTGGAGCGTGATGCGCTTTTGAGATTTGACGAGACGTCGCTCGGTGCGTTCACCTCGACCCGGCGCTGGAGTGAGACCCCGAATCAACTGGCGGCGCTCGGCGTGGGGGTTCCACTCCGTGGCGTGGTGATGGTCGTGCATCTCGATGGGGTGGCCCATCTCGAGGGCCTCTACGTGCGCGCTGCTGCGCAGGGTCGAGGCTTTGGCTCCTCGCTCCTCGAGGCCGCCGCCGAGGCGGCGAGCGCCGCAGGTTCTCCATCACTCACGGTGTCGACCTACGAGGAGGTCTCGTTCAACGCGCCCTGGTATCGCCAGAGGGGATTCGACGATCTTCCGAGCAGTGCTTTCGGCCCAGAGCTCGCCGCGCTCGTTGCCGAGGAACGAGCAGGCGGACTCCACGACGATGCTTCCCGCGTGATCCTCATCCGGCGGCTGGATTAGCGAATGGATGCCCCGGTGGTCGCCTGTTCCTTGGCCCAGCGGTAGTCAGCCTTGCCGGAGGGGCTGCGGGTCACCCGCTCGGTGAGGATCACGTCCTTCGGCAACTTGTAACGAGCGATGTGCTGCGCAGCGAATTCGACCAGTTCATCGAACGAGGCGCTGAGACCTGGCTTGAAGGCAACCACCGCGACGACCTCGGAGCCCCATCGCTCAGAGTCCCGGCCGGCAACGACCACGTCGGCAATCGCCGGGTGACCAGCCAAGGCGCCTTCAACTTCTTCGGCGAAGATCTTCTCACCGCCGGAGTTGATCGTGACCGAGTCGCGTCCGAGCAACTCAATCTCAGCGCTGTCGAGGAGTCGGGCTCGGTCGCCCGGGACGGCGAAGCGGTCGCCGTCAATGACGGGGAAGGTGCGAGCGGTCTTCGCTGCATCGCCGAGGTAGCCGAGCGGGACCCAGCCACTCTGGGCGAGCCATCCAATCTCTGGGTCACCTGCTTCGAGCAGTCGGGTGAGGTCGTCGGAGATCACCACTGCACCGGGTCCGGGAATGAACTGTCCCTGCGTTGCGCCCTTGGAGGAGTTGGAGAACATCTGAGCACCGGTCTCTGAGGAACCAACGGAGTCTGAGATGATGACGTTCGGCATCGTCGCCTTCATCCGGTCCTTCATCGCCGCCGTCAGCGGCGCTCCACCGTTGGCGATGGCCAGCAGCGACGAGGTGTCGTAGGAGGCTCGTCCGAGTTCGTCGAGGAGCGGTCGAACCATGGCGTCACCCACGGTGTTGAAGGTGTTGATGCGCTCTCGCTCAATGGTGCGGAGAATGTCAATGGGGTCGTGGTGGTTGGTGTGGGTGGGGAGTACCAGCGTCGCCCCATCGCCCATCATGATGAAACTGGTCCACTGTGCCGCACCGTGCATGAGGGGCGGGAGGAGGAGGACCTTTAACCCGAAGCCATTGGTGGCGTTGTGGCGCACATCGTCGTAGCTCGTGACCTCTTCCCAGGTGCCGATCTTCCGGCCGCCCATGGCGTTCATGTAGATGTCGTGCTGGCGCCAGAGCACACCCTTGGGCATACCGGTGGTTCCGCCGGTGTAGAGGATGTAGAGGTCGTCGGGGGAGGGAACGACCGCTAGCTGCGAGGTCGAAGCACCAGCGAGCGCGGTCTCGTAGTCCGTGGCTCCGTCGATGACGGCGTTGCTGGAGTCGTCAGCGACCTGGAGCCAGAGAGCAACCGATGGGCAGTCGGCCATGACCTCAGCCATCGTGGGCGCCAAGGTGGCGTGGAAGAGGACAACCTTGGGCTTGGCGTCGTTGAAGAGGTAGCGGAGTTCGTCACCGACGTAGCGGTAGTTGACGTTGAAGGGGGCGCACCGGGCGAGGTAGCTCCCGATCATGCCTTCTAAGTAGGCGTTGGAGTTGTAGAGCGCGAGCGCAACGTGGTCTTGGCCCGACTCGTGGTTGGCGAGGTCTGCTCGCTCGACGTGTGCCCCGAGCGATGCGGCGGCCAACAGGTTGGCGAACTTGCGGGATCGGTCGAGGAGCTCGGCGTAGGTCCACCGGCGATCGCCTTGGACGAGTGCATCACGAGTGGGGTTGGATTCAGCAATGGTCGTGAAGACCGTTCCGAGGTTGAACCCTTGAGCAGATGGCGTGGTGGTCACGGGCGAGAGGCTAGACCCCACCTGTTGCCTCTACCAAAACGAGGAAGTTGTCGACGATGGCCACTAGTGGGTGGTGGAGCGACCACAATGGGAGCGTGCAGGCCCACGACATCATCAACCCAACGACCGCTCAGCGCATCGCCACGATTCAGCCGACCACGCTCGACGACGCGGATCGTGCCATTCAGGCAGCGTCAGCCGCTCAGCCAGCGTGGGCATCGCTCGCTCCGGGGGATCGAGCGAGGCTCCTTCGGAGGTTCGCAGACCTCGTCGAGACGCACCTCGATGAACTCGCTGCGCTCGAAGTCGCCAATGCCGGCCACACGACTAGCAACGCTCGGTGGGAAGCCGGCAACGTCCGAGACCTCCTTGAGTACGCGGCCGGCGGCATCGAGCGCTTGAGCGGTCGGCAGATCCCGGTCGCTGGTGGTCTCGACCTCACCTTCCGAGAACCCCTCGGGGTCGTGGGCATCATCGTGCCGTGGAACTTCCCGATGCCGATCGCTGCTTGGGGCTTCGCCCCGGCGCTCGCCGCAGGCAACACCGTGCTCCTCAAGCCCGCGGAGTGGACGCCACTCACGGCGCTGCGCCTCGCCGAACTGGCGTTGACCGCAGGGATTCCTGAGGGAGTCTTCACCGTGCTCCCGGGTGACGGACCGGTGGTCGGCCACCGATTCGCCACGCATCCGCTGATTGCGAAGGTGTGCTTCACTGGATCGACTGCTGTTGGCGCACACCTCATGGCGACCTGTGCGACGCAGATGAAGCGCATCACCCTAGAACTCGGTGGCAAGAGCGCCAACATCATCTTCGCCGACACCGACCTCGACGAAGTCGCCGCCGCCGCACCTGGTGGGGTCTTCGACAACTCGGGTCAAGACTGCTGTGCTCGCAGTCGAATCCTCGTCCACGACTCGGTCTTCGAGGGGTTCATGGAGCGATTCGAAGGTGCCGTGCGCTCGGTGGTCGTTGGTGATCCTTCTGATCCCACAACGATGATGGGGCCGCTCATCGCTGAGCGCCACCGGTCCCGCGTCCTGTCGTACCTCGACGGCGTCGACGTGGCGTTCGCTGGTACTGCCCCCGACGGCCCTGGGTTCTACGTCCCGCCAACCGTTGTCTTGCCGAAGACGAACGAGGACCGCATCGTGCAGGAGGAGGTCTTTGGACCCGTCGTGACGGTCCAGCGGTTCTCCACCGAAGCTGAAGCCATCGCCCTCGCGAACTCCACGCCCTACGGCCTCTCAGGGTCCATCTGGACGGAGAACTTGAGTCGCGCCATTCGCGTCGCCCGCGCCGTCACCTCCGGCAACTTGTCGGTGAACTCCCATTCATCGGTCCGCTACTGGACGCCGTTCGGAGGATTCAAGGGATCGGGTATCGGGCGAGAGCTCGGCCCCGAAGCGCTCGAGCAGTTCACGGAAGTGAAGAACGTCTTCATTTCCACGAGAGAAGGGTGACACCAGTGACGAAGCGTGTGGTCTCGAATCGACTCGAGGGCAAAGTTGCCGTCGTGACCGGTGCAGCCTCAGGAATCGGTCGGGCGATGGCGCAGCGATTCGCCGATGAAGGAGCCAAGGTCGTCGTCGCCGACCTCGACGCCACGGCGGGAATGGTTATTGCCGATGGGGTCGGTGGGCACTTCGTCCAGACCGACGTCACGAGTCCTGAGGGCGTTGCCGAGATGTTCGCTGAAGCCGTCGCCACCTATGGGGGAGTGGACATCTCCTGCCATAACGCCGGGATCTCTCCTCCAGATGATGACTCCATCTTGGAGACTGAGCTCGACGCTTGGCGTCGAGTGCAAGAGGTCAACCTCACCTCGGTCTACCTCTGCTGCAAGGCGGTCATCCCCCTCATGCAGCAGCGCGGAGGTGGATCGATCATCAACACTGCATCCTTCGTGGCGCTCATGGGCGCAGCAACGTCGCAGATCTCCTACACCGCCTCCAAAGGCGGCGTGCTCTCGATGTCTCGAGAGCTCGGGGTGCAGTTCGCCCGTGAAGGCATCCGGGTGAACGCCCTCTGCCCGGGACCGGTCAACACGCCGTTGCTCCAAGAGCTCTTCGCCAAGGATCCCGAGCGAGCAGCCCGGCGCCTCGTGCACATCCCTGTTGGGCGCTTCGCTGAGCCAGAGGAGATCGCAGCAGCAGCAGCGTTCCTCGCCTCAGACGATGCCTCGTTCGTCACGGCGTCAACGTTCCTCGTCGATGGAGGAATTTCCGCAGCGTACGTCACGCCGCTGTAGCGCATTGTGTGGTTGTGCACAGCTCCAGCGTTCGGTGTGGCGAACCGCCATGGTCGCAGTGCGCTGAGAACGCCTCGTCGTCAGTGGTAGAGGGATCCAGACAGTGAAGCGACTCGGTGCCCCGCGTCGACTTGGTGGGCAATGTGCGCCTGAACGAGTTCCAAGTCTCCGGGATGGGTGACCCCAACGCAGTGCTCATGGGATCGAAACACCGTGAACTGCGAGAGGTGCGGAGCCGCTCCCGCAATCCGTCCGTGGATGAGGTGGTCGGCAACGACCGGTAGGAGGACTTCAGCCTCATCGGGGAGACGGGCCTCCATTGCGTGCTCGAAGATGTCCCACATCTCGCTCGAGAATGCCCAAAGGTTCATTGAGACCGGAGCATCGGGCTGGAGATGGTCGGGGGAGCGACCGTCGTCGACGACAATGTCGTCACCGAGTCGGTGCACGCCACGACGTTCGTCGAGGCCGACCAGCATCCCCTTGGCATCGATGTGGCAGATTCCCCTCGTGACCGGACTCTCGCCGACCAAGGTCTGGGCCAGCTCGAAGGCGACCATGGCATTCCCAGCCCCCGAGGTGAGGTGGTCAGCGAGGTAACGGAGTGCTGCTGGACCGTAGAGGTCATCGGCGTTGGAGACGGCGATGGCCGGGTCGTTGCCGAGCGCGGCTCGAGCGGCGAGGACTGCGTGCACGGTGCCGCGCGGCTCGTCTTGGGTGGCGAAGGTCACGTTGAGGCGAGACCGATCCCAGTGGGCGGCGATGTGGTCAATGATGGTGGGCCCGGTAGTCGGGTTGACGACGATGACAGCTTCGGTGAAACCTGCAGACAGGGCATCGTTGGCCAGGAGGTCAATGACGCCCTCCCCACTCGTTCCAATGGGAGCGAGGGGCTTGATGCCGCCGTATCGCTTCGCTTGGCCGGCTGCCAAGATCACGAGTGTTGGTGCACTCACCTAGGGATTCCTCCTACGGAGGGCCGTGTCGTTCGCCGACGTCGGCACTCGTTTGCGGTCGATGGATGATGGGGCATCCTGCTCGCACGGGCAGGACAACGCAGGCAACCTAACACGCGACGCAGGAAACGAGGGGTGTCAGGACCGTGAACTACTTGTCGGCGGGTCGATCGATGACGGCGAGGCTGCAGCGTGCAACGCAGATCTGTCGTCCCTGTTCATCGGTCAAATTAATGCCCCAGACCTGGATCGTGCGTCCTTTGCGAATAGGGGTGGCGGTCGCGGTCAGCGTGCCACTCGTCATTGACCGCAGATGCGAGCAGTTGAGTTCGGTGCCGACGATGACCTTGCCGTCAGGTACCGAGATCGAGCCACCGATTGAGGCAGCTGATTCCGCAAGCAGCGCGGAGACCCCTCCGTGGAGAATGCCGAACGGCTGGTGCACCGTACTCGTGACCGGAACGCTCACGACGACACGATCTGGAGTGGCCGTAACGACGGAGATGCCGAGGGCGAGGTGCACGCCAGCGTCTGGGATGGACGGAGGGAGAGAGGTCATGCGCTCAGCCTAGGTTCCAACCTCGGCTGCATCGGCCCCGGCCTCGGTAGTGTCGGGGCATGGACTCCATCGTCGACCTCCGCTCCGATACCGTCACCCGACCGAGCGCTGCCATGCGTGAGGCAATGGCCACCGCCGTCGTTGGCGACGATGGCTTCGGGGAGGATCCGACGGTCAGGGCGCTCGAAGCTCGCTACGCCGCACTCGTCGGGAAAGAAGCAGCGATCTTCGTCCCCTCTGGGGTCATGGCGAACCAGATCGCCATCCGGGTCCACACCCGGCCCGGCGACGTCGTGCTGGCTGGCCGGCGGGCCCACGTGGTCCTCTACGAAATGGGCGCGGCGGGCAGGAACGCATCGGTACAGTTCGCCACATTGGACGACAGCGACGGAATGCTCGATGCTGCCGAGATCACTGCACAGCGAGCGGGTGAGGCGCACCACCATGCCGCAGCGAGTCTGTTGTGCATGGAGAATTCGTCCATGGCAGCTGGTGGGGCTATCTGGACCAGAGACCGCCTGATGGCCGTCGCTGACGCCGCAACAGGGCTGAAGATCCACCTCGATGGAGCCAGGCTGTTCAACGCGTCGGTGGCGTCGGGGATCAGCCCGGCAGAACTCGCTGCGCCTGCCGATTCAGTGATGAGTTGCCTCTCCAAGGGCCTCGGGGCTCCCGTGGGGTCCATGTTGGCTGGTTCGGCGGCGTTCATCGCCGAATCTGGGGTCGAGCGCAAACGTCTCGGTGGGGCGATGCGTCAAGCGGGAATTCTCGCCGCTGCCGGACTCATCGGCCTCGAGCAGGGAATCGACCGATTAGCAGAAGACCACCGACGAGCGACCTACCTCGCCGAGGCAATTGAGGCCGCATGGCCGACCGCAGGGGTCAGCGCCGATGCAACGGCGACCAACCTCGTCGTCGCCCACCTCGACAACACCGATGCCGTCCTGGCGCACCTCGCCGCCCACGGCGTCCTCGCCGACACCATCGCCCCTCGGCAACTCCGCTTCGTGACCCACCTCGACGTCGACGATGCCGGCATTGAGCGAGCGGTTGCGGCGATTGAGACAGCACCAGTCCGCCGGTGAAGATCCGCATTGGGATCGGCGCTGCGCCGACGACCCTCGAAGCGCTGCACGAGGTTGCCCAGGCGGTGTCGAGTGGGGGATTCGACTCGATCTGGCTCCCCGAGGTCCTGGCGTCACCAGTTCTCGATCCCGTCGTGGCCCTCGCCGTGCTGGCTGCGACGGCGCCACGCCTCAAACTCGGCACCACCGTGCTGTTCACCGGAACGAACACGATCCGTCTCGCCAAGCGATTGGCATCGCTCGACGTCGTGAGCGGCGGGCGACTCCTCGTCACGGCCGTTCCCGGTCTCACGACCGGTGCCGAGCCATCGGCGATTGGGTTGGACCCGCGCAATGCTGGTCCCGTGCTCGAAGAGGTCCTCGGGGTTCTCCGTCAGCTGTGGAGTGGCGCGAGTGTGACCCACGATGGACCAGCGGGAACCTTCACGAACGTGACCGTGCGACCCACGCCGGTGCAACACCCGCTCGAGGTGTGGCTCGGTGGGACGGCCTCCAACTCCCTGCTGCGCTGTGGTCGCGTCGGGGATGGCTGGTTGCCGTCCCTGTGCACGCCCGAAGAGGTCGCGAGCGGT
Source organism: uncultured Actinomycetes bacterium (assembly GCA_903870905.1). Taxonomy (GTDB): domain Bacteria; phylum Actinomycetota; class Acidimicrobiia; order Acidimicrobiales; family RAAP-2; genus CAIQEU01. The sequence goes on along the minus strand of CAIQEU010000011.1, from coordinate 19,474 downwards.
CGAGTGGTGATTGAGCGAGAAGCAGCACTCCATGGTCGTGCGATCAGCGAGGAGCACTTCGGGGTCTCCCTCGGCTACTTCGCCCACGGCTATCCCGAAGGCCTCGAGGACTCCATGGCGAGCCGCTTGAAGGGTCGAGTGCTCGCCGATGTCATCCCGTCAACCCTCGACGAGGTTCCCGTGCTCCTCGAGCGCTTCATTGCTGAGGGGTGCTCGAAGTTCGTGCTCCGCCCCCTCGATGGTGGCGTCGACTACGCGGAAGCCTTCAGTGCCCTCAGCCCCTTCGTGGTGGGCCTCCAGACCTGAGACGCCTCAGTGTCCGAGGACGCGGTGGGGGAGGTAGGGCGCAGCCAGCGCTTGGAGCTCTTCGCTCGTCAAGGTGAGGTCGAGTGCGGCGATGGCGTCGCTCAAGTGGTGAGGCTTGGTCGCCCCGATGATGGGTGCTGAGACCCCAGGCTGCGCGAGGAGCCAGGCCAAGGCGACCTGAGCGGCGGGGACGCCGCGTCGAGCGGCGAGGTCAACCACCACGTCCACTACGGCGAAGTCATCGTCGGTGTAGAGCACGTCAGCGAACCCGTCGGTCTCGGCCCGCGTCGTTGACCGCACGCCACCGCGGTCTCGGTTGCCAGCCAACATGCCGCGTGCGAGTGGGCTCCACGGGATGACGCCAATGCCGCTGTCGATGCAGAGCGGGATCATCTCGCGCTCTTCTTCGCGGTAGATGAGGTTGTAGTGGTTCTGCATCGAGATGAACCTCACACCACCGGCCCGCTCGGCAGCGAACTGCATCTTCTGGAACTGCCATGCTGCCATTGACGACGCACCGATGTAGCGGGCCTTGCCTGAGCGCACGACCTCGTTCAGCGCGCCCATGGTTTCTTCGACGGGGACTCGGGGGTCGAACCGGTGGATTTGGTAGAGGTCGACGTAGTCCATGTTGAGGCGCGTGAGCGAGGCATCGATGGCGTCGAAGATGTGCTTCCGAGAGAGCCCCCAGCCGTTGTTGCCCTTCGACATTGGCATGAAGACTTTGGTGGCAACGACCACTTCCTCTCGGGTTACCATCTCCCGGAGCAGTCGACCAGTTGTGACTTCACTCTGGCCAGCAGAGTAGGTATCGGCGGTATCGAAGAAGGTGATGCCTGCTTCCAACGCCGCAGCCACGAAGGGTCGGGCCGCGTCGGTGTCGAGCACCCAGGGTCGGTCCGAGTGATCGCCGTAGCTCATCATGCCGAGGCAGAGTCTCGAGACGTTGAGTCCGCTCTCACCAAGTTGCACGTAGTCCATGACACCCTCCTCGATCTCTCAGAACCCTAGCGAGGACATCTGTTCGTCACGCAGATGTCAGGGGGATGGTCAGTGCGGTCGGGTAGCCTGAGCATCGAAGTGAACCGAGGAAGGAGTGCGCGTGGCCCTAGAACTCACTCACGTTTCCAGCCTCGTGCGAGCGCCTCTCGTCGACCGTGATGGTGGGAGAATCGGCCGGGTCGTTGACGTCATCGTTCGAGTCGGCACCGCGGCACACCCTCCCATCACCGGGCTCATCGTTCGGATTGGGGGCCGAGAGCTCTTCGTGAAGATCGCCAAGATTGCGCAGTTGAGCCCGAACCGCGTCGTCTTCGCTGCTGAACGGGTCGATCTCCGAAAGTTCGAGCGGCGACCTGGTGAGTTGCTGCTCGCCAAGGACCTGATGGCCCGCCACCTCATCAACTTGGTGGGTGGACGCCTGATCACCGCCAACGAGATCGAACTCGCCCAGGTGGATGGCACGTGGGAAGTGGTCGGCGTCGATGCTGGACGTCGCCCGCTGCTCCGGCGCCTGCTCCCAGGACGACTCTCGAGCCACATCCACCCGAAGGCGCTCGTGGACTGGGAGTCCATCGAGCCATTCGTGGGCCACGTCCCCTCCGCTCGCCTTCGGATTCCCTACCGCAAGTTGGCGAAACTCCACCCCGCCCAAATCGCCGACCTCGTCGAAGCAGCGTCCCACGAAGAAGGCGAGGAGATCATCGAAGCCGTTGGCGCCGACCGAGAGCTCGAGGCTGATGTCTTCGAAGAGCTCGACGTTGAGCACCAAGCAGAGTTCGTCAACTCTCGATCCGATGTCGAAGCCGCTCGCCTCATGAGCCGCATGGCACCCGACGAGGCGGCCGACCTCATCGCGGCCGTTGACCAAGAGCGGCGCATGGCCGTGCTCGAGCTGCTGCCTGCACCGCAACGTCAGAAGGTCCGCAACCTCCTCAGCTACCACCCCGACACCGCCGGTGGCGTCATGAGCCCCGACTTCATCGTGCTGCCCGAGACCGCGAACGTGGCAGACGCCCTCGACGCCATCCGCACCTCGAGCGCGGCGCATGAGAGCCTGCAGTTGATCTTCGTCGTCGATGCCGGTGGACTTCCCGTTGGCCAAGTGACGCCAGTCGCCCTCATCCGGGCGAACCCGGCGAGTCTGATCACGACGGTGCAGCGTCCCAACGCCGCCAAGGTCTACGTCGACAACGACCTCGACCAAGTGGCACGAAAGTTGTCGGACTTCAATCTCATGGCGATCCCGGTCCTCGACCGGGCCACGAAGATGGTGGTCGGGGTTGTCACCATTGACGATGTGATCGACGTGCTCTTGCCGCAAGGTTGGCGCCGTGACCTCGCCAGCGACGAGGACCAAGCATGAGGACCACCGTCGTTCGCTACCGCACCTTGGACCGGAGTCGCTCGACGAGCGACGACAGCGGCCCCCATCAATCTCGCCCTCCGAGACGCACGGCGTCTTGGAGGATGGTCTCGCGCTGATCTCCAGCGACCACTGAGGTCGCCCCTCGATCGGCCGGGCATGACACGGACTGGCCGCACGATTGATCGAGAGGAGGACCCATGGGGAGTGAACACGACCAGCACCACCACCATCATCACACCCCGATCCATGGGGCCTTCGGCTCAATCACTGAAGTCACCATGGGCGAGCGTCAAACCTGGAAGCGGCGGCTCCTCACGTTCTTCGCGATTCTCGGACCCGGGCTCATTGTCATGGTCGGCGACAACGACGCCGGTGGCATCTCGACCTACTCCCAGGCAGGGCAGGATTTCGGCTACTCGCTGCTGTGGGTCCTCCCCCTCCTCATCCCGGTGCTCGTCATCAACCAAGAGATGGTGGTCCGCCTCGGAGCCATTACCGGTGTCGGCCACGCCAAGCTCATCCGAGAGCGGTTCGGCCGAGGGTGGGCATGGTTCTCCGCAGGGGACCTGTTCCTCCTCAACTTCCTCACGATCGCCACTGAGTTCATTGGGATTGGACTCTCCCTCGAGTACTTCGGGATTTCGAAGTACCTCTCGGTACCGGTCGCTGCAGTCGGCCTCGTCCTCATGACGGCAACGGGAAGCTTCCGCTCTTGGGAGCGCTTCATGTTCGTCTTCGTCATCGCCAACTTCCTCGTGATCCCGTTGGCATTCCAGTCCCATATCTCCCTGCACGCCATGGGGCATTCGCTGGTGACACCGCACATCAACGGGGGAGCGACGTCGACCTCGGTGCTCCTCATCATCGCCATCATTGGGACCACGATTGCCCCCTGGCAGCTGTTCTTCCAGCAGTCCAACATCGTCGACAAGAAAATCACCACTCGCTTCGTCAACTACGAGCGGGTCGACACCCTCCTCGGCTCGTTGGTGGTGGTCGGCGCAGCGATCCTGCTCGTCTCGACGGTTGCTGCAGCAACTGCGGGAACCGCCACCGCTGGCCACTTCACCGATGGTCTCGGTGTCGCCAACGCGTTGGCCCACCACGTCTCTCGGTTGGCGGGAGCGTTCTTCGCACTGGTGCTGTTCAACGCGTCGCTCATCGGCGCCGCTGCAGTCACGCTCACCACGTCCTACGCCGTTGGCGATGTCTTGACGGTGTCGGTCTCACTCAACAACGGCTGGCGAGATGCGAAGGCGTTCTACGCGACCTTCGCGGCGCTCGTCGGACTCGCCGCTTTCCTCATCCTCATTCCCGGCGCACCGCTCGGTTTGATCGTGACCGCGGTGCAGGCCCTGGCCGGCATCTTGCTACCGGCATCGACCATCTTCTTGTTGTTGTTGTGCAACGACCGCGGCGTACTCGGCCCGTGGGTGAACAAGACCTGGCTCAACCTGGTCGCCGGCCTCGTCATCGCCGTGCTGTTCGTCCTGTCGTTCTTGCTGACCTTCACGACGATCTTCCCCCACCTCGACGTCGTTGCGCTCCTGCAGGTCTTCGCGTGGGTCCTCGGCATTGGATTTGTGGTCGTCGTCGTGAGTCTGCTCCTCTACCGTCGGCGGAACCCGCGCTCGCCGGTGGAGTACGACGGTCGGCGCGAACTGTGGCGCATGCCGCCAGCGGCGCTCCTCGACCGACCGGAGTGGTCGGTGCCACGCCGGATCACCATGTACGCGATGGGCGCCTACATGGTGATCTCGATCATCATGTTGTTCGTGAAATCCGTCACACTGACGGGAGGAGGCCACTAACGATGGCGACATCAGTACTCTGCATCCACGCCCACCCTGACGATGAGGCGCTCTTCACCGGCGGCCTGCTCGCTCGCCAACACGCACTCGGTGCGTGGACCGGGGTGATCTGCTGCACGGATGGGCGATGGGGCTACTCACCCGGCCACGTCGAAGTCGGTACCGAGGGGCACGATCCAGCAGCGACCGCGGTGCAACGAAAGGGCGATCTTCGCGACTCAGTGGCGACGCTCGGTGTTGATCACCTCGTCACCTTGGACTACTACGACTCCGGGATGCGGGGTTGGGAGGTCAACTCCTGGCCCGAGGCCTTCGTCCGCCAACCCCTCGACGTCGTTGCGCACCAACTCGCCGGAGAGATCGACCGCCACCATCCCGATGTCGTCGTGACCTACGACCGACACGGCGTCTACGGCCACCCTGACCACATCAAGGCCCATGAGGCCACGGTACGCGCCGTGGAGCTGTCGAGTTCTCAGCCAGAGCTCCTCTTCGTGACGGTGGCTCGGTCTGCCGTGGCGGCGATTTCAGCCAGCCTCGGTGACGGCGGAGACCTGCCCCAGTGGGTGACCGACATGGGGGAGTTCGGCTCCACCGATGAAGAGATCTGCCTCCTCCTCGACGTGCGGGAGTTTGCCGCCACTAAGCGTTCGGCGATCGCCGCGCACTCGAGCCAGCTCGACAACCACTTCTTCTTGGGGATGGACGACGAGCAGTTCACCGCCATGCTCGGCGCTGAGGTCTACACCAAGGGATACGCCACCGGCGCTCCACTCGCCACCGAGATCTGATTGGCGCCTCGCGCTGCTCGCTAGGGTTCGGTGATGACCACCGCAGCGCTCACCCTCATGGCCGTCCACGCCCACCCCGACGATGAAGCGTCGATGACGGGGGGAATCTTGGCCGACGCCCACGCTCGTGGCATCACGACCGTGCTCGTCACCTGCACCGACGGGGCACTCGGTGACAGTCCCGATGGTCGCAACCCCGAGCACGATGACCACGATCCTGAGGCAGTCGTCGCCCATCGTCACGAGGAGCTGGCTAATGCTGCAGCGATCCTCGGCATCACCCACCTCCACGAACTTCGCTATCGCGACTCAGGGATGATGGGGTGGCCGCAGAACGACGCGCAGGGAGCGTTCTGGAACACCCCGGTTGCCGAGGCCGCCGCTCGACTCGCCGCCCTCATCGAGCAGTACCAGCCAGACGTCATCGTGACCTACGACGAGAATGGCTTCTACGGACACCCGGACCACATCCAAGCCAACCGGATCACGTTGGCGGCAATTGCCGAAACGGGGTCAACGGTGAAGAAGCTCTTCTACACCGCAATCCCGAAGTCCTGGATGGCACAGTTCCAAGCCGAGATCGCGGCTGCGGACGCAGAAGGTCCGGGGGAGAACGAGACGCCGAGCGTCGATCTTGGAACCGATGACGCCGCCATTGGGGCCATCATCGACACGTCGGCCTACGCAGCGGCAAAGCGCAATGCCTTGGCCGCCCACGGCTCCCAAACGGCCAACTCGTTCTTCTTGACGATGCCCGAGGAACGATTCGCCTCAATCTTCGGCCGAGAGGCGTTCGTGCGAGTGCTCGACCTGACCGGCGGCACCGGGGTCGACGACGACCTCTTCGCTCGCCTCGGCTGAGCGAAGAGGTCGCAGTGCGACCAGGGAATTAGTAGCGGTAGGTGTCGGGCTTGAAGGGGCCGTCCACGTCGACGCCGATGTACTCCGCCTGCTCCTTGGAGAGCTTGGTGAGGTGCACGCCGAGGGCGTCCAAGTGCAAGAGCGCCACCTTCTCGTCCAGGTGCTTCGGGAGCACGTAGACCTTGGCCTCGTACGCGCTGGCATTGGCGAACAGCTCCATCTGGGCCATGGTCTGGTTGGTGAAGGAGTTCGACATCACGAAGCTCGGGTGGCCAGTGGCGTTGCCGAGGTTCATGAGGCGTCCTTCAGACAGCATGATGATGCTGTGGCCGTCGGGGAAGATCCAGGCGTCGACCTGCGGCTTGATGGTGTTGCGGACAATGCCGGGGAAGTTGGTGAGCCCCAAGATGTCGATTTCGTTGTCGAAGTGGCCAATGTTGGCGACGATGGCCTGGTGCTTCATCTGGGCCATGTGCTCCACCGTCACGACACCCTTGTTGCCGGTTGCGGTGATGATGATGTCGGCGCGACTGAGGACGTTCTCCAAGGTGTTGACCTCGTAGCCGTCCATGGCGGCCTGGAGGGCGCAGATGGGATCGATCTCGGTGACGACCACTCGAGCGCCTTGGCCTCGCAGTGAGTCGGCACAGCCCTTGCCGACGTCGCCGTAGCCGCACACGACGGCGAGCTTGCCGCCGATGAGGACGTCGACGGCACGGTTGAGGCCGTCGATGAGCGAGTGACGGCAGCCGTACTTGTTGTCGAACTTGGACTTGGTGACCGCGTCGTTGACGTTGATGGCAGGGAACAGGAGCTCGCCGCTGCGCTGCATCTCATAGAGACGGTGCACGCCGGTGGTGGTCTCCTCAGAGACGCCGACGATGTCCTTGACCATCTCGGTGTAGCGGGTTGGGAAGGCGGCAACGGAGCGGGTGAGCAACTCGAGGACGATCGCGTACTCCTCGGAGTCTGCGGTGTCTGGAGCGGGGACGAAGCCCTTGCCCTCGAACTCCACGCCCTTGTGGACGAGCAAGGTGGCGTCGCCACCGTCGTCCAAGATCATGGTCGGACCAGCGTGGTTCGGCCACACGATGGCCTGCTCAGTGCACCACCAGTACTCCTCCAAGGTCTCACCCTTCCAGGCAAAGACCGGGATGCCCGCTGGGGCGTCGGGAGTTCCGTGCGTACCAACGACGACGGCAGCAGCAGCGTGGTCTTGGGTGGAGAAGATGTTGCAGGATGCCCAACGTACGTCAGCACCGAGCTCGGCGAGGGTCTCGATCAAGACCGCGGTCTGAATGGTCATGTGGAGCGAACCGGTGATGCGTGCGCCAGCGAGTGGCTTGGCGGCACCGAATTCGGCACGCATGGCCATGAGGCCGGGCATCTCCACTTGGGCGAGTTCGATCTCCTTGCGGCCGAACTCGGCGAGGGAGAGGTCAGCGACTCGGTAGTCGGACGGAGACAGGGACATGGTGGTACCTCCAAGAGGAACTGGGCGCGCGGCCGGGACGTGGTCTGCGTTTGCCCGCCCCTCTGGGCTCGACGGCACAACACCACCACTCTAGCAAGGCGGCATTGGGATTCGACCGACGCCTCCGAGGATGCCCTCAGGTCGCGGCCTCGGCGAGGTACGCAGCGAGCGAATCGAAGTAGCTCTCCATGCCGGCCTTCGCCCGAGCGGCTTCGTCGTCGGGGAGGTCGCCAATCTGGCGGAAGGTCACCGTGGTGCCGCCCTCGTCCTCGCTGAAGTCGATCTCGATCTCGTGGAAGGGCGTGGTCTTCTCTGCTGCGGCGAACGCCTCGGCTGATTCGGTGTAGTGCATGGTGTGCCGGAGTCGCTCATGGGGAACGACCTCGGTGTACTGGCCGTAGAAGTAGGGCGTGAAGCCGAATTTCGAGGCGTCGATGCCGATTGACCAGGCGCCACCAACGGTGGCCTCAGATGTTGCAGAACCTGGCACGACGGAGAGTTCGGTTGGGTGGTACCACGCCTCCAGCGCAGACGCCGTCGTCCACGCGGACCACATGACGTTTACCGGGACATCGAACATGCGCTCGACGCTGTAGAGCAGGTGCTCGTCCATGGGTCTCCTCAGACGTTGAATCGGAACTCGACGACATCGCCATCAGCCATCACGTACTCCTTGCCCTCCATGCGGACCTTGCCAGCTGCCTTGGCTGCGGTCATGGAACCTGCGGCAATGAGGTCGGCGAAGGAAACGACTTCAGCTTTGATGAAGCCGCGTTGGAAGTCGGTGTGGATCACACCTGCAGCCTCTGGGGCAGTTGCACCCACCTTGATCGTCCAGGCCCGGGCCTCCATGGGGCCAGCGGTCAGGTAGGTCTGGAGGCCGAGCGTGGCGAAGCCCTGGCGGATGAGGCGGTTGAGGCCAGGCTCACCCTGGCCGTAGCTCGAGAGCAATTCTGCGGCGTCGTCAGGGTCGAGCTGGGAGAGCTCTGCTTCGAGCTGCGCACACAGCACGACGGCTTCGGCGGGTGCGACGAGTTGCGCGAGGTTGGCGTGGAGCTCGGTATCGGCGAGCTGGCCTTCGTCGACGTTGAAGACGTAGAGGAATGGCTTGGCGGTGAGGAGGTGGAGGTCGGCCAAGTGCTCGAGGGAAACCTCGCCAGCCGCAGCAGCGGCGGACACCGTTCGACCACCATCCAAGATGGCCCGGGCTTGCTGGGTCGCCTTCAGCTGATCGGCGAGTTCGGGAGCGCGCTTGGCTTCCTTCTCGAGCTTCGGGAGACGTGCGTCAATGGTCTGGAGGTCGGCCAAGATCAGTTCGGTGTTGATGGTTTCGATGTCGCTCGCCGGGCTGACCGCGCCGTCAACGTGGATGACGTCGTCATCGTCGAAGGCACGCACGACTTGGCAGATGGCATCGGACTCACGAATGGCAGCCAAGAATTTGTTGCCGAGGCCTTCGCCGACCGAGGCTCCTCGAACGATGCCAGCGATGTCGACGAAGGTGGTGACCGCAGGCACGAGTCGTCCAGAGCTGAAGATCTCAGCCAGAACACCGAGGCGGGCGTCGGGGACTTCGACCACGCCGACGTTGGGCTCGATCGTCGCGAAGGGGTAGTTCGCGGCCAAGACGTCGTTGGCGGTGAGGGCGTTGAACAAGGTGGACTTCCCAACGTTGGGGAGTCCGACGATTCCGAGCTGCAGGGCCATTGGGGCAAACCTCCGAGGGGCAAGCGTAGGGGAGGAATCTCCGTCCCTCAGTCGACCTTCAGGAAACCGGCCTGCTTCTTACCTATCGCGCGTCTTCAACCGTGACAATGGAAGCGTTCCTGCAGACGCCTTGAAGGAGGCACCATGATTCGTTCGACCGTGATGACCGTGGTGGGGCTGACGACGGTTGCGTCGATGACCGTGCTCGCCAGCCACCATGGGGCAACCCCCGTTCGAGCACCGTTGGCTCCAACGACCACCGCAGTCACCGCGAACTCCGGGCCAACGTTGCGAGCGCTCGCCGCCCGAGAACGGGCGCTCACGGCAGCACTGGAAGCGGAGCGAACTGCGGCTCGAGCGCGTGCTGCGCAAGCGGCGAAGGGTGTCTCCGTCTCCGCCCCAGCCACGCAAGGCGTTACCGGAACGACGACAGCGCTCCGCCCAGTGTCGGCGGCCACGACTCCTCCATCGACCACCACGACCGTGTCCACGTCGAACGGCGATGCGTCAGGTCCATCGTCGACACCTTGGGGTGACGACGGGGGAGGTGGATCGTCGAACGACGGGACCTCCGGGGATGGCGGCGACCGATGACCACCTCGAAGAAACCATCGATCGCCGGTCCTGCGTCACTCGTTGCCAGCATCGGGACGACAGCGCTGGCGCTGTCATGGGTTGCTGCATCAGTTGCGCCCGCAGCGACGTCGTCGACATCGTCGACGACGGCAACGCAGCGGATGACACCGGCGCCTCCGTCCACGGTCGCAGCAACAAAGGCAGTTCAGGCACTCGAAGCGCGCATCGCCGCTGCCGAGCGAGCCCTCGCTCGGGCGCGAGCTGCGGCGCAGGCGACGCCTCGAGCGACGATCGCCCCGGTCTCGACGGGAGGTGCTCCGCCTCCGGCGACGTCGGCGACCACGCAGACCACCCACGTGCAGCAGGTGACCACAACGACCGCTCCTGCAGTTGTCGCGACGTCGGGAGCCTCCGGTGCCTACCGCTGAGCTTGACATCTTGCAGTCGACCTCGTTTCGAGCGATGGCATCGACGTGGACGGTGAGCCTCGATCGTTCAGATGGCAGGAACCGAATGCTCGTCGACCAGGTCGTCGCCGCGGTGCGCGCCGTCGAACGTGCCTGCTCTCGATTCGACCCCTCAGCAGAACTCGCTCGGTGGAATCGTTCGGTCGAGCCGTTCGTCGCGAGCGACCTCCTCGTCGAGGTTCTCGATGCCGCCATGTGGGGCTTCGCCTCAACCGACGGTCGATTCGATCCCCGAGTGCACGATGCACTCTGCGCCCTCGGCTACGACCGAACCTTCGCAGCGGTCAGGGAGCGAACGGCCATCCCTCCGTCAGTGGCGCTCCCCGAATCCTTCCCGCACCCGGTCATTGGTCGAGGTGCCCGTCTCCTCGCGCCGCAGGAATTTCCCCTCGACCTCGGCGGGATCGCCAAGGGCTACGCACTGGCGATGGCAGGTGAACTCCTGAGTGCGCACGGCGTGCTCGGTGTCGTGAACGCCGGTGGTGACGTGGTGGTCATCGGCGACGCCGTGCCGATGCCGATTGGCATTGAAGATCCCCACCGTGAAGGAGAGCTCGTCGCCGTTCTGCACTGCGAGGGAGGAGCGATCATGACCTCGTCGATTCGGGTTCGGTCGTGGACGGCTGCGGGAATGCCGGTCCACCACCTCATCGATCCTCGGACAGGACGACCGGGCGGCACCGGACTCAGCGCGGTCACGGTGGTTGGCGCGCAACCCGTCGATTGCGAAGTCTGGTCGAAAGCGTTGTTCTTGAACGGTGCGGACGGAATTACTGCGGAGGCTGAAGATCGTGGCCTCGCCGTCTTGTGGGTGACGTCGTCAGGTCGGGTCTGCTGGAGTTCGGCTCTGGTGCCCTCGCTCTCTTGGGTGGCGACGTGAGCGTCATCCGTGGTTGGAGGATCCGAGGGGGATTCGTTCCCGCCGCCATGGCCCTGGCGTCGGTCATGGCCACGGTCGCGTTCCTCGCTGCAGTCCTCTCGCTCCTGCACAACGTGAAGGCCCCGTGGATTATGGCCAGAGGAGTGGGTCTCGGCGCGGAGATGTCGCTGGCGCTCCTCACTCTGGTCGGGATCTGGCGCCGTCACCCCCTCCGAAAGCACCTCGGGGCGCTCCGTCCAGCAGCACTGGCAACCTCGCACACCGTGCTGGCGTCGCTGACGATGGTGCTCGTCACGATCCACGTCGTCGCCATCTGCGTCGACCCCTACGCCAAGGTCGGCATCGTTGGAGCACTCATCCCCATGGAGTCGCCGTATCGACCCTGGCCGGTCACCCTCGGGACCATGGGTCTCTGGCTGCTCCTGGCGATCTGGGGAACCGCTCGACTCTCAACCTCGATTGCCAAGAAGAGCTGGAAGGCCGTGCACCGGGCCGGGGTCTTCACCTTCGGCGTTGTCTGGCTCCATGCGCTCACCGCCGGCACCGATGCCAACGCACTGCGACCGGTGATGGTGGTCGGCGCGGCCGTGGTCTTCGGTGTGTGGATGAGTGGCGTGGTGATGACGTTGTGGCAGCACCGGTCAACGCCAGTGCATGGGCGCAAGCGTTCGGCTACTCGGTGATTGCCTGAAAGACCAGCTGCCGCAGTTCTTCGCGAATGGGGTAGGTCGACGATGGGACGACCTGGGTGAAGAATTGGACCGTCAGTTGCTCGGTGGGGTCGACGTAGAAGGCGGTGGAGGCCATGCCACCCCAGTAGAAGTCGCCGGCGCTCGCGAACATCTTCGAGGCCAACGGATTGAGCGTCACGGCGAATCCAAGGCCGAATCCGACGCCGTTGTAGGGGCTCTCGGAGAAACCATCGACTTCGGCTTCCGCCAGATCGACACCTCCGGGCAGGTGATTCGCCGCCATGAAGTCGAGGGTTCGAGGACTGAGGATGCGGACGCCATTGAGGGAACCGCCACGAAGGAGCATGGTCGTGAATCGGTGGTAATCCGCTGCTGAGGAGATGAGTCCGCCGCCGCCGGACGGGGCTGTCGCTGGCCGCTTGGCCCATTCAGCCATCGGGCCAGCTTGGACAATGCCACCCGACGGTGTTGCAAGGTAGAGGTCAGCCAAGCGGTCGAGGTCGTCACCTTCGCACACGAAGGAGGTCTCGTGCATGCCGAGAGGCTTCAAGATGCGCTCGGCGAACACCTCGGGAAGTGATGCACCGCCGAAGATCTCGCAGAGCCGGCCACAGACATCGGTTGCCACCGAGTAGTTCCAGGCTGAACCTGGCTGGAAACGGAGTGGGAGTCGAGCCCACAGGTCGCAGGCTTCTTCCAAGGAGATGCCGTGCTTGGCTCCCCACTCGAGCCCCTCGTTGCGGTAGATGGCATCACAGGGGTGCACGTAGTTGAAGCCGTAGGTGAGTCCTGCAGTGTGGGTGAGGAGGTGCCAAATTCGCACTGGTTCGACTGCGGGAACCGTGGTGTACGACGTGGGGGTTCCACCGGCGTAGACCCGGGCATCTTTGAACGCAGGGATGTACCACTCGACCGGGTCGCTCAGTTTGAAACGCCCCTCTTCAAAGAACGTCATGAGCACCACCGAGGTGATGGGCTTGGTCATGGAGTAGATCCGGAACAAGGTGTCTGCTTCGACGGGGAGTTGGCGAGCGACGTCGCGGTATCCGCCGGTAGCGACGTGAACAACTTCCCCTTCTCGGGCAACGCTCACGAGGTAGCCGGGGATCTTCCCCTCGGCGACGTAGGAATCGAAGTGGCGATTGATGCGATGGAGTCGAGACGCATCGAACCCAAGTTCTTCTGCGTCAGCGGTAACCGCAATGGGGGGAGTAGCCATGGAGGCTCCTTCGTCGAGTGTGCGGGACTAGTTCGAAGTGGTGCCGTAGGACGCGAGGCACATCTCGTCTGAGGAGCCATCACCCCAGGTGATGTAGCGCGCCGGCAGCGCCTTGGTCTGTGGCAACAGTGACCGCAGCGCCGGGGTATAGCTGCAACTGAGGACCAGCTTGTCACCGGGAACCACGGCGACGGCCGGGGTGAGGAAGTAGGCCCGCTGCAGGTCGAAGTTCCACGCCGTGTCGTTGAGGAGCACGGTCGAGGTCCCGTTGTGGACGAGGGACACCGTCATTGAAGAGCCGAGGAGGTGCATGTGGGGAGCGATGTCTTGAATCACGCCTGCCGAATCGATCGGCCAGGTGCACGACGTTGAGGTGACGTTTGAGGTCGCTGACGGAATGGAGTGCGTCCGGCCGCAGATGAACTCCAAGAGGTTGACGAAACTCACCTCACCGGCACCGAAACGCTTGCCGAGGTCGACGAGTGAGGCCGAACGGTTGCACAGCGCGCCGTGGGCGCCGGTGGGGCAGGGGAGGTCCGGTGGGGCGACGATCTGGTGGATGCTCAAGGGCTTCAGCCCCGAGCCCGCAGCCGGGGTGAGTCCGAGGGTGACCGAGGAATGGTCCTTGGGGCTGACGCCAGTCGGCCCGCAGCCCACGAGCAAGTTGTAGTGGACTTGGACGATGATGAAAGCTCCAGCCGGGAGGGGCATGCCGGTCCCCGTGGGCTCGTAGCCCGTTGACTTCCCCGGTCCCGATGCTGCGAGCCACGGGTTCTTCGAAATCTCCGACACCGTCGTGCTGCCGTTCAGTTGCGGGGCACCGAAGCAGGTCCACCCCTTGCCGTTGGCGTTCAACTTCTGCGCCTCGGCGAGTTGGTCGGCGTAGCCGAGGTACAAGATCACGTGGTGCACCTGTACAGAACCTGGGCTGAACGTGGTCGACGTGATCATCTGATCGGTGGTGTTGCCTGGGAACAGGAGCGAACAGTGGTAGTTGTCGTGCCCACCTGCCACCGGCTTGCTCGGTTGGTAGGGCGTGAGGTTCAAGGTGAGCGAACTCGTGGTGTGGGGATGGACGCTCTGGGTGCGGGCACTGCTGGCTCCAGCCGCAAGCGAGATGGATCCTGCCGTCACGATGGCCGTCGCCACAGATGCGACGACGAGTGAACTGAGAAGCGGCAATCTGCGCATGAGACCCCCCGGTCAAGGTATCTCCACACTGTAGGCACACCGACCCCCTCGAGCAATCCTGCCTGTCGGAGCCTCATTGGCCTCCTCAGGTAGCCTGCAGGGAGCGGTTCCACAATGAGGAGTGCACACATGGCGAGCAATGCCAGCAACGATGCCAAGCAGCAGGCCAAGGCCAAAGGTCGGAGCGTCGCCCCGGCCAAGAAGAGCCGGGCAGTCACCAAGCAGTCGACCAAGAAGAACGGCCTCGTCGGGTGGATTTCCATTGGTGCGGTCCTCGTCCTCGTCGCCGTCATCGCCATCGTGGGCCTGGCCTCATCGAGTTCGAGCGCCTCGTACACCTGGACGAAGGCGCCAACGGTTGTTGCGGCCACGCTGACCGGTTTGCCGGCATCGTCCTACGACGTGAATACGTCAGCCCCCGGTGTCCCTGAGTCCACGTTCTTGACCACCAAGAACCAGCCCCTTGAGAAAGCGGCGAATCCCAACGGTGCGGTGCTGCCCCTCGTGCTCTACAACGGTGCCGAGTTCTGCCCGTACTGCGCAGCAGAGCGTTGGGCGATCGTGGCGTCACTCAGCCGCTTCGGCACCTTCAGTGCCCTCGGGATCACCAAGTCCTCGTCGATCGACAAGTACCCGAACACCAACACCCTGACCTTCTACAAGGTCAAGTACGTCTCGCCGTACATCACGTTCCAGAGCATCGAAGGCTTCACCAATATCCCCTCGGGAACCTTCTACAAGCCACTGCAGGCAGCGACGAAGCGCCAGCAGTACCTCATCAACAAGTACGACAATCCTCCATTCGTCCCCGCTGCCCAGGCCCAGAGCTACCCATGGATCAACTTCGGCAACCAGATCCTCATGCCGGGGCCGACCTACGACCCGAGTTACCTCCAGGGCCTCACCTGGACGCAGATCGTGCAGCTCTTGAACGACCCAACCAACGCGGTGTCGCAGCAGATCTTGGTGTCGTCGAACTACATCTCCGCCTCGGTGTGCCACATTGACGGCGGACTGCCGACGTCGGTGTGTACCTCTGCCGGCGTGAAGGCAGCAGCGGCAGGAATCGGACTCAAGTAGCACAGCCTTCCGTGTCACAGCCGTAGAGCATCCTTCTGCTCCTAGTCGCGAGGGTCGACGGGAGAAATGGTGGTGCATCGATGACCGATGCGTTCGAGCAGTGGGCGTCAATTGAGGGAGTCATTCCTGACACCTTGGATGGCTGCGTTGACGAATCCAACGAATTCGCCTTGACTGCAGGCCGGCTGTACCTGGTGGCCAAGGGTTTCGGCGCTGAGATTGAAGCGCTCCGGTGGTCGATCGATGGCGCACCAACGCCTGCACCGGGACTGCGTGACCTGCTCGACCGCGTCGAAGCGACGTCGCTCAACATCTGTGCCCGAGCCGACACCATTGCCCAGATTGCCCACGGTGCCCTCGACGTCGGAATTCCGATCGTCGATCCCGAGGCCGTCGCTGCGGGGCAACGACACATGGCGGAGTGCATTGGCGCAATGGACGAACTCGAGAGTGCAGTGCGCGGGCTCGCAGCCCTCACGCTCGGCGTCGGTGCGGTGTTGCCGTGGAGCGATGCCATCGCTCGGTCCGATCGTGCAGCGGTGGCAGCGCTCCTGTTGCAGCCAGGCATCGTCCACGACTTGTCGATCGACAAGCCAACGCTGTTCAGCACCACCGCTGAGGAGTTGGCGGTCGAACTGGCGGGCCTGTTCTGCCGACTCGGCCTCGACACCAGTGGCGCAATGGAGTTCAGCGGTGCTGGTGCGGTGCCCTTCACGCTGACCGCGAAGGGCATGCCACGTGGCGACCTCCAGTTGACCTTCGAAACCCCGCACCCGGTCGAGGCTGCGCTGCTCAGTGCCCGGGGGTGGACGCAAGCAGGTGACACGTGGGTCGCGTCGTACCGGGCGCCCCTGCCGATGACGCTCCCGGCCGGCCTCGTGACCGACACCTTGTTCCGAGACCTCGAGCTCACGACCTTGGACGATCTCTCGCTGTCCTACGTCGGTTGGTGAGCGTGGTGGCGTGGCTGCGCTCCACCTGGCGCGCAGCCACCTGCCACGATGGGTCCATGGACGGCTACGACATCATCGGGGACATTCACGGACACGCGACGAAGCTTGAGGAGCTCCTTGAGAACCTCGGGTACGACGCCGCAGATGGTGTGTACCGGCACCCCACCCGGACAGTGATCTTCGTTGGGGACTTCATCGATCGAGGTCCTGAGCAACGCGAGGTCCTCCAGATCGTCCGATCCATGTGCGACGCGGGATCGGCCCAGGCGGTCATGGGGAACCATGAGTTCAACGCGCTCGGGTTTGGCACGGAGCATCCGAAGGGGAGTAATCAGTACCTCCGGAAGCATTCGCTCAAGAACATCGAACAGCATGATGCGTTCCTCACGCAGTTGACGGCTGAGGAGCAAGAGGAGTGGCGCGCGTGGTTCATGTCGCTCCCGCTGTTCCTCGAGCTCGACGGCCTGCGCGTCGTGCACGCATGTTGGCACCAGCCGAGCGTGGACCGAGTGCGCGAACTCCTCGGTGGGGCAATCTTTCGTGACGAGGCAGATCTCATCGAGGCCCATATGGACGGTGACGATGACGGTCCTCGGTCATTGGCGACGTGCGTGGAGACGCTGTTGAAGGGTCCCGAGGTCTCGCTCAAGAAGTACGGCATGCCGAAGTTCGTCGACAAGGGCAACATCAGCCGCAACGAGGCCCGGGTGAAGTGGTGGCACGCCGGAGCAACGACGTTGGCCGATCTCGCTGTCTTCCAGAAGGACGCGAAGACCGACAGCGGGCTGCCGTATCCCGATTGTTCGGGCATTGCGGCCAACGATGATGACTGCACCTACAGCTACAACGGCGCCGTCCCCGTGATCTACGGCCACTACTGGCGAGAGGGCGAGCCTGAGCACCTTGAGGACTGGACGGCGACCACTGCCTGCGTTGACTTCAGCGTGGGTAAGGGTGGCACGCTCGTCGCCTACCGCTGGTCGGGAGAACAGACCATCACCCCTGAGCACTACCTACCCAACGGGCCAGACATCGTCGCTCCCGTGGAATCGACGTAGGGGAGTGCTGCACGATCGCTGAGGAGAGGATGACGTGATGACGCCGGAGTACCACCTGCAGAAGCTGCCGACCCGCATCTCGGACATGACCGAGGGGGAGATCACCGAACTCTCCTACCGGTTGTTCGATAACTTCGCCAAGCTCTCGAAGACGGGAAATTCAGGAGCCGAGGCTGCTCGACGGGGGAGAGGTGCGCCCAAGTCTGGTTCGTGACCGTGCTGGGTTTACGCCCCCTCAATGCGCTGGCACAGCCTGACGGTTTGGAAGCCCGGAGAGGCGGAAGCGTCTGTGCGCCGATTCTCCTCGTGGGCTGAGGAGCAGCGTCCACGCGGACGTCCATTGTCTGATGACATCCCCTTGGCAAATAGCCTCAAGACGCCTCGGCCCTCGCCGCTTGCAGAATTGAGAACGCCGTTCATGACTCCTGAGACCACCGCCCCGACCTACGTCCTCATCGACGGCGAGAACATCGACTGGACGCTGTCCGATCTCGTCAAGCGCAAGCCGTTGCCCGGTGAGCGGCCCCGCTGGGGCGAGATCGTCGAGTACTTCCGTGGCGGAGGAACTCGTCCGGTCGTGGCGCTGTTCTTCCTCAACTGCCCCGGCGACGTGGTGCCGATCCAATTCGTCACCTTTCTGCGTTCCATTGGGATCCGACCCGTTCTCCTGCGGGGCGAGGGCAAGGTCGTAGATCTTGGTATCCAACGCACGCTCACCGCACTGCAGCACCACGAAGGAGCGGTCGCCCTCCTCTCTCACGACGGTGATTTCGTCGACGAAGTGCACGCCTTGCTCGACGGAGGCCGGGACGTCGCCCTCGTCTGCCTGCCCGAGCGTGCGAACAGCCAGTTCGAGAACCTGCGCGAGCAGGGACTTCGCTTCATCGACCTCGAACGAGACATCCCCAACTCCTTCGAGGTGCCGCTCCGACGCCCGGTGTTCACCGTGATCGACGTCGACTCCTTCGACCCCGAGGACTTCCTCCGGCTCGACTGAGGACCGAGGGCCTCTGTCGCAATCCCTAGCCCAACGAGGTGCTGCATTGGACGTGTCGCGAGAACGCGTTCTACGTTTAGCGCCAGAGGGGGAATCATGCAGGAAGAACCAGTCGTCACCAAGCGAGACATGGCCGAGGTCCTCGGACCGCAGCGAATGCGGATTGAACCGTGGAACTTAAAGGTGGGCCCCGTCCGACACCTCCAAGCCGAGCACGAACGCCTCGAAGGCCTCACCTACGACGGCTTCACCGTGGAGCTCCAGTCGGCAACCGTTGGAGGACTCGTCGAGGGACTCGACCTGCGTGCGCCATTCTCGCCAGCGATCGTGGCCGAGCTCGCTCGAGCGCTCGCCGACTTCAAGGTGCTGTTCTTCCGAGACCAGCCAATTAACCAAGCCCAGCACGTCGCCTTCGCCCAATCCTTCGGTGCGCTCGAGACGCACCCGTTCTTGCCGTCGAACACCGGGTTCCCCGAACTCGTGCGCTTTGAGAAGGAAGCCAAGGTTGGCTCGTTCGAGAACGCCTGGCACCACGACGTCACGTGGCGGGAGTGCCCGTCCATGGGAGCGGTGCTCCACTGCATTGCCTGCCCGAAGGTCGGTGGCGACACCTTGTTCTCCGATATGCACGCGGCCTACGACGGGCTCGACGATGACGTGAAGGACCGCATCGCCGGTCTCGAAGCCGTCCACGACTTCACCAGAGGGTTCGGCGCCGGAATGGACAAGGACGCCAAGCGAGCCATGCAGGAGCGCTACCCCAAGGTTCGCCACCCCGTGGTCATCACCCACCCCGTCACCGGCAAGAAGCTCCTCTACGTCAACCGGTTCTTCGTGGAGCGCATCGAAGGCCTCTCGGATACCGAGAGCATGGAGCTCATCGATGAGCTCTGTCGTCAAGCGGAGATCGTGGAGTACCAGGTCCGATTCCGGTGGCAGCCGGATTCGATTGCGTTCTGGGACAACAAGGCCGTCCAGCACTACGCGGCTGCGGACTACTACCCCCAGCGCCGCATCATGGAGCGGGCGAGCATCATCGGTCC
>CAIQEU010000010.1 GCA_903870905.1 uncultured Actinomycetes bacterium | reverse complement strand
GTGCCCCAAAGGGACCAACTCGGCCCCAAAAGGACCGAGTTGAGGGTTCGTGATGTTGCCGATGTCTCGACAGATCACAGAGAGCCGACGGTGGGATTCGAACCCACGACCTGACGATTACAAATCGCCTGCTCTGGCCAACTGAGCTACATCGGCGTAGCGCTCAATCCTACCGAGCCATCCAATGATGCCTCTCGGGGGGAATGGATGTCGAACCAACCTGTGGTTCAGGACGTCCGGATGAGTCGAAGGTACGACGGCCTGGCCTTGCGGAGCGACCGACGCTCGCCGCGCTCGTTGATCAAGGTGATCGAACCTTGGGTCCAGACCCGCTTCGATGCAGCATGTCCACTCGTCGTGAGGAGCGCTGCGCACTCAAGGGCCGCGTTCGTCGCCACGTAGAGGTTCTCTGCGGTGAGCGGAAAGGTTCGCTTCGCAGTGCCGTCTCGCGCTTCAACCGTCCACTCCATACCTTCAGGAGATCAGTTCGGTGTGACATTCCCCTCCAGGCGCCAGACTCTTCGGTTGCGTTGCGTGGGGAGACCGGGCAGGCTAGGGAAATGGCAAAACGAACCGGCGGCCTGCAATCACTCGTCAAAATCCCGCCTGAGCTCCGTCGTGCAGTACGCGGCGGATCCATCGGTCTCGCCATGTTCGTTGTGGGCATCGTGATCTTCGCAGGGCTCCCATCGAGTGCCTACCACCCAACAACGACAACGACAACGACAACAACGACGATTCCGGTCATCAACCGGGCGAGCTACCGGGTGCAGGTCTACAACGGCACGGCTGTCAACGGAGCGGCTGGCGCGACCACGAACAAACTCCGGCTCGCTGGCTGGGCCACCATGCCGGCCGTCACCTCGAACACCACGGTCGTCAGTTCCATCGTCGCCTACGCCCCCGGCGACCTGGCGGCGGCTGTCCTGTGCGCGCAAGATCTCGGTCTCCCTGCGTCGAGCGTCAAGCGGCTCACCATCTCGACCGCGAATCCTCTCCCCGCCACTGGCACCAACATCGTGGTGATCATCGGGCCAGATCTCGCTGGTTAGCCGAGCGTCGACAGCGAATCGGACCGGCTGATCGCCGCTTCGAGCACTTCTCGCGCCATCGGACGCAGCTCATCGATGGGGCGATTGCGATGGCGCCGAATCCCAAGGTCGCTTTGGGCCACCGCGTCCGTGCCGAATGCAGCAGCCACATCGAGGAGGAGCCCCATCTCCACTCGGTAGCCCACGTCGAAACCAACGTGCTCGAACGTCGTGCGGGCTGCCGCAGTCTCCCCGGCGAGGGGTTGCAGTAAGAAGGCGAGGTCTGGGAACAACAAATCGAGGATGGGTCGGGCGACGAGCTCGGTGACCCGTCCGCCGCCCGTCACCGAACCGCCGAGGGGTCGCTCGTAGTAGCCCTTGACCAATTTGATCGCTGGATCGCTGAACAACGGGCCGAGGAGGGAGGTGATGAACCGTTCGTGGGTGTTCTCCACATCGCCGTCTAAGAAGACGATGAAGTCTCCGGTCGCCGCAGCGAGACCAGCGGCCATTGCCTGGCCCTTTCCGCCTGCACCAACCGGTAGTCGGAGCACGGTGGCGCCCGATGCGCCAGCGAGCGCTGCAGTGTCATCGGTCGAACCATCGTCGACCACGAGGATCTCGTCGACCAGCCCACTCCCACCGGCACTGGCCACATGGGGCACGGCGACCGCGTCGACCACGGCGGCGATCGTGGACGCTTCGTTGCGAGCCGGAATCACCACCGAGACGGTGTGGTCACCTTTGACACCGAGGACCTCGCTGGTTGAAAACGCATCGAGGTCGAAGGTTCGTTCGGCGCTCATCGCTCCGTGTGCACCGTTGTTCATGGAAACCACGCATCTGTTCTAACCGGTCTCGGGGCCGCGTGTTGCGACCGATTTGCAGTTGGGTCTGAAACCGGCCACAATCGGTGCATCATCCAGAGCGACTGAGGGACGGGCCCTTTGACGTCGCGGCAACCACCCATGGGGATCGGTGCCAACGCCCGAACGATGAGGAGACAATCGTGGAATCAAGAATTTCGCTTCGCTGTCGGGAATGCGGGCGCCTCTTTGAGCCAATCGCCCTCCACGTCTGCGACTTCTGCTTCGGTCCACTCGAGGTGGCCTACGACTACGACGCTATCGCCGAGACGATCTCTCGCTCTTCAATTGAGGCTGGACCGCGGTCGATGTGGCGCTACCACGAGCTGCTCCCCGTGGGCAACGGCGAGACCATCACCTTGGGGGCAGGATTCACGCCCCTCGTGAAAGCCGACCGCCTCGGCGCGGTGCTCGGACTGAAGAACCTGTGGGTGAAGAACGACACCGCGAATCCAACCGGTTCGTTCAAGGACCGCGTCGTCTCCGTGGCGCTCACCAAGGCCCGCCAACTCGGGTTCACCGTGGCGGCGTGCGCATCGACGGGCAACCTGGCCAACTCGGTCGCTGCCCACGCCGCACGTGCCGGCATGGACTCCATCGTCCTCATTCCCTCCAACTTGGAGGCGGCCAAGATCATGATGACCGCGGTCTACGGCGGCACCGTGGTGGCCGTTGAGGGCACCTACGACGACGTCAACCGCCTCTGCGCAGAGTTGACCAGCGAGCACCCCTCCTGGGCCTTCGTGAACGTCAACGTCCGCTCCTACTACGCCGAAGGTTCAAAGACCCTCGCCTTCGAAACCGCCGAGCAACTCGGTTGGCAAGCTCCTGACCACGTCGTCGTTCCGATTGCCTCAGGGTCCCAGCTGACGAAGATCAAGAAGGGCTTCGACGAACTCGTCAAGGTTGGCCTCATCGACTCCGCCGACGTTCGGATTTCTGGGGCGCAAGCGGCTGGGTGCTCACCGGTAGCCACGGCATTTGCCGAGGGGACCGACGACATCCGACCCGTGAAGCCCGACACCATTGCCAAGTCCCTCGCCATTGGTAACCCTGCCGACGGCTACTACGCCTTGAAGGTCATTGAACAGAGCGGTGGGGGTTGCGCTGCGGTGACCGATGCCGAGATCTTGGACGGCATCTCGCTGCTGGCGCGGACGGAGGGCATCTTCGCCGAAACGGCTGGTGGGGTGACCATTGCCAGTTTGAAGAAGCTCGTCGAGAACGGCACGATCCTCCCCGATGAGCGGGTCGTCGTCATGGTGACCGGCCACGGTCTGAAAACCGTGGAAGCCCTCTCGGGCACCGTTGGCCCGACCGTCACCATCAAGCCCACGCTCGCTGCGTTCGACGAGGCCCTCGCCGGTCGTAGCCTGAGTCCGAACCAGGAGATCTCATGACCACCACGATCCGCATCCCAACGCAGCTCCGCCAGTTGACCGATGGGGTCGGTGAGGTCACCGTGGAGGCGGCAACTGTGGGCGATGCGCTCCGCGGCCTCGACGCCAGCTTCCCGGGATTCGGTGAGCGACTCTTCGATGAAGACGGCAAACTCCGTCGCTTCGTCAACGTCTTTCTCGCCGATGAGGACGTCCGGTTCCTCTCTGGTCTCGAGACCGCGCTCGTTGCCGGCCAAACGATCTCCATCGTCCCTGCCGTAGCCGGCGGCTGCGCCTGATTCTCAAGCGTTCTCCTCGCTGCTCCAGCGAGGTCGAGGGGCAGAGTTAGCACTCTGCCTGCTCGAGTGCTAACGGTTGGTAGACTGCGTGGTAGCAGCGCGGGAGTCCCCGCGTCGATACAACACCGACTGAAGAGAGGGAGCGATGGCGAAGCTCATTGCATTCGATGAAGAGGCTCGTAGGGGTCTCGAGCGAGGAATGAACAAGCTGGCTGACGCAGTGCGCGTCACCCTTGGGCCAAAGGGCCGCAACGTAGTGCTCGACAAGAAGTGGGGCGCTCCAACGATCACCAACGACGGTGTCTCCATCGCCAAGGAGATCGACCTCGAAGACCCCTTCGAGAAGATCGGCGCTGAGCTCGTCAAAGAAGTTGCCAAGAAGACCGACGACGTTGCTGGTGACGGCACCACGACGGCCACCGTGCTCGCTTGGGCGCTCGTGCGTGAGGGCCTGAAGAACGTGGCCGCTGGCGCCAACCCGATGTCGCTCAAGAAGGGCATCGAGGCAGCCGTTATTGCAGCGACCCAGTCGCTCCACGACTTGGCCGTGGCCGCCGACACCAAGGAGCAGATCGCCCAGGTTGCCTCCATCTCGGCTGCCGACAGCGAGATTGGCGCCCTGATCGCCGACGCCATCGACAAGGTGGGCAAGGACGGTGTCATCACCGTTGAGGAGTCCAACACCTTCGGCATGGACATGGACCTCGTTGAAGGAATGCGCTTCGACAAGGGCTACATCTCCCCCTACTTCGCCACCGACACCGAGCGCATGGAGGCCTCCCTCGAGGACCCTTACATCCTCCTCGTCGGCGGGAAGATCACCGCAGTGCGTGACCTCGTGCCGGTGCTCGAGAAGGTCATGCAGACTGGCAAGGCCCTCGTGATCATCGCTGAGGACTTGGAAGGCGAAGCCCTCGCCACCCTCGTCGTCAACAAGATCCGCGGCACCTTCCGCTCCGTTGCCGTCAAGGCACCGGGCTTCGGTGAGCGCCGTAAGGCCATGCTCCAAGACATCGCGATTTTGACCGGTGGAACCGTCATCACCGAAGAAGTCGGCTTGAAGCTCGAGAACGCTGGGCTCGAACTCCTCGGCACCGCCCGCAAGGTCGTCGTGACCAAGGACGAGACGACCATCGTCGAAGGTGCTGGTGACGAGAACGACATCAAGGGCCGCATCAGCCAGCTGAAGGCTGAGATCGACAACACCGACTCCGACTACGACCGTGAGAAGCTCCAAGAGCGCCTCGCCAAGCTGTCCGGTGGCGTTGCGGTCATCAAGGTTGGCGCTGCCACTGAGGTGGAGCTCAAGGAGAAGAAGCACCGCATCGAAGACGCGGTCTCGACGACCAAGGCTGCCATTGAAGAGGGTGTCGTCCCTGGTGGTGGCGTGGCCCTGCTGCGCAGCCAGAAGGCGATCCTCGAGGCCCAGGCCAAGCTCACCGGTGACGAAGCGACCGGTGCTGGCATCGTGGCCCGTGCCGTCGAAGAGCCGCTGAAGCAGATCTCGGTCAACGCTGGCCTCGAAGGCGGCGTCGTCGTCGAGCGGGTGCGCAACCTTCCCAACCCGACCGAAGGTTTGAACGCAGCAACTGGTGTCTACGAGGACCTCATCGTGGCTGGCGTCATCGACGCTGCCAAGGTGACCCGTTCCGCACTGCAGAACGCTGCGTCAATCGCTGCACTGTTCCTCACCACCGAGGCCGTCATCGTCGACAAGCCCGAAGAGAGCCACGGCCACGGCGGCGGCATGGGGATGGACGACTTCTAAGTCGGTCCACCGCACCACCGATGAGAAGAAGGGGCGCCAGTGGCGCCCCTTCTTCGCGTGGGTATGGCGACGTCCCCGAGGGCAGCAGCAGCCTGGCGATTCGTTTCCTACTCGGCGAGTTCCTCGAGGGCGAGCTCCACAGAGGATTCCTCCGGCGAGTGGTCCTCAGGTCCACCCCGCTTCGTGTTCTTCGGCAGGAACAGCGTCGGGAGAATCGCTGCGGTCGACAGCGCCACCACCCACCAGAAGGTCATCCCGAAGCCGTGACTCAACTGGTTGGCTGCTTGGACCGAGAGCTCGTGGGCTCGTGTCGCGTCATGGGCGAGTTCGGCTTCTTTGATCTGGCGCTGGAGGGGGACCACCTTCTCGAACTCCCGCTGGAGGAGCACCGCGAACGCCGCGGTGGCAACCGATCCCCCAATTTGGCGGAGGATCGACGTGGTCGTCGTGGCTCTCGGCACATCGCCGTGACTGAGCCCGCGGTAGCTCGCTGCGGTGAGCGGCATCATGGCGAGTCCCATTCCAATACCGCGGACGTAGAGCGAGATCGCCAAAATCCACAAGGGAATCGTCGGGGTCACCTGGGTGTAGGCGAGGGTGCCGAGCACGATGATCGCCGATCCAATCGGCACCACGGCTCGAGCGCCGACCTTGTCCGAGCGGTTCCCCGCCCAGCGCATGACGGTGATGGCACCGAGACCCTGTGGCGCCATCATGAGACCAGCCACGAGGGCCGATTGCCCACGGAGTACTTGGTAGTAGAAGGGCAAGAGGAAGAGCGCACCGTAGAGCGCACCACCCATGAGGAAGATGCAGATGCTGGCTATCGAGAAGGTCCGGTGGCGGAAGAGTCGGAGATCGAGCAGCGGAACCGAAGCTCGAAGGGCCCATCCGCAGAAGATGACGATGAGCGCCAGTCCAGCTGCGAGGAGCACCCAGACCTTGGTGGTGGCGAAGGTCTGTCCGTTGACCCCCACTTCAGAGAGGCCGTAGACGAGCGCGGCGAGTCCTGGGGAGAGGAGTGCGAAACCAACGACGTCGAGCTTGTGCGCAGCGTTGTGCTCCCCTCGGGGGAGGACCTTGTAGGCGAGGATGAGCGCCACGATGCCGATCGGCACGTTCACCCAAAACACGAGGCGCCAGGTCGTGACGGTGACGATGAGCCCACCGAGGACCGGACCGAGGATTGGTCCGAGGACCGTGGGCACCCCAACCACACCCATGACCCGACCCATGCGCTCGGGTCCTGCCGCTCTGGCCAAGATCGTCTGACCAATGGGCATGATCATGCCGCCGCCGAGACCTTGGAGAATGCGGAATCCAATGAGCGCCGCTGCTGACCAAGCGAAACCACAGAGGGCAGAGCCAATGGTGAAGCACCCAATCGCGAACAAGAAGGCATTGCGGGCCCCGAATCGGTCGACCACCCACCCCGTGAGCGGGATCACGATGGCGAGCGCCAAGAGGTACCCGGTCGTCACCCACTGAATCGTCGACAAGCTGACGTGGAAGTCCTTGCGCAGCGAGTCGAGGGCCACGACCACGATGGTCGTGTCGAGGATCGACATCATGGTGCCGAGGACGACGACCGTTGCTTGGTTGCGCAGCTCGCGGCCGAGCGGTTCGTGGGTAGAGGCCATGCATCGACGCTACCGGTGCTCGGTCACCGGCGGCCACTTCTGAGGGATGGCGAAGGGGTCGTGCCTACACTGAAGACATGTCAACTGCTGCTGCTCACCACGATGCGCTCGAGCCAACGATCGGCCAGGCCGTCCTCCACCTCTTCTGCAAGCCAGAAGGGCCGGTTGACCTCCGCAAGATCGCAACCGCTGAGCGAGCCCAGATCAAGGTTGGCAACCAGGTCGTCGCCGCCTCAATCCTCGGCCACAAGGCCGACTGCTGCTTCATGGTGACGGGCAAGGACCTCTGGCAACTCCGAAAGTTCCAAACTGCCATTCAGGCAGCTGGGCTGTGCGTCGTTGACTCCTACGTCTCGCTCACCGAGATCTCCGAGTACGCCAAGGGCGTGCCCGAACAAATGCTCCAAGCTCGCCTCTACCCGCAGCTTCCTCCTCAAGGGATGGCCGCCTTCTGCTTCTATCCCATGTCGAAGCGCCGCGACGCGGTGCACAACTGGTTCGCGCTCCCCTTTGAGCAGCGCAAGGCCCTCATGATGGGTCACGGCAAGTCAGGCCGAGAATTCCACGGCCGTGTCCTCCAAGTGGTGACCGGTTCCACCGGACTTGATGACTGGGAGTGGGGCGTCACCTTGTTCGGCGTGCACCCCGACGACATCAAAGAGTGCGTCTACACGATGCGCTTCGACGAAGCGTCCACCCTCTACGCCGAGTTCGGGCCCTTCTACTTCGGCATGGTCGGCACACTGGCCGAAGTCGTTCCCCACTGACGAGTCCGCACCACCACGACGCAGTAGGTTCACCTTGGAGGGACCATGGCAGATCTCAGAGTGAAGTTGACGTTTCCTGAAGAACTCGTTCGCCGACCGGTGTTGGCCGATCTCGTCCAGCAGTTCGCCGTGATCCCGAACATTCGCCGAGCAGCAGTGGAGGAGCACTCCGGCTGGTTGATCTGTGAGCTCTCGGGCACCACGGAGAACCTCGACGAGGCCCAAGCGTGGCTCATCGCACAGGGGATCCACGTCGATCCCCTCGGTGACGTGCTCGAGAGTTAGACCTTCACTGCGGCTGGGACCACCCGGCCGTTGAGATTCCGCGGGGCTCGTAGAAGAGGCACCCCTCAGGGCAGGAGAACGGCACCTGGGTTGCCGCGTCGAGTTTGCACCGCTCGACCTTGTCGCCACTGGTCGTCGACACCATCACGTAGTGCCGACAGTCTTCGTTCACCGCCATGGGGACATTCTGCCTGAGGAATGCTCGACGCGCTCCCGTCGGAGGGGAGCATTTGAACACTAGGTTGATGCCGTGGAACGCGACGTGCCTCTGAAGATGCTGCTGCGGTGGGCCGAGAGCTTGTCCGGCATTGCCCGAACCGGTCTCGGCTTCACCCAGAGCCAGTACGAGCGTGAGCGCTTCGAAGAGGTCTTGAAGATCGCTGCCGACATCAAGGTGCACGCAGACCACGGCGTCGACGACGAGCACGAGTCCCGTGGGGTCGTGACCGAGTGGCTCTCCCAAGTTGGTCGTGGCGTTCCCGGATACGTCACCCCGAAGGTTGCCGTCGGTGCTGCGGTCATCAACGACGACGGTGAGCTCCTCCTCATGCAGCGCGCCGATTCAGGGTTCTGGCTCTACCCAACGGGGTGGTGCGACCCTGGCTACTCCGCAGCGGAAGTCGTCGTGAAGGAAGTCGAAGAGGAGATTGGCTACACCATTGAGCCGATTCGCCTCATCGCCGTCCTCGACGGCGCCCGGATGGGGATGACCCGGATTCCTCTCTACTCCCTGCTCTTCCTCTGCCGGGTTACCGGTGGGGAGATGAACCTCCACCCCTTAGAGGCCAGTTCCGCTGGGTGGTTCACGCCGAACAACCTCCCTCGACCCCTCATTGGCTACGAGCGCTGGGGCGAGCACGACTTCGCCATTGCTCGCGGCGAACACCGAGACGTCCTCTACGACCAGATTCGTGATCCCATCTGGCGAGGTGAC
>CAIQEU010000009.1 GCA_903870905.1 uncultured Actinomycetes bacterium | reverse complement strand
GCGCTCGTGGTCCTTGGTAGCGTGAGGGATCATGACCGATGACGCCCCCGGCTCCGTCCCGAACGAACTCCCGACTCCAAACCTGGACGGAGGAGGGAGTAAGTGGCTCCGCGCGCCGAAGCCCAGAGTCACGATGTCGCGCAGCGATCTCACCGAAGCGGAGAAGATCCACCTCATCACCTGGATCGACAAGCGGGAGAAGACCTGGGGCTACGTCTTCGCTGGAATGACCGTCGTTCTCTCGGTCGTCGTCTACCTCATCGGGCTTCGGGTGCTCAAGGACCCGGCCATCGTGAAGTACACGGGATCGTGCCCCTTCGACTACAAGAAGGTGCTCCTCGCCCCGAGCGCAACTGGTCCGAAGCTCTACACCTGTGTCCTCAACGCCATGTCCAAGAGCGGCCTCATCACGCAGATGATCCTGCAGTTGGGTGTGGCGGCGGCAATCTGGTTCACGGCCAAGCGTGGTCGTCGCTCCCAACTCCTCGTCGCCGTCTTCCTCGGTGGGCTGTCCTTCGGCACGGCGTCGACGACCTTCGCCCTCCTCTACCTGGCCTTCGGGGCCTTCTTGCTCATTCGATCGAGTCGCCTCCAGCGGGAGACCGGCGGACGAGTCGCCCAGGCGGCTCGCCTCCGCGAAGAACGCGAAGCCAAGCGTGCCGGCCGGCCCACTCGTGACGCCAAGGGCAACCCCACGGATCTGAAGCCAACGCCGAAGCCGTCGAAGCGCTACACCCCAAAGGCGCCGACCAAGCGGGGCCAGACGCCTTCCTGAGGCGCCGAGGAGAGGGACGGGGGATTTCATGGCTGCACACGATGGTCTCGGAATCGATTTCCACCACGACTGGGCGCGCAAACCGTGGGCCAAGGCCGTGCGCTCCGTCCTCTTGGAAGTAATCACCAAGCCGCTCAACAGCCTGTTCGCCCCGGCAACCGTCACCGGTCTCCACCACTTAGAAGGCCTCGATGGGCCGTGCATCTTCGTGGCGAACCACGCCAGCCACGTCGACACCTCCACGATGCTCAATCGGCTCCCCCGGCGCTTCGCCCACCACATGGTCATCGCCGCTGCTGCGGACTACTTCTTCGACAAGAAGGGGAAGGCCACGTTCTGGGCGCTCACCCTGAACGCAATTCCCGTGGAGCGCACGAAGATCGATCGTCGTTCCGCCGTCGTCGCACAGACCCTCATCGAAGAGGGTTGGAACCTCATGATCTTCCCCGAAGGTGGCCGATCGGTCGATGGGCGGATGCAACCGTTCAAGCCTGGGGCAGCGTTCCTCGCCTGTCGGACTGGTGTGCCGGTCGTTCCGGTCTACTTGGACGGCACCCGTGCCATCCTGGCCAAGTCCGTACCGGGAGAACGCCATCACCTCCTGCGACGGCACCATGTCCGGGTAGCAATTGGCGCACCCCTCGTTCCAGGTGACGGCGCAACAGCCCGTCGCTTCGCCCCGCTCATCCAAGTTGCCGTGATCGCTGCGTCAAACGGTCGAGCGGTGCTCGCCGATGACGCAGAGGTCAGCGAAAGCGACGACTAGGGACGCAGCGCTAACCGATCGTCTCGCAGGAGGGCAATTCGCTCGTCGTTGAGCGGTGCGAGGGGCGATCCAACAACCCGCTCGAGCAGCGCGTCAGCCAACCCCGGATTTCGAGCGAGCACCGGACCGTGGAGGTAGGTGGCGACGACGTTGCCGGCGACCGCTCCCTCGGTGGCGTCCTCACCGTTACCAACGCCGTACTCCACGTGGGCCAACGGTTCGACCCCAGCGCCCAGTCGAGTCCGGCCCCCGTGGTTCTCGAACCCCGTCAACGTAGGAACAGCCGTCCATCCCCGTGCGACGACTTCGGCGAGCACTTCACCAACTGCCCGGCGCTCATCGGTGCGGACCGTCTCAACGTCGAGGAGTCCGAGTCCAGGCGTGGCCGATCCGTCGCTCGAGATGAAGTGGTGGCCGAGGATTTGGTAGCCCGCACAGACTGCGAAGACCGTGGCACCCCGATCAACGGCGCGGTGCAGTCCCCGGTCGCGCTGCAGCAGGTCGGCAGCTCGTGCTTGGGGTCCATCTTCTCCCCCACCGAGGAGGTAGAGGTCGGCGTCGGGCACCTCGTCTCCTGCCAGCACCTGGGCGACGGCTACCTCGAGGCCACGCCAGCGGGCACGACACTCGAGCACCTGCGCGTTGCCACCATCGCCGTAGGTGCCGAGGAGGTCGGGGTAGAGCACCGCGATGCGAATCACCCACGCACCTCCGCCACCAAGGCGCCGAACGCGGTGTAGTTCCCAATGAAGGTCACTGGACGTCCCGGAGTTGCCGCTCGTGTAATCGCTGCTCGCTGGTCGTCGTCGACGGCGTGGTCGACTTCGGCGTAGTGGAGGCGCACGGAGAGGTCGTGGCGCCGGTCTCCAGTGGCGACCACCGTCCGACCACGCAGCACCTCGAAGGGAACGTCGTAGAGCCACGACGGGTCGGCACCATCTGCGGTGCGGGCGTTGATCGACAGGACGAGTGGGTCACCATTGCCAGCAACCACCTCGAACAAGCTCGACCACCCGGCTGGATTCTTGGCCAGGAGGAGCGACACCTGTCGTCCGTCCACCACCTCGTGGCTATACCTGCCCGCCACGCTCTTCACCTCGACGAGCGCCGCAATGGCTTGTTCGGGCGCAGCACCGAGGATCGAGGCGGCAGCGAGGGCGAGGGCGGCGTTGCCCCGGTTGAACGCTCCAGGCAAGGAGAAGGGGTGTCGGTACAGAACCCCATCGAGGGCAACCTCCAAGTCACCGTCATCTGCGCGACACGCCACCGATGGCATCGGACGACGAAACGCACAGTGACCACACGCCCAGCCATCGTCACCGAAGGCGATGTGACCACCGCAACTCGGACAGCCAACGGCGTCGAGGTTCCACGATGACCCGGCAGCCACCCAAACGACCGACGACGCAGCACTCGCCGCGTAGACGATGAGCGGGTCATCAGCATTGGCGACCACCGTGGCGGTGGTCGTCGAACACATCGTCCGCCACTTCTCGGCCACCATGCGGACCTCGGATGCCCGGTCGAGCTGGTCACGAGACAAGTTGAGGAGCACCACCACTCGTGGGGTCGTCCACACCGCCGTCTTCGCCAAGTAGGCCTCATCGACTTCGAGAACGACCACGGCGTTCGGTGCTGCATGGGCGGCTGTGGCAACGTGGCCGGTCGTCATGTTGGACCCGGTGTCGTTGGTCGCCACCTCGCGCGCGGTCCGCAGCGCTTGAGTGAGCAGCGCGGTCGTTGTGGTCTTGCCGTTCGTGCCACTCACCAGTGCAACGTCGGCCCCCTCGGTGAGCGAGCGGAGCAAGTTCGGATCGATGCGGAGGGCGAGGTGTCCCCCAGCAACGGTGCCGCTCCCCCGGCGAAGCACTCGAGAAGTGGCGTTCACGAGGTCCATCCCCCACACGGCAACCCGTCGTCGAAGCCTGGTCGTGAGCGCCATCGTGCAGGAAGGCTAGCGGCCATCGCCGCCGCAATTTGCCCCCAGACGCGACAAGAGGACCGCCTGGGGGGGGTAGGCGATCCTCTCGTCTTATCTCAAGGAGATCCGAGGGGGGGTTCGGTCAATCCTTGGTACTACTTGCCGTTTCCGGCGATGAAACAATTGTACGGGAATTGTCCTATCAGTCAACTCGTTTCTCGAAATACTTTCCATCTAATTTAGAGATAGGGTGAGGAGTGGAGGTGAGGTATGGATCTCAAGCAGCTCCAAGCACTCATTGCAATTGGCGACCACGGCAGCTTCTCTGAAGCGGCGAGGGCCCTCGGCACGGTGCAGTCCAACATCTCGAGCCGTATCAAGGCGCTCGAGGCGTCCCTCGATGCCACGTTGATCGACCGTTCAACTGGACGGCTCACGAGGGTCGGCGAAGCGGTCGCCAAGCGAGCGCAACGCATCGAGATGGAGGTCGATGCCATCGTCGACGACGTGATCGCCCTCCAGAGCGGTGTCTCGGGAGTCGTGAGCGTTGGAATGATCGGCACGACCGGTCGGTGGCTCGTCCCCATCCTCTTCGCCGTGATCCGAGACCACCACCCAAACGTCCGCTTGGAAGTCCTCGAAGGAACGAACTCCACGCTCGAGGCCGGTCTGGAGAATGGCACGTTGGACGTGGCCGTCGTCAACCTCCCCATCCCCTCGAGCGACATCGACTCGTTCCCTCTCTTCCAAGAAGACCTCTGCCTCGTCACCACCCGAGACAGCGCGCTCGCCACCGCCCATCGCAGCAAGGACCGCAAGGGCGTCCACTACGACCCGGTCCCGTTGGTAGAACTCAGCACGATTGAGTTGCTCCTGCCGCTCAAGGGCACGACACTTCGAGAGCAAATCGACGCTGCGGTTGCCCCCGCAGGCGTCGTACTGACACCGCTCATTGAGCTCGAAGGCATTCGCATGTTGGCCAGCTTGGCCTTCGATGGCCACGGTCCAGCGATCATCCCCGCGTCCGCAATCCCGGAGCACATTCGGGCAGGGTTCGCAGCCATTCCTCTCGAGACGTCACCCCATCGGACCGTAGGTGTTGCCGTACGACGACGGGGCTTTCCCGCTGCATCGACTCGAGTGGTCGTTGAAGCCATGAAAGAAATTGTGCGGTCAACCGACGTCCTGCCAGACGGCATCTCCCCCATCCAACTGACGGCCTCACTCTGACGCTGAAACGACACCGGTAACTTGGGGGCATGGACGCAACCCCAACGGTCGACTTTCTCGGAGCGGGCGTCGATGCCCTGACCCACTACATCACCATCCCCTGCATCTCTCCGGACTATGACGCCTCGTGGGAGCAGGCCGGTCACCTCGACACCGCAGTTGGGTTTCTCGCTGCGTGGGCGGCGGAGCGGTCCATCCCCGGACTCACCGCATCCATTGAGCGCCTCGCAGGACGAACGCCCCTCCTCTTCGTCGATATCCCGGCCAGCACCCCGAGCGCAACGGGCACCGTCGTGCTCTACGGCCACTTCGACAAGCAGCCACCGCTCGGAGCCTGGGGTGAGGGACTCGACCCCTTCGTCCCCGTCATCCGTGACGGACGCCTGTACGGGCGTGGATCGGTGGACGATGGCTACGCCACCTTCGCCTCGCTCCTCGCCATTGAGGCTCTGGCGGCAGCGCAGATGCCCTACAGCCGGATCGTGCTCCTCATCGAAGGTGGCGAGGAGAGCGGCAGTCCCGACTTAGACGCTCACCTCGATGCCCTCGGCGGTCGGCTCGGGACCATCGACCTCATGATCTGCCTCGATTCTGGTGCCCTCACCTACGACCGCCTCTGGCTCACCCAGTCGCTCCGAGGGAACGCCATCGTCACCGTGGAGGTGCGAGTCCTCGACCAAGGGGTCCACTCTGGCGAAGCAGGTGGCGTCGTGCCATCGTCGTTCCGAATTCTGCGCCAACTCCTCGACCGCATCGAAGATCCCGCCACCGGAACCATCCTCATCCCCGAGCTCCACGCCGAAGTTCCCCCATCCCACCACCAGCGATTCGCCCACCTCGCCACCGAACTCGGCGACCCTGTCGGCGACGCGCTCCCCACCGTTTCGGGCCTCGACCTCCACGGTGACCACGGACTCGACCGAATGATCCGCCAAGCCTGGATGCCCGCCATGGCCGTGACGGGCATGGATGGGATCCCCTCGGTGGCAACTGCGGGCAACGTGCTGCGTGCGTCGACGACCGCCAAGCTGAGCTTCCGGCTCCCCCCGAGCGTCGACGGCGAGGTCGCCGTGGATGCCATCGTTGCTCGCCTGACCGCCAACCCACCCCATGGAGCGTCGGTGACTGTGCAGGCACCACGACCCATTGGCAATGGGTGGGTGTGCCCCGATCCAGAACCGTGGCTCGATACCGCCATCGACGCTGCATCCGAAGCGCACTTCGGACGGCCTGCGGGCTGGACCAGTGAGGGTGGATCGATTCCCTTCCTGGCCCAACTCGGCCAACGTTTCCCCGACGTCACGATCATCGCCACCGGTGCTCTCGGACCCGGCAGTCACGCCCACGGTCCCGACGAATCGCTCCACCTCGACTACACCCAACGACTGAGTGGGGCGCTGGCGTCGCTGCTCGCAGCGTTCGCACGACGGCCACAGGCCTCCTCGTAGGCTGAGGCCACTTCTCGAGGAGGAATCATGGCTGGAACCCAAGAAATCGTCGACTTCTGGTACGACCCGTACTGCCCGTGGGCATGGATCACCTCACGGTGGATGCTCGAAGTCGAGAAGGTTCGCCCCGTCACGACCAACTTCCACCTGATGTCCCTCGCCGTCTTGAACGAAGGACGTGAGCTCCCGCCGCAGTACGTTGACTTCATGGCCAAGGCGTGGTCCGGGGTGCGCCTGGCCATCGCCGCCGAGCAGCGCTACGGCGTGGACGTGCACCGCTCCCTCTACACCGCACTCGGCACCGCCATTCACTTGGAGAAGCTCGAAGGTGACGACGCGCTGCGCCGGGCCCTCGAGCTCGCCGAACTCGACGCTGATCTCCTCGCTGCTGCCAACGACTCGTCCTTCGACGACGCCGTTCGGGCATCGCACCTCGCGGGCATGGAACCGGTCGGCATGGACGTCGGCACCCCGGTCATCCGCATTGGCGACACGTCGATCTTCGGTCCCGTCATCACCCCAGCCCCCAAGGGTGAAGCTGCCGGCGTGCTCTACGACGGCGTGAAGGCCGTCTGCAGCACCCCGGGCTTCTACGAGTTGAAGCGCAGCCGCACCGACGGTCCCATCTTCGACTGACCGGAACGGCATGCGGGCGCCCTGCTACCCTCGGCAGCACTCGATCCCAAAGGACACCATGCGCCGAATTGTTCCGCTCCTCGCTTCCTCTGTCGTGGCACTCGCCGCATCAGCATCGGTGGCGTCTGCAGCCGTTGCCCTCGCTCCGAGTGCGTCGACCGAGCTCCATGCTGCCCTGTCTTCGGTGACTGCGGCGGGCTCGATGACGGTCGCCGGTTCGGTCACGACATCAGGCGCAGTGGGCGGCACGCAGACGATTAGGTCGACGACATCGACCGGGCAACAGGTCATTGTCCACGACGGGGCAACCCAGTCCACTCGAGTCGTCAACGGACGATGCTTCGTTCAGTTCAACGCGAAGGGACTCTTAACCGTCTTCGGGACGTCGAAGACCACGTGGGCCAATAAGTGGATCGAGGTGCCGAAGTCTGACCCCAACTACGCCTCCGTCTCGAGCGGCATCACCTTGGCCTCTGCCCTCAAGATGATGACCCCTGCTGCCCCGCTGTCCTTCGCCGCATCGACCACGGTGCATGGCACGGCAGCGACGGCGATCACCGGCAAGGTCTCCCAGTCCATTACCGGCGGCGCCAAGGTGACCGGGAGTGAGACCCTCTACGTGGCAACCGCTGCACCCCACACGCCACTCCGCCTCGTGGTCCACGCCACTGGGAGCGGAAAGTCCCTCACACTCGACTTCGCCGTGAGCCACGTCGGTTCCACCTCCGCCACGTCGTCACCGGCAACGTCGACCAAAATTTCCAAGACTGGCCTCGAGGGCTAGTTCTGCCACCACCCTCACCTTGGAGCCCCGATGACCACCATTTCGTTGACGACACCTGACGGCGAGATGCCGACCTACGTCGCCGAACCAGACTTTGCCCCTCAGGGAGCCATCGTCGTCGTTCAAGAGGCCTTCGGCCTCACCGACCACATCCTCGCCATCGCCGACCGGTTGGCGATGGCGGGCTACGTCGCCATCGCCCCAGCGCTCTTCCACCGCGATGGTGCGCCGGTGTTCGCCTACGACGACTTCGCTTCGGTGATCCCCGTGATCTCCTCGGTGACCCAAGCCAACCTCGACGCCGACCTCGCTGCCACGATCGCCGAACTCGAGCGCCGGGGATTCAACCGAGCGCAGCGAGGGATTGTGGGGTTCTGCATGGGAGGCGCCATTGCGCTCTACGCCGACACCTGTGATCTCGTCGGGGCTGCGGTCACTTTCTACGGCGGTGGCGTGACGACCGGTCGCTTCGGTTTAGCCCCCCTCGTCGAGCTGGCACCAAACCTCCGTGCTCCGTGGCTCGGCCTCTACGGCGACCTCGACCAGTCCATTCCCGTCGACCAAGTCGAAGCGCTCCGTATGGCGGCCGCGCAGGCGCAGGCGCCAACGAGCATCGTGCGCTACGAGAATGCCGGGCACGGCTTCAACTGCGACGCACGGCCAGACTTCGTCGCCGATGCCGCAGCCGACGCGTGGGCTCGAGCGCTCAGCTGGCTCGAAACCTCGCTCAGCTAGTCGCTCCTCAGCTCCGAGGAACGTCCTTCCACGGGACGTCCTTGTCGTTGCGAGGCTCGCCGGGAAGACCGAGCACGCGCTCACCGAGGATATTGCGCATGACCTCGGAGGTGCCACCTTCAATGGAGTTGGCCCGGACGCGGAGGAACAGCTTCTGCGGGTCGCTGGCCCCCATGCCGGTGGCCTTCGGGCGAATCTTCTCGTACTTGGAGTACATCATCTGCCCCTCCAGGCCCATGAGGTCAACGACGAGCTCGTAGATCTCCTGGTTGAGCTCGGCGTGGGACAGCTTCGCCACTGAACCCTCTGGTCCAGGCGTGCCCACCTTGCGAGCGGCAGCGGCACGCATGTTGGTGAGGCGGGTGGCCTCGGCACGAACCCACAGGTCCATGACGCGGTCACGATAAGCCAAGGCGTCCGCCGTCTCGCTGTCGCCGAAGCGCTTGCGGTAGGCCGCGACGGCTTCACCAATGGGACCAGCGCCACGCTGGGGCACGCCACCACCAATGGAGACGCGCTCGTTCATGAGGGTGGTGATGGCCACGTTCCAGCCGCTGCCCACCTCTCCCAGACGGTCGGACTCTGGAATGCGAACCTCTTCGAAGAAGACCTCGTTGAACTCTGCTTCGCCGGTCATTTGGTAGAGCGGTCGCACGTCGACGCCGGGAGCCTTCAGGTCAACAATGAAGGCGGTGATGCCACGGTGCTTCACCTGGTTCGGGTCGGTGCGAGCGACGATCATGCCGAAGTCAGAGAGGTGCGCCAGGGTGGTCCACACCTTCTGGCCGGTCAGGATCCACTCGTCACCGTCGAGCTCAGCCTTGGTGGCGAGCGATGCGACGTCTGAACCTGCACCGGGCTCAGAGAAGAGCTGGCAGAAGATGTACTCACTCGAGTAGAGCTTGCGGAGGTACTTCGCCTTCTGCTCCGGAGTGCCATGCACCGCGATGGTCGGTGCGATCATGCCGTGGCCGATGACGTTGCGGGGGTCGACGCCGGGAGCGCCGGCAGCGTGGAGGCGCTTGCCGATTCGGGCCTGGTAGCTCGGCGATGCGCCGAGGCCGCCACAGCCCTCTGGGAAGTGCACCCATGCGAGACCCCGGTCGAACTGCTCGCCGAGGAAGGTCTTGGCGTCCACCGATGCTGGGGTCATGTCCGCCAGCAACTGGTCCACCATCTCGTCGATGTGTTCAGGGGTGTAGGTCTCAGCCATGGTCGCTCCTTTGACCTCGTCATTCTTCCAGATTCACCACCCCTTCGGAGCGAGGCGCAGTAGCCTGCCCGCCATGCCGGCTTCACCGCAACGGCCCCATCGTGGGGGTAACCGCTCAACCACTGCCTCAGTCGCCCTCACTGCCCTCGTGCTCCTCGTGACCGGGTGGTTCGCTCTTGGACGAGGATCGAGCCACGCTCCGACGACGACCACGACGACGACGACGCCAACGACGGTGGCGCCTCCGACCACCACCACGACCGTCGACGTCGGGACGCTCCCCCAAACCCACGCCCTTCCATCGGTCACCAGTCCAACGCTCGCGCTGCGGTTGCAGGCATTCCTCAACTCGATCGCCTCTGGTCGCTTGAAGCCGGGCCTCACGGCCTTCTTCCCGCTCACCGCCTACCTCCAGACGAAATCAGGCGGTGGCAACGACTACGACTGGCACTACCGACTCGTGGCGCACTACGCCGATGACCTCGCCACCTTGCATCGTTCCCTCGACCCGAGCGGGCGCCACCTCACCTTCGTCTCGGCCAGCACCCCCCTGGGAGCGGTCTGGATTACCCCGGGAATCGAGGAGAACAAGGGGTCCTACTACCGGACCCTCAACGCCACGGTCTCCTACCGTTTCGGCACGACCGGAGCAATCCACACGACTCGAGTGCTCTGCATGATCTCGTGGCGTGGCCAGTGGTACATCGCGCACATCCTCAGCTTCGCCTGAGGCCCCGATCGATTCCTCCAGCGAATCGCCGCACTCGAACGGCGTTGGGAACAACCAACCACACGAGCGCCCAACCGGCGAGATACCCGCAGATCGCGAGGTTGCGAAGTCCTCCGCCCAACGCATGGGCGTCTCTCCGACGCAGTCCAGCGCTGATCCGCTCTCGAGCGAAGGTGGCGTAGGTGACAATGGCGCCATGCAGACTCACGAGAAGCAGGGAGCGATCGCGGGCCACACTCAGCCCGAGGACACGAGCCCGAATCGCGCCTCGACCTCGACCGCTCGACTGGCTCCGTTGCGCATCGTGGACTCGGTAGGAGAAGTGGGCATCGGTCGCGAGCACCCCTGAGCCGAGTTGGGTCATCTTGATCCAGGTGAAGACGTCTTCTGATCGCTCAACTCCTGGATCGAAGCCCCCAACGGCTTCGTAGGCCGAACGGCGCACCAGTACCCCAGCTGGTGGCGGGAAGCACAGGCGACTACTGGCGGT
The DNA here is from genome assembly GCA_903870905.1 of uncultured Actinomycetes bacterium. Lineage (GTDB taxonomy): Bacteria > Actinomycetota > Acidimicrobiia > Acidimicrobiales > RAAP-2 > CAIQEU01. Next base: position 45,478 of record CAIQEU010000009.1, on the reverse strand, counting down.
GGCGAAATCGAGCACCGAACTCGCTTCCAAGTGGAGGCGAACGGGGCGTTGGGGCGCATCCACCCAGGTCGGATACGACGACACCTCCACGGGACACCCTGCCAAGTCGACTGTCGAGAAGCGTGCCACTGCGAGCGGAGCGGTGGCATTGGCATCGAGAGCGGCGACCAGTGCTTCGAGGCAACCGGGTGACCACACGTCATCGGCGTCGACGAAGATCAGGAATTCCTCCGATGCTCCCTCCGCTCCTCGTCGCCGGGTGACCCCAGGGCCGCCAAGGTCAACTCGGGCGTAGGTCAATCGAGCATCGTTGCGGGCGAGCTCAGCGACGAGCGAAGGGGTGGCATCGGTGCTCGACGGATCGACGACCACGCACCGCAGTGGCACCGTCGAGGCGAGAATCGTTTGCAGCGTCTCGAGGATCGTTGTCTCGGCGTTGAAGGCGGGAACGACGACGAGGACTCGCGGGTCGACCGGCATGGGCGAATCCTACGACTGACCGGTTCTCGAAGTGGCCACTGTGGCGATGACCGTGCCGTGCTGGCCACCGCACACCTCAGCTGCGGTCGGAACGTCGACGCTCTTGAAGCAGTGCTCGCCGATACCTAACCCCGTAGGCGCACATCCTGAACAGCACGACGATGGCACCGAACGAGAGGGGAACGGCCAGAAGTTGCCCGACTGTGGTGTCGCCAATGGTGATCATCGTGAGCGAGAAGGCAATGATGAACCATCGGACTCGGACGGCGAATCTCCGCCAGTCCGACCGAACACGGTCGATTGCATCCGTCGCTCCAGCGCTGTTGGACACCAGCACTCCGTTCCGCGAGTTCTCCATCACGCTGCGGCTCGAGCGAATCTCGCCATTCGTCGTGTCCCTTCTGGCGAAGCTAGCCCACAGCGTAGGCCCCGTCCACGAAAGGAGTGTGGCCGAAGTCCTCGTGATCGCCGACGACCATCGCCGCACGTTCAGGCCCAACCGATACCATCGCCTCATGACTGCTCCAACGAGACGAATCCTCGCCACTTCCGGCGGCATGGTGCCTGGCCCTGTGCAGATGACCTGGAGGCTGTCTGAGCAACTCCTCCACGCCCTCACCTTGACCGGCAAGACCCGACCACGTGTCTGCCTCCTCGAGACCGCGATCGGCGATGCTGCCACCTACTACGCCCTCGGCCTCGAGGCCTTCGCGGTTGCTGGGTGCGACGTGACGCCATTTCGTGTGTTCCCCCAACCGAGCGGCAACCCTGAGGAGATCCTCGGCAGCGCCGACCTCATCTGGGTCGGTGGTGGCTCGGTCGCCAACTTGTTGACGCTCTGGCGCCTCCACCACATCGACGAGGCGATGGCAGCAGCGTGGGAGCGAGGCACCATTCTCGGCGGGGTGTCGGCAGGATCGATCTGCTGGCACGTCGGCGGGACGACCGACTCCTTCGGACCAGAACTCAAGCCGGTGACCAACGGCCTCGCGCTGCTCCCCTACGGCAACGGCGTCCACTACGACTCCGAAGCGCAACGCCGCCCGCTCCTGCACTCCCTCGTCGCCGACGGGACGATGCCGGAGGTCAACTACGCAACCGATGATCGAACCGGCATCCTCTACGAAGGCACCACGCCGGTTGCCGTCTTGACCGATCGACCCGTCGATCCCGTCTCAGGACCAGCCGCGTACCGCGTTGAGCGCCGTGGTGGCGAGGTCGTCGAAACCCGGCTCGCGCCCGGACCCATCGTCAAGTGAGCGCCCCGAAGGACCAACGAGCGCTGTCGTTCGGCAGCGTCGCTGACGCCTACGACCGCTTCCGGCCGCCGCTCCCCCGCTCAGTGGCCGAGTTCTGCGGTGCAACAGCGGCGAGTTCGGTGGTCGATCTCGCAGCAGGCACCGGACTCGCCACCCGCACCTTCGTCGACCTCGGCTGCACCGTCACCGCCGTTGAACCAGACGCCGCCATGCACGAGGTGCTCACGCAACGGTCGCCGACGGTGACCGCACTCTCGGGCACTGCTGAATCTCTTCCGCTCCCCGATGCCAGCGTTGACCTCGTAATCGTGTGCTCTGCGTGGCACTGGTTCGACCCAATTCCGGCCAGCAGAGAGATCGGACGCGTGCTGTGTGACGGCGGTCACCTCGCCATTGTCTGGAACGGCCTCGACCAACGCGTCGACTGGGTTGCAGCCTTCGCCCGACTGCGCGATGCCATGGCCATGCCCCACAACGACCAGAGCCGTGTGGGTTACTCGCCAGCAGCGGTCGTCGTCGACGAGGAGCTCTTCGACCAACCAGTGACCACCACCATCTCGTGGAGTTGGGAGCGATCCGCCGAGGATCTGGTGGCCATGCTCGCCACCTACTCCGGCGTCATCACCGCCGATGATGTGGCACGAGCGGCGGTTGCCCACCGAGGTCGTGAACTCCTCGCCGACCACGTGACCAGCGAAGGAACGGTAACCATGCCGATGGCAGCCCGAGTGTGGCTGGGCGCTCGACGAGAGCGACCTACTCGCTGACGCTGAGTGCGATCTTGCCCACCACTCGTCGCTCTTGCAGCGCGAGGAGGGCGAGGGCTGCATCATCGAGGGAGAACAGCGTCGGTTCCGCTGGCGTGAGGGAACCTGCCTCCACCATGGCGAGGAGCTCACCGAGGAGCGCCCCTTGGGCAGCCGGGTTGGTCATGGCCCAGATTCCCCAGTCAACCCCCACAACGGAGCGATTCCGCAGGAGGATCTGGTTGGTCGGGATCTCTGGGATGGGCCCAGCGACGAATCCAATGACCGCGAGGCGTCCGCCATCTCGGAGGGTGCGGAGCGCTTGCCCGGTGAAGGCCCCGCCGACAGGATCGATCACGACGTCGACGCCACCGTCGAGCGATCCTCGAACGTCGTCCTTCAGCGTGGTGGCATCGCCACCGATGGTGATCGATGCTCCAGCTCGACGTGCGGCGTCTCGCTTCTCCTCAGTGGACCCCTGAGCGATCACGGTCGCCCCGAGCGCGGTGGCGACTTGGATGGCGGCCAGACCGACGCCACCACCTCCGCCCAGCACGAGGACGCGTTCACCACCGACGAGGTGGGCGCGGGTCCGGAGCGCGAAGAGGGCGGTGGCGTAGCTCTGCGTGAAGCACGCGGCAGCAGGTGCGGAGAGCTGCTCAGGAATCGGCACCGCTTGACCCGGTCGAGCGATCACCTCGGTGGCATACCCACCCATGCCACACGACACGAGCACCCGAGTCCCCACGGCTGGCCCCGACCACTCTGACCCAACCTCGCCGATCCTTCCCGCTACTTCACTCCCGGGGGTGAACGGTGGGTTGGGCTTGATTTGGTAGCGCCCCTCAACGAAGAGTGCATCGACGTAGTTGACGCCTGCAGCCTCCACCATGACCCGAGCCCCGTTGTCGGGCAGTGGGAGCGGCGACATCGTGGCAACGGTGAGGTCTCGAACCGACCCCGGCGTGGTGCAGAGGACGGCCCTCACGACTGCACGGTGCGCACAACCGGCTGACCGCCGAGCACGGTGCCGACGACGCCAATGTCCTTGATGACCATTGGGTCAACGCTCAGCGGGTCGGCATCGAGCACGGTGAGATCGGCGAACTTCCCCACCTCGATCGAGCCAATGACGTCATCCATCTTGAGCAACCACGCTGCCCCGAGGGTCATCGCCTCGAGGGCCGCTTCGGGTGCGATCTTCTCGTGCTCGCCGAGGACCACGCCGGTTCTCGTCACTCGGTTGACCGCGCACCACATGGTGAACAGTGGGCCAACAGGGGTGACCGGGGCATCAGAGTGCAGCGAGAAGTGGACACCCTCTCGCTGCGCAGTGGCAGCGGCGTTCATCCGGCGCGCCTTATCGGGCCCGACCGTTGAGGATCGGTGGATATCGCCCCAGTAGAAGAGGTGGTTGGAGAAGAGGTTCACCCCTACGCCCATCTGTGCCATCCGGCGGAACTGATCCCGCGAGGCGAGTTGGCAGTGCTCGAGCCGGTGTCGGTGGTCGGGTCGGGGCGCTTCGGTGAGGACTCGCTCGAGTGCTCGGAGCGTCACCTCGGTTGCTTCGTCGCCGTTCGTGTGAATCGCTGCTTGGAACCCGAGTTCGTGGAGCGGTTGGAGCTGGTCGACGATCTGCTCCTCGTCCAAGATGAGGAATCCGTGATCCATGCCGCCGCAGTACCCGGGCCAGCGCAGTTTGCCGGTGTAGCCCTGGATGGAGCCGTCTGCGATCCACTTGAGCGGTCCCATCGCAACCCGATCGGTGTTGGCATCGCGAAGTCCGCTCAGGTGATCAGAAAGTGCTGCACCCTCCATCATCCCCGTGAGCGTCGCCATCGACGGTGCGTAGACCACCCGGACGGGATAGTCGGCTCGGTTGGCGGTGGCGAGGAGCGTGTCGAAGGCGCCTCCGAGGGTCACCATCGACAGATCGGTCATCGTCGTGCAGCCAGCGAGTTGGGCCAACCACCCGCCGTTCCAGACCGGCACCGATGGATCGGCGGTGGCGAAGTCCTCTGGCGCGAAGAGGAGCCCCATGGCCGTCTCGTGGAACTCGCCCAGGGGGTGGCCATCGGCATCTTTCAAGACCCCACGGTCGTCCGTTACCCCGGTGATGCCACGAGCCTCCATGAGGGCGCTGTTGGCGTAGGCCAGGTGACCAGAGGCGTTGATGACCAAGATCTTCACCGTTGACGATGCTCGGTCGAGGTCGTGTCGGTTGAGCGAGTAGTTGTCCTGGAACGTGGGGTCGTAGCCGTACCCAATTACCGAGACCGACGAACCCTCTCCCTCTCGAATCGACGCCGCAGCGGCCAAGCGATCGACCACGTCGTCCACCGACCGACAGCCCGGAGCCACCGTGCCGTCAGGTCGCATGCGGTCGTCGTAGCCCAGCCACACGTACTCACCAATGGAGCCGTTGAAGACCAGGTGTCCGTGCGCCTCGACGAAGCCAGGAACGATCACGCAGTCCTCGTAGCGACGGTCGACGGAGAAGTCGCCACCACTCAGATACCCAACGACGTCGGCTTCGGTGCCGACGTGGAGGATCCGACCGTCACGGACCGCAATCGCCGTCGCCGTTGGACACGATGGGTCCATGGTGTGAATGGTGCGGGCAGTGAAGACGGTCGTCATCATTCCTCCTCGTGCGCCATGATGCTACGACCCAGCTCTCGGTGCTGGCGAGTTCGACGTAGGAGACCCCATGGCTGCACCCACTATCTCGTGGCATCGCGGTGGCAGTGAACTCGAACCCTCTGCTTCACGAGCAGCGTTCGTCGCCGCTGCACGACGTGGCGCTGCCATGGTGGAAGTCGACGTCCGCCAGAGTGCAGATGGGGTCTTGGTCTGCGTCCACGATCCCGATCTCCCCGGCATCGGTCCAGTTGCACATGCCACGCTCGCCGGCACGGACGTCTTCACTCTCGAGCAGTTCTTGGACGACCTCGACCGAGAGGATCCTGAGCGCCGAATCGTGGTCCACTACGACCTCAAGGACGCTGGTTACGAGCTCGAAGCAGTCGACGCCCTCGTGGAGCGCCACCGACCCTTCTTCGTCACCACCGGTGAAGTTCCCTCCATTGTCCTCCTCCGCAGAGAGCGCCCAGACGTCCCGGCCTACCTCACCATTGGCCGAAGTGCTGCCGGACTCTCTCGATGGGCGACGCTCCGTCTTCGCCTCAGCGAGCTCTTCCCTGAGGCCACCATCAGATCCTGTGCTGCCACCGGCATCGCCATTCACCAGACGCTCGCGTGGTGGCCGACTCGCTGGTGGTGTCGGAGACGCGATCTCCCCGTGGCGGTCTGGACGGTCGACGCCGACGCAGACCTGCAGAAGTGGCTCCGACGCCCTATTGCCGTGCTGACGACGAACCGGCCACTCGCTGCGTTGGCGCTTCGAGAAGCCCTCTGAATGCACGAATGGGGGTGACGATCGTCACCCCCACCTGCGTCGCCGCCGAAGTGGTTCTGTGGAGCATGCAAGATTCGAACTTGCGACCTTCACCGTGTCGAGGTGCTGCGCTACCAGGCTGCGCCAATGCTCCGCTTGACCTCCAACCTTACCAGCCTCACTCGGCGTCGAAGAACTCCATGAAGACGGGTGGAATCTCAATCGTGAACTCGAGGGGTGATTGCTCAGCCTCGAGGATGAGGGCGCTGCCACCTCGATCGGCCTGACCCATCACCGTCGTGACCCCACTTGGTACGGTGAGGAGTGAACGGAGTTGTTCGTCGCTACTCATCCTGATCGTCGCGGCTGCGGACCCATCACCACTCGACGACGTCACGTGCACCGTCGACCCGGTCCGAGTCACGTCGAGCGACGTGGTCGCTCCATCGGCGAACACCGCCATCCACGCCGGTACGGGGTGCGCACTGCCTCGAAGTGCGAGGACGAAGGGGGTGTACTGGGTGATGGCGAACGTCGACCGCCTGCCCGATTCCAAACCGATCACCCCCTCGGGCACGACGAGCGAGGTGGCAACCGACCCAGGAAATCGTTGCTCGTGCGAGCGAGCTCCAAGGACCGGCACGCACTCGAGGAGCGGGCCGGTCTGCTCGAGGGCCATCTCGAGGAGCGGAAGGTGGTAGAGGTCGTGGATATGCACGGTCGACGGCGTCAGCACCTCGGGTAAGGTGCCCACCGCCCCGTGTGCCGCCCACCACATCCCCGTCAAACTCACGCTGGAACGGAGGTCGACGTCGTAGGCGCGGTGGTAGGGGCCGGCAACGATGCCCAGTTCGGGATGGAAGAGCGTCCGCATGCGAGCAGTCACCCGCTGCAGGATTTCTCGACCACTCGCTGCCATGAGCTCCGAAGACGGCCGTCCAATCCAGAGGGCGAGGGCGAACAGATCAATGCCGTCGTAGGTCGGCGAGTTGTACTCCGCGAGGTCCCCGTCGCGTTCGACTTGGGCGCGAAGTGCACTGCACCAGTCGACGGACGTTGCCGAGGCCGCAGCGTCGCTCAGGTGTTCCCCGACCCAGCCTGCGAGCCAGGCATAGAGAAGGGCGGGATTGGAGTACTCGACCGTCAGGCGATCTCGCTCCCCCTCGACGCAGCGCTCGAGGGCATCGTCGATCTTCCCTCGGAACGATGCGTCGAGCGCAGCGCCAGTTCGCTCGATGAACAGCGCCAACCCCACGCCAACGAATTGCCGCCAATTCGGATCGAAGTCCACCCACACCGCAGCCCCTGGTGCGGGTAGAGGTGATTCAGCGAGGACCGGAAACGTCCCGTGCCACGGTGTCCCCGGTTCGTCGTACTGGAGCTCGAGGACATTGCTCACGGTCCGGAGCGCTCGGTCGATTCGCCCAAGGGTGACGTCGAGGATCGCACCGTAGAGCGACTCACGGACGCTGTGGAGGTTGAACGCCGAGAGATCGTGTCCCGGTGTTACTCCAGGAGCGAGTCGGAGCAGTCCGCGGTCCTCGTCGACCAACGCCTCGTGAACCGCAACCAGCGAGGTGGACGCATCAAGAAACACGGTGCGCTCAGTCGCTCGTCGGCATTCTCGAACTCGACGAACCGCCTTCTGGAATGTCATCGGGAGTGGCGATTGGCCAGAGGAACTCGTCCACGGTCATGGGCTTCAAATTCTTCGATTCGAGGAATTGCTGGAAGTCCTCTGCCCACGCTCGGTGCCAACCAATTTGACGTTCGTGGAGTTCGCTCAACGAGAGCGCCGAGAGGTCCACGTTCTTCACACTGCGATCGGCCTTTGCTCGGCCGGCGTCGGTGGAGAACCGTTCAGCTTGAGCGATGGCCACCTGCACAGCGGCCTCGGCGTCTGCGGCGGCGTCGTGGGCACCGCTCAAGGTCACGCCGTAGAACTCGCTCAAGACCTCGAGGCGTCGCTTGCCTCCTCGGTACTTCGCGAAGGTCTTGTCGATCACCAACACGTCGATGACTGGTGCGTTGAACCCTTGGGCCACGAGGCCCACACCGAGTTCCCGACGGGCGAGCGCTTCGACCATAGAGAGGTCGTAGACGAGGTTGGAGCCAACGATGGGGGTCCCGGCTTCGGAAGCTTCGAGCAGCCGTGCGACGATCTCAATGGCAGCGTCGATGAGCGCGATGCCTTCACGTTCGACTCGCTCGTTGGAGATGCCGTGGACATCGATGGCCCCCTGAGGAATGGGTCGACCGGGGTTGACGATCTGGTTGATCCTTCCGTCCACCTTGACGCCACCCTCATAGGGGACGAAGGCGAAAGAGACGGGAACGTCGTGGTACCGATCGGTTCCCGTGGTTTCCAGGTCGAAGCCGATGAGGGGCCCTGCACTCCACGTTGTTTGCACGACCCCATGTTCGCAGGTGGGGTGTGACAACGGCGCGATGGACGCGTCGAAACCGGGGTTTCGACTCTGTGGAGGTGGCGCCCGGATTTGAACCGGGGGCTGTACAGCTTTGCAGGCTGTTGGATTCGGCCGCTCTCCCACGCCACCGTGGAACCTCCATCCTAGTGCGTTCATCTTGCCGACTCATTCGACCGAGGTGGAGGCGAACCGCGCTGCTACGGTGCCACTGTGCAGCGTTCTCTCCGGCTCCAGCGCGACGAATTCCTCGCCGATGCGAGCCTGCACGGCGATGCGTTCTGCACCACCTACGCCGCTGCCGCCGACCAGTGGTTGGCAGACCTCGTCGATCGGGCAACCAGCGGCGACACGAAGCACGTGGCCCTCGTGGCCGTCGGCGGCTACGGGCGCGGTGAACTCTGCCCCTACTCTGACCTCGACCTCGTCCTCATCCACAGCGGGCGCAGTGACATTGCCGCTATTGCTGATCGGATCTGGTATCCCATCTGGGACGAAGGCGTCAGCCTCGACCACAGTGTCCGCCGCCCGAAAGAAGTCCACGCTGCAGCAGCCAAGGACCTCCGCGTTGCCCTCGGACTCCTCGACGCCCGGATCATCGCTGGCGACCAGAAGACGGCATTGCCGGTGCTCGCTGAAGTGCAGGAGATCTGGCGGTCTCGACTCGGTGGTCAATTCCTCACCGACCTCGCCGATCAGATGGCCGCACGCCACGCTGCCCAGGGTGACCTCGCGTACCTCTTGGAGCCCAATTTGAAGGAGTCCCATGGCGGCCTCCGAGACGTCAACGTGCTGACTGCAGTCGCGAAGTACGCCCCTCGACTGGGGGATCTCGTCGACCTCCGCGTCCTCGAGCCCTCGGCGTCACTCCTCACTGCCGTCCGCGTGGAACTCCACCGTGGTGCGGGCCGAGACCTCGACCGGCTCCTCCTCCAAGAGCAAGACGCCTGCGCCGAACGGCTAGGGATGTCCGATGCCGACGCCCTCATGCGGGCAGTTTCTGAAGCTGGGCGAACCATTGCTCGGCTCTCGGACGACATCTGGCGACGACGCACGCACTGGGAACCGCTCCCAAGTGGACGAGGACGGCGCAAGCACCGCGACACGGACGAGCGATCAGCGTTCCCGATCGACGCTGACATCGTCGAGATCGATGGCGAGCTCACCTTGACGTCCGCAGCCCCGGTAGCGACCGACCCCACGCTCGCCTTCCGCTTGGCAGCGCACGCTGCCGAACTCGACCGCCCCATCAGCCTGGTGTCGCTCTACCGCCTCGCCGATCAGATGGGGGACGTCCCCGACCCGTGGCCACCAGCACTCCTCGAGGCGTTCATCCGCCTCTTGGCCACCGGTCGCCGGGGCATCGTGGCGTTCGAAGCCCTCGATCAGCTCGACCTCATCACGAAGTTCTTGCCCGAATGGGAGCCCGTTCGCTACCACCATCAGCGCAACGCCTACCACCGCTTCACCACCGATCGCCACCTCCTCGAGGCAACCGCGAACGCCGCCCTCACCGTGCACCGGGTTGATCGAGGCGACCTGCTCCTCCTCGGCACCTTGCTCCACGACATTGGCAAAGGAAGGCCCGGAGACCACACCGAGGTCGGCATGGTGCTCGCCGCCACCATTGGACACCGCTTGGGCCTCAGTGTCGAGGACACCGCCACGCTCGTGGCCATGGTCGAGCACCACCTCCTCCTCCCCGACACGGCAACCCGCCGAGATCTCTCCGACCCTGCGACCATTGCCAGAGTGGCCGAGCTCACCAAGAATCGCCAGCGGTTACTCCTGCTCCACGGGCTCACCGTTGCCGATAGCCAGGCCACCGGACCAGCCGCGTGGGGACCTTGGAAGGCCAACCTGGTCGACGAACTCGTCCGTCGGACCCTGGCATCCTTCGACGGCGCCGACTCGCCGCCGATTGCGAGTTGGGTCACCGATGCGCACCGGCGCCTCATGGAGACCGCACGAACGTCAACCCAGCCTGAAGTTGTCTTCGATCCACCGCGCATCGCCGTGGCGGCGCTCGATCGCCCAGGGCTGCTCGCCCTCGTCACTGGAACCTTGGCCACCTTCGGCTTGGAGGTCCACTCAGCCGACATCCTCGGCGAATCCGGCGTGGCGCTCGAGGTCTTCACCGTCTCAACGGACGCCGATGCCTGGCCAGAAGCATCGGCGTTCGCTGCGATGCTCCACCGCGTGGTCGCTGGAGACGTCGACCTCGATCGAGCACTGGCCGAGCGGCGACAGGTCTACGACCGGGCCCGCCGTCCCCAATCGGCCCGTCCTGCCACCCCAACCGTCGCCACCGATCGAGAAGCGTCGTCGTCGTCAACGGTGATTGAAGTGCGCGCCGAGGACCGTCTGGGCCTCCTCCACGAACTGACCAGTGCGCTCTTCAACTTGAACGTCGACGTGGTGAGCGCTCGAGTCTCTACCACCGGTAGCGCCGTGGTCGACGTCTTCTACCTGCGAACTGCTGACGGACGACGCCTCGACGATGCCGATCGAGTGCGCGAGATCTGCGATGCCCTCGCCCACGTCCTGGCCGGGCCAACGATCTCCAGCGCCTCATGACGACCACGGACCGCTCCGAGGGATAAACTCCGGCCGTGGCCACTCGCGAACGCTCGCCTCAGTCTCTGCTGGAGCGGCGCGTCCGGCGCGTGGGTCTCGTCGCCACCGTGATCGTGGCCGTTGGAGCGGTTGCCGCGGGATCGTTTGCGCTCATGAGCCGAGGCCTCGCTGCCAATGCGTCGGTCAACGAGATCAGCCCAACCTTGGTCGTGACCGCAACCAACCCCGCCTCTGGCACCCACTTCCAAGGCGGAAGCCCAATCTCCATCACGTTCAACAACCCCATGAACGCCGTCGTGCACCCAACCATCCGACCAGTCGTCGCTGGGTCGTGGGCGCTGTCGGCGCCGACCACCTTCACCTTCACGCCGACGGGTGCGCTCATTCCGAAGACCACCTACACGATCACCGTTCCGAGCGGCCGCTCTGGAGTGACCGATGTCGCGAACCACACGCTCGCCAGCCCAACCATCATTCGATTCACCGCCGACGGGGGGTCAGCACTCCGACTCAACCAGTTGCTGGCCCAGCTCAACTACCTGCCGGAAACCTTCACCCCAGCCACCGCTGACGCCACCGCGTGGACCTCACTCGCTCCGGTTCCTGGAACCTTCAGCCCTCGGTTCAGTGCGCTGCCGAAGGTGGTCGGCACGCTCTGGCACCCCTCGCAGTTCACGGTCATCACTAGAGGTGCCGTCATGAACTTCGAGTACCAGCACGCCATGACCACCGATGGCATTGCCTCGGCCGATGTCTGGTCAGCGCTCCTCAGAGATGCCGCTGCTCACAAGGGCAACACCCATAATTGGAACTACGTTGTCGTCAACCAGACTCGACCCGAGACCCTGAAGCTCTTCGTGAATGGTCACCTGCAGTACACAACGCTCGTCAACACGGGAGCGAGCGGCGTCGAAACTGCCGTCGGCACCTACCCGGTGTACCTCCGCTTCTCGTCCACCACGATGAGTGGCACGAACCCCGATGGCTCGCACTACCACGACACCGGCATTCCGTGGGTGAGCTACTTCAACGGTGGCGATGCCCTCCACGGCTACATCCGAGCGTCCTACGGCTGGCCGCAGAGCCTTGGATGCGTCGAGATGCCCTTCGCCAATGCCGGTGCGGTCTGGCCCTACACGCCAATCGGCACGCTCGTCACCATCCTCCCTTCCTGACACGATCTGCGTGGAGGCACCACCCGCCCGACAGCCATGGTGGGAGGTGGTCGGCACCATTGGGCGCACGCTGGTCGTCCTCGGTCTCGCGATCTGCGGATTCGCCCTCTACCTCACCGTCGGCACCAGCCTGAGTGAACACCACGACCAAGTCCTGCTCGCCGAGCGGCTCAATCTCCCAGCGCTCCACAACCTCGTGCCTGCGGGGCACACCGTGGCCGCCCCTCAGCCCACTCCCCCCATCGGGAGCGCCATTGGTCGGATCATCATTCCCACCATCGGCGTCAATCAGGTCATCATCGAGGGCACCGGGGAAGCACAGCTCGAAGCAGGTCCTGGCCACTACCCCGGGACCGTCCTGCCCGGTGAAACTGGTGACGCTGCCATCGCCGGACACCGCACAACCTGGGGACGACCCTTCTGGTCGCTCGACCGCCTCCGTCTCGGCGACCCCATCATCGTCGAGAGCCCACTCGGACGATTCACCTTCACGGTGACCGGAGCCGTCACCGTGCTCCCGACCGATCTGGGTGCGATTCTCCCGAGCACAACGCCATCACTCACCCTCACCACCTGCACGCCGAAGTTCTCTGCCGCACGCCGCCTCATCGTCCGCGCCAGCCTCCAGGCCTCTGCGGTCCCTCGCTCCGCTGCGCACCTTCGCTGGAGCACTCCTCTGTTGGCGCCGAGACCACCATCGCCGCTCGTGCTCGCACTGGTGGTGGCGCTCACCGCACTCGCTGCCGTCCTCACGGTCGTGCTCTGGCGCCGCCAGCGCTTGGCGAGCGTGCTCGTCGGCCTCGGTGGCATGGCAGCACTCTCCTTGACCTACACCCTCATCGCTCGAGCACTCCCTGGAGGATTCTGAAATGGACGCTGCAACTCGTGACGGCCTCATTCGACACTTCGCTTCGTGGATTCCCGAAGACTCTCGTGCCGCCAACCCCACCTACGTCGCCCTCGTCGATGCCGTCATGGGCAGCGACGACCTCTTGGCGCTCGCTGCACTCGTGCCACGACCGCAGTTCCCGGCGAACCTCCTCTTCGCTTCGGTGCACGACCTCCTCCTAGGTGGCGTCGACCACCCCCTCGCCACCTCCTACGACTCGGTGGCTGCCAGCAGAGGCCTCACGTTCGTCCAACGCTCCCCTTCACAGATCGGCGCACTCTTCAACGACTTCGTCACGCACTACCGCACCAGGATCATCCCCCTCCTCGAGCAGCGCTTCACGCAGACCAATGAAGTCCAGCGATGCGGAGTCCTCCAATCGGCGATCTGCGAAGTTGGGCTCAGCGCTGATGATCCCGTAACGCTCCTTGATGGCGGTTGCTCTGCGGGACTCAACCTCTTCCTCGACCACTACGCCATCACCGATTCTTCGGGGCGGACCGTTGGAGATCCAGCGAGTTCCGTGGCGATCGCCATCGAGCATCGAGGGGCCGCACCCAAAGGCACCATGCCGACGATCGTGCAGCGCTTGGGCCTCGATCAACATCCGCTCGACCCGGCTGATCCCGACGACAGCCGCTGGCTCGAAGCCTGTCTGTGGCCCGACGACCTGGAGCGATTCACCCGTCTCCAGAGGGCGCTCAGCATCGCTCGTCGCGAACGAGCGAGCTGCACCATTCGCACCGGCGCCCTCGAGCACGATTTGGCGGCGTGCGCTCAATTGAGCGACCCGTCAACGCACCTCGTCGTCATGACCTCGTGGGCCGCCGCCTACCTTCCAGAAGGAGCCCACGAGGCATTCCTCGACCAACTCCGCACCATTGGTCAGCGCCAAGAAGCAACGTGGATCGCCATGGAGCCCGCAGGTGCCGCCCACAGGCTCGGCCTCCTCGACGATGCCGCTGCTTCGTCACTCAACCAGCAGACCGTGGTGGTGGCCACCACCCTCACCGGCGGATCCTTCACACCGCGCGTCCTCGGGACCTCCCACCATCACGGCTACTGGCTGAATCTCACGGCGTAGGGTTCGGCGCAGTCGGACCCCAGCGATCGGGCCGACGACCCGTTCGATCGAGGAGCCCCGAAGCGTCGAGGTCGCGACCGAGCCCAACGGCTGTTGGCCCGAAGCGGTCGCGGACCGCGTCGATGGCGGTCGTCACCGGCGTCCACTCCTCCTCAATGGCCTGGACAGCACCGTCATCCATGAACATCGTGAGCTGTTCGTCAGCGGACTCGCTCAGGCCACTGGCGCCAACCCCGAGGAGTCGCACACCCCCACGGAGCGGAACGCTGGCCAAGAGGTCGGTCGCCACCTTGGCGATTGCCTGACCGGTGTTGAGACCACGAGCCTGTGTGGCTCGGCGCGACACCGTGGTGAAGTCTCCGAATCGCACCTTGATCGCAATGGTTCGGGCCACCATGCCCTTCGATCGCAACTGCGCCGCCACACGTTCAGCGTGCTCGGTGAGCACCGCCGCTAATTCCCCTGCATCGTGGAGGTCCACGGGAAAGGTTGATTCTTGGCTGATGGATTGCACCGGTCGACCACCCGACACGGGATCGGGATCTCGACCATTCGCCATGGCCGAGAGGTGCCGACCAGCTCCTCCGCCGAGGAGGCCGATGAGCACCGCCTCGCCAATGTCGGCGAGTTCTGCCACCGTCGTGATCCCAACGCCTGCGAGCTTCGCCGCGGTGGAGGGACCGATGCCCCACAGCGCCCGGACCGGAAGCGGTGCGACGAAGGCTCGCTCCGTGCCGGCCGGAACGACGACCACGCCCTGGCCATCTTCGACACCAGTGGCCGTCGCCCGGGGTTTGGCTTGGCGACTGGCCAACTTGGCCACCATCTTCGTGGTGCCGATCCCGACCGATGCCCGAAGGCCCGTCGTGGTAGCGATTCGTGCCCGGAGGTACTGTGCGATCTCGAGGGGGTCGCCCATCCGTCGAACCGCCGGGGCGACGTCTAAGAACGCTTCATCGAGCCCAATGGCTTCGATCTGGTCGGTGACCTCGGCGAAGACGGCGTGTACCTGCGTGCTCACCTCGTGGTAGCGAGCGAAGTTTCCGGGCAGCACGATGGCATCGGGACACAGTTGGCGAGCTTTGACCATCGCCATGGCCGATCGAACGCCGAATGCTCGAGCTTCGTAGGTGCAGGCTGCAACCACGCCGCGGTTGCCCGTTCCACCCACGAGGACCGGCTTACCGGCGAGTTCTGGGTGATCGAGGACCTCAACAGCAGCGAAGAACGCGTCCATGTCCACGTGGAGGATGGTGGGAGTGAGCGGGGGTGCCTCAGCCATTGGGACGGAGTAGGCGGAACGACTCCGCCGCCTTCAGCCCGGCCCGACGGCCATCTTCTCCCGCTCGGTGCCGGAGCACATCGCCAATCGCGTCCCCCTGGCCGTCGAATTGACTCCGGTGGCAAGCAACAGCGGAGATCTTGACGTCGAGCGTCGCGGAGATGTCGACCACGCAATTCGGCTCGAGGGTGCCCGACAGCAGGACTTCGCTCACACCATGGGGCGCACCGGCCTCGGGGAAGTAGTGCGGCATCGCTGCAGCCGGAGCGACCGCGTCGAGCACTGCCCAACCGAGCGCTCGATGGTCAGCGTGGTTGAAGTAGTGCTGGCCGAAGAAGATCGCCGTTGGATCGTGACTGAGCACCACGTCTGGACGGAGGCGTCGAATGCGCTCGACGAGCATCCGCCGGAGCGTGTGATCGTTCACAATGTCCCCATCGCCAACGCCGAGCACCTCAACCGAGACCCCCGTAATCGCGCAGGCTGCTTCGAGCTCTTCAGCCCGCAGTGCAGCGGTCGACTCGGGGCTCGCATCAGGGTTCGTCGATCCCCGCCCACCATCGGCGATGACCATGAGGTGCACCACTGTGCCTTCTTTCACCCATCGGCTGAGCGTTCCTGCAGCTGCAACATCAGCGTCGTCAGGGTGGGCGTAGATAGCGAGCACAATCTCGGGCGTGGCCGTGTGGAGGTCGAGCGTGCTCACTTCCTGGCCTTTGGCTGAGTGCTCTTGATCAGCGCTCCGACTTCTCGCTGAAAGTCACCGATGTCGTCGAATCCCTTGTAGACGCTGGCGAAGCGCACGTAGGCCACCTGGTCGAGCTTTCCGAGGTGCTCGAGCACCGCCTTGCCAACCGCTTCTGAGGTCGGATCGCCCGAGAGGTCGCGAAGGTCGTCTTCGACTTCTTGCACCAAGATGTCGATCATGGCTGGCTCCACCGGCCGGTTCTTGCAGGCAGCTTCGACGCCCCGGATGACCTTGAGGCGGTCAAAGGGCTCACGAGAACCGTCACGCTTGACGATCCAGAGGGGAACCTCTTCCACGCGCTCGAACGTCGTGAAGCGCTGGCCGCAACCCTGACACTCTCGTCGACGACGAATCGCGCTTCCCTCATCAGAAACTCGCGAGTCGACCACGCGGTCATCATCTGCAGAGCACCATGGACATCGCACCCTCCAACCCTAACGCCATCGTCACCCACGGCCGCTGCAGTTTTCGGGGCGATTTAGGGAATAGGGATGCGCTCGCCTGGCACGATGACCGAGGTGCCGAGGTCATTGAGGATCGCTGACTGTACGGCAGCGACGGATCGTCCGCCCGCCACCGATGCGGCAATGGATGAAACGGTGTCCCCCGCCTGCACGGTGTAGTAACCGTTGAGCGCCACGCCTGGAGCCATCGTCGATGCGGCACCAACAGGGAGCGGCGAGGGAAGCACGGCGGACAGCGCCCAGAAGGCCAACGCCACGATGGTCGCAGCGAGGAGACCAACTACCTGGCGGCGTCGACGCAGCACTCGAGCCGACGGGCGCCGGTGCGATGGACGGCGGAGCGGTTGTACCGTCGCTGCGTCCTCGTCACGACCACCGGCGATCACCCGCAGCTCGGGTCGTGGCCACACCAATTCGTCGAGCTCGTCCACGTCGAACATTGGAACCATCACCATGACTGCCTCCTCAACTGCTTCTCACGTCTTGTGCGAACGCCTGTTCGCTTGGTTCAGAGTTCAACACGAACAAATGTTCGTGTCAAGTCGAACAGATGTTTGCTTTCTGCCTCGACGCTCAGTAGCATGCCAAACAGGTGTTCGATTGAACCTTGACTCGATCTGGAGGTCGACGTGTCCGAAGTCCTGACGCCAAAACGCAAGATGATCCTCGATTTCATCGCGAGTTCGACCCGTGACCGTGGCTACCCGCCATCAGTCCGGGAGATTGGTGAGCACGTCGGCCTGACCTCGTCAGCCACCGTCCACACGCACCTCGCCGTCTTGCAGCGTGAGGGCTATCTCTACAAGGACCCAACGAAGCCACGGGCCATTCAGGTTCGCTACACCCCCGAGCAGCGACCTACCCAGATCCAGACCAGTTCGCTCCGCCACGTTCCCCTCATCGGATCGGTCGCCGCAGGAACTGGAGTCTTGGCCGACCAGCAGGTCGAAGAGCTCTTGCCCCTGCCGGAGAGCTTCACCGGTGCCGGCAACGTCTTCATGTTGCAAGTCCGCGGTGATTCAATGATCGAGGCGGGGATCTTCGATGGCGACTACGTGGTGGTTCGCGAGCAGGTCACCGCAGAGAACGGCGAGATCGTGGTCGCAGGAATTCCGGGCGAGGAAGCAACGGTCAAGTTCCTCCAGCGCAACGGAGCAACGATCGTGCTCCAGCCAGCCAATGCGTCCTACGCCCCCATGGAGTTCCGCTCCGACGAGATCACGATCTTCGGCAAGGTCGTCACGGTCATCCGCTCGCTCTAGGGATGACGAACGTCAGGGCTTGAACTCCATCGCCCGATCGAGTCGCCCGAGGCGGTACATGAGGACGTCCAAGTAGTAGTTCTGATGCAGACGCCAGGGCGCCTTCGTCCCTTGCTTCGGGAGCGCAGCCGAGGTTCGGGTCACGTACCCCGACGTCAAGTTGAGGAACGGTTGGGTTGGCGCTCCGGGCTCTGGAGCTACCGGGATCGCCATGCGGACGTGCTTTCGGTCCATCAACTTGAGCAACCGGCAGATGTAGTCCGAGGTGAGGTCCGCCTTGAGGGTCCACGAGGCGTTCGTGTACCCGAACGTCAAACTGAGGTTGGGCACCCCACACAGCATGATGCCCTTGTAGGCAATGGTGTCGGCGTAGTTGATCGCTCGTCCATCGACCGTGAGCGCAAGTCCACTGAGCAGTTCCATCTGGAGCCCAGTGGCCGTCACGATGACGTCCGCCTCGAGCACGGTCCCATTGGTCGTCGTGATCCCCGTCTCGGCGATCTCGGCGATGGTGTCAGTCACCACCGACGCCGCCCCGCTCGAGATCGCGGCGAACAGGTCGCCGTTGGGCACCAAGCAGATGCGCTGGTCCCACGGCTTGTAGGACGGATTGAAGTGGGTGTCGACGTCGAAGCCCTCGGGCAGGGCCTCGACCGCTGCCTGGCGTAACGCCTGTTTCACCATGGCGGGTCGTCGCTGGCTGAGTTGGTAGCTCAGTGTGCCGCCGAAGATGTTCTTTCCCCGAACGAGGGCGTAGGCGACCTTGGCCGGGAGGTACTTGCGGAGCAGGTCGGCGACACGGTCTCGATCGGGTCGAGCCACCACATAGGTCGGACTCCGCTGCAGCATGGTGACCGACGCTGCGGTCTTGGCCAGTGCGGGGATGAGGGTCATCGCCGTCGCCCCGCTCCCGATCACCACGATCTTCTTCGCCGTCGGGTCGAAGTCCTGCGGCCAGTGCTGCGGGTGGATGAACGTTCCGGTGAAGCGCTCCTCGCCGGGGAACGTCGGACGATACCCAGCGTCGTAGCGGTAGTAGCCCGTGCACCCCATGATGAACCGACAGGTCATCTCCCGAGTTGCCCCGGTTGCAGGGTTCTCGACGGTGACGGTCCACACCGCGGTATCGCTCGAGAACGATGCCGCAACCGCCTTGGCGTTGTAGGTGATGTGCTGCTCGACGCCGTAGGTGGCAGAGGTGTGGCGGATGTAGTCCAAGATGGCTGGACCATCGGCGATGGCCTTGGCGTCTCGCCAAGGTTCGAAGCGCCAGCCGAGGGTGAACATGTCCGAGTCCGAGCGAACGGCTGGGTAGCGGAAGAGATCCCACGTTCCACCTGAGACGGCTCGAGCTTCGAGGATGGCGTAGGACTTGTCGGGACAGGTCTTCTGCAGGTGACAGGCGGATCCAATTCCCGACAACCCAGCTCCGAGGATGAGGACGTCGACGTCGACCGGCGTGAGCTGCATCAGTCGGCCCACAGTTCGTCGGTGTAGCGGTCGGTCCCAGGAATGGTCGGGATGAACGGCAGCGCTGCGACCATGGTGCCGACGCCACTGGCGTCGAGGACTCGTCCGAGCGCCCCGATGGTTGCGTCGAAGGACTCCAATGGAGAATCTTCGAGGAAGCACAGGAGGAGCACTCGCCCACCGCCGGCGGCCGCTCGCGGCACATCAGCGGGGGCATCGTCTCGGAGGGCCTGTGGGGTGAACCCAGCAGCGAGCGCCAGGGTGGTCGCGGCCATCACCTCTGGCAGCACCTCTCGCTGGAGACGCTCGAAGAACACCGCGTCGCTGTCGTTCGTCGTCTTGTCCACCCAGACCGGGACGAACCCACCGAAGGGGTGATCGAGGGCCAGTTCCACGGGCACGCCGTCAGCGTCGCGTCGAACCTCGAACTGGTAGTCGTAGAGCAGGGTGTGGACGTGGTCACGTTCGGCGAACATCCGACCCTTGGCGTGGAGCTGGTTCACCTGGGCAACCGCCCACGCGTTCCAGTAGTCGTGGTAACCGGCGAGGACGAAGTAGCAGGCCACGTAGGAGCCCTTGCCGGGCTCCCCCGTGATGGCCGCTGAGCCTGCAGGTCGAAGGGCCTTCAGCGGAGCGGTGGCGACGAAGCGCTTGCCTGCGAATTGGTACGCCCCAACCATGCACCCGGCGTAGAAGTGATCCCGCTCGTACCACCGGTTGTAGGCGACCTCATGGCCCCGGTGTGGCTCCACCACGGTGAGGAGGATCGAGCCGAGGGCGATGGGCTCAGCACTGGCGGTCAGGGTGAAGGTTGCAACAGGTGGGGTCTGCGCCATGGTGCGAACCTAGCAGCGCCTCCCTCAGTGCAACAGGTTCTCGAGGACCGATCGGGCGGTCACGAGGGCATCGCCGCGGACGTGCTCATCGGCGTGGTGGGCAACCAGCGGACTCCCCGGCCCGTAGTTACACGCCGGAATACCTCGCTGCGCGAAGGTTGCGACGTCAGTCCAGCCCACCTTGGCTACCGGGGTGACGGCGGTGGCAGCCACGAGCTCGTGGATCACCGGGTGGTTGAGGTTCGGCATGCCGCCAGCGGCTCCATCGGCCACAACCACCGTGTCGCCACCTTCTCGGTCGAGGTGGTGCTCGATGAGTGAGGTCACCCAGGCTGCTGCATCCTCCAAGGACTTCGTCGGGGCGAAGCGGTAGTTCACCGCGCAACTCGCAGACGCGGGGACGACGTTGCCGGCGGTTCCCCCGCTCACCTTCACGACTTGAAGTTGCTCGCCGTAGGAGAGGCCATCGACGATGACTGGTGCTGGCTGCGTCGACGCCAAGGTGGCGAGGACCGGAGCGAGCCGGTGGATGGCGTTGCGCCCCATGAACGGCCGGGCGGTGTGCGCCGGTGCTCCAGCCATGGTGATCTCCAAGCGGAGCGTTCCCTGACACCCTGCTTCCACCGCGAGATCGGTGGGCTCCAAGAGGAGGGCCACGGAACCACTCACGAGTCCCGGAACAGCGAAGAGGTCTTCCAAGCCCGATTCTGCTCTCCCAATTTCTTCTCGGGCGTAGAAGACCCAGGTGATCGGTCGCCGTGGACGCTCAATCGTCGTTGCCAGGTCCACCATGATCGAAATGGAGGACTTCATGTCGGCTGCGCCGAGACCGTAGAGGACGTTGTCGACGATGCGGATGCTCTGGCCGTCGTGTGGGGGCACCGTGTCCAAGTGTCCGCCAACCACGATGCGATCGGCATCGTCCCCTGCCGTCCTCGCCACCACGTTGTCCCCTACTCGCACGACGTCCAAGTGCCCAAAGGGAGCGAGGTACTCTGCGACGAAGGTGGCGATGGCGTCCTCATCCCGACTCACCGACGGGATGGCCATGAGCTGCTCGGTGAAGGCGAGCAGATCCATCAGGTGGCCACCGAGTGGGTCCGGAGCACCTCGTTGAGCGCCACCTTGTCGTGGCGTTCGCCCTCGGTCAGGGTCTTGAGCACGAGCACACACGGGAGGTAGAAGTCACCACCGGGGAAGGTGCGCTTACGGTTCGCAGAGACCGCCACCGACCACGGCGGCACGACACCACGGGAGATCTCCTCTCCGGTTTCGGCATCGATGACGGGAATCGAGGGGTTGAGGATGGTCCCAGCCCCAAGGACCGCACCGCGCCCCACTCGAGCGCCGTCGGTGATCATCGACCGGCTCCCGATGAACGCCTCATCTTCCACGACCACGGGGACTGCGTTCGGTGGCTCCAAGACGCCACCGATGCCGACGCCACCAGAGAGGTGCACTCGGGCGCCGATCTGTGCGCAGGATGCCACCGTCGCCCAGGTGTCGACCATCGTGCCTTCCCCCACCCATGCGCCGATGTTGACGTAGGAGGGCATGAGGACCACGCCTCGGCTGAGGAAGGAACCCCACCGCGCTGACGCACCAGGAACGACGCGCACCCCGGCCTCGGCGAAGTTGTGCTTGAGAGGCAGCTTGTCCGCGTACTCGAAGGGTCCAAGGTTGGTCGTCTCGATCTGGCGGAGTTGGAACAGCAGCAAGATGGCCTTCTTCAACCACTCGTTGACCACCATCGTGCCATCGGCTGCGAACTCCGCCACCCGGGCAGCACCGGTGTCGAGCAGCGTGATCGCTTCGTTGACGAGCGCGTGCGCGTCGAGGTCTGCTGGTGTCACCTCGCTGCGACGGTCGTAGAGTTCGGTCAGCTGCGTTGCGAGATCTGCCATGGTGCCAATCTACGCGGCGCTCCCTCACCGTGCGAGCGTCGCCACCCCCGTGTCAGCCAGCGAGACGTGCCAGCCCGACGTCAAACTCGGCATCGGGAACAACGACGGCGAGTCGGACTGCTCCAGCACCGGTCGGACCGTAGAGGTCACCAGGGCTCACGATGATGCCCGTCGCCTCAGCGAGGAACTGGGCGAAGTGCCAGGCATCCGTGAAGCGCTCGGGAACCGGAATCCAGCAGTAGAAGGCCCCCTCAGGGGCAGGGCAGGCGAATCCCGCGGCAGCGAACGCTTCGACCGTGCGAGCGATCCGGCCGGCGTAGACCGCGCGCTGGGCATCCACGTGGGCGTCGTCGTCGTAGGCCACCGTCACCGCAGCCTGCACCGGTCCGGGCACCATGGCACCTGCGTGCTGGCGCACCGACCGTAGGAAGGTCACGAGCTCGCGGTCCCCAGCGTAGAAACCGCAGCGCATGCCAGCGAGGTTGGACCGCTTGGAGACCGAGTGAACGGCCAGCACCCCATCGGCGCCGTGTTCGAGGATGGTCCGCGGTCGATCTTCCCACGTGAACTCGGCGTAGCACTCGTCCGAGAGCACGGGAACGCCGTGGGCTCTCCCCCACTCGGCCACTGCACCGAGGTCATCTAACGAACCGGTCGGATTCATCGGCGAGTTCGACCACAGGCACTGGGCTCGATCGGCATCGTCGCTCGAGATCGAGGTGAGATCGAGACGACCCTGTGCGTCGAGGGCGACGGGCACGGCGCGGAGGCCGGCGAGCGTGGCGCTCATGGCGTAGGTCGGATACGAAATCGTCGGGTAGAGCACCGTGTCCTTCTCTGGATCACGCAGGTGCAGGTAGTAGGCCGTCGACGCCACGAACTCCTTCGTGCCCATGCAGATGGCGAGATCATCGGGAGCAACACTCACCTGGAGGCGACGGGCGAGGTACGCAGCGATCGACGATCGCAGTTCTGGGGACCCCACCGAGGTTGGATATCCGCGCTCGAGCCCAGAGGATCCAAGCCGATCGATGACTGCCTGCGGCGGCGGATCGCATGGGGTCCCAATCGTGCAGTCGATGGCGCTGCCGAATCGCGCGACGGCGAGGTCACGGATGGCGTCCACGCGGTCGTAGGGGTAGGGCGGCGGGGTGAACCCCATCACTGTCCTCCTCGGAGATAGGGAGCGAATGCTGCGGTCGAGGCCTGGTCGAGCACGGCGCGCACCACCATGGCGTTCTCCTCTTCGGTCTCGCTCAAGACTTCACCTTCACGGTGCAATGCTGCCAAGACATCGCCTCGGTCGAAGGGCACCACAACGGTGATGGCCCGACTCTCTCGCCGCAACCGATTCCCGAGGATCTCGAGCAGCTCTGGGATCCCCTCCCCCGTCATGGCCGAAATCGGCACTGCGCCGAGGTTCTGTGCCAGATTCCGAGCATCGCTCTTGGCGTCGATCTTGTTGACCACGAGGAGCTGCGGCACGTGCTCGGCGCCGATCTCGGACAAGACCTCGTCGACGGCGCGGATCTGGGCGTAGGGGTCCTCCGCGAGTCCGTCGACCACGTGGATGATGAGTTCGGCCAAGTGCACCGAGTCGAGCGTGGACCGGAACGCTTCGACGAGTTCGTGAGGCAGTTTGCGGATGAAGCCCACCGTGTCGGTGACCAAGATGGTCTCTCCACCGGGCAGGGCGAACTGGCGGGTCCTCGGGTCCAAGGTGGCGAAGAGCCGATCCGCTGCCAAGACGTCGGCTCCGGTCAACGCGTTGAGCAGACTGGACTTGCCCGCGTTCGTGTAGCCAACGAGGGCCACTTCGTGACGGCGACCTCGGGCCCGCTGGGCCCGCTGGGTCGCTCGGGTGGCCGTGACCTGCTTCAGCTCCCGCTCCAGCTGGAGCATGCGCTTGACGAGTCGTCGGCGGTCGACTTCGAGCTGGGTCTCACCAGGACCCCTCGTTCCAATCACGCCGGATTGCTGCGAGAGGGCGATGCCTCGGCCCCGCAGCCGTGGGAGGCGGTAACGCAGGAGGGCCAATTCCACCTGGGCCTTGCCTTCAGGGCTGACCGCGTTCTGGGCGAAGATGTCCAAGATGACCGCGGTCCGGGTGATCGCCGTGCGTCCGAGTTGCTTCTCTAAGTTCCGGCTCTGGGCCGGGGTGAGCTCATCGTCGAACACGACGGTGTCGGCGTCTTCTGCGTAGGCGAGTTCGACGAGCTCTGCCACCTTGCCCTTTCCGATGTAGGTCGCAGGATCGGGACTCTCTCGCTTCTGGGTGACGATACCGACCACGTCGGCACCAGCAGTTTCGACGAGTTGGCTCAGTTCGTGGAGGTGGGCGTCGGTCTCCTCGACGGTACTGCCGGACAGGGTCACCCCAACGAGGATGATCTTCTCTCGAATCTCCCTCGAGATGAGGGTGTCGGTGAACGCGGTCGTCACGCTGCACCCTCATCGGGGAACGCCACCGTCGCGGTGCCGAGGTATCGGACCGGACCGGAGAGCACGACGGCATCTACGTCAGCAACGTCGACGCTCAGCACACCCCCGGGATTGTGCACGGCAACCGTGGGGCCGACGAGGCCGTGGGCATGCGCCACCGCCGCTGCCGCGCAGCTCCCGGTGCCACAGGCCTTCGTCGGGCCGACGCCACGCTCGTAGACCACGAAATCGAGGCCGCCATCAGCCCGCACCGAAATCCACTCGACGTTGGTTCCACCTTCTGGGGCTGCAGACAGCGCCGGACCGTCAATCATCGGATCGAGATCCTCCACCGAATCGCAGAGGCAGACGAGGTGCGGGTTGCCAACGCTGGCCCGCTGCGCCGAGCCCCCACCAGCGAGGACGACGTCCTCGCCGAGGGTGACCGCTCCCATGGCCACCGACGCCCACCCCTCACCGTCGCCCGTCGCCGAGAACTCGACGGTCCGCACGCCCGCATCGGTCGCAACCGAAATGGTCCCCGGCGCAACCAATCCGGCCAGAACCGCCCCATGGACGAGGCACCGGATGCCGTTGCCGCTCATCTCCGCAAGCGACCCATCGGCGTTCCACAGGCGCATCGTGAGATCCGTCGTCGTCCCCACACCAACGGCGAGGAGGCCATCGGCGCCGATGCCGTGGACCCGATCGCACCACGTCCGGGCCGCACTCGGACCGAGGCGGTCATCGGCCATGGCCACGAGGAAGTCGTTGCCAGCGCCGTCGTGGTGGGTGACGGTGATCATGTCTCCATTCTCCCAGTTGCTCGGACGGTTGCCAGCGCAGACCTGAGGGTGTCCCCGAGATCATCCCGCTCCACCCAGGTGATCCTCGGATCTCGACGGAACCACGACCACTGTCGCCGCGCCAACTGGCGCGTGGCAGTCACGGTGTTCGCCACCGCCTCATCGAGGCTGCAGACCCCATCCACGTGGGCGAGCAGTTCGCGGTACCCAACGGCCTGGCGAGCGGTCCGAGAGAGCCCGCCCGGACGCTCGGCGAGGCGCTGCACCTCGGCGAGGAACCCCTGGTCCATGAACTGCGCCACTCGAGCAGCGATGCGACCATCGAGGTTGGTGCGATCGACGAGGCACCCGAGTTGGATGACCGGGGATGGACCATAGGCCTCAAGTCCAGGGCCAAAGGAGGAGAAGGGTCGACCGCTCCCGATGGCCACCTCGAGCGCTCGCAGGATGCGTCGCTCGTTGGTGGGCTCCATCCGGGTCGCCGCCAGTGGATCGAGCCGCTCGAGTTCGGCGTAGAGGGAAGCGAGCCCGTCAGCCTCCAGTCGATCCGCGAGGTCACGAGCCACGGCAGGGAATTGTCCGGGCAGCTCCAAGTTGTCGACAATGGCACGGTGGTAGAGCCCTGTGCCGCCCACCAGTAAGGGCACGAGACCGCGTCCGCTCGCCTCCTCCATCGCTGCCCGTCCAAACTGCTGAAACTCAGCGACGGAGAACTCCTGCGCCGGGTCGACGAGGTCGAGCAAGAAGTGCGGGACGAGTGCTCGATCCTCGGCAGTTGGCTTCGCCGTGCCGATATCCATCTCGGTGTAGACGGTCATTGAATCGACGGAGCAGATGGCGACGTCACCGCACTGCGCTGCGACCTCGAGCGCCACCTGGGACTTTCCCGATGCCGTCATTCCGACGAGCGCGACCGCCGAGATGGGCCTCGCGCTCAGCGGGCCACCACCGAGAGCGTGCGGCGGTGCCGCGGCGGGGCGATCAGTTCCTCGAAGGTGCCGAGCAGGTGGTGGCGAGCCCCGTGGGTGATCGTGGCGGTCGCATACGCTCCCGGCAGGAGTGCGACCTCGGGGGTGGCGATGTGGACGAGCTTGCCCTGCGAGGTGCGGCCGGAGGTCATTTCGTTCTTCGTCTTGGATGGTCCGACGATGAGGAGTTCTTCCAAGCGCCCAACTCGGGCTTCGTTGCGGCGCAGGCTGGAGCGCTCCACGACGGCCAAGAGTTGCTCGAAGCGCTCCGCGACGGCGTCGGGGTCGCAGAACTGGTCCACCATCGCCGCTGCCCTCGTTCCCTCTCGGGGGCTGAAGATGAAGGTGAACGCCGAGTCCCACTCCGCCTCGGCCGCAACCTCCAGGGTCTCGGCGAAGTCCTCGTCGGTCTCCCCAGGGAAGCCCACAATCAGATCGGTGGTCACCGCCAAGTCCGGAATCGCCGCCCGAGCAGCAGCCAAGCGCTCTAAGTACCGCTCCGCGGTGTAGCCGCGACGCATGGCCGTCAAGATGCGGTTGGAGCCCGACTGCAGCGGCAAGTGGAGTTGGTTGCACACCGCCTCGGTCTCAGCCATCGCGGCAATGGTCTCAGGACGGAGATCCTTCGGGTGCGGCGAGGTGAACCGAATTCGGCGAATGCCGGGAACCTCGCCGAGGGCACGGAGCAAATCAGCGAACAGCGGCGAGCGCCCCGTCAGGTCACGGCCGTAGCTGTTCACGTTCTGGCCGAGCAGGGTGACCTCGGTCACCCCACGTCGTGCGAGTTCGGTGGCTTCGGCGACGAGATCAGCGAAGGGTCGTGAGACCTCGGGGCCACGCACGTCGGGGACGATGCAGTAGGCGCAGGTGTTGTCGCACCCGGTCTGCAGCGTGATCCACGCCGCGTAGGGCAGCTCTCGAACCGCAGTCAGCGCTTCGCTGAGATCACCACCGGACGGATCGGGAGCGTCGGGGACGACGGCCAACCGACCCTCGGCGCGCACCCGGTCGATGAGGTGCGGCAATTGGCTCACGTTGTGGGTACCAAAGACGAGATCTACGTGGCCCACTTTGTCCAAGATGGCGCCGCCTTGAGCCTGGGCCATGCAGCCCCCAACCGCCACCAGCACGTTCTCCCCGAACTCACGTCGTTGCTTGACGTGACCGAGGTGGGCGTAGAACTTGGTGTCGGCGTTCTCTCGAATGGTGCAGGTGTTGAAGACGATGACGTTGGCCTCGTCGACCTCGGTCGTCGGCTCCATCCCCTTGGCGCGGAGCAACCCGGCAATTCGCTCGGAATCGTGGTCGTTCATCTGGCACCCGTAGGTACGGATGAGGAACTTCTCGGTCATTGCCCAAGCCTACGGAGTCGGCGCACCGTGCTGCGCACGCGGGTCAGGACGGTGCGAGCGGCGGCGCGCCGATCACGAGCCCGTGGTGATCGGGCTGGAGCACCGCAACGCTGCCGGCGACCCCAGCCCGCTGCAGACGACCTCGCACCGTCTCGGCGGCACGGTCGGCGTTGGCGGTCTCGACGAATCCGAGCAGCGTGGGTCCAGCCCCTGACCAGCACGACGCCAGACATCCCGACTCGATGAGGGCAGCGAGGAGCTCTGGCGCCTCGGGGAAGAGCGGCGTGCGCTGCCGCTGGTGCAACCGGTCATCAGTGGCATCGGGGATCAAGAACCGAGCGTCGGCGAGGCCAGCCAAGAGGAGGCCCATGCGACCCAAGTTGAAGGTCGCATCCCCGCGATCGATCACTTGAGGGAGGGCCGCTCGGGCGTCCTTGGTCTTGAGGGTCCGTTCAGGGATGATCACGACGACCGCCAATGCTGGATCGAGCGGCAACTGCACCACGTTCGGTGCACCGCCAACCATGCAGGCAGAGACCAGACCGCCGACGACGCTGGCGCCGGCATTCTCGGGATGGCCCTCGATGGCCACGGCGACGCCGAGCGGGTCAGGAGACCCCGCTGCGGCGGCAGCGGCCACCGCGAGGGCCGCAGAGGATCCGAGCCCACGGGCTAACGGAATCTGGCTGGTGACGGTGATGGCGAGGCGATCGTGGCCGACGACTTGGCGTGCCACCTGCACGGCGAGGTGGTCTTCGGGGGCGAATTGATCAGCCCCCTCCCCTCGGGTGACGAGCGTCAGCGAGGGTGCAGGGGTGATCTCCACTTCGACGTAGCGGTTGACCGCGAGGGCCAAGGCGTCGAAGCCGGGACCGAGATTGGCGGCTGAACCAGGAGCGAGAGCGCGCATCTGCTCACCCTACGCGGTCGAGCGTGGAGCGTGGTGCAATGGCGGTTGTGGCGAGAGCGGGCACGAGCACCGTCTGGTTACCAATGGTCACCCCGCCACTGCCGACCGAGCTCCTGGTGGCCACGAACCCGCCGTCGACCACGGGGAAGTAGTGCACCGGGAGGGTGGTTCCAGGGACCATGGGCACCGCGAGGGCGGTGCCGAGGGCGACCGGCACGCTCGAACCTCCGGCGTGGAGGGCACCGATCACCGTGCCGGCAGGAATCGTGGTCAGGACCACGCTCGCCACCGCGTGGTCGATGAGCGCAAGGGCTTCACGTGCTGCCTTGTCGAGTGAGGGAAATTCACCTCCGGCGCGAGCACCGAGGACCACGGCGAGGAACTGAACGGTGACGCCGCCAATCCTCCGGTGCACCGCCACCACGTCGCAGCCCCCTGCGGCGCTCGAGTACCCCGTCTTGACGCCGTCGATGCCGTAGCGGCCGAGCATGGGGGTGTAGGTCGTATCGGGAGCACCGTTGGGAAGAGCGGCGCTCGTCATTTCCACGATGGAAGCGAGCTGAGGGTCGGCGAGGAGGTGCTCGGCCACGATGAGCTGATCGCTCGGCGTCGACACGTTGCCTGCCGGGAATCCCGTCGGGTCGACGTAGGTGGTGGCGATCAGGCCGAAGGACCGTGCGGTGGCGTTCATCTGTGCCACGAAGGTCGATGACGACACGCCACAGAGGTCGACGAGGAGGAAGGCGAAGTTGTTGGCCGAGTGGATGAGCAGGCCCTCGAGGAGTTGGCGCTCGCTCAGCCGCTCACCGACGTCAACCGAGAGGTTGGAGCCACCCTCAGCCACGACCTTTTGCCACTGTGCGACGTCGTGGGTTGTCACCGTCCAGGTCGGACCCGATCCGCCTCCGGTGAGCGGCAGGTACTGCTCGACCACCAGTGCGGTCATCATCTTGGTCACGCTGGCGATCGGTTCGGGCCGTTCGAACCCCGGCGATGCCGTGAGGGTGAAACCGGGAATCGCGACCGCTGCTTGATCCTTCGGCCACGAGAACGCCGGTGTCGATCCACCAGCCACCACGTTGACCGGTGATGCCGTCCACGTCATGGCGGGAGCCGCAGCCCGCACCATGACGATCGCTCCCCCGCCGATGACCACCACCAGCGTGGCGAGCACAGCGAGCGCTGCTCGCTCTGCCCGGTGCCGGGGGGTCACTGCAGTTCAGCGTCGAGCTGCTCGGGCGACCAGAGAACCTCGCGGGTCTTCGATCCATCCGACGGCCCGACGACACCTTCTTCTTCCAGCATGTCCATCAGGCGGCCCGCTCGTGCGAAGCCCACCCGAAGGCTGCGCTGCAGCATGGAGGTTGAACCGGTTTGGTTGCGCACGACGAGGTCTCGAGCCTTCAGGTACAGCTCGTCGTCGCCACCGCTGCTGCTGCCGCCGCCCGACGATGCCGTCGATCCGAGCCGTGGTGCTTCGAGATCGGAGAGCGCGATGACCGGCTCACGGGTTCCCCCTTGGCGCTGCCATTCGGCAACCACCGAGCGCACTTCTTCCTCAGAGACCCACGGGGCTTGGATGCGGCGGGCCACGTTCGATGAGGCGGTGAGCAGGAGCATGTCACCCTTGCCGACGAGACGCTCTGCCCCGCTCTGATCCAAGATGACTCGACTGTCGGCGAGCGAGGAGACCGAGAACGCCATCCGTGAGGGGACGTTGGCCTTGATCACGCCGGTGACCACGTTGACCGACGGTCGCTGGGTGGCGAGAACGAGGTGGATCCCAACGGCACGGGCCATCTGGGCGATGCGGACGATCGACTCTTCGACGTCTCGGGCGGCCACCATCATGAGGTCGTTCAACTCGTCGACGATGACCAACATGAACGGCATGCGCTTCGGGGCATCGTCGTCCTCTTCAACCTCTGCAGGGTCGAGGTGGAGCTCTTCACCGTGGACTGCCAAGTGCGCAGCAGCTCGAGCTTCGGCGATGCGAGCCTTGTCGTTCGGTCGCTTCGGCGAGTGGAGCTCACCACGATCGAACGCTTCGTTCCACCCGGTGATGTCCCGCAGACCGAACTCGGCGAGGAGGTCGTAGCGACGTTCCATTTCCTTGACCGCCCAGTTGAGGGCGTTGGCCGCCTTCTTTGGGTCGACGACCACCGGGGTCTTCAAGTGCGGCAACCCGTTGTACTGCCCGAGTTCCACCCGCTTCGGGTCAATCAAGATCATCTCGACCTCTTCGGGGGTCGAGCGCATGAGCACCGAGGTGATGAGGGAGTTCATGCACGAGGACTTTCCTGAACCCGTGGCACCGGCGATCAGGATGTGGGGCATCTCAGCCAGGTTCACCATGACCGCTCGACCCGAGATGTCTCGTCCCACTGCGACTTCTAGTGGGTGGTGCGCCGCCGCCGCTTCCTCTGAGGCCAAGATGTCGCCCAGGGCCACGAGTTGGCGTTGGCGGTTCGGCACCTCAATCCCAATGGCCTGGCGACCAGGAATCGGCGCCAAGATGCGCACGTCGGGGCTGGCCATGGCGTAGGCGATGTCCCGGTTGAGCGAGGTGATGCGAGCCACCTTCACGCCAGGGCCGAGCTCTAACTCATAGCGGGTGACCGTTGGTCCAATGGTCCAGCCAATGAGCGTGGTGTCGACCCCATGGGTTGCGAGCGCTGCGACGAGCTGGGTGCCCGCCTCTTCGACTTGGCGCTCGTCGTGGCGGTGCTCCTTGGAACGGTGGAGGAGATCCATCGTGGGCAGGACCCAGTTGCCTCGGGGCGTTGGTCGAGCAGGCTTCTTGGACTTGGGGGCGGGGCGGTTGATGGCGATGACCTCCGCGCCCGCCTCATCGGGCACTGCCGTGGGCGCCGGAGTGGGCTCTGGAAGCACCTTGGGTTCGGGAGCGATGGTCTTCGGGGCTGTGGCCCTGGGAGCCGGGCTGGTGGTGTCCACCTCGTCGAGGCCACTCGGCGTCTCGAATCGCGTCGAAGCGAAGAAGGTCCGAACCCAGTCCGTCGCCGCCGCACTCCATCGGCGCAAGCTCCGCAGGACGACCGAGAGCGGTGCACCACTGCCGACGATGACAGCAGTGATGAGGATCGAGCAGGCAACCACTACGGCACCAGCAGTACCAATGGCACGCGCCAATGACGTGCCCGTCGCTGCGCCGACGTAGCCACCGGCCTTGGCCAAGGTGGCAACGGGAGCCCCGATCTTGGGCGAGCCCTTGGCGAGGTCGGCGAGAGCAGCGAGGGCGATCAACCCTGCTGATCCACCAGCGGCGAATCGACGCCAATTGAGGCGCAGGTGGTTGGCCAGCACGATGACGCCGGCTGCACCAGCGCCCAGTGGAATGACGAACCGACTGAGGCCGAAGATGTCCGCCAACACCTGGTCGACGAAGGATCCAACTGGCCCAAGCGCGTGGAACCAACTCGCAATGGCCAACAAGATGGCCACGGTGACGAGCGCGATGGCCGAGAGGTCAATGCCGCTCGTCCCCGTCGATGGGGGCGGTGAGGTGCGTTCTGCGGTGGAGCGGGGTGCGTTCGGCGCCCGCTTGGCCGGTTGCTTCTTGGCCGCCGTCCGGGGCGCCGGCTTCTTCTTGCCATGCGCAGCTCGAGATGCCGACGATCGTCCAGAATTGGTGGCCACAGTTCCTCAATGGTACCCGTCACCCTCTGCCGTGCGTGGGCATCTGCCGTAGGATTCTGCCCACACAAAGGATGCCCATGACCATGCAGCCCGACAAATCCCGCACCGATCGAGCGAGTCTCGTGGCTCGTCTCGGCGACGTCATCCCCCTCGACCTGACCGTGACGGCCACCGCAATGGTGAGCCCCGCGCTCTGGCGAATTGACCTCGTCGGCGAGGACCTCGTCGGACTCGCCGTACTGCCAGGGCAGGACCTCATGGTGGCCGTTGCCGACGGCACCGGTCCACGGCGTCGCTACAGCATCTGCAACCACGACCCAGCCCTCGGCACTGCCTCGCTGCTCATCGTCGACCACGACAACGGCGCGGGAGCCCAGTGGACGCGATCGCTTCAAGTCGGCGACGTGATCGACGCCGTTGGCCCCCGAGGCAAGCAGGTGGTGCAGGCATCAGCGACCACGCACCTGTTCATTGGTGAGGCGTCGTCCTTCGGCGCCACCCAATCAATGGCAGAGTCCATCACCGAGGGAACCGTCCTCGTGGTGCTCGCGGTGGCGGATCTCGAGGACGCGCTCCCCCTCCACCTCGTGGCTCCTGCGACGTCGATCCACGTGGTCGAGGCAGCACCAGGAGATGCAGCGCCCATCGTGAACGAACTCAGTGAACTCGACCTCGCAACCGAAGGCCTCGCCGTCTACGTGAACGCCGAGTTCTCAGTGGTGCGGGCCGTGAAGTCGGCGTTGATGGACCGAGGAATCCCCGAGGCCGCGATCGCGACCAAGACCTACTGGCGTCAGGGGCGTGCTAACGCCGTCCACGGCGAGCCGCCGAAGGACTGACGCTCGAACCTGCGTCGAGCACGACGGGGATGATCATGGGCTTGCGCCGGGTCTTCTCCCCCACGTGCTTGCCGAGTGCCCGTCGAGCCGCCTTCTCCACCGACGCCGCTGATCGATCGGGAGCAGCGAGCTCTGCCGTCACCGCTCGGGTCACCGCGTCGACCGCTGCAGCGAGGGTCACCGTCGTGCGCTCATCAGCCAGCCATCCATGAGCGGTCACCGTTGGCGGGGTGAGCAAGGTGCCTGCAGCCACATCGACTGCACAAGCAACGACCACGAGGCCTTCATCGGCCAGCGTGCGTCGGGTGGCAACGACAGCCCCACCGAGATCCACCGTGTTGCCGTCGACGTAGACGTAGGCAGCGGGGACCGGGTCGCCGAGGGAGATCCCGTCATCGGACAAGCTCACCACGTCGCCGTCTTCACACAGGAGCACGTTCGAGCGAGCGAGCCCCATGCGCTCAGCGAGCTCTGCATGGTGGACGAGGTGGCGGAATTCTCCGTGCACGGGGATGAAGAACTCGGGCTGTGCGAGTTGCATCAGCAGCGCCAACTCGCCTTGGCGGGCGTGACCCGAGACGTGGACATGGGCGTGGTCGGAGTGCACCACCTCCACGCCTCGGCGGTGCAGGTCGTCGATGACCTGGCCGACGGAGTGCTCGTTCCCGGGAATGGGGTGGGCCGACAAGATGACGACGTCACTCGGCTCCAAGGTCAAGAACCGGTTCGCCCCTCGGGCGAGGAGGGTCATCGCCGAGAGCGACTCCCCTTGGGAGCCTGTTGAGATCACACACACCTGCGAGGGAGGCAGTTGCTCTGCGCTCTCGAGCGAGATGAGGGTTCCGGCTGGAATCTCAAGCAGGCCGAGGTCGACTCCTAAGTCGATGTTGCGCTGCATGGAGCGTCCAAGCGTCGTGACCTTTCGCCCACACGACACCGCAGCGTCGATGATCTGCTGGATCCGGTGGAGGTGACTGGCGAAGCACGACACGATGATGCGCTGGCGCGGGTGCGTCGAGAACACCGCTCGCAGGACTGGTCCGACCGTGGCCTCGGATTCAGTGAACCCGGGATTCTCCGCGTTGGTGGAGTCCGAGAGGAGGAGTCGAATGCCCTCGGTTGCCGCCAAGTGGGCGATGCGGGTGAGGTCCGCTCGTCGGCCATCGATCGGGGTGAGGTCGATCTTGAAGTCACCAGAGTGGATGATGACGCCTTGCGGGGTGTGGATGGCGAGGGCGAAGGCCGACGGCACGGAGTGGGTCTGGGCCAAGAACTCGACGTCGAACGCGCCGATCTTGCGGCGCTCTCCATCGCCCACTTCGACGAAGTCCACGTGGCGGAGCAGGTGGGCTTCTTCGATGCGCGGGCGAGCCAAGGCGAGGGAGAGTGCAGAGCCGTAGACCTTCAGGTCCACCTGGTTGGCGAGGTAGCGAATGGAGCCGGTGTGGTCTTCGTGGCCGTGGGTCAGCACGATGCCGTCGATGGTGTCGAGGCGATCCATGAGCCAGGTGAAGTCCGGGATGATCACGTCGACGCCCAACATGTCGGGCTCGGGGAACATCACCCCGCAGTCGATCAGCAAGATCCTGCCATTGACCTCAATGGCGGCGCAGTTCCGACCAATCTCACCGAGTCCGCCGAGGAAGACCACTCGCACGTCATCAGCAGGTGGTCGGGTCGGTCGGTTCCGGGTCACCGGCGCCTTGGGCTTCGTCGTCGTTCGCGCCACGCCGGACGCTACCCTCGTCCGTGGCTTAGCCACGGGCGGCCTGCAGACGAGTGAGAACACCAGCAGCTTCGGCGTCGAGGGAGGGGTCTGCTACGCCCATGGGGAGGCGACACTGACCAACAGCGAATCCGAGCGTGCGCATCATGGCCTTCGCGGGAAGTGGATTGGGGGTCTGATCGCCACCTTGGAAGCTGTAGGACTCGAAGAGTCGAGCATTGGCTGCTCGAGCACTGGCGAGATCTCCCTGTGCTGCACCGTCGAAGAGGGCATGGAACTCCTCGGCCGCCCAATGGGAGGCCACTGAGATGACACCCACTGCGCCGAGCGCAGCGAAGGCCAAGGTGAGTGAATCGTCGCCCGAGTACCACTCGAGGCGACCGTGATGCGCAGCGATCGACGATGCGGCAGCCGTCAGGTCACCAGAGGCATCCTTCACGGCGACGACGTTGGCGCTGCCAGCGGCGATGGCTGCAACTGTTGCTGGGCCAACACGTCGACCCGTTCGAGCCGGGATGTCGTAGAGCACGACGGGGAGGGGTGTGGCGTCGGCAACGGCGGCGAAGTGGGCGGCGATGCCCTGTTGGCTCGGCCGGTTGTAGTACGGACAGACGGCCAAGATCCCAGCGACGCCGGTGGTCGACGCTTGAGCGGACAGGTTCACCGAGTGCGGCGTGTCGTTCGACGTCGAACCAGCGAGTACGGGCACGGTCACCGCCTCGGCGACTGCAGCGAAGAGGTCCAACTTCTCGTCATCGGTGAGGGTCGAGCCTTCGCCGGTCGTTCCAGCCACCACGAGGCCATCAGAACCACTGGCCACGAGGGCCTTGGCCAAGCGGGCCGCCTCATCGAGGTCGAGGGCACCGTCACTCGTGAACGGCGTGACCATTGCCGTCACAACCGTTCCGAACCGTCCCGAGCCACTCATGGTCCCCCCACGCTACCAGCACCCACTGATCGCCCCGAGGGACGCAGAACCCTCCGCAACGTCAACGGCCGGGTCACCCAAAGGTGGCCCGGCCGTTGCGAAACGCAGCAGTGGTGCTGGCTCAGACCAGGCCACGCTCCATGGGCGAAGACTCGGCCAGGGCGTCCTCGTCGAGCGTGGTGTCTTGCCAGTCCTCGAAGGCGATGGCGCCGAGCTCGGTGAACTTCTGGCGCAGCCAGCCGTCACCAGCATCCAAGAGGCCGAGCTTCTTGCAGTTCGGAACGATCTTGGAGAACAGCAGAACCTGGAAGTCCTTGCGATCGGTTGCCTGCGTCAAGAGCTTGACGGCGTCTTTCTGCGGCACGCCCATCCTCTCCCACACCTCTTGGGAGGCCAAGCGGTCGTTCATGCGAACTGCAGCTTCGAACGCGAACTCCTGTCGAGTGCGCAGTTCTGCCTGAGTGAGACCTGCGTAGTACTCCTGCAGCGACAAGATCCCGAAGGCCACGTGGCGAGCCTCGTCGGCCATGACGTAACGGAGCAACTGCTTGAGCAGGGGCTCGGTGGTCATCTGGTGGGTGAACCCGAAGGCGGCGAGGGCCAGGCCTTCGACCATCACCTGCATGCCGAGGTAGGTCATATCCCAGTTCGAGTCGTTGATGATGTCGTCGAGGAGGAGACCCAAGTGGCCGTTCAACTGGTAGTGGCCGCTCAACTTCTCGTTCAGGTACTTGGAGAAGACCTCCACGTGACGGGCTTCGTCAGCCACCTGCTGGGCGGCGTAGTACTTGGCGTCGATCCACGGCACGGTCTCGACGATCTTGGCCGTGCACACGAGCGCACCCTGCTCACCGTGCATGAACTGACTGAGCGACCAGTTCTGGTTCTCAATGCCGAACTGCACCCACTCCTTGGCGCCCCACTTCTCGACCACGGTGCCGGAGAGGTCAGCGTTGAAGAAGCCGGACTGGTCCTCGTTGTAGGCCTCCCAGGCGAGCTTCTCGACGTCGACATCCAAGTGCCAGGGAAGGTCGGTCTGGCCATTCCACTGAGCCTTCTTCGACTTCTCGTACAGCTTGTCGAGGGCCGGGCGAGCACCCTTCGTGTAGTCCCACGTGAACGTGGTCGGGCAGTTGTTCGGCGTCTGGTGGATGCCGTTCTCTTCCTCGTGACCCACGAGGGAGAAAATGGCGTCGTAGTCGACGACGTCTTGACGGCCAATGAGGTCGAAATTCGACCGCATGGCCTCGTTTTGGTCTGGGGCGATGGTCATGACGACCGTCCTTTCTCCTGCTTCTTCTGGATACGACGAGAACGAGGTGCCATCGGCGCAACGAGTGCTGCGACGACGAAGGTATCGACGAACGCCGTGACTGCGGCGACGTCTTGGAGGTCAAACGCTGGGTCGGGGTCGGTGAGATGCGACACGACGATCCGCACGACGAGTTCGGCCGCCCGACTCGCCTCTTCAGGCTCCAGCCACTGCACGAAGAATGGCGCAGCGAAGGACGTCGCCGCTTCGAGGGTGGCGTCGATGCGACCGAAGGTCAGGTGCGTGAAGACGGTCTCTGGCTCGTGGCTGCGCAGGAAGGTGAGCGTCTGGTGGTTCGAGAGGTAGGTCGCCGACACGGTGAGCATCGTGACCGTGAGTTCACTCAAGTCATGGGCCCGACCCATCGCCGCTGCCATGGTGGAGAAGAAGCGCGCCACTTCAGTCTCAACGGCGGCGCTCAAGATGGCGTCACGCCCTCCGTCGAAGGTTCGGTAGATCGTGGCTCGGGAAACTCCAGCTTGGCTGGCGATGTCGTCGATCGTGAGCTTTCGGGTTCCCGAGCGGGTGACGCAGGCCAACGCGGCGTCGATGATCCGCATGCGGTTGCTCGCAGCCGTCGTCTCGTGCGCTTCGGTCACCGTTGCCATGAGTGGAACAATAGAACTGAATGTGTTCCAATGCAACACATCTCGACCCAAGGTTCCTGGCCCCCGGCTCTACCCCTACGACGCCAGAATTCCGCCGAGGAGTTCGTACTCAACGAGCGACTTCACTTGGTCGCTCTCGGTGAGGTCCCAGCGACCAGGGGCCCCCATGTAGCTGAGGAACATGCGCGCCAAGTAGTCGGCAACGGCTTCAGGATCACGGCCCGGCGCCAGCGTCGCCTCCAGCACGTAGGGCAGGAGGAACTGCGCCACTCGATCTCTCGTCGTCGATCCAATGGCGGAGAACGTCGGCTCTAACAGCGCCGGTTCTGTCTGCAGCACCATCTGGAGCACCTCGTGCTCGGTAATGGCCTTGCGAGCCGATTGAAGGCCGAGCTCCATGACCTCGGCGAGCGATCCTGCATCGCGCACGTCGTCGATGAGTCGCTCGAAGAAGCGACGGTACTCCCAGGCCACCACTGCGTTCATCAGTTGCTCGCGAGAACCGAAGTACCGGTACAGCGTCGCCCTCGAGACACCGGCTTCACGCGCGGCGTCTTCGAGGGAGGTGCGCTTCACACCCCAGCGGGCAATGCAGGCGTAGGTCGCCTGAAGGATGATCTCCCGCTGCTCAGGTTCGGAAGCCATGAGGCCTCAGTCGACCGTCCAGAAGCCAGACGACCGCAGCAACTTCGCCAGGTCAGGGGCCTTCTGCGCCTTGGCGTGCTCCACCTGCGTGGTCATTGCCTCGCCGTACTCCTGACGCTGCACGTCCCGGAAGACGCCAACTGGGGTTGGCATCGTCGGGCCAGAACTCAAGCGGGAAATGGCAAAAGCAAGCGCTGGGTCTTCACGGTGCTCGTCGTGACGAAGGATGGCGTCGAGACCGACCTCTGCCACTTCGACGATCTCCAGAGAGCCATCGGCACGCTGGGAGACCCCACGGTGTCCATCGACGCCGAAGAGGATTGGCTCACCGTGCTTTAGGTCGATCAACATCTCGGCCCGGTTGTCCTTGGCCGTGATGCCTTCGAAGGCTGCGTCGTTGAAGACGTTGCAGTTCTGGTAGACCTCGACGAAGGAGGTCCCCTTGTGGGCGTGAGCCCGACGGAAGGTCTCCTGCATGTGGGCGCGGTCCATGTCGTGGGTCCGAGCAACGAAGGTCGCCTCTGCACCAATGGCCAAGCTCACCGGGTTGAACGGGTGGTCGAGTGAACCGAACGGCGTCGACTTGGTGATCTTGCCCTCTTCAGAGGTCGGCGAGTACTGACCCTTGGTGAGACCGTAGATCTGGTTGTTGAACATGAGAATGTGCAGGTTCACGTTGCGACGCAGTGCGTGGATCAGGTGGTTTCCACCAATTGACAACGAGTCACCATCTCCACCCACCACCCAGACGTCGAGGTCGGGCCGTGTGGTGGCGAGTCCGGTGGCAATCGCTGCGGCACGGCCGTGGATGGAGTGCATCCCGTAGGTGTTCATGTAGTACGGGAACCGAGCGGCGCAGCCAATGCCGGACACGAACACCGTGTTCTCACGACGCACGCCGAGGTCGGGCATGAGCATCTGCACGGCGGCGAGGATGGAGTAGTCACCACAACCAGGGCACCACTTCACCTCCTGGTCGCTCGACCAGTCCTTGCGGGTGGTCAATGGAATCTCAACGGTGGTCATCAGAGGGCTCCCAACATTTCAGCAATGGCCGCTTCCATTTCCACGGCACGGAACGGACTTCCCTGCACCTTGGTGAACGCCTTGGCGTCCACGAGGTACTCGGCACGGATCATCTTCGACAACTGGCCCATGTTCATTTCTGGAACGAGCACAGCCTTGTAGCGGTGCAGCACCTCGCCCAAGTTGGCTGGGAAGGGGTTCACGTGACGCAGGTGCGCTTGAGCAACCTTGCCGCCGCGGGCACGGGTGCGCTGCACGCCAGCAGCGATGGAGCCATAGGTCGAACCCCATCCAATGACGAGGAGCTCGGCGTCGCCAGTCTCGTCATCGACCTCCAGCGGAGCAATGTCCTTGGCGATTCCGGCAATCTTGGCCGCTCGCAGGTGCACCATCTTCTCGTGGTTGGCGAGGTCGTAGGAGACGTTGCCCGATCCATCAGCCTTCTCGAGGCCGCCAATGCGGTGCTCGAGTCCGGCCAAGCCAGGCGGTGCCCACGGGCGCGCGAGGGTCTCTTCGTCACGGAGGTAGGGCCAGAACACCTGTGTTCCGTCGTCCTTCGTGTGGTTGGGCTCCGTTGCGAAGTTGGGCTCGATCGGAGCGAGGGTCGATATATCGGGC
This sequence comes from uncultured Actinomycetes bacterium, assembly GCA_903870905.1. Classification (GTDB taxonomy): domain Bacteria; phylum Actinomycetota; class Acidimicrobiia; order Acidimicrobiales; family RAAP-2; genus CAIQEU01. The sequence continues at coordinate 5,663 of CAIQEU010000009.1, read as the reverse complement.
AGCCTCCACGGCTCGGTGCCGTTGCCGAGGTAGCCATCGGAGAGCAAGATCACTGGCGTGCGGTACTTGATGGCGATCCGAGAGGCCTCGATCGCTGCGTCGAAGCAGTCACTTGGGCTCTGCGCAGCGACGATTGGCAATGGGGCTTCGCCGTGACGGCCGTACATCGCCTGGAGCAGGTCAGCCTGTTCCGTCTTGGTCGGCAGACCTGTGGAGGGACCACCGCGCTGGATGTCGACGACGACGAGTGGGAGTTCCAGGCTGACCGCCAAGCCAAGGGCCTCACCCTTGAGGGCCAAACCCGGGCCTGAGGTCGTGGTCACTCCGAGGGACCCACCGTAGGCTGCCCCGATTGCCGTGCCGATACCGGCGATCTCGTCTTCGGCTTGGAAGGTGCGAACGCCGAACTCCTTGCGCTTGGACAACTCGTGCAAGATGTCCGACGCAGGGGTAATTGGGTAGGAGCCGAGGAAGATCTCGAGACCCGAGAGCTGACCAGCGGCGATGAGGCCCCATGACAGCGCCGTGTTGCCTGAGACGTTGACGTAGTCGCCCGCCTCGAAGGTCGACGGACGCACTTCGTAGCGTGCGTCGAAGAGCTCGGCGGTTTCACCGAAGTCGTACCCGGCGCGGAACGCCCGGGTGTTGGCATCTTCAACCTGGGGCTTGCCGCCGAACTTGGCGTGGATCCAGGCGAGGGTCGACTCCGTTGGGCGGGTGTAGAGCCAGCTCACGAGGCCGAGGGCGAAGAAGTTCTTCGACCGCTCTGCGTCACGAGGCTTGACGCCGGCTTCCTTGCAGGCCTCTTGGGTGATGGAGGTCATCGGGACCTCGTACACCGTGAAGTGGTTGAGGGCGCCATCGGTCAGAGGGTTTGAGGCGTAGCCGGCCTTAGCCAGCGCACGGTCGTCGAACGCGTCCACGTTGACAATGAGCGTCGAGCCACGCTCCATGACCGCCATGTTGGCCTTGAGGCCCGCCGGGTTCATGGCCACGAGCACGTTCGGGGTGTCGCCAGGCGTTGAAATCTCATGGTCAGAGATCGCTACTTGGAACGCCGACACGCCGGCGATCGTTCCGGCTGGGGCCCGAATCTCCGCAGGGTAGTCCGGGAATGTGGCGAGGTCGTTGCCGAGCGTCGCGCTCTCTGCGGTGAACCGATCACCGGTCAACTGCATGCCGTCGCCGGAGTCTCCAGCGAACCGAATCACCACCCGGTCAAGTTGCTCCACATGCTTCGACGTCACCGTTGACCACCTCTCATCTCGAACCTTGGCGCGCACTCATGGAACCCAACGTGCGATATCGCCGCTCCACCCTACCTGTGGTGCCGAGGCGCCAAACCTCTCCAGATTGGCGCTCTTGCTACGAATTACGCGATCGTCACACTCTGGTCGAGGTAGACGTCTTGGATCGCGTGGATGAGCGCCGCACCCTCGGCGGTCGGGCGTTGGAACGCCTTGCGACCCACGATGAGGCCTTGTCCGCCGGCGCGCTTGTTGATCACCGCAGTGCGAACAGCCTGCGCCAAGTCGGAGTCACCCTTGGACTCGCCACCGGAGTTGATGAGCCCAATGCGACCGGCGTAGCAGTTCACCACTTGCCACCTCGTGAGGTCGATGGGGTGATCCGTCGTCAGTTCGCTGTAGACCTTCGGGTCGGTCTTGCCGAAGCCCACGGCGTTGTAGCCACCGTTGGACTCCGCCTGCTTCTGCTTGATGATGTCGGCACCAATGGTGACGCCCAAGTGGTTGGCCTGACCAGTGAGGTCGGCCGAGGTGTGGAAGTCACCCTCGTCGGTCTTGAATCCGGGGTTGCGCAGGTAGCACCACAGCACCGTGAACATGCCGAGGCGGTGTGCCTCTTCAAAGGCAGCGGCAACTTCTTGGAGTTGACGGTCCGATTCTTTTGAGCCGAAGTAGATCGTCGCTCCAACACCAACCGCGCCGAGGTCGGCTGCCTGCTGTGCCGAAGAGAACATGATCTGGTCGTAGGTGTTCGGGTAGTGCAGCCAGTCGTTGTGGTTGAGCTTCACAATGAACGGCATCTTGTGCACGTAGCGTCGCGACACCGACTTGAGGACGCCGAGCGTGGTGGCGATCGCCGAGCAGTCACCGGCAATGGCGAGTTCACAGAGGTCCGCGGGGTTGAAGTACTTCGGCACCTTGGCGAACGATGCCGCACCGGAGTGCTCAATTCCCTGGTCGACGGGAAGGATTGACAGGTAGCCGGTGCCACCGAGGCGTCCATGGTTGTAGAGCGTGCCGAGGCTCCGCAGCACGGTGGGCGTGCGGTCGCTCTCTAAGAACACCTCGTCGAGGAAGTCCGGCCCAGGCAGCGTGAGCAGGTCTTTTGAGATCGCTGGGGTCGAGTAGTTGAGGAGCGATTCGGCTTCAGCGCCGAGCAAGTGATTGAGATCCATGTGCTCAATCTAGCGAGGATCGCCACCCATCTGGGGAACCAGAATCACCGCATCATCACCCACGCAACTGAGCGAGCATGCCCGCACGCGCTGCGTGGGGCGCGCACTCGTAGCAGGGCTACTCGTCCCGCTTCTTCGTCGAGACGGGAACCGTCGGACGCTTCTTGTTCTTCTTCGGACGTCCCGTCCCGAGTGCTTCGAGGCGATCGCGCACGTCGTAGGCATCGGGCTCGGCTTGGAAGACACGACCGAACCACTCTCTCGCTGCGGGCAAATCGCCGGCTCGGTCGTAGAGATCCGCCAAGGTGTACCACTGGCGGATGTGCCGAGCTGAGGGATTGCGGAGCACCTTGGCGCCACCCTCGCCGACGAGCACCGCAATTGCTTCGGTGTAGTTCCCGGCGTCGGCGAGCGCGCCTGCGTAGACAATGCGGGCTTCAGCCAGCACATCGGGCTCTGGTGACATGCCGCGGAGCCGGTCGTAGAGCTTCTTGACCGAACGCGGGTGCCCGAGGGCCCGCTGGCAGTCCATCTCTGCCGGGAGGTACTGCGGATCGCCACTCAATTCGAAGTAGGCCTCCAAGTGCTTGGCAGCATCGCGCCACCGCCCTCCTCGGTAGTTCGCGAGTCCCGCAATCTCTCGCACCGATTCCACACCAGGAACCTCATCGAGGAGCGGGCGAAGCGCGGCAATGGCCTCGCCGTAGCGGTGTCGGTCGTAGGCAGCCATGGCATCTTGCATGTAGCTCACCAGCACCTCTCGGCGGTGCGCGGTTGCAGTGTCGGCTGCCTTGCGGATCGTCGCCGCAATATCTGCTGGCAGGGGACGCTCCCGACCTGTGCCTCGACGAACCCCGTCACCGGTCAGACCAGCACGCTTCGATGGCCGCTCGTCGACCCGCACCCACTGGTCCTGCTCGGGCGGACCCTCGACTGGAGCGCCAGACTGCACGACGCCAGGATGGCCTGCTTCTTCGTTGGATCGATTGACTTGGAAGGCGCCGCGACGGGCAACGCCTCCCCAGCCCTTCGGCAAGGGGCGCTCAGGTGCGCGTTCTCCACCGAAACGATCATCCCGGCGAGGGCGCTGTGGGCGATCGTCGTCACGACGCTGGTAGGGGCGAGCACCGCCTTCGGCCCGGGGTCTTGGCGTGAACGGACGATCGCCGTCACGACGGGGGGCTGGACGACCTGCACCTTCTGCCCGAGGCCGTTGAGGGCGATCATCGTCACGACGCTGGTAGGGGCGCGACAGCCCATCGGGGCGCGGACCTGCACCCGGACGACGGGTGCCACCATCGGCACGGGGTCGCTGTGGGCGATCGTCATCACGGCGAGGGCGCCAGGTTGCCCCATCGCCACCATCACGGGTCGGGCGAGCGGGGCGTTCGCCGCTAGGACGAGGCCGCGGTGTTCCTGAACGGTCGTCATCTCTTCGGACGGAGGGGCGGGCACCACCGTCTGATCGGGGTCGCTGTGGGCGATCGTCGTCACGACGCTGGTAGGGGCGGGCGCCGCCTTCGGCTCGCGGTCGAGGAGCACTCGGTCGATCATCGTCTCGGCGAGGGCGCCAGGTTGCCCCATCGCCACCATCACGGGTCGGGCGAGCGGGCCGCTCAGTTCCAGAGCGAGCACCGTCCCTCCGATCGCCGGGGCGCCCGGAGCTCGGACGGGCCGATGCCCGACCACCCTCAGCTCGAGGCTTCCAGGTCGAACGCTCGCCCGAAGCCGACGCCGGTCGCTCTCCACGCTGGTCCTCACGTCGTGCCGAGGGACGACCGGATCCAGACGACCCAGACCGACCTGCGCCACCGGGACGCCCCGAGGGACGACCAGAAGGTGAATTTGGGCGCGAACGGTCAGAGTCAGAGGGGCGAGGCATCGCAACATTGTAGGCCACCATGAGCGGACCGCAGACCGAATCAGCCTGAGACCGAGCGCTGATCTCGGAAAAGCGAAGTAGCCCTCTCCCGAAGGAGAGGGCTACTTCTATCGAAATCCCGGCGGCGTCCTACTCTCCCAGGGAGACTCCCCCCAAGTACCATCGGCGCTGGTGGGCTTAACTGCCGTGTTCGGCATGGGAACGGGTGTATCCCCACCGCCATGGCCACCGGAAACTTTGCGCTGGGTAACGGGAGATCCCAGAGGGATCAATCCCGGAACCCCAAGCGGCTGCGAATATCGCAGCCCTTGAGCGCTCCAGAGCGAGCACGAACATGTCTCCAAGACCTCGGCCGATTAGTACCGGTCAGCTGAATGCGTTACCGCACTTACACTTCCGGCCTATCAACGTGGTCGTCTAGCCACGGGCCTTACCAGGTTAACCCTGTGAGAGATTTCATCTTGAAACGGGCTTCCCACTTATATGCTTTCAGCGGTTATCCCACCCGTAGGTCGCAAATCAGCCATGCCCTTGGCAGGACAACTGACACACGAGAGCTACGTCCGTCCCGGTCCTCTCGTACTAGGGACAGCCTTTCTCAAATCTCTTACGGCTGCATCGGATAGGGACCGAACTGTCTCACGACGTTCTAAACCCAGCTCGCGTACCGCTTTAATGGGCGAACAGCCCAACCCTTGGGACCGGCTTCAGCCCCAGGATGCGACGAGCCGACATCGAGGTGCCAAACCTTCCCGTCGATATGGACTCTTGGGGAAGATGAGCCTGTTATCCCCGGCGTACCTTTTATCCGTTGAGCGACGGCGCTTCCACAAGCAACCGCCGGATCACTATGCCCGACTTTCGTCCCTGTTTGACTTGTAGGTCTCACAGTCAAGCTCCCTTTTGCCATTGCACTCAACAGCTGATTGCCAACCAGCCTGAGGGAACCTTTGGGCGCCTCCGTTACATTTTAGGAGGCGACCGCCCCAGTCAAACTACCCACCTGACACTGTCCCTGAACCGGATTACGGTCCGAAGTTAGGTTTCCGGCACTAAAAGGGTGGTATTTCAAGGTTGACTCCACGACAGCTGGCGCCGTCGCTTCAAAGTCTCCCACCTATCCTACACAAATAGTACTAAAAACCAATATCAAGCTGCAGTAAAGGTGCACGGGGTCTTTCCGTCCTGATGCAGCTAACGAGCATCTTTACTCGTACTTCAATTTCGCCGGGTCTATGGTTGAGACAGTAGGGAAGTCGTTACGCCATTCGTGCAGGTCGGAACTTACCCGACAAGGAATTTCGCTACCTTAGGACCGTTATAGTTACGGCCGCCGTTTACTGGGGCTTAAATTCTGAG
>CAIQEU010000008.1 GCA_903870905.1 uncultured Actinomycetes bacterium | reverse complement strand
GTATTCCCATGAATACTGCCCTCTGGTTGTCACAGGTCATCCCCAACCTGTGGAGAGAGCAGTTCTTCTTGAGTCCTGTGGATAACCCAGGAAGAACGAGGGACGAGATGCAGAACGGGGGCGCCACTGGCGCCCCCGTTCACAACAGCATTCGATTCGGTTGAATCAGGCGACGCCGATGACCTCAACGGTGATCGTCGTCTCCACATCGTGGAACAGCACCACTTGGATCTCGTGGCTGCCGGTCTCTTTGATGGGCTCGGCGAGCTGCAGAGCGTGACGGTCGATTCCGACACCTTTCTGCGCCGTGATGGCCTCAACGATGTCATGGGCGTTGATCGAACCGAACAGGCGGCCATTGCCACCAGCGCGGGCCGTCAGGCCAATGACGGCACCAGCGAGCACGCTGGCTTGAGCCTGGGCAGCCTCGCGGTTCTGCGCGTCACGCAGGTCACGGGAGCGACGCATGCGAGCGGCTTGGGCTTCAATACCACCGGCAGCAACCACGGCGAGTCCGCCGGGGAGCAGGTAGTTCCGGGCGTAGCCGTCGGCGACCTCCAAGAGGTCTCCACGACGACCAACACCAGCAACGTCGGAGCGAAGGAGGACTCTCACTCTGCCACCTCCTCGGCACCCGTTGACTCAACGACCACGATGTCGGGAGCAGCCGACGCGTCGAGGGTTGCCTCGGCAGCCTCGCCACGCTCGCCGCGAGGACCACGGTCTCCGCGGTCACCACGATCGCCACGGTCACGGCCACGGCCACCAGAGCGCTCGGTCACCGTGCGCTGCGTGTAGGGCAGCAAGATGAGCTCACGTGCGGTCTTGATCGCCTCGGCGATGTCGCGCTGGTGCTGCTGGCAGTTGCCCGACACCCGACGGCTGCGGATCTTTCCGCGGTCGGACAGGTACTTGCGCAGCAAGTGCAGGTCCTTGTAGTCAACCCAGGTCACTGAGTCCCGGCACATGGCGCAGGGCTTCTTCTTGACCCTGCGGCCATTGTCCTTCGGCGCGCGCTTCGGCGGCGCCGCCTTGAAATTATTGCGTCCCATTAGAAAGGCTCCTCATCGAAGTTGTCATTGCTCGGGGCGGGGGCGCTGGAGCCGCCGCCTCCACGGTTGTTCCCTCCACCGAAGTTGCCGCCTTCACGACGTTCGGTGCGCTGGATCGTGCCGGTTGCCCACTTGAAGCTGGCCGAGATGTCATCAGCCAAGATGACGGTCTTGGAGCGGTTCTGGCCCGACTCCTTGTCCGTCCACTTCTCCACGTCCAAGCGACCGGTCACGGTGATCCGGTTGCCCTTCTGCAGGGAGGAAGCGGCGTTCTCTGCCAAGTCCCCAAAAGCCTTGACGTCGAAGAACATGCCTTCGTTCTCCCAGGTGCCGTCAGGGTTCTTCTTGGACTTGTTGACCGCAACCGAGAGGTTCAAGATGGGGTTCCCACTGTTGCCGAACCGGAGTTCGGGGTCACGCGAGAGGTTCCCGGTGATGACCACCGAGTTGTCACGATCTCCAGCCATGACTGCCTACTTCGCAGCTGCGGTGGCCGCAGCGTGCTTCTCGGGCAGACGGATGATCTTGTGCCGGAGCACCACATCGGCGAGGCCGAGTTGGCGGTCGAGCTCTGCGACCGTCGCCGGGGTGCCAGCGAAGCCGACGAGGACGTAGTAGCCCTCACGCTTGTGGTTCACCTCGTAGGCGAAGGGGCGACGGCCCCAACGGTCGATGGCACCGACGGTGCCGTCGTTGGATCGGATGACCTCTAAGAACCGGTCGAGCTCAGTCTGAATCAACTGAGCGTCGGTGGAACTCTCGAAGATCACCACGACTTCATATGGACGCATGGTGTCTACTTTCTCCCTCTGGACTGGCCATTCGGCCGGGCCCCACACGGTGTGGGGCAGGGTGTGCCACCGGTGCTGCTGGTGGGACGAACATCCTACCCGGTGATGGGCTGCTCCTCCAAACAGTGAGAGACGGCGTCAGTCGTTGAAGGATTTCGGGGCGTGGTAGGTCTCGGCGTCGCTCGGGAACGCGCCGCTGGCAACGTCCGCCACGAATGCGGAGATGGCACCGGTGATCTGCGTTCCAATGTCGGCGTAGGTGCGAACGAACTTGGCCGGCGTGCGGTTCCCGAGACCCAAGAGGTCGTGGAAGACGAGCACCTGACCATCGGTGCCGGCGCCGGCGCCAATGCCAATGGTCGGGATGGCCAGGGCCTCGGTGATCGTGTTGGCCACGACGTCGGGGATGCCCTCGAGCACCACGGCGAAGCAGCCCGCGTCCTGAATTGCCTCGGCATCGGCGAGCAACTTGGCAGCGGCGTCCTTGGTCTTACCCTGGACCTTGAAGCCACCCATGGCGAGCAACGACTGCGGGGTCAGGCCGAGGTGTCCCATAACCGGGATCTCGGCAGCGGTAATGGCCGCAATGGCTGCTGCCCGATTGGCGCCGCCTTCAAGCTTGACGCACCCAGCGCCTGCCCGAATGAGCGTTGCCGCGTTGCGCACCGCATCCATGGGGTCGAGGTGGTAGCTCATCCACGGCATATCGGCCACGATGAGGGCACTCGGCGACGCAGCGGCCACTGCTCTCGTGTGGTGCGCCATCTCATCCACCGTGACGCTCAAGGTGTCTGGTCGGCCGAGGACGGTGTTGCCGACGGAATCCCCGACGAGCAACAGATCCACACCGGCAGCATCGGCGAGACGGGCTGAGGGCTCGTCGTAGGCCGTCACCATGGTGAACGGCGTGGATCCGCCGGAGCGCTTGCGGCGCGCGACGTCTGGAACGGTGATGGGGGTGCGACTGGTCATGGAGCGGTCCGTTTCCGGGGGGCGATCCCCCCTGCTGGATAGCGGCGAAGCAGATGATGCCACGCGCAGCGTGTGCACACCTCCACGTCGAAGCACGTGACCGGTTCAGGCCGTCGGAGCAACCGTTGGAGTTCGGCCTTGGTCGCTGGACACGAACCCGAAGCAGGCAGGCCCTTGCCGAAGACGTAGCTGACCTGCCACAGCTTCGGTGCGTCGCAGATCGGACAGGGCTCGTCGGTCTCGCGCCCCACCTTGTTCTTGGCAGCCCGGAGGAGATCAGGGTGGGCGTCGCAGATGTCGCTCTTCAACTTGCGGCCAGCCGCGTACTGCGACAGGAGGATCTTCCGGCGTAGCCCGTACTCAAGGCTCGCGCCGAGATCGCTGTCTCGCTGCCGTCTGAATCTCGGACCGTCGGTGGCCATGGCCGAAGGCTAGTGGTGGGACTGGAGAACTGGGGTGCCGCCAAGGAATTCGGTCGACGATTTGGCGGTTCCTCGGTCGCTCGTCACCCAATTGTCGCGAAAACGCTTGCACCGCAGTATCGAAGCGATATAGTGATGGCGTGCTCGACCTCGCTATACTCGGACTGCTCCAAGAGAGCGACCTCCATGGCTACGAGATTCGACGCCGTCTCCGCGACTCCCTCGGCCTCATGGCCAACATCTCCTTCGGGTCCCTCTACCCAGCCCTCGCTCGGCTCGAGGCCCAAGGTGCCGTCTCCGCGATCGAACCCGGCATGGCTCCAGTCACCGGCGTGGCCATGGGTTCCCTCTCGGGTGAACTCGCCGCCCTTCGGGCCCGCCGGAGCAAGGTGGTCGTGGCCAAGAAGGCTCGCAAGGTCTACCGGATCACCCCACTCGGCCGGGAACTCTTCACGCGCCTCTTAGAGGACCCGAGTGCCGGCGATGATCCCCGAACCTTCACGCTCCGGCTGTCCTTCGCTCGCCACTTGGCGCCCGATGTCCGCCGTGCGCTCTTGGAGCGTCGACGGGCCCAACTCGTTGAGCGGCTCTCCGAAGTTCGGAGCGCAACCGCTCGCAACGACCTCGACGTCTACGCCAGGGCCGTCGTGGAACACACTGCTGCCGGTGTCGCACTCGACATCGCTTGGCTCGATGGGCTGATCGCCCACGAAGGAGCACCGCAGCACACCTCTCCGCAGTCCCCCACCGCAGGCGACACGATGTCGTCGGCCTCGACCAGCCCCCAGGGCTAGAACCATCAAGGAGCTACCAACCATGGCAACTATCCGCCTCGCAATCGCCGGTGTCGGCAACTGTGCGAACTCCCTCCTCCAGGGCATCAACTACTACAAGGACGCCGCTGGCGACGCCAGCGTTCCTGGTCTCATGAACGTGGAGCTCGCTGGCTACCACGTCCGTGACGTCGTGCCGGTTGCCGCGTTCGACGTCGACGCCTCCAAGGTTGGCGCCGACCTCTCCAAGGCCATCTGGGGAGGGCAGAACAACACGATCCGCTTCGCCGACGTCCCTGAAGTTGGGGTGACTGTGCACCGCGGCCCGACCCTCGACGGCCTCAACAAGTACTACCGGGCCTCCATTGAAGAATCCCCGGCCGAGCCCTGCGACGTGGCCCAGGTGCTGCGCGACAGCGGCGCCGACGTGCTCGTGTCCTACCTCCCCGTGGGCTCCGAAGACGCCCAGCGCTTCTACGCCCAAGCGTGCATCGACGCTGGTGTGGCCTTCGTCAACGCCATCCCGGTGTTCATCGCGTCGGACCCTGAGTGGGCCGAGAAGTTCCGTGCCGCTGGCGTGCCGATCATCGGTGACGACATCAAGTCCCAAGTTGGCGCAACAATCGTCCACCGGGTCTTGACCCGCCTCTTCGAGGACCGTGGCACCGCACTCGACCACACCTACCAGTTGAACGTCGGCGGCAACATGGACTTCAAGAACATGCTCGACCGTGACCGGTTGGAGTCGAAGAAGATCAGCAAGACCCAGGCCGTCACCTCCCAGATGGATACCAAGCTCGACGCCGACGACGTCCACATTGGCCCATCGGACCACGTGCCGTGGCTCCAGGACCGCAAGTGGGCCTACATCCGCATGGAAGGCCGCAACTTCGGTGACGTTCCGCTCAACATCGAGCTCAAGCTCGAGGTGTGGGACTCCCCCAACTCCGCAGGCGTGATCATCGATGCCGTTCGGTTGGCCAAGATCGCCAAGGACCGCGGCATCGGTGGCCCCGTCCTCGGCCCATCTGCCTACCTCATGAAGTCCCCGCCAGTGCAGTTCCACGACGACGTGGCCATGGCCATGGTCGAGGAGTTCGCAGCCGGTGGCGAGAACCCTGTCTGGCCCTAGAGCGTCCGTTCCCTCCCAGCCCCGGCTGGGAGGGAACCTCGCTGCCCGGTGCTCAACCGTCGTGCCGGTTGCCTAACCTCAACGCCATGCGTTCTCTCCGACACCTCCTCACCGCCGCGCTGTGCGGCGTGGTCGCGAGTGCCCTCGCGGTCGCACCGACGAGTGCTGCGTCGTCACAGGTGACCGCCGCTCAACTCCGAAGCGACATTTTGGCGTTCGAGCACCAGTTGGTGACGACGGGCCACGTCGACCTCAGTCACGTCCCCGGTCTCATCAGCCAGATCCAGGCCAGTTCAACGGACTGGCCAACGGCGACGCCGATCACCGGGTCCAACTGCATGCCCAAGCAGACGACGGCCCCAACGGTCAACGCCTGCACCTATGGCGACCCCCATTCAAGGACCACTGTCGTCCTCTTCGGTGACTCCCACCTCGAGCAGTACTTGGACGTCTTCGCCCCGATGGCGAGGGCGCGCCACTGGCACCTCATCACCTACTTCCGCGGCAACTGCGGTGCAGCGCAAGCCACCGCCAGTCCCAGCCACCAGTCCTCCGAGCCGCTCTGCCAGCAGTGGCGGGTGAAGGCGTTCGCGACCATTGCCAAGGCCAAGCCGGCCATGATCGTGATCGGCCAGAGCGACGATGCCCTGCCAGGGAAGCCGAAGGCTGCCGCAGCTGACGAGCAAGCGACGCTGTCGACCTTGTTGCCCATCGTGCACAACAAGGCGTCTCACATCGTGACCATGGTCGACCAGACCGAAGATGACTACCCCGACGGCGTCTCTGATGAGGCCACCTGCCTCGCCCGTGCCGGCCTCAGGGTCACCTACGACGCAACGAATACCCCGACAGGGCTCAAGAATCCGAACGTCTGCTACCGAATTTTCTCTGCGCCCTACCACGCAGCGGCGATCAAGATTCGAACTGCCGTTGCTGCCGTGGACACAACGGCTGGCATCATCCGGGTGGATCCCAACCCGTGGCTCTGCGACACAACCGGCGCGTACCAGATCTGCCCGCCGGTGATCTTAGGCACCCTCGTGTACCACGACCCGTGGCACCTCTCCACCACCTTCGTTGGACGCCTCGCCACGCTGCTGAACGCCGCAGTCCCGAAGGTCTAAGACCGGTTCTGCTCTGCCCACCAGGCGTCTAAGCGCTTGGTGGCCTCCTCGGTGCCGAGGGGACCTTCGCTGTGGAGCAGTTCCGTCAAGAACTTCATGGCCTTGCCGACGATGGGACCTGGTTGGAGGCCGAGGTGCGCCATCACCGCTTCTCCGTCTAAGTCGGGACGCTTCGACAGCAGGTCTTCTCGTTTCCGCAGGTCGTCGATTCGATCTTCGAGGTCGTCCATCCGAGCAGCCAACTCGGCCGCTTTCTTCGGATTCCTCGTCGTGCAGTCGCACCGGATGAGCGCGTTCAACCGGTTGAGGAGGGGGCCAGCGTCTCGTGCGTAGCGGCGAACTGCACTGTCGGTCCACCCGAGGTCGTAGGTGTGGACCCGGAGGTGGAGCTCAACGAGGCGAACGACATCGGCGATCTCGTCGTTGGAGAACTTGAGCGCCCGCATCCGGGTCTTGGTCATCTTTGCCCCGACGAGGTCGTGGTTGCGGAAGCTCACCGCACCGTTGACGTAGGCACGGGTCTTCGGCTTGCCCACGTCGTGGAAGAGCGCAGCGAGACGGAGGATGTGGTCAGTGTGGTCGGTCTTGTCGACGACCGCCAAGGTGTGGGTGAAGACGTCCTTGTGGCGATGGATCGGATCTTGCTCCAACTGCAGACCCGGCAGCTCTGGGAGGAAGTGCTGGGCGAGGCCGGTGTCGACGAGGAAGGTGAGCCCGGGTGCCGAGGTCGGCACGGCGAGCAGTTCACACAGCTCATCTCGAATGCGCTCGGCCGACACGATGGCCAGCCGCTCGTGGTCACGCTCCACCGCGGCGATGAGCTCGGGATCTGGGGTGAGGTCGAACCGGGCGAGGAAGCGTGCGGCGCGCAGCATGCGCAACGGGTCGTCTTCGAAGCTGATCGCCGGGTCGAGTGGCGTCCGCAGGCGCTTGGTGAGGAGGTCGAGGCGGCCGTCGTAGGGGTCGATGAGTTCGTGGTCGGCCAAGCGAACGGCCATGGCGTTGATGGTGAAGTCACGTCGGGCGAGATCGCTCTCAATGTTGTCGCCGAAGGCCACGATGGGCTTTCGAGAATTCGGTTCGTAGGCATCGGCCCGGAACGTCGTGATCTCGAAGGTGACCCCATCGATCCGGCAGCCAATGGTCCCAAACTTTCGCCCCTGATCCCAGACTGAGGACGCAATCGGCGCAACCAGCGCTTCGATTGCTTCGGGCCGAGCGTTGGTCGTCAGATCGACGTCTCGCTCTGCTTTCGGCGGCGCACCAATCACCGCATCACGCACGCACCCTCCGACGAGGTAGAGCTCAAACCCTGCAGCCTCGAACCGCTCAGCGAGGGGACGCGCCACGGTGAAGAGCGCGTCGAATCGTTGCTCGAGTGGGGTCGCCGACACGGCGCCAACCTTACGCCCCCGCCACGTTGGAGACGCCGGGTAGCGTTGGGCAGTGGTGTCGCTGCAGAACTCCGTCCGTTGCACCGTGGCCTCGGCGTGCCTCGTCGTGGCGCTGTGTGCAGTGTGGGGGCTCCCAGCTGGGGCGAGCACCGTTTCGCCGGCAGGTGCTGCGTTCGTGGCAATGGACGCGACGACTGCTGCACCCCACCCGACAACCCCGGTGGTGAACCACCTCACGCTCGACCTCGGGGCGATTACCGATCGAGCAGCGACCCGGGTCCGTCTCGCCCTCTACCCAAGGGTGTTCGCTCGATCGATCTTGCTGAGCGACGCAGCGTCGCCACCGACGGGCGCGGCCACCAGTCTGGCCATCCTGCTCCCGAGTTCGTGTCTCGCCAGTGCCGGCCAGAGGATCGACGCTCGGTTCGGTCTCGGTACTGCGGGTGGGACGAGAATCTCTGGACCGGTGAGCGCATCCTGCAGCCGCCGCGCCCCCACGCTGTCGATGCGCTGTGCAGGGGCATCGTGCAACGGGGTCTACCCCATGGTGGTGACCACCATCACGAACGAGACCGTCGTCTCCAGGTTCACCACCTTCATCACGGTGATGCAGGGTGCACCGACGACGACCATCTCGGTGGCTCCCGTCGTCGTGCTCGATGCTGGGGCCAACCCGACGACTGCGGCACTCGGGCCTGCTGCAGCGCTGACCGAGGTCGCGGCCGATGCACCTTCGGTCGCAACGACCGCCATTCCTTCGCCGGTCCTCGTGAACGTTGCGGCATCTGCAGGTGCTGCTGGGCTCCCCTCGGCGCTCCGACGGATCAGCCACTTGGCCGGCGACGAGGTCCTGCGATCCACCTACGTGCCGATCGACGCCGAATCGCTGCGGCGCGAGGGTCTCGGTGGCGAGGTGACCGCCCAATTCGCCGCCGGCCGAAGCGTGCTCGAGGCTGCGGGCCTCCTCGCCACCAAGCGCTCAATCCCCGTGACCGATGACCTCCCGGTGGTCCCTTCGATCGCTGGCTACACCGGTTCGAACCTCCGTCATCTGATCGTCGGGTCGAGTGCAGTCAGCACGGATCCATCCTTTGGATCTGCTCCAGGGCAGCCCTTCACCCTGACCGCGCACAATGGAACCTCGGTTACCGCTGCGATGGCCGATCCTGAGGTGTCGACCTTCCTCGCCCAATCGCCCAACCCACAGCTCAGCGCCAACCAACTCCTCGGTGCGCTCGCCTTCGGCTACTTCGAGTTCCCTGGGCTCCCCGATCGCAGAGGATTCGTCCTCGTCCTTCGGCCACAGACCACCCCAGCCAGCTTCGCGGCCACCGTGCTCGAGGGGTTGCGCTCATCCCCCATCCTCCACGCCGTGACGTTGACCTCTTTCTTCGCCACGGTCCCGGTGGGTGGCAACGGTGCACCACCGACCCGAACGCTCTCCTCCACCAGCGGAGTACCGCTGACGCCGACGTTGGCAGCGACGCTCCGGCACGCACGGTCCACGGTGACGTCGGTGAGCACCATGCTGCGTGCCGATCCGAGCATCGCCATTTCCCTCAACCGTCAGCTGCTCGCTGTTGAGGACGCCTCCAGCGGACCAGGAATCCCTGAGGCGCAGCTCGGTGTCCTCAACCACCGCCTCTCGACGATCACGTCAGCGGTCACCGTGCCGGCCGAGGGGGTGACCCTCACCTCGCGGAGTGGTTCAGTTCCCATCACCCTCCAGTCGACGTCGCCGCTCCCGCTGACGGTGCTGGTCCATCTCTCGAGTCAACGACTCCGATTCCCGAGTGGTGATCTCCTGACGGTGATCGTCCGGCAACCCACCACAACCTTGCGGGTGAGCGTCGTGGCCGACACCACTGGTGACTTACCCATCTCCGTCACCTTGACGAGCCCCGATGGTCGCCTGCAACTCGGGCACAACTTCGTCACCGCGCAGATCACGGCCTTCTCCCTCGTCGGCATCGTCTTGACTGGACTGGCCGGAGCGGTGCTCGCGTGGTGGTGGTTCACGACCTGGCGTCGCCGAGCGAAGGACAAGGCTCACCGTGGCTGATGACGAGGAGCCAGAACTCCACGACCACCTGAGCGGCAATGACCCGGCACTCTTCCTGGTCGAGCCAACCGGCGTCGTGGAGTGGGACGTCGAGACTCCTGATCCATCCCCTGGAGCAGCCTCGACTCCCCCATCCAGCACGCAGTCCGCTGGACTGAGGAGCGCCGTCTCCTCAATGGCGCTCGGCACCATGGTGTCGAGAGGGAGTGGGCTGCTCCGAGTGCTGGTCCTCGCCTGGGCGCTCGGCCTGACACCGATCGCCGACGCCTTCAACCTCGCCAACCAGATTCCCAACATGATCTTCGACCTCGTGCTCGGCGGGGTCGTCTCGGCCACCTTCGTGCCGGTCTTCATCGCCGAACTCGAACACCACCGGGCCAAGGACGCGTGGAAGTCCATCTCCGCGGTCCTCACGGTGTCGATCGTCGGCCTCGCCGTGGCGACGGTGGTCTGTGTGGCTGGAGCGCCGCTGATCGTCGACGCCTTCACGGGGCTCCACCACACCGCTGCCATCGATCCCGTCACCCTCGGGATGCAGCGCCACGCGGCCACGGTGCTACTGCGGTGGTTCGTTCCCCAGATCTTCTTCTACGGACTGCTCGCTCTCACCACCTCGCTGCTCAACGTTCACCGGATCTTTGCTCCACCGATGTGGGTGCCGGTGGTGAACAACGTCATCTGCATCCTCATCCTCGTGCTCTTCGCCAAGGCGGGCCGAGCCCCGTCGTTGACCGACCTCGCCGCCTCGCCGAACCGCCTGCTCCTCCTCGGTGCGGGCACCACTGCAGGGGTGCTCGCCCAAGCCCTCCTCCTCCTCCCGTTCCTCGCCAAGACCGACATCTTGCGAGCGTCATGGCGCTTTGACCTGAAGGATCGAGCGGTGGCGAAGGTGGCACGCCTCGGTGCGTGGACCCTCGGCCTCGTCATCTGTAACCAGATCGCGCTGTTCGTCATCTTGGGGTTGGCCTTCGGCCTTGGCGGCAACGGGCAAGTCAGCGCCTACAGCTACGCCTGGATCTTCTTCCAGACGCCGTATGCCATCGTGTCCATCTCGGTGACCTCGGGGCTCACCCCAGCGCTGGCATCGGCGCACGCTGCAAAGGACCACACCGCGTTCGCCGCCCACTTCTCCAAGGGATTCCGCTCCATTGTCGTGTTGATGGTGCCCATTGCGGTCCTCGTCTTCGTGCTCGCCAAGCCCGCCATGGAACTCCTGCTCGGACTGCACAGCGTGGGTGGCGGGGAGGCCACGCTGGCTGGCCAGGCCCTCGCCGCCTTCGCGCTCGGCCTTCCCGGATTCTGCATCTTCCAGTTCGTGATTCGCGCCTTCCAAACCCGACACCACGGCCACGCTGCGTTCGCCCTCTACGTGGTGGAGAACGCCCTCACCATCGCCTTGGCGATCGCCCTCGTTGAACCACTCCACGTGACGGGACTCGCCCTGGCCAACTCCATTGCCTACTCGGCCACCGCAGTGGTGGGCTTCGTCTGGCTGCGCAAGGACTTGGGGGCCCTCATGGGACCGGGAACCGCCCGTGCAGTGACGCGCGTCCTCGGTGCATCACTGGCGATGGGGCTGGTCGCCATTGTGGCGGTCAACCTCTCCACGTCGACGACAACCGGAGGTCTCCTCTTCCGCCTCGGTAGTGCTGGGATTGGCGCGGGGGTTACCTACGGGCTCTTCCTCGCGCTCATCCGACACTACGAACGACCCCTGTGAGCACCCTCGCCGAGGAGCGAGCCGTGACAGACTGACAGGGAACCAAGCCTCCGGGGGGAACTATGGCCAAGATCAAGATCGTCACCGACTCTGCGTGTGACTTGCCACCGGAACTCGCTGATGCGCACGACATCGCCATTGTTCCGCTCTCCATTCGCTTCGGTGCACAGGAGTACACCGATCGCGTCGAGCTGAGCCCAACGAAGTTCTGGGAACTCTGCCGAACCGAGAAGGAGCTCCCCGAAACTGCCGCGCCGTCACCTGGGGCATTCCAGATGGTGTTCGACGCGGCGAAGGCCGATGGCTACGACGGTGTGGTCTGCATCACCTTGTCGGCCGCACTCTCTGGCACCTACCAATCGGCCAAGGCCGCCGCCGACACCATGGATGGATTCGTCACCGTCGTCGACTCGAAGGCGGTCACCATGGCGCAAGGGCTCATCGCCCTCGCCGCAGCCGACGAGGCCAAGGCAGGCGCCGATGCCGCCACGATTGCCGGGCACGCCGTTGCCTCCATTCCCCGCACCCACGTCATGGGCGTGCTCGACACCTTGGAGCACCTGGTCAAGGGCGGACGCGTCGGTGGGGCCAAGGGCATGATTGGATCCCTGCTCTCCATCAAGCCCATCTTGGAACTGCGTGACGGTGTCGTCGAAGAGGAGTCCAGGCAACGGACCCGATCCCGGGCGATCAAGTACCTCGCCGACAAGGTGAAGCAAGACGCGCCCTTCACTCGGGTGGCCATTGCCCACGGAGACGCCGATGACGTCGACCAGTTGCTCGCTCAATTGAGCGATGTGGACCTCGGGACCGACCTCATCATCTGCGACCTCGGCCCCGTCGTTGGGACGCACGGTGGCCCTGGCATCATCGGGCTCTGCTACCAGACGGTGGCCAACTGAGGATCACGCGCGGCTAGGTTGAGTCTGTGGCAGATCGTGGAATTCCCCCAGTTGACGAGTGGCCGGCGAAAGCCGCCGAACTCGTCGACCAATTCGTCGACCGAGTTCGTGACCAGATCGTTCGCCCCATCATTCTGGTGGTGCGGGGGTTCGTCTTCGGCCTCCTCATGGTCACCGTGGCCATGGTCGTCATCGTGGCACTCTCCGTTGGCGCCATTCGATTCCTCGACGTCTACCTGTTCGCCCACCACGTCTGGCTGAGCTACGCACTCCTCGCCGTGCTTCTCCTCGGTGGTGGATGGTGGATCTTCCGGCAACATCACGCCAACGCGCGAGAGGGAATCCGTGACTGAACACCGAAACGTTCTGATCCTCGGATCAGGACCTGCTGGATTGACCGCCGCGGTCTACACCGCTCGAGCCCAACTCGAGCCACTGGTGCTCGAGGGTGAACCCTCCTCAACCTCCGACCAGCCCGGTGGCCAGTTGATGCTGACCACTGAAGTCGAGAACTTCCCCGGGTTCCCAACTGGCGTCACCGGCCCCGAGCTCATGGCGTCGATGAGGGAGCAGGCACTCCGGTTCGGCGCAGAGCTCGTCACCGCCAAGGCCTCAGCAGTGGACTTCTCGGCCCGGCCGTTCAAGATCTTCGTCGGCGACGGCGAGCCGGCCTACACCGCCGATGCGGTGATCGTGGCCACCGGCGCTCGTTCGCTCATGCTCGGCCTCGACGGTGAGGATCGCCTGCTCGGCTACGGCGTCTCCACCTGTGCAACGTGTGATGGATTCTTCTTCCGTGGTCAAGAAATCGCCGTCGTTGGTGGTGGCGACTCGGCGCTCGAAGAAGCCATGTTCTTGACCAGGTTCGCCTCGACGGTGCACCTGATCGTCCGCCGAGACCAGCTCCGGGCGTCGAAGATCATGCAGGACCGGGCACTTTCCAACGAGAAGATCACCGTGCACTGGAACACCCAAGTCGCCGCAATTCACGGTGACGAGAAGCTGGCCTCGTTGACCCTTTTGGACACGGTGACCGGAGAGGAGCGCGGCCTCTCGGCAACTGGTCTCTTTGTGGCCATTGGGCACGTTCCGAACACGTCGATTTTCGAAGGGCAACTTTCCCTGCACGAGAACGGCTACATCGCCATGGGCGAAGGATCACGCACCTCGGTCGAGGGAGTCTTCGCCTGCGGCGACGTCCAAGACCACGTCTATCGCCAAGCGATCACCTCGGCAGGGTCAGGATGCATGGCTGCAATTGACGCTGAACGGTTCTTGGAGTCGACAGGTCACTAACCCGTGGAACAATGGAGCCCTCTTCGGCGTTCTCCATGCACCCGAGTAGTGAAAGGCACACCATGAGCGAGCACGTGATGCAACTCTCCGACAGCACCTTCGACGAGCAGATCGGTTCGGCCAGCGGCGCCGTCGTTGTCGACTTCTGGGCTGAGTGGTGCGGTCCCTGCAAGCAGATCGCCCCGATTCTCGATGAGATTGCCCTCGAGAACCCTGGCCTCACCGTTGCCAAGTTGAACATCGACGACAACTTTGAGGTCACCCGCCGCTACGGCGTCATGTCGATCCCCTCCCTCATCGTCTTCAAAGATGGCGTCGAAGTGGACCGCATCGTTGGAGCCAAGCCCAAGGGCGCACTGGTCGAAAGCCTGTCGAAGTACCTGTGAGTGACCCGGGCGAGCTTCCGCTCGCCGAAGGGGCCACGTCCGCACTCGTCGCAGAGGTTCAGGACCGACTGGCCGCGCTCGGGATCTCGAGTGGAGATCTCAGCGCGGTCTTCGGCGCGTCCACCACAGCAGCAGTGCAGTCGTTCCAGCGCCGCAGAGGCCTCCCCATCAGCGGGATCGTCGATGGCGCGACCTGGCACGTGCTCGTTGAAGCCGGCTACCAACTCGGCTCGCGTGATCTGACCATCCACTCCCCCATGCTCCGAGGCGACGACGTCGCCGATCTCCAACAGCAACTCGCCGCACTCGGTTTCGATGCCGGTCGAGTCGATGGGATCTACGGCCCGCTGACGGCCAATGCCGTGGCGGAATTCCAACGAAATTCAGGTCTCGCACCGACAGCAGTCGCCGACAGTGCAACCGTTGCTGCACTGAGCAGGGTGACCCCTCGTCGGGACACCATCACCTTGGTGACTGCGGTGCGAGAGGCTGAGGTGCTCCGTGGCGACGAGGTCATCGTGGCTCTCGGTGACCTCGGGAGTATGGAGCCTGCAGTCGTCGCCTTCTCTGCGTCGTTGGCCAACCGAGGGGTGGCAGTCCACCGACTCCGCAGCACTGGTGAATCGCCACAAGCCACTGAAGCCAACGCCCTCGGAGCACACTGCTACATCGGCCTGCGAGCAGCAGCACAGCTCCATGGATATAGAACAGCGTTCTATAAGGGGTACTCTTCGGCCTCGTCGAGTGGAGAGCGACTCGCACTCGCACTCGCTGATGCCATTCCAGCGGTGGGGAGTGGGGGGAGTGTCATCGTCCAGGGAATGGCGACACCGATCTTGCGAGAAACCCAAATGACTGCGGTGGTCGTCGACGTCGGCGTCCAGGGGCTGAACGAGCTCGACGTCCTCGCCCTCTCCGCCAATCTCTCCAAGGGATTCCTGGACTTTCGTGCTTCGGCGGCGACCAGTGCACCCCTCGGGTGAACATCGAGATGGTCGCAAACTGGTGAGTCGCGACCATCACTCAACGGTTGAGTGACAGGTATCTGACAATCCACAACCTGTGGGTAAGGTTGTGTATGAACCTCTACATCACTCCCACGGTGGCGTGACCAAGCCTCAGGTTGAGGGTGGCGTCGACCCCAACATGGCGCGGTAGATGCGCTCGAGGTCCTCGAGGGTCGCGAACTCAACCATCAACTTGCCCCGCGTCTTTCGGAGATCAACCTTCACCCGAGTAGCGAGGTGATCCGACAGCAACTCCTCGAGCTCGAGCACCATGGGGTCAGGGAGCTTGCGGAGCACCGACGTGCCAGATGGTGGCGTCGTCGTCCCTCCTGGCAGCGGCCCTGCGTCGATGTCCGGCTCATCACCACGGAGAATTGCTTCGAGCGCTCGAACCGAGAGTCCCTCGTCGACGCACCGCTCGGCGAGGAGTTCTTGGAGCCCAGCATCGCTCGAGGCGAGAAGCGCGCGGCCGTGGCCCGCACTCAGGCGTCCCTGGGACAACAGCGCCTGCACTGCGGTTGGTAGTTGGAGGAGGCGGAGCGTGTTGGTAATCGCCGTCCGGCTCTTACCCACCCGCTGGGCAACCTGGTCGTGAGTCAACGAGAATTCATCGATCAACTGTTGATAGGCAGCGGCTTCTTCCAACACGTTGAGGTCGGCCCGCTGCACGTTCTCCACCAGCGCTTGTTCGAGGCTTGAGCGGCCATCGGTCTCGCTCCGGACGAGCACAGGGATCGTCTGGAGACCGGCACGGCGTGAAGCACGCCACCGGCGTTCGCCAGCGACCAGCTCATAGGCTTCGGCTTCCCCTTGGAGTTCGCGCACCAAAATTGGCTGGAGCACACCGAGTTCCTTAATCGACGCTGCGAGGTTGGCCATAGCTTCCTCGTCGAAGACGGAGCGAGGTTGGTAGGCATTGGGGCGAATCGCCCCAATGGGAACCTCTCGGAGGACCGAGGTGCGGTCATTGGTGACTTCTGTGGGGATCAGGGCCCCGAGCCCTTTACCCAGTCCGCTTGGACGCGCCATTGCTTACCTCTCTCGCAAGTGCCCGATACGCCTTCGCGCCTCGAGATGTTGGGTCAAACACGGTGATGGGCTGGCCAAACGACGGCGCCTCCGACAATCGGACCGTTCGAGGGATCACGCTGTCACACACTTCATTCGGGAAGTGGTTCCGCACCTCCATGGCAACATCGGCGGCGAGCCGGGTCCGGGAGTCGTACATCGTGAGGACGATGGTGGAGACCTCGAGGACTGGATTGAGGCTCCCTGAGACCAGCTTCACGTTGCGCAGGAGTTGTCCGAGGCCCTCGAGGGCGTAGTACTCGCACTGGATTGGCACGAGGACCTCAGTGGCGGCTGCGAGGCCGTTGATGGTGATGAGGCCCAAGCTCGGTGGGCAGTCGATCAGGATGTAGTCGAAGTCATCGATCACCGAGGAGATCGCACGCTTCAGCTTCAATTCACGACTGAAGGCAGAGACCAGCTCGATTTCAACGCCGGCAAGGTCAATGGTGGCCGGTCCGACAAAGAGGTTCCCCACCGAGGTTGGTTCAATGACGTCGGCGAGGTCTGCGTCACGCATCAGCACGTCGTACATCGACAACTCGAAGTTCCTGGCATCAATCCCGAGGCCAGTCGTTGCGTTTCCTTGGGGATCAAGGTCGAGCACGAGCACCCGGTACCCAAGATCAGCCAGCGCGGCGCTGAGGTTCACCGTGGTCGTGGTCTTGCCCACTCCACCCTTTTGATTCGCGACTGCCATGACTCGGGGCAGGGGGTACTGCTTGCGCAACGGTTCGCCGGAAGCGGCCACCTGGGCCTCTTCCTCGCTCTCGTCGAGGTCCTCTTCGTCCTCGTCCTCCTCGGCGTCTGACTCAAGGAGCGGAAGTTCCTCGTCCTCATCCTCGCTCTCGTCGTCACCAGACGGCGTACCCTCGGGTGCGGGGCGGGGATTGATGATGATGTCTCCGTCGCCCCAGCTAAACCGGTCAGAGCGATCCCGATCGGTTGGAGTCATCGTGGGGGAGTCGTGGTCATCAACCGAGTCGGAAGGCTCCTCAATCGATGGGGGAGTGCCACGGTCATCAGCATTGACGGCACTGCCTTCAGGAATTACCGATGCGGCATTCGACCCCTGGTCAGCTCCGTCTCGATCTCGTCGCTTGAAGATCATGCTGGCTCCGTACTCCACTCTGGTTACTTCAGGAACTGAGCGCTCTCTCACCCCACCAAGCAACTCAGTACCAAACCTTAGTTCACGACTGGCCCAACCACCAGTGTTTCACGTGAAACATCGAGGATGCTCTTCCCCACCACACCTTTGGAAGTGGCTGGAACACCGAATCGGACGTCGTAGCGGTACCTTCTCGTAACTCCCCTCTCGAGAGGAGCAATCCTGGCTGAACGAAGAGAACGCTTTGGCGCTGCGCCAGTTCAGCGCTGCAGCCTCAGATCAACGACGAGCAGGCGTAGGGGAGCGATGTCCATCAACTCCACCCAGACCACCGGAGGCACGGGGCAACCCATGGAAACAGCCACAATGTTTCACGTGAAACATCGTGGGCCTCGGGCGAGCATGACCACTGAAGTTGGATCCTGTCGTCCGCCCACGCTGCATGAAGACCAACCAACCAAACCGATCTGATCGTCCGCTGCATGTTTCACGTGAAACATCGTGATGGCATGGCCACGACTGAGGATGTGGCAGTGCCAGAATGAGGTTGGAGTCCGCTCGCTCCCATGCACGAGGCGATGAGGACTCGGTGCCCTCAGATGGTTTCCAGTCCTCGCTATCAACTGAACGAGCATTCTCAACGACAGGAGGGGTACCAATGCGGAAGCAGTTCTCCATTTGGCCCACACCAGGAGGCTTCTCCGCTTGGGATATCCACCGGCTCATTGAACTCTCGAGGGATCTTCCCGTCGAAGAGGTTCCCCTCGCCGAAATCAGCGAGCTCGACGAGGCCTATTGGAATGTTGGTGACCCCACACCGTTGACGATCAGAGAGATTGCCGACCACATTCGCTTGATCGACGAGGTCAATCTCGACTTCCCCATCATTCTCACCCCAAACGGACGCGTCATGGATGGCATGCACCGAATCGTTCGGGCACTCCTCAACGGAAGCGCAACGATTCAGGCCGTGCGGTTCACTGAGCAACCACTCCCAGACTTTGAAGGATTGCTCGATACGAGCCAGCTCCCTCTCGACTGATGTTTCACGTGGAACATCAGTCAACGGTAGGGAAGAGTGGCCGCTTTGCTGGAATTCCGACTCGCCTTGGGTAGCGGTCGTCTGTTGGGGAAATCTTCTGTACCGCAACGAAGTGGTGCTCAAGTTCAATCGGTTGCACTGGCCCCAATCCAAGCAGCGCCAAACCTTCTGTCGGCCAACGGCGCAACGTCGCCTCGAGTGATGGGGGCTCAGAGACGATCAGCCAACCACCGACAGCAAGGAGGGGGGCGGCGCACTCCGCCAAAACTGGAGGGGCACCGAAGGATCGGGCAACCACGAGGTCGTAAGTGCCTCGAAGTGATTCGTCATGCCCGAGTTCTTCGGCACGACCCCGAATGACGGACACCCGGTCGCCAAGACCACAGGCCGCAACCGATTCGCTCAGGAAGAGACATCGGCGCTCTGCGGCGTCAATCAGCGAGAACGATGCGTCGACCCACTGTTCGGCGAGGACGAGTCCTGGGAGGCCACCGCCAGACCCAAGATCGGCAACTCTCGATCGAGGAGGTGCACCGATCTGCCGCCACACTGCGTCGTAGTCGAGAGCGTGGCGAATGTGGGCTACAACTGACCCCGGCCCCAAAAGACCGAGGTCGAAGGCCCTCGTCAGGGCCGATCGGCCAGCTGGCGAGAGTCCTTCGACCTCAGACATTGCAGGATTGGTGGTCTACGCAGATGGAGCGAGGACCACGTGTCGACGTGCGTCTTCACCCTCGGAGCGAGTCTCCACACCGTCGATCGTGGCTACGGTGTCGTGAATCACCTTCCGGTCTGCAGCGGACATTGGCTCAAGCGGACGCTCTTCACCCGAAGCCTTGACTTCTTCAGCAATTCCTTGCACCCAGCGGGTGAGTGCTGCAACACGACGCTCTCGATACTGCGCCACGTCGACGAGAATGCGGTCGGTGCGGGCCGTGAACTTCGCTTGCACCACAGTGCGTGTGATGTCTTGGAGGGCGGCGAGCGTGCTGCCACGAGGGCCGACGAGGAGACCGAGCTCATCACCGGTGACCGACAACTCGACCGTCTCATCATCGAGGTTGCGAATCGCAACATCTGCTTGGTAGCCGTAGGCGTCGAGGAGGCCCTTCAAGAACTCCTGGCCAACCTTGGCTTGCTCCTCTAGCGTCATGCCATCTGCCATCTCTCGCTCCTCCTGCTTCGGGCGTTGCTGCCCTTCTCGTTGCGGCTTGTTCCGATTTCCTTGGGGTGCGGTGCCCTTCTGGCGCTCGCCATCCCCAGATGCCTTCTGCGGTCGTTGCTGTCCTTCACGGTTCCCACCGCCTTCACCAGCACCGGAGCGCTCGCGACGGTTGCGGTTCCGCTTGGGACGAGGTCCTGCTGGCTTCACGCGGGCCTTGACCCGAGCTTCGCCACGAACTCGACCGAAGAGGCCTTTCGTGGGCTCTGAGACGATCAAGATCTCTGCATCATCAGCTTCAACGCCGAGTTGGGCGAGTGCTGCTTCCTTTGCGGCATCGACACTCGTGCCGGTTACTTCAACCCACTCCATCTACTTCCTCTTTCGCTTGTCCTTCGACCGGTTCTGTGGCTTCACCGGCTTTGCGCCAGCACCACCCTGTTGTTCCTTGGCATCAGTTGCCGTCGCGGCGATCACTCGCTCGCTGGCCTTGGCGTGGGGTCGCTTGACCACGCCGGTGCGGAACATCAGATCTTGCGTCACCACGCGCACCACGTTCGAAACGACGAAATACACCGTCAGGGCTGCGGGGACAATAAAGTAAATGTATGCGAACAAAAGTGGCATGATTCGCTGGATGGTCTGCATCTGAGCAGGGGGTTGATTTCCCTGTCCAGTATTTCGCTTAATTTGCCATTGCAGAACGTACTGGAGACCAATGGCCGCCCCAATCAATCCAAAGAGAGGGAGGCGCTGTACCAACGTTAATCCAGCGGTAAATGGGTGATTCGAGAGGTCAACTCCGAACGAAACCATATGTCCATGACTCTGAACGAGATCATGGTACATCTGTGAAGATTTAGGGATATATTTCGGCTCGGCAACAATAGTTGACGATGAACCGGCGTGCGTTTCATAGGTGAGTCCACGAATCACGAAGTAGAGCACGCTCATGAAGGGTGCTTGGGCCAGCATTGGGAGGCAGCCGGACATGGGGTTGACCCCGTGCTCCTTGTAGAGCGCCATCATCTCTTCGTTCATAGCCACCCGGTCGGTGGAACCCTTGTACTTGAGCTGAATCTTCTTCATCTCGGGCTGGATGCGTTGCATCGCAAGCTGGGAGCGAGTCGATTTGATGGTCAGCGGCGTGAGAATCGCCATGATCAGCAAGGTGAGCAAGGTAATAGCGATGGCGTAGTTGGGAACGACGCCGTAAATTGCCGCCAAGATCGTGGCGAAGAGCACCAAGAACGGGTGGAAGATCACCGAGATGGAGTGACCAATCGAACTGAAAATTGAACCCACGATTGCTGCGGTGGTCATGACAGGGAACTCCTCGAGTTGGGAGACGGGATGGGGTCGTAGCCGTAGGCAGCGAATGGTCGGCACCGCAGGAGGCGCTTGACCGCCAACCAGGAACCACGGATGGCTCCGAAGGTGGCTACCGCTTCAGCGGCGTAGGTGCTACACGAGGGGGTGAAGCGGCATGGCGAGGGGTAGCCAGCACGAGCACCTTGGTAGAGATGGATGCCACCAAGGACGATTTTCCCTGCAATTGAAGGCTTCTTCATCGACGTACACCTCGAGGTGCATCGCGGAGACAGGAGAGGGCCAGCGTTCGCAACTCTGCGAATTCCAACGTTGCCGCAGCAGGATCGGTCCGAACGAGGTAAGCGCCAGGTTCCAGCATCCGCTCGCTCTGAATCACTGCTCGAAGGCGCCTGCGGAGACGATTTCTCGTGACCGCATTACCACAACGCTTATCAATTGCATAGGCGATGAGGGGACGCGAGAGTGGTTCTCGTGGGTCACCGGGGTGAAAACTCACCCTGATCGGCCCTCGAGCTGCTCGGCCTTGAGGTCGTCGCAGGTGGTCGAAGTGCTTGCGACTGCGCACACTTGCGACCGGCTGGCCAGACAACTGCCCTACGCGCTGATCCGGTGGCGGCCCTTGAGGCGACGGGACTTAAGCACGGCACGGCCGGCCTTGGTCGACATCCGGGCACGGAAACCGTGCTTCTTGGCTCGGCGACGGGTGTTGGGTTGGAAGGTGCGCTTCACGTGTTCGGCCTTTCACTGCGGGCGGTGGGGCCGGAGAATGGGGCCGTCCACCCATGGGGAATGCGGTGTCGTGCGGAGTCCGCCGACACGGCTCACGTATCTTAGGCCAAATTTTCCGACCCCTCTAGCAGACCCTCGAAATCGCGTGTAGGTTGCCCTCCCCACCCCATCACGGTGCACAGTCCACACCTGTGGATTGTCCTGTGGATGACTTCGGTGGTTGGTGGAGGAGGACCGTGTGGAGAACGTCGAAGCAATGTGGGCCCGAAGCGTAGAAATCGTACGCGAACAGATTTCTGAGGCTGTGTGGAATGTCTACATCTCACACATCGTCCCTGTGGACATCCAGGGAGACTCGCTCACTTTGGCTGTTCCAAATGGGGTGATTCGCGAACGTATTGTGGAGCGGTTCATTCCCCTCCTCACTGAGTCAGTTGCGGCAGAAACTGACGAGGAGTACCAGATCCACGTCATTGTCGACGATTCGGTAGCTCAACTGGTCGACGAAGAAGTCGTTGCCCCACAACCCGCTCCGACCTCCGCGCCGAAACCCACCCCACGCGCATCGAATGCAACCCAAGGCTCAGCGGTCAAACTCGATCCCCGATTCACCTTCGATACCTTCGTGCGAGCGGGATCGAACAACATCGCAGTGGCTGTTGCCCAGAGCGTCGCTGAAACTCCTGGGCGCGAGCTCAACCCCTTCTATCTCTACGGCGCTTCAGGTCTCGGCAAGACCCACCTCCTCCACGCCATTGGCAACTACGTGGTGGAGCACTACCGCATGCACAAGGTGCTCTACGTCACGACGGAGACCTTCCTCAACGACTACGTCGATTCCATCCGGCAGAGCAAAACCATGACCTTCAAGCGGCACTACCGAGAGTGCGATGTGCTCCTCATCGACGACATTCAGTTCATGGAGAACAAGGAAGGACTCCAAGAAGAGCTCTTCCACACCTACAACGACCTCCAGAGCAAGGGGAAGCAGATCGTCTTCACCTCAGACCAACACCCAAAATCCCTTGAAGACTTGGAAGAGCGGCTGGTCTCACGCCTGTTGTCGGGCATGGTCGTGCAGATCGACCCCCCTGACCTTGAAACTCGCCTCGCGATCTTGAAGACCAAGTGCGAGTACGAGCGCAAGGTTGTTCCCGACGACGTCCTCTACTTCATCGCCACGAACGTCCAGAGCAACGTCCGAGAACTCGAAGGTGCCCTCACGAGGGTCACAGCCTTCTCACAACTCGATCAATCACCAATTTCAATGGAGCTCGCCCAACACATCCTCGCTGATGTGACTGCAGGGAACCAGCCTCGTGTCGTCACTCCCGAGCGAATCATTGAAGTCGTCGCCGAAGCGTATGGTTTCGCCACCGAAGACCTCGTGGGACAACGCCGGGTTCGTCCCCTCGTCACTGCTCGACACGTGGCGATGTACCTGACGCGAACCCTCACCGAGTACTCCTACCCTGCGATCGGACGAGTCTTTGGGGGTAGGGATCACACCACATGCATCAACGCATACGACAAGATTGCAGGGCAGATGAGCGAGCGTCGACAGATCTACGACCAGGTCACCAAACTCGAGCAAGAACTCCGAAGGAGTGCATAACCTGTGGAGAAGCCGGGGAAGAACTTCCGGATTGCGGTCGCACAAGATGTGGGTGGAGCGACTGTTGTCCCCAGTTCTTCGCCAATTGTCGAGGAATCATCAAAACTGTCCACAGCTGTCCACAGCATGGTGTTGAGAAAAAAGACACTCTGATCAGGGATTTCACTCGTTCATCCACAATCCACAGCCCTTACTACGATTAACCATTTCTCTATCCACCCTGTTGAACCCGAACACTGACTAAAGGAGTCCCCTCCCATGAAGTTCAGATCCGAACGAGATGCCCTCGCCGAAGCGCTCGCTACTGCCGGCCGTGCGGTCGCGAGTCGGGGATCATCTGCTGTCCTGTCCGGACTCCTCCTGCACTGCGAAGGCAACACCCTGACGGTGACGGGAACCGACCTCGATTTGGCGATTCGTGTCCAGTTTGAAGTGATCGGCATCACCGATGGAACTGCAGTCATTCCGGCCAAGCTCGCCGCTGACATCGTTCGGTCGCTCGAACCTGGAGCACTGACCATCGACGCCGTTGAGGAACGAGTTGACATTGCTGCTGCTCGCTCACACTTCGGAATTCACGCCTATCCAGCGGCGGAGTTTCCGAACGTAGCAACTGCTGCCACCCCAACGTTCCACATTGGGGCCAAAGCCCTCACTGAAGGGCTCAAGCAAGTGGTGCGTGCCAGTTCGAGCGATGATGCTCGCCCACTGTTGACCGGTGTCCTCCTCACCAACCACGATGGTGGTCTTCGAATGGTCGCCACCGACTCCTACCGACTCGCGCTTCGTGATCTCGGTGTCGCGAGTGGTGGTCTCGCAGATTCCGACATCCTCGTGCCCGCCCGGTCGCTCAATGAGCTCGCCCGCCTCACGAATGGTTCGGGAGATGAGGACGTGGTTGGCATCGCCCACAGCGCCAACGAGATCGCCTTCACCGTTGGCAACGTCACCATCTCAACACGCTTGCTCGATGGGACTTACCCGGACTATCGCCAACTCATCCCCGAGAGCTACCCCAATCAACTCGTGGTCGGGAAGGAAACGCTCATGAACGCCGTTCGGCGCGTGCGCCTCTTGGTGCGCGACAACACCACACCCGTTCGACTCTCCATGCGGTCAGGTGGCGTGGACCTCACGGTCAAGTCGACCGACGGTGACGCCAGTGAGACCGTTGACGGGGACTACACCGGCGATGAGTTCACCATCGCGTTCAACCCCACGTACCTCATCGACGGAATCGACGCCGTGCTCTCCGACGAAGTGGTCATCGAGAGCACCGACGCCAGTCGACCAGCAACCGTGCGGAGCGCAGAGCACACTGATTTCCGCTACCTGCTCATGCCGGTTCGCGTGTCCTAGTTCCCTGTGGGGATCACCCGACTCGAACTCGTCAACTACCGAATCTTCGAACGCGGGCTGCTCGAACCTGATCCGCACGGCACCACCGTGCTCGTCGGCTTGAACGGTACGGGCAAGACCTCAGTCCTCGAAGCCATTGGCTACTTGGCGACGGCGCGGAGCTTCCGCGGCGCGACGCGCGAGCACCTCATTCGGCAAGGCATTGAGGACGCCTACCTCCACGCCACCGTGGAGCGCCACGATCGACCCTCGACCGTGAACGCCCAGATCTCTCGCATGGCACCGGCGCGCATGACGGTGAACCACCAACCCGTTCGGACCCGTCGCGATCTCGCCGATGTCCTCGCGGTGACGACCTTCGCCCCAGAGGACATCAACGTGGTCCGTGGTGGGCCAGCTGGTCGACGCGACGTCCTCGATGACGCGCTCGTCCTGTTGGAACCAACTGCAGGAGGACTGCTCGAGACGGTCGATCGAGTGCTCCGGCAGCGCAACGCGTTGCTCAAGCAGGCCAAAGGTCGCCTCACTCCTGAGATCACCAGCACGCTCGACGTCTGGGATGAGCGGCTGCAGGCGGCGGGAACCTCGCTCATCACGCTCCGGGAAACGCTCGTTGATGACCTCCAAGATGAAGTGCAGCGGGCCTACGCGGCACTGGCAGGCGCACCAGTTCGTGATGAACGCGCAACAATGGACTACGAGCGGTCCTTCTCTGGGGATCTCGGCACTGCGCTCCTGGCGAATCGCGACGATGACGCTCGGCGCATTCGGACTGGGGTTGGCCCCCATCGCGATGACCTCCGTCTGGAGATCAACCATCGCGACGCGCGAACCGAAGCTTCCCAAGGCGAGCAACGGTGCCTGGCGCTCGCCCTCCGGCTCGCAATCCACCAACGGGTGACCGCCCGCCTCGGTACCCCGCCCGTGCTCCTCCTCGACGACGTCTTCAGCGAGCTCGACCCAGATCGCTCCCGCAGGCTGGTCAATGAACTCCCCGAGGGGCAAACCGTGATCACCTCGGCAGTGCCGCTCCCATCGAATGTGACGAGTGCCACCGTCGTGGCCATTGAGGACATTGGAGGTGGACGCCATGGCTCGCTCCGGTCGATCTGAAGAAGGCCCGAGCCCACTGTCGAGATCTCTCGGGCGACTCATCGGCAGGATGACCCCACAGGTCGCCAACGCGTTCAGCGTGGTGTGTGATCACTGGGAGGAGCTCGTTGGTGACGAGCTCGCCGCGCATTCACGGCCCATTCGCCTCGAAGAGGGCACCCTCACGATCACCACTGAAGGTGGTGCCTACGCGACAGCCCTCAAGATGTCCTGGGCGGCGATTCAGGCTGGAATTGACAGTCTTGGGATACCGGTCCCCACCAGAATCTCCGTCACCGTGGAGCGGTGAAGAGCGAGGTGGCGAGCAACGCATCGGGTAGACTTGCCTACTGCGGTGGATGGACGAATGGTGCGTGCTGCACCCTCGTGCGACACTGCAGCGACGTGACGGGGAACCGGGCCGCGAGGCGCTGGTGATGACGATGGGACTGGATAGTTGAGCGCAAAGACCGCCTACGACGCCAGTGCGATCACCGTCCTCGAGGGACTCGAACCAGTCCGGGTTCGACCAGGTATGTACATTGGTTCGACTGGTCCGAGTGGACTCCACCACCTCATCTGGGAGATCGTCGACAACGCCGTTGACGAGGCCATGGCCGGGTACTGCACCCAGATCGACGTGACCCTCCTCGCAGACGGTGGCGTGAAGGTCAGCGACAACGGCCGAGGGATTCCCGTCGACGAGCACAAGAGCTACAAGGGCAAGTCCGCAGCAGAGGTCGTCTACACCGTGCTCCACGCCGGTGGGAAGTTCGGCGGCGGCGGTTACAAGGTGTCCGGGGGTCTCCACGGTGTGGGTGCCTCGGTCGTCAACGCGCTTTCGACTCGCCTCGTCTTAGAGGTCGACCGCAACGACGACCACCACGAAATTGAGTTCAAGAACGGCGGCGCCCCCCAGGGCAAGCTGACCGTCACCGGCCCATCGCCTAAGGGGCGTACTGGTACCACGTGCACCTTCTGGCCAGACCCGACCATCTTCGAGGAGATTGAGTTCCGGGCTCAAACCGTGACGGAGCGCCTGCAGATCATGGCGTTCCTCAACAAGGGTCTCGAGATTCGCTTCACCGATCAGCGCGCTGGTCGAGAGAACGCGCCGGTGATCTTCAAGTACACCGGTGGCATTGTGGACTTCGTTCGCCACCTCAACCAGTCCAAAGAAGCGCTCTTCAAGAAGGTCGGGAGCTACTCCCAGATCGAAGAGACCATGGAGGTCGACGTCGCCTTCCAGTGGAACACCGGGTACTACGAATCCATCCACTCCTTCGCCAACGGCATCTCCACGACTGAAGGTGGCATGCATGAGGAAGGCTTCCGCGCTGCGTTGACCACCACGGTCAACAAGTACGCGCGCGCCCACAACCTCTTGAAGGAGAAGGACGAGAACCTGAAGAACGAGGACATCCGAGAGGGCTTGACCGCCATCATCTCGGTGCGCCTCCAAGACCCGCAGTTCGAAGGCCAAACCAAGGCCAAGTTGGGCAACCCCCCCATGAAGTCTCTCGTGCAGAAGGCCACTAACGCCAAGTTGCTCGAGTGGATGGAGGAGAACCCCTCCGAGGCCAACCAAGTGGTGAAGAAGGCCATGTTGGCGGCCCGAGCCCGCATCGCGTCGCAGTCCGCTCGCGACCTCACGCGTCGGAAGTCCGCGCTCGACGGCGCAGGTCTCCCAGGAAAGCTGGTCGACTGCTCCTCACGCGAGGCTCGCGAATCTGAGTTGTTCATCGTTGAGGGGAACTCCGCTGGTGGTTCGGCCAAGGACGCGCGCGACCCGCGCACCCAAGCCATCCTCCCCATTCGCGGCAAGATCTTGAACGTCGAGCGCGCTCGAGTCGACAAGATGCTGAAGAACGCCGAAATCCAGGCCCTCATCGCCGCCATTGGCGCAGGCCTCGGCGAAGAGTTCGATGTCTCGAAGATCCGCTACCACAAGGTGATCTTGCTGGCCGACGCCGATGTCGACGGTAGCCACATCCGCACCTTGCTGCTCACCTTCTTCTTCCGACAGATGCGGCCACTCGTTGAGGGTGGGTTCGTCTACTGCGCCCAGCCACCGCTCTACTCGACGCTCGTTGGGAAAGAGAAGATCTACCTGAAGGACGACACGGCCAAGGCGCACTACTTGGGCGAACACCCCGACCACAAGAACGACTTCCAGCGGCTGAAGGGCCTCGGGGAGATGGACTTCGGCGAACTGCGCGACACCACGATGGATGCCTCCAAGCGATCCTTGTTGCAGGTGAGCGTCGACCAAGCTGCCCTCGCCGACGAGGTGTGCTCAGTACTCATGGGCGACGACGTCGAACTGCGTCGCCGCTTCATCCAACAGAACGCCAAGGACGTGCGCTT
Organism: uncultured Actinomycetes bacterium; assembly: GCA_903870905.1. Taxonomy (GTDB): domain Bacteria; phylum Actinomycetota; class Acidimicrobiia; order Acidimicrobiales; family RAAP-2; genus CAIQEU01. The sequence goes on along the minus strand of CAIQEU010000008.1, from coordinate 26,225 downwards.
CCTCGACATCTGAGGAGGCCGGAGCGAACATGACCCCACCAGACAACGAGACCCCAGAAGAGTCGCCATCGGGCATCGAGCCCATCGAGATCCAAGAGGAGATGGAGCGATCCTTCCTCGAGTACTCGATGTCGGTCATCGTCTCCCGTGCGCTCCCCGATGTGCGAGACGGCCTGAAGCCCGTCCACCGCCGCATTCTGTACTCGATGTTCGACCAGGGACTCCGCCCTGACCGACCGCACACAAAGTGCGCCAAGGTCGTCGGCGAAGTCATGGGTACATTCCACCCGCACGGTGACACCGCCATCTACGACGCCCTCGTGCGCATGGTCCAAGAGTTCTCGATGCGTCACCCGCTCATCGACGGTCACGGCAACTTCGGTGGCACCGGTCCAGACGAAGGCGCAGCGGCAATGCGCTACACCGAGTGTCGCCTCGCACCCTTGGCGCTCGAGCTCATGGCGGGGATCGATGAAGAGACCATCGACTTCAAGGCCAACTACGACAACACCGATCTCGAGCCCGTGGTGCTCCCGGCTCGCTTCCCGAACCTGTTGGTCAACGGTTCACAGGGAATCGCCGTTGGTATGGCGACCAACATTCCTCCCCACAACCTGGGCGAAGTCATCGACGCCGCGCTCCACTTGCTCGCGAATCCCGGCGCCACCCCTGATGACCTGATGGCCTTCGTGAAGGGCCCCGACTTCCCAACCGGCGCCCAGATTCTCGGCCGGGCCGGCATCATGGACGCGTTCCGCACTGGTCGCGGGTCCATCAAGATGCGCGCGGTCGCCGAGATTGAAGAGGACAAGTCCGGCACCCGCATCGTGGTGACGGAACTGCCGTTCCAAACCTCGGTCGAAGCCATCGAGACGAGGATCGCCGAGCTCTCCGACGCCAAGGAGATCGACGGCATCTCCGGTCTCCAGAACGCGAGTGCTGGCAAGAAGCCGAAGCTCATCATTCGCCTGAAGCGCGATGCCAACGCCAACGTGGTGCTGAACAAGCTCTACAAGTTGACCCCGCTGCAGACCAGTTTCGGTGTGAACACCTTGGCGCTCGTCGACGACGTCCCACGGACGCTCAACTTGGCCCAAGTGCTCGGGCACTACCTCGACCACCAGGTCGAAGTGGTCACCCGTCGCAGTGAGTTCCGTCTCCGCAAGGCCAAGGCCCGCGCCCACATCGTCGAAGGCCTCATCAAGGCCCTCGATATGCTCGACGCGATCATCGCCACCATTCGGGCATCTGATGACCGCAGCGCTGCCCGGCAAGCGCTCATGACGTCGCCGTATGACTTCTCTGAGGAGCAGGCGAACCACATCTTGGACATGACCCTCGGTCGCCTGACGCGACTCGGTCGAGCTGAGCTCGATGAGGAGATGAACCAACTGCGGGAGACCATCGCCGGCCTCGAAGCCATCCTCGGCGATGAGGAGATGCTGAAGGCGGTGATCGCCGAGGAGATGACGGCAATTCGCGACAAGTTCGCCACCCCTCGACGCAGCCAAATTGTCAACGACCCTGGAGAACTCGGCACTGAGGACCTCATCGACGACGAGGAGATCGTCGTGACGATGACCGCTGCGGGCTACATCAAGTCGGTCGCGGCAGGGAACTTCAAGATCCAAGGGCGCGGTGGGCGCGGCATCGCCGGTGCCAAGCTCAAAGAAGAGGACCTCGTCACCCAGGTGGTGCACACCACCACCCACGCCTACATCTTGCTGTTCTCGAACTTCGGCAAGGTCTACCGCCTCCGGGGGCACGAGATCCCCATGAAGGAACGCACGGCCAAGGGCACCGCGGTGGTGAACCTCGTCCCCCTCGCTCCGGGCGAGACGGTGGAAGCCATCATCGACACCCGCGACTTCCCCGAGGACCAGTTCCTCATGTTCGTGACGAGCGACGGTCAGGTCAAGAAGACTGCGTTCTCCGAGTACGACAAGTCGCGTCGCGACGGCTTCATCGCCCTCAACCTGCGAGACGGCGACCGGTTGGTGCGTGTCGTGCGGACGACGGGACACGACGACCTGTTCTGCGTGACCGCTCAAGGCATGACCATTCGCTTCTCCGAAGACGACGTTCGACCCATGGGACGCTCAGCAGCTGGGGTGCGCGGCATCAAGTTGAAGCAGGGTGATGCCGTGGTGTCCTTGGACGTCGCCGGTGATGACCTCGACATCTTGATCGTGACCGATGCCGGGTACGGCAAGCGGACCAAGCTCGAGCGCTTCAACCGCCAAGCTCGTGGTGGTCAAGGTGTGCGCGGGATTCGCTTAACCGCTGCTCGCGGTCGGGTGGTCGCGGCCTTCATGGCCAACCTCGACGAGGAGATCTTGTTCGTCTCCTCTGGTGGTGTGGTCATCCGCACCGCAGTGCGCGAGATCGCCAGCCAAGGCAGAGACGCCACTGGCGTTCGGGTCATGAGCCTTGACGACGGCCAGACCGTCGCCGCGGTTGCTCGGGTGGCAGCAGAAACCGCTGAGGATTAAGCCGAAGCCTCCCGCTCAGACGCGGCGCGTTCCAGCATCTTGAGCAGCATCTCGGGAGGTTGTGCTCCTGAGAGCGCGTAGCGACCGTCGACGACGAAGGTTGGCACGGCGGAGAAGCCGTTCGACTGCGCTTGGGCCTCATCGAAGCGCACTTCGGCGACGAAGGCATCGCTTGCAAGCATCGCCTGCACGAGTTCGGGGTTGAGGCCCACTTCGCCGGCGAGTTCGATCAACGTTGGGTGATCTGAGAGGAGGCGTCCCTCAGTGAAGTAGGCCCTGAGCAAGCGTTCCTTCATGGCGCCTGCGAGATCGAGGCTGGCAGCCAAGTGGATGAGGCGGTGGGCATCGAGGGTGTTGCCTGAGCGCAGGTCGTCCAAGTGGTACTCGAGGCCAACCTCGGAAGCGACACTCGTGATCCGCGCCTGGGTGGCATCCACCTGCGCCGGGCTCATCTGGTACTTCCGGGCCAGGAGGTCGCGCATGGGCATCGTCCGCTCCGAAGGCGCGTCGGGGTCAAGCTCAAAGCTCCGCCAGCAGATGGTGACGTCGTCTGCGCCGGAGAACTGCTCGAGGGCGAGCTCTAAGTTGCGCTTGCCGATGTAGCACCAGGGGCAGGCGACGTCGGACCACACGTGAATTTCCATGGAGCACAGAACCCCGGAACTGCCGTGTCCATTCCCGCGACGCGAGCCTGCGAGACTAGAGCCATGCCGACCACGTGTTCTCCCGATGAAGCCGCCGCGCTTCTCTGGACGACAGACCTCGTGGGATTCGGTCTCGGGCCCGCACTTCCACCGAGATTCCTGACCGCGCTCGGTCGCCGAACCGACTGGGAGCACTTAGTGCTCGGGGGCAATCTCCTCCTCGGGCTCTACGACGTGTTGACCCATCCGAAGGTGGAGTGGCGCACCGGGTTCTTCGGACCCGTCGAGCGCGCCTACTTCGACCTCGGCCACCACATCTCCCTCGTGCCAGCAGGACTCCGCCAAATGGGCCCGATCTTGGCCCGTATGGCGCCGCGCGTCATGGCCGTGCACGGGCGCATCGATGCGGCACGCGGGGTGGTCAACCTCTCGCTGCACGTCGGTGGGAGTCGAGATGCCCTCATGGCCGCGGGTACCGATCCCAACCGACTCCTCATCGTGGAGGACAACCCGCTCTTGCCCATGACGTCCTCGATCGCGCCCTACGAGAACACGATTCCGCTCGAACTCGTCGACGTCGTCGTGGCTGGTGGGGACTCGCTCTTCGAACTCCCCGAAGACGCCCCCGACGACGTCGCCCGTCAAATTGCTGAAATCGCCGCCTCGTTGGTGGTCGACGGGGCCACCTTGCAGACCGGTATTGGTTCGATCCCAACCATGGTGGCCGCGCATCTCGCCAGTGGACCCAAGGGGAACTTCGGGGTGCACTCGGAGATGTTCACCGACGGTCTCCGCCGACTCCACCAAGCCGGCAAGGTGACCAACGCCAACAAGGGGCAGCTCGACGGGGTCTCGGTGACCACCTTCGCGCTCGGCACCGCCGAGCTCTACAGGTTCTTGGACCAGAACCCACAGGTCGCCTTCTGCCCCGTGGAACTGGTGAACGACCCCACCGTGATCGCCCGCAACCGGGCCTTCACCTCGATCAACGGGGCCATCTCGGTCGACCTCTACGGCCAGATCGTCTGTGAAGCGGTCGACGGCCACCAGGTCTCAGGGGTGGGTGGTCATGAGGACTTCGTCGCTGGTGCCGAGATTGGTCTCGACGACATCAGCCTCGTCTGCCTGCCCTCGACCGCCACGGTGAAGGGGGAGCTCCGGAGTCGCTTGGTTCTCCACCACCCGGTCGGAGCCATTGTCTCCACCCCTCGACACCACACCGGGGTGGTCGTCACCGAGTTCGGTGCCGCAGACCTCCGGGGCCGCACCATTGCCGAGCGTGCTCGAGCGCTGGCCGCAATTGCTCACCCGGAGTTCCGCACTGAGCTCGAGCGAGCAGCTCGAACCTTCGGTCGACCCCCAACGGCGGTGGGCTGGTGATCTCCATCGAGCAGTTGACCGTCGAGATTGGTGGCCGCAAGATCGTTGAGAACGCCAACGCCTTGATCGCCGATGGAGAGAAGGTGGGGCTCGTCGGTCGCAACGGCGCGGGCAAGTCCACCCTGCTCTCGGTCATCCTCGGCCAAGCCGGGGCGCACGTGCGCTCGACGGGGCGTGCGGCCTTCTCCTCGACGTTCGGGTTCCTGCCCCAGGTTCCCATCGAAGGGGGTCTCGGTCTCGAGCCCATTGGGTTCAGTCACGTCCTCTCCGCTCGGGGACTCGACGTACTCGATGAGCACCTGAACGCGGCTCGGACGGAGATGGCCAAGGACCCCTCCGCCGACAACATCGACCGATTCTCCGATCTCGAAGAACAGTACCGCGCCGCCGGTGGCTACGAAGCCGAGTCGCAGATGGCCCGCCTCGCCGACGGCTTGGGTCTCCGTCAAGATCTCCTCTTCGAGGACTTGGACAGCCTCTCTGGAGGACAGCGACGTCGCGTCGACCTCATCAGGGTGCTGTTCCAAGATCCCCAGGCCATGGTGCTCGACGAGCCCACCAACCACTTAGACGTCTCGGCCAAGCGATGGCTCTTCGATGAGATCGGGCGGTTCTCCGGCTCGGTCCTCGTCATCAGCCACGACCTGGCCCTCCTCGACAAGTCCATCGACAAGGTCCTGGCCCTGAGCGACGGCCGCCTGGATGCCTACAAGGGCAACTACACGGCGTTCTTAGAAGCCCGAGAGACGGATCTCTCCCAACGCGAGCGCGCCGCGGAGATGGAAGAGCGTGAGATCGAGCGGCTCAGTCGATTGGCCGACTCCATGCGTGGCCAAACCGAGAAGCGAGCCAAGGTGGCCAAGGCTCTCGACCGTCGGGTGGAGCGGATTGAGGCCAACCGCACCGAGGTGCGAAAGCGCGATACCTCAGTCACCTTCCGCCTTCCCGTTCCCGCCCGTGCTGGAGCGGTGCCCATGCAGATCACGAATCTGGCCATTGCCTACGGCGACAAGGTCGTGCTCAGGAAGATGAACCTCCTCGTCGGTCGCGGCGATCGTGTCGTCGTCCTCGGTCGCAACGGTGTCGGCAAGTCCTCGATGCTCCGCTGCCTCGCAGGGGTTCAAGCACCCAATTCCGGGTCCATTGACCTCGGGGCCAATACCTCGGTTGGCTACTTCGCCCAGGAGCACGAGCAGATCGACCGAACCATTCGCGCCATCGACAACCTGGACGATGTGGTGCTGAAGACCGATGGCGAGCGCCGAGCGCTCCTCGGGTCGTTCGGGCTCTCGGGTGAGCGTGCCGACCAGCTCCCCGGCACCTTGTCCGGTGGAGAGCGGGCCAAGCTGGGTCTGGCCATGCTGGCTGCTGGTCGCAACAACTTGTTGATCTTGGACGAACCCACCAACAACTTGGACCCGGCCTCGGTCGTTGCTATTGGGGAGATGTTGGCTCGTTGGGAGGGGACCTTGATCGTGGTGTCCCACGAACGCGCCTTCGTGGAGGCGCTCCAGCCCACCCACGCCGTCCTCCTCCCCGACGAGTTCTACGACCTGTGGCGTGACGAGTACATGGACGACGTCGAGCAGCGCTGAGGCGTCGTGGCACAATGAGCCGGTAGCCGCACACCGTGTCCGGCTGACCGGCGCCTGCACAGTCGTTCAGGCGAGAGAGGAACGCTGCACCATGGACATCCTCCGCACTCCCGATGCGTCCTTCGAGGGCCTCCTCGACTACCCCTTCGCACCGCACTACGCCGAGGTTCCCTCAGGAGATGGCGGCACCCTCCGGGTCCACTACGTCGATGAAGGGCCACGAGGCGCCCACGAGACCGTGCTCCTCCTCCACGGCGAGCCGTCGTGGTCCTACCTCTACCGCCACATGATTCCCGGCCTCGTGGCCAAGGGTTACCGAGTCATCGCCCCCGACCTCGTGGGGTTCGGCAAGTCCGACAAGCCAGCATCCCGATCGGACTACACCTACGCCGCCCACGTTGCTTGGCTCGACCACCTCGTGGTGACGACGCTCAACCTCTCAAGGGTGACCCTGTTCTGTCAGGACTGGGGTGGGCTCTTGGGGCTCCGCTTGGTGGCTGCCCATCCAGAGCGCTTCGCTCGGGTGATCACCGCCAATACGGGTCTGCCAACCGGCGATGGCACCCCAACTGAAGGCTTCCTCAACTGGCAGAAGTTGAGCCAAGAAGTCCCAGAGTTCCCCGTGGGCATAATCATCAACTTAGGGACCGTCCGAGAGCTCGCACCCGAGGAGATCGCGGCCTACGACGCCCCCTTCCCCGATGAGTCCTACAAAGAAGGCGCGCGCCAGTTCCCCCTCCTCGTCCCCTCAACCGTGGACGATCCTGAGCGCCAAGCGCAGCTCGAGGCGTGGACGGTGCTGAAGGCGTTCACCAAGCCCTGGTTGGTGGCCTTCTCGGACAAAGACCCCGTCACCAAGGGCACTGAGCACGTCTTCCTCCGCGACGTTCCCGGCACCGCCGACCAAGCCCACACGACGATTGAGGGCGGTGGTCACTTCCTCCAAGAGGACGCATCTGAGCGGCTCGTCGCCGTCATCAGCGACTGCATCGCCGCCAACCCGGCCTGAGCGCCAGCGCGGAGCGCGCTCAGGCTTCGAGGCTGAGCAGTCGGGCCTTCAGGTCGGTTCCGGCGGCGTAGCCGCCGAGGTGACCGCCGCTGCGCAGTACTCGGTGGCAGGGCACGACGATGAGCAGGGGATTTCGGCCAACTGCTCCCCCAATGGCGCGTGACGCCCCGGGCCGGCCAACAGCGTCAGCGAGCGCGGCGTAGGAGGTGGTGGTGCCGAAGGGAACCTCGGCGAGCGCCCTCCAGACCTCGTGCTGGAACGGTGTGCCTTCGGGAGCGAGGGGGAGGTCGAAGGTTCGGCGATCGTTGGCGGCGTAGGCAGTGAGCTGCTCAGCGACGTCTGCTGCCGCACCTCGTTGACGGGCCCCAAAGGTTGCCGAAGCGGGGAGGTGCGCCTGGCCGGCGATGGCGATTCGGGAGATCGCCGCTCCAGAGCGGACCACGGTGATCATCCCGAACGGTGTGGCGATGGTGTCGTGGACAATGGTCACTGCGGTCTCCTCGGTCGGATCCATGATGCACTCCACAGCGCCACCATGGTGACGACGAAGAACCACCCGTTCGCTGTGGTGAGTCCGAGGACCACCGTGATCGCAGCGACCGTCACGAGGATCGGACGCAGGACTGGATTCACGGGTTCTTTGGCGGCGGCGGTGCGGTGGGGAAGACGGCGCGTTGGCGCGGGAGCCACGCCGAAGGTGGTTCCTCGAGGGTTGCTCCTGCGTCGAGCGCCGCATCGACCGCAGCGGCGTGCTGGCGATCCTCCCGGACCCAGGCCAGCGCAGCTGGAATCATGGCGCCCATCATGATGAGGTCACCGAAGATCCACATGATGGCCGCCCCTTGGTGGACGTCCTCCAAGACGGTTGGCCCCCAGGGTCGATTCCCGGTGGCGAAGCTCCTGAATTGGTCGACCTGCGTCGTCGACATGAGGGCCAGTCCGGTGAAGGTGTCGACCGGGACCGAGAGCAGGAGGTAGATGATGCGAAGACCTGGCGCGAGGCGGTGGCGGGTTCGCTCAACGCCGACGACCGGTCGCCAGAAGAAGTACCCCACGACGAGGAACATCACCTCCTCAGCGGCGTGCGTGGCCCCGGAGCGCATCGCCACATCGAACAGGGAGGAGAGGTGGAAGGCCGGGATCATGACGGCGTAGGCGACGAAGCCAACGACGGGGTGGTCGAGGAAGGTGCCGAGGGGGCTGTGCACCACTCGTTCGACGACGGTGTGGAGGTGACCGCTCGTGGCGTCACGAACGAGGTCGACCGGTGCGGCACCGGCCACGAACCCAGCTCCCACCATCACGATGAGCAGGTGTTGGACCATGTGCATGGAGAACAGGGTCATGTCGTAGGCGCCGACGATGGAGTTGGTGGCCAGCCACAGCGCCACGGTGGCCGCAAGAGCTGAGTACGTACGGGTGCGAGGCCACGGGCCGCGCCCGAGGCGGGCGACGCGCCTCGTAGCGAGGATGTAGGCGTTGAGGCCGAGGAGGAGCACGATGCTCGCCCACGTGAAGTGGGGGATGAGCGCATTCGACCACGTGAGTCGGGGGAGCTCTCGCATCTGCATCATGGCAACAGGTCCATCGAGATGCGGTGGTGGGGGAGATTGGTCGCCGGAGAGAGGTGCGCTGAACCCGGCACGACGGTGAACCCCATTGCCCGGTAGAAGTCGAGGGCGGTGTCTCGCCCATTGGCCCACAGCAGATCACCGCCGAGGCGACGGACCTCGTCGATCACGTCGGTGAGCACCATTCGGCCGAGCCCTTCACCTTGGAGGTCGAACTCCACCGCCATGAAGCGCAGTTGCCACGGAGCGCTGGCGTCGTGGTCAGGTGATGGGCACGGGAACGCGGTTGCGGTGGCCACAGGAACGCCGTTCCTGCGGACGCCACGGTGAAAACACCCTGCGACGTGGTCACCATCGACGATGATCTGCGCCGCCGGGTCACCTCCTCGCAGGATCGAACGACGCAGGTCCACGGTGTCGTCAACCGAGAACGCCACCACCTCATCCATGGTTCCAGCCTAGGCAGGAGTCGGTGACGCCTCGCCGTTGGCGGTCGCAATCACCGTGAGGAGCAGTGGAATGGGTTCGGCGAGGACATCCGGGTCCTGCGCCGACCCTCGACCGAGCCGGATGCGGTAGACGCCATCGGACTCCTTCGTGGCCACGCTGCCGGTGGAGGTGGTGGTGGCGCAGGTCTCATCGAGGAACGAGAGCTGCATCGAAGCACCGAGGACCGCCATGACGATCTCGGCCACGCTGTGGGGGTAGGAGGCGACGGTCCAGGTCACGTCCGCGTCACGGTTGGCGTAGGTGCCGGTGCCCGAGTACACGAACTGCTTGTTGCCGCCGTAGGGGAAGTCGAGAACCAGAGGATCGAGGGAGCCAATCATGGTCAGCATCGGGTGCAGGTCCACGAGGACGAACCGCCCGCCGGGAGCCAAGATTCGTTCCACACCGGCCATGAAGGCAGCCAGATCGTCAATCCAGTAGATGACGCCGATGCTGGCGTAGACGAGGTTGAAGCGGTTGTTCAGCGATTCTGGAAGGTTTCGGCTGTCAGCCTCAACGGTGTGGAGGTGCACCCCGCAGGCCCGAGCGAGCTCCTCAGCTCGTCGGAGCGCCGTGCTCGAGAAGTCAATGCCGGTGACCTCGGCGCCGGCTCGAGCCATGGTGATGGCATCGAGGGCCAGGTGACACTGGAGGTGGGCGACGCGTTGTCCAGAGAGACCAGAGAGGTTCTCGCCACCCATCGCTCGGTCGACCGCTGCACGCTCGGCCGCACCCATGCGAGTGCCTCCCGAGATGATCTCGCTCAAGTCGTAGAAGTCATCGTCACCGGTGCCGTGGAACGCAGCGAGCTGCTCCCAGTGGTGGTGGTTGTCCGGAATCTCGGGAGTGCCACTACTCATTGAGCTGGGGCAGCCGGGCCGAGTAGATGGAGTAGCCGTCGACCCAGCGGACGAGCGCAGTGGCGATCACGGTAGCGAGCACCATAGGGATCGCCACGTTGAGGCCGCTGTGGGTGAGCTCCATGACGAGCACCATGCCGGCCATGGGTGCCTGCATGGCGGCCCCAATCATCGCAGAGGCCCCAATCAGGGCGAAGGCCGTGACCGGTGCACCTCCCCAGAGATGCAGCCACACGGTGCCGAAGAGCGCTCCAGTGACAGCGCCAGTCGCCAAGAACGGCGTGAAGACGCCGCCTGCGGCACCGCTTCCGAGGGTGCCGGCTGTCACGAGGGGCTTCAGGATCGAGAGGGCGAGGAGTAGGCCAATACTGCTCGTGCCGAGGAAGGCGTCGTGCGCCATGTCCTTTCCATTCCCGAAGATCTGGGGGAACCAAATTCCAATGACACCGACGATCGCGAACGTCGCCGGCATGAGGAGCAGCATCTTGGGGCCACCAATGCGGTGGGCGGAGACCCAGCCGACTATCCGGATGAACAGTGCGGCGAGCCCTCCAATGAGCACGCCAGCCACGAGAGCGAACCCCACCGTCGTGGGGGTGGTGTGGACGGTCGGGAGGTCGCCGTAGACCGGGGTACTCGGCAAGAGCAGCCAGGCGGTCAAGGTGGCGATTGCCGAACTGGCGAGCGCTGCGAGCGCCGTAGGAAGCGCGAAGGAACCGTAGAGGACTTCGGCGGTGAAGATCGCACCGCCGATCGGGACGTTGTACACGCAGGCCAGGCCCGCCCCGCCAGCACAGGCGACGAGCAGCCGTCGCTGGGCGTCGGTCATCGCGAGGTGATCGGACAGCCAACTCGCAGCGACCCCACCCATCAGCTTCGGTGCGGCTTCTCGGCCAATGGAGCCACCCATACCAATCACGATCTCTGAGACGATCGACGTGAGCGACGAGCGCATCACGCCGAGCCGAGCGTCACCGCGCCAGAGCACGTCGTCGATCTCGGACTTCTGATGCTTCAACCACTTGCGGATCCCGAACCAGCACACCGCACCGATGATTCCGGCCAGCGTCAAGACCACGACGCGGTGGAGTGGGGACGTCGCTGCCGCTGCTGCGGCGTAGTCGCCTCCGTGGTAGTTGAAGGCCAGTCGTTCGGCGAACTTCAAGATGGCCATGAGGGCATCACCCATGAGGCCGGTGAGGACCGAGGCCATCACGAGGACGATCCAAAATCGAGTGGTGAGCGCCGCGTCACCATCGTGGGTGACGTTGGGCTGCTCCATGGCACCGCGGCCAGAGGCAATTCGGTGCTTGATGACCGGCTGCGGGATCCGCTGGCGCTCGCTGTCGCCGTCTCGGTTGCTCATCGCTCCACCATGGTCGTCATGCTACGCCCGGACGCGACAACGCCCCCCAGCCCTGAAGGACTGAGGGGCGTTGCTGCAGGTGGTGATCAGGTGGTCAGGGTGTAGGTGGTGGTCTGCGTCCCTGAGGTGGCCTTCGCCGAGATGGTGATGGTGTAGGTGCCGACCTGGACACGACGACCGGTCGAGAAGGTCACGGTCACTGAGCCACCACTGGTGACCGACGATGAGGAGAAGCTCACCGTCACGCCAGGAGGCGCACCGTTCGACGAGAAACTCACCGTCTGGGCGTTGCCCGACGTGGTCGTGGTGGTCAGTGTCGAGGTGGTGGAACCACCTGGAGCAACCGTGCCGCTGGTTGGGCTGAGGCTGATCGAGAACGTGCTCGGGACAACTGCCGTCACCGTCAAGGTGTAGGTGGCGGTGTGGGTGCCTGAGGTTGTCGTGCCCGTCACCGTCAATGGGTAGGTACCCGGAGCGGTGGTCGCGGTGGTCTTAATGCTGAGGGTCGTCGAGCGACCAGAGGTGACCGAGTTGGATCCGAAGGTCGCGGTCACACCAGCAGGTGCGCCGCTGACGCTGAGGGCCACGGTCTGGGACGTGCCAGAGGTCGTTGCCGTCGACACGGTCGAACTCGCCGAGCTTCCCTGGCCAACCGACGCCGACGTCGGGCTCAAGGTGATGGAGAAGTCGTTCTTTGGAGCAGCAGTCACCGTCAGCGTGATGGTGGCGCTGTGGCTTCCCGAGGTTGCCGTGCCCGTCACCGTCAGGGTGGAGGTCCCCGCTGCCGTGGCTGCGCCGACGGCGATCGTCAGCGTGGAGTTGGTTCCCGAGTTCACCGAGGTCGGCGACAGGGTTGCCGTGGTGCCCGCCGGAGCTCCTGTCACCGTCAGCGCAACTGCTTGGGCAACGCCCGAGGTGGTCTTGGTGGCGATCGTGATGGTGCCGGACTTGCCCGTCGTGATCGACGTCGACGTCGCCGACGGCGTGATGGAGAAGTCATTGGCAACCGGTGCCGTCACCGTCAAGGTGTAAGTCACCGTGTGGGTTCCCGAGGTTGCCGTTCCGGTCACCGTGACCGGGTAGGTGCCCGTCGGGGTGGAGGCCGTGGTGGCAATGGACAGGGTTGACGACGAACCGCTCGTCACCGAGGCAGGCGAGAAAGTTGCCGTTGCTCCAGTTGGAAGACCCGAGGCGGTGAACGCCACGCTCTGGCTGCTGCCAGAGGTCGTCGACGTTGAGATGGTTGCCGTGGCGGTGGCACCCTGCGCCACTGAGCCCGAGGTTGGGGAAGCGCCAATGGAGAAGTCGTTGGCACCGGTTCCGCCAGTGACGATCGGATCGCTGATCGCACAGGCTGCGTTGGAGTTCGACCACGTGGCCTGCATCGGGAACGAACCCGTCGCCATGGTCACGTTCTGGGCCCCGCCAGTTCCGCCGGTGCCCTTCCAGGCGCACAGGTCGCCGTTCTCGCCACCCGAGGTGTTGTCGTACCAACCACCGGAGGGGTTCTGGTCGGTGATGGTCTCTGCGTACTCGTGACCCTCAACGATGCTGACACCATCGAGCGCACCAGCAGTACCAGCGTTCACGTAGTTGGCGCCACAGCTGGCACCCATGTCGGGGAGGTAAGGCAAGTTGGTGAAGGCGATGTCGCCGTAGGACGACGACGCAGCACCGCCAACGAGGGTGGTGTCACCGTTGAAGTCGTGCCAAGCGCACCAGTTCGTCGAGCTCGTGTTGAAGCCGTCAGGGTGCGTGCCGGTCGGCGAGACGATGACGTACTGGGCCGATCGGTTCTGGGTGGCAGTGGTGTTGCCGAAGTGTCCCGCAGCAGCGACTGCTTCAGCGGCCAACGTGTGCCCGGTGGTCTGGCTGATCGAGGCAACCGAGTTGTCGTACCACACACCAGCCAGGGCACCACCGGTTGGATAGCCAACGTGCGCTGCGCTCGAGGAGCACGAGGTCGTGCCGTTCGCCACACCGTCGCAGTACTGGGTCATGACGCCCGACCAGCCTTCGCTGTTGGTGCCGAGACCGGCGAGCATGGCTTGGAGGCGAGGTGCCATTCCGGAGGGATCGCCGGTGAAGTTGGCGTAGCCGTTGCCGTCGGTGGACTCGGTGCCCCACTGGGAGCCGTAGAAGACGACGTAGACCTTGGGAGCGCCAGTCGTGACCTCGATGCCGTCAATGCCGCCGTGGGCGGACATCACCGATCCAGCCGTCTGAGTCGTCTGGCCGATTGCATTGGAGGAAATCGTGGCTTGCGCGGCCCGATGTGCCTTCATGGCCGGGATCGTCAAGAAATGGATCTCGTCGTTCGCCTTGGGGCCAGCGACTGCGGCACCGGAAGGAAGGGCAGTAGCGGTGATCCCTCCCATGATGGTGGCCAAAGCGAGGGCAGAAGCGATGATTTGTGAACGAAGTCGCATGAGACCTCGTTAGGCGCCATTGCCAATGGGGTCTACAGGGAATTTCGCCCAGCGTGATCGGCAATGGCGCTGGTCAGGAGTGGCCAGAGAGCTTCTGGGCGGTCGTGTCCCATGTCGGGAACCTCGAGGAGTCGGGCATTTGGGACGATTTCGGCAGTCCGACGGCCTCCGGACGGATCGATGAGGGTGTCGTCGAGGCCGTGGATCACCAGCGTAGGAACTGAGAGTTCCCTGAGAGCGACATCTCGAGGGCCACTGGCGACAATCGCCGCGAACTGTCGGGCGGTCCCCGCAGGGGTGAAGGCCCGATCGAAGCTCGCTGCCGCGTCGGCCCTGATGACCTCGTCGTCGGCGTAGCGCTTGGAGAGCCAGACCTTGGTGGCGAGCGAGGACTCGATGAACGCAGCCCGGGTGCTCGGCCGCGGGCTCATGAGCACCTGCTGTGCCTCAGGAGTCGAGGCGCCGAACTCGGGTTCTCCGGTCGTCGACATGATGGAGGTGAGGGAACGGCATCGCTCGGGATAGTGGATTGCCACAGTCTGGGCGATCATGCCGCCCATCGAGGCCCCAACGATGTGCGCCCGATCGATGGCGAGCGCATCGAGGACGGCGATGGCATCGCTCGCCATGTCCTCCAAGGTGTACGGCACGAGTTCTCGGGCACGAGCGAGGTCGCCAGCGTTGGCGGCATGGAGGAGGGGGAGCAGGTCGACGGTGACGTCGTGGAGTTGCGTCGAGTGACCACAGTCCCGATTGTCGAAGCGCACCACGAAGAAGCCGTGATCAACGAGGAGCGAACAGAAGCCTTCCGCCCAGCTGATCCACTGCGCTCCGAGCCCGCTGATGAGGAGGATGGTGGGATGCTCAGGGTTTCCCATCGTCGTGGCGTCGAGGGACATTCCATCATGCGTCGTTGCGGTGGCCATGGTCGGTCAGACTAGATCGGTGGCCGTCCAACTCGTGGTGTTCGATCTCGACGGCACGATCATCGATTCAGCTCCTGGCATTGGGGCGACCGCAAATGCCGCGTTGGCCGAGTTCTCGTACCCACCCCTGACCGCGGTTGAACTCGCCGGGTTCATTGGTCCACCACTCCGGGAGTCCTTCGCTCACCTCTCGGTCGATCCAGCCGACGTCGACGCCCTCGTGCTCGCCTACCGACGCCACTACGCAGGTGGTCATCTCTACAACGCCACGGTGTACGAAGGGGTGGAGCAACTCTTCAGTGAACTCCATGCCCGAGGAATTCGCGTCGCCGTTGCCACGGCCAAACAGGAGCACTTCGCCGTGCGCATCCTCGAGGAGTTTGGACTCGCAGCATTCTTCGACACCATTGGTGGCACGGACCACGAACGGGAGAGAACGACGAAAGCTCAGGTCGTCGCTGAGGTCCTCCAGCGCCTCGGCACGACCGACCCAGATTCGGTGCTCATGGTCGGCGATCGCCACCACGATGCCCATGGAGCAGCGGTCCACGGTGTGGCCACCATTGGCGTGCTCTGGGGGTACGGCGACCGAGACGAGCTCCTCGGTGCTGGGGTGCTCCACCTCGTGGAGCACCCATCAGAGATCACCGTGCTGGTCTCAGGCTGACGCTGCGGCTTCGAGCTCGGCGATGTTCAGGCGATGCATGCCCATCATCGCCTGGTGGACGCGGCCCGATACCTCCGGGTCGCCGCCGCCGAGGAGTGCGCCGAGCTGCACCGGCACGATCTGCCACGACACCCCGAAGGGATCCTTCAGCCAGCCACAGTTCCCTTGGGATCCACCACCAGCGATGAGGCCGTCGCTCAGGCGCTCGATCTCCTCTTGGGTCTCGACGGCGACGAAGAGGGAGATGGCGTCGTTGAAGTCGTGGTGCGGCCCTCCATTGAAGAGCTGCAGCGTCGTGCCGGCAACCTCGAGCGTGCCCATGATGAAGTTCTCACCGGAGGGGTCGCCGGGAAGGTCGAAGACGGAGCGGTAGCGGTCGTAGGCCGCTCCCGCCGTGCCGGGGTACCAGAGGAAGACAGAGAGCGAGGCCATAGCTCCATTGTGGTGGCACAGTGAGCGCATGGACGACGCAGACTTCTGGAACGAGCGCTATGAGCGCACGGCACCGGCAGATCGATCCTGGACCGAAGTCTGGCCGGTGGCAACCCTGGCCAGCCTCGACGCTCTCGGCTGCATGCCAGATGACAGCCTCATCGACGTTGGCGGCGGAAGTGGTCTCCTCGTCGACGCGCTCATCGAGCGCGAGTGGCGAGACCTCTGTGTGCTCGACCTCGCGGGCACTGCCCTCAGTCAAGCTCGGGCACGGCTCGGCGTCCGTGGTGACGAGGTTTCGTGGCGCACCGGTGATGTCCGCACCGTTGACCTCGCTCGGACCTTCACGGTCTGGCACGACCGTGCCGTACTGCATTTCTTGACGGCTCCGCAGGACATCGCCCAGTACTTCGCTCAACTCGACCGCACGGTCGCGCCTGGAGGTGCAGCGGTGATTGAGGTCTTCGGTCCGACTGGTCCGACGCAGTGCTCGGGCCTCGACGTCCGCCAGTGGGCAACTGAGGACCTCATCGCTGCGTTCGGACCGGCATGGGAGACCGTTCGAGCAACCACGGTGGACCACGTCACCCCGTCGGGTGCCGTCCAGGCGTTCAGTACCGTCGCACTGCGACGCATCATTCGCGAGAATGCCTGATGGCCATTTCTCCTGACTCCATCGCGGCGCAGATCGTCGACTGCGATCCAGCCTTCGCTCCCGTGATCGAGGCCATTGGGCCGCCGAAGGTGTTCCGTCCGACCCCTCCGGCCAAGCGGTTCGCCACCGTGGTGAGCTCCATCACTTCACAGCTGCTCTCGATCAAAGCCGCCGACACCATCTACGGACGCGTCGTGGCTGCCTGTGGCGGCGTCGTGACTCCTGAGACGATCGCTGCGCTCACCCACGACGAGTTGCGGTCCACCGGACTGTCGAACGCCAAGGTCGCCTCGATCCACGACGTGGCGGCACGCGTCCGTGGTGGCACGCTTAACCTCGCGCGCCACGGGCGGATGAGCGACGACGAGGTGCTCGGTGAACTGGTGGCCATTCGTGGCATTGGGACCTGGACGGCCCACATGTACCTGCTGTTCACCTTGGGTCGGCCGGATATCTGGCCAACGGGCGACCTCGGTGTCCGCAACGGGTGGTCGCTCCTCCACGGCGAGACGTCGATGATCAGTGCGGGCGACCTCGGCCCCCTCGGAGACCCGTTCACCGGGTTCCGGTCCGCCACCGCCTGGTACTGCTGGCAAGCCGTGCACCTCCATCGGGGTGACCGCTGACCGGTGCCGCCCCGGTGCGTCTAGGGCGCCGAGCTCGATGCCTTGGCCCGCGCTCAGGCTCGAGCCAGCCGGCCCAGGAAGAAAGCATAAGCAATCGATCGAGATCTCGTACTTACTTATACTTAAGAGCGATAAGTATAAGAACTTGCCAGATCGACTAGCAAGACTTATACTTAGATCGCTGAAGTATAAGAACGAAGAGGCTTCCGAAAGTGACTTATACATCTCTCGGTCCGGACCCGGTTGATCAACAGGTGCAAGAAACGCTGGGCAAGTTGGCGGGGGGCGAAGCCCCAAGAGATATCGAACGACGACAGGTCGACATCAAGGAAGAGCCTGGAAGGCGTGGGCCCGGGGGCTCCATTTCGCCGGGTAGCAGCCAGAATGAGGCAGCGGCGAAGTATCTCGCTGGCGAACTGGCATGCTTCGCAAATTCACCCGGAGGAGGGGCAATCATCCTCGGGGTAGCCGACGATGGAACTCACATCGGCACCAATCTGGATCGCGAGTGGCTTCGGCACCGCATCTGGGAGTTGACCGAGCGGGCGCTGACCGCGAGGATCGACGAAGGCGATTTATCGGGCACGCGCGTACTCGTCCTCACGACGCACCAAGCAATTGAGCCAATCCGCTATGAGGGTCGGATCAAGTGGCGAGTCGACGACAACTGCGTCGAAGTTGACCCGACGACTTGGCACGCCGGCAGGATCGGTAGGGACGGTGTCGACTGGTCCGCTCAACTCTCCTCACACCACATTGGCGATGCCAAGCCAGAAGCCCTCCTCACCGCCCGGAAGTACCTGCTCAACGCGGGTGACGATGCGTCGAGATCGCTCGAGTCGGCCAGCGACGCCGACTTACTTCGCCGTCTCAATCTGGTAGGCGAAGAAGACAGACTCACAAATGCTGGATCACTTCTCTTTGTCGAGACGCCGGTGATGGGCCTTGACTACGTAAGGCGTGAAGTGCCAGGAGGCGATTCCTTGTTGCGCATTCGTGGTGACGGGCCGCTACTTGTGCAGATCTCCGAAGTTGAAAAGGCGTGTCAATCAGCCAACAGAGTGATCCATCTTCCCGACGGATTCGCCCACGGCCAGATCAATGCGATCCCCCAACGCGCCATCCGAGAAGCGATAGTCAACGGAACGATTCATCGAGACTGGCTTTCTGAACAGCCCACCTTGATTGAGCATTTTGGAGACACCCTGGTGGTCACGTCGCCGGGGGGCTTCGTGGGCGGGGTGAGCCTCAACAACATCATCACCCATCCCTCATCACCGAGATACAAGAGTCTCGCCGAGGCAGTCTCACGGCTGCGCCTCGCCGAGCGTGAAGGCATTGGGATCGATCGAATGATGCGCGACATGCTTGTATTGGGGCGCCCTGCTCCTGAAATCACAGAGCTACCGGGACCGATGATTCGCGTGGGTCTTCTCGGAGGAAATCCGAATGAAGAGGTGGTAACGCTGCTCAACGCGATCGCTCCAGCGACCGTCCGTGAAAATGTCGATGCCCTGATCATCATTTCTGCATTGATCGAGCGCGGCTGGATTGACGTCGAGCGCGCGGCGCCACTTGTGCAACGACCGCCAGGTGAGACGACGCAGTCACTCGAATTCCTCAGTTCGTGTCGCATCGATGGTGATCCAGTAATTGTCCCTGTCGATGGTCAACGGAACAACCACTTCACCATGTATCGCCTCTCCCACACAGTTCGCGCGCGTCTTTCCGAACGATGGTCGGCGTTACGTTCCGTTTCAGGGCGTTCGGCGCTCATACTCGACATTGCAGGTCAGCGGGGGCAAGTCACTACTCCGATGATCAAGGACCTCACAGGGATGAGTCAACCCACTGTTACCGGAGACTTCAACAGGCTGATCGCTGAAGGGAAAGTTAAGCCAGGACGTCAAAGCGGCTTAGGTCCGGGCCTCTTCTACGTCCTTGCCGACTCATAGCAAGCTCTTCGGTCAGAACAGGTGTCCCAAGCAATGCGACGTCGCCTCGAAAATGGACCAGATCTGCGCCTTCTTGTCTGGACGATGCTAGGACCCAGCCGACCTAGGGCGCGCTCTGGATGATGATGCCGTTGCCATCAGGGTCAGCGATCTGGACGAATCGCCCCCACGGCGCTGACTGTGGTTCGCTCACGGCGACCCCTACTGCGTGGAGACGCTGCACCATTGCCTCGAGGTCATCGGTGCTGAGCGCCAGTCCCCGAAGGGATCCTGCTGGCATGGTCTCGAACCAGGTGACGAGGGTGATCGACGTCCCCGCACCGTCGAGGCCGAGGTGGACCCAGCGCATCTCTGGTCCCATCTGCTGGTCCTCGAGCACGGTGAAACCGAGGACGTCGCAGTAGAAGGCGGCGGCCCGGTCCTGATCACTGACGGGGATGGAGAACAGTTGGACGTGCGAGATGGTCATGTCCGATGCTCTCCCATTCCCGTGGAGTTCGTCAGCCGTTGCTGCTCGAACCACGTGGTGGCGAAGGCCACGGCGGTTGCGAGGTCGAACAACCGGGCCGGGCCGGCCCCGACGGTGCTCGTTCGCTGGTGACCTGCGGCGTCGAATGCGACGCCAATGGTGCAGAAGTCCTCGGTGTCGTAGTCGAGGGTGGTGAAGGTCACCCACTCGCGACGTCCATCCACGATCAACGGCGCGCCTTGCTCGATCTCTTGGTGGGGACCGTGGACTCGATACTCCGCGAGGTGCAGCGACGTGTTGCGGTCGTGGTCAACCCCGAGGAGGAGCACGTCGGCGCCGAGAGCCTCAAGGCGAGCGAGCGGCGAATTCTCGTCGAAGCCGAAGCGCAGACCGTGGTTGGCGGTGATGGTCTCGGCGGCGGGACCAACGGCGGCGAAGGACATCGATGGGTGGGTGCTCCGGAGCGCCCGTGGGTGCGATCGCACGGTGTCGGCAATGATGCCCATGCCACTCGTCGGGGTGAGGTGTGGGTCGAAGGCTGGCAGGTGCTCGCGAATGGTCGGCCACGCCTCCTCGGGAGCCGGAGGGTTCTGCCAGTAGCTCGGTTCGGACAGATCGCCAGAGTGGGTGGGAACGACCAGGGTGCCCTTCGGCCCGAGGACGTGGAGGAGTGTCAGCACCACGGCGTGGGCTCCACCGACGACGTAGCCCAAGGCCGAGAGCGACGAGTGCACGAGGAGCACGGAGCCTTCCTCCACACCGAGGTCCTGGAGATCGTCTGCCAACGACGCCGTCGTGAACGGTCCAGGCATCGACATTGGCGACCACGTCACGGGTTGATGCTCCCGACGACCACGCGGTGCACGGCACCGCGGACGACCACCGTGCCTCGAGGGGCGGCAATCGAGACGATGCCGTCTCGGCCAACGCAGCGGCCTTGGGTGGCGGTGAAGGGGGCGGCGACCATGCCACGGTCGATCATCCACGTCGCCAGTGCGGCGTGGAGACTCCCGGTGACGGGGTCTTCAATGGTCTGGTCGCGCTCAGGGAAGAACGCCCGAACCTCGTAGCGGCTCTCTGCATTGGGATCGCAGAGCCCAACCACGCCGAGTGCCAGAGGGGTCGTCGGTCGGCTCAGCGTGATGACCGCATCCGCTGATTCGAGCTGCACCCCAATCCATCCCGGTCCATTGTCGAGGTGCGCGAGGTCGATGATCGATGACCGGTCAACCCCGAGCGTCGCGGCAATGGTCACGGCGAGGTCGTCGTCCACAGTTCCAGCGTGCAGCAGCGGCGGTGCTTCGAAGCCAATCGTGTGCGCATCTACTGTGACCGTCACGAGTCCAATGCCGCACTCCTGTGTCAGGACTCCGGGGCGTCGAGGAACGCCTCCGAGGTCCAACCACACCCGCGCGCTGCCGAGGGTGGGATGGCCTGCAAAGGGGAGTTCCCCAGAGGGCGTGAAGATCCGAAGGCGGTAGTCCGCCGCTGGGTCGCGGGGCGCACACAGGAAGGTCGTCTCGGAGAGATTGGTGAACCGGGCAATGGATGCCATCTCGGCATCGGAGAGGTCGTCAGCGTCGCCGATGACGGCGAGTGGGTTCCCAGCCAAGGGGACTCGGCCGAAGACGTCGACCACGTGGAATGGGAGCGGCACCATCTCATTGTGCCCCGACGCACCACCGGGTTCGTGGTCAGACGGCAACGTGGGTCATGGCCACTGAGATCGCTACGGCGACCATCACGCACCCGATCAGCACGTCGAGCATGCGCCAGAGCGACTCCTTCGCCATGAGCGGTGCTGCTGCTCGAGCGCCGAGACCGAGGGTGCAGAACCAGAGCACCGACCCACATCCCGCGCCGAGTGCGAAGAGCCACTTGGCGTGACCGAACTGTGCCGAGAGCGAGCCGAGGAGGAGCACGGTGTCTAAGTAGACGTGCGGGTTCACGAAGGTGAACCCCAACGTGGCGAGCACGACCGCTCTGGTGCTCGGCGTATCCTCGGCCACTGCCTCGAGGTGCCCGGGGTGGCGAGCGGCGGCGAAGGAGCGAAGCGCGAAGAGGGCGATGTAGGCAACGCCCACCCACTTGAGGACGACGAGGACCTGAGGGGCGGCACGCACGACGGCGCCGACCCCTGCGGTTCCCGCTGCGATGAGGATGAGGTCAGCAGCGATGCAGATCGCCACGGCGAGTCCAACTCGGTGGCGAGCGAGACCGAGGCGCAAGATGTAGGTGTTCTGGGCGCCGATAGCGACGATGAGGGAGAGTCCTGTCGACAGACCGGCGAGGAAGGCGTTCACGTCGTCGACTCCACGGGTGCGGCGGCCGCGGTGGGTTCGGTGACTCCAACCGGAGTCCACTTCTCCTCGAGCCCCCGAAAGCGCCAGATGGCAACGGCGATGATCCACGTCACGACGAAGAGCCCCACGATGGCGAAGCCAACCCGGTTGAGGTCAAGGGCGGAAATCGTGTCCCACGGTTGGCCGGTGAGGCCGACCTTGGTGATGAGGAGGGAGAGGAGCTCGACCGTGCCGATGACGAGGGCGATCACGACGGAGAGGCCGGTCATGGTGAGGTTGTAGTAGATCTTGCGCGCTGGGTTGGAGAACGCCCAGTTGTAGGCGAAGTTCATGAAGCACCCGTCGATGGTGTCGAGCAGGCACATCCCGGCCGCGAAGAGGATGGGGAGCGCGACGATCGCGGTGAACGGCACGCCGCCGATGACCGCGGTTCCGGCCAAGACGAGGAGAGCGACTTCGGTCGCGGTGTCGAATCCGAGGCCAAAGAGCAGCCCCACCGGGTACATCTTCCAGGGCCGATCGACGCTCGAAGCGATGCGGCCGAAGAACCGGTTGAAGAGTCCACGACGAGAGAGGTGGGCTTCCAAGGTGCTGTGGTCGAAGGTCCCCGTGCGCAGGTGGCGGACGAGGTGGAGGATGCCGAAGAGGACGAACAGGTTGATGATGCCAATGGCGTAGAGGAAGACGCCAGAGATCGTGGTCCCAACGACGGTGGTCCAGGTGTGCAGCGCCGAGGTGGGATTGCTGATTGCCCCGTTGAGCGATCGGATCCCGGCGTTGAGCGCGACGGCGAGACCGAAGACCACACTCGAGTGGCCGAGGGAGAACCAGAACCCAACGCTGAGCGGTCGGCCACCGTCGTCGAGGAGTTTGCGGGTGGTGTTGTCAATGGCGGCCAAGTGGTCGGCGTCGAAGGCGTGGCGCATCCCGAGGGTGTAGGCCAAGACCCCGGTGCCGAGGCCGAATGTGGCTCCGGCAGTCACGCGGTGGTGTCGTGCCGTCGAGAGCAGGAGCCACCCCATGACGTGCAGCGCGACGATCACGAGCGCCATGGCGATGAGTTCAGATCGCTCTGTCGGTGCCAGGCGTCTCCGTACTGCAATGACCATGGTGGTGATCCTCAGCAACATCGTCGAACGGGACTTCCGACGATAGGATAGACGCAACACTGTTGCAATAAGCCGACTCGGCATCTACCCTGCTGCCATGCGCACAATGCCTGAAGCCATCCCGGTCGACGGAGCAACGGCAGAACACGTGCTCGAGCACCTTCGTCACCGTGGCGCTCGCGTGACCACGGCTCGCCGAGCGATCGTCGAGGCCATGGTGAATGCACAGGGGCACCGGACCGCCGACGAGATTGCCGCGGCGATCCACGATGCGTACCCGTCCATCAATCGTTCGACCGTGTACCGAAACTTGGAGGAACTCGAGCGCCTCGGCGTGCTGGTGCACGCCCACCTCGGCCACGGTGCTGCGACCTACCACCTCGCAGCGAACGCCCACTCGCATCTCGTCTGCGAACGGTGCGGTGTCGCCCTGTCGGTCCCGACGGAACTGTTCTCAGAACTCTCGACGACGATGTTGGCGCAGTACGGCTTCACCATTGATCCGCTCCACTTCTCCGTCCTTGGGATCTGTGCCCCATGTCGGAGCACTGACGCTCCCTGAGGGCAGCAGTCTGGTGTATCGACCACGAACGTTGTTCACAGTCGGTCACCGATGAATCGTGTCAATGACCTACTTGGTCACTACAGCTAGAGCCTGCGGTGCCGGGAACGAGATCCTCGCAATGGGCTCGGGTAGGGTGACCGCGAAGCGGGGACGGCACGTGTTGCGGTCCTCCTCGACCCTCGCCCAAGGAGCGTCCACGATGACGAAGCCCACCGCCATGTCACGGCTGTCCGAACTGACGCTCGAGGAGAAGACGTCACTGCTGTCGGGATCCGGGTTTTGGCACACGAAAGCCATCGACCGTGTTGGTCTCGCCTCCATCATGGTGAGCGATGGACCCCATGGACTCCGGGTGCAGCCGAGCGCTGGTGACCACGTCGGCATTGGAGGGAGTCTCCCCGCTACCTGCTTTCCAACGGCTTCAGCGCTCGGGTCATCCTTCGATCGAGACCTCGTGGGTGAGGTGGGTGCGGCGATTGGCCGAGAAGCCCAGGCCCAAGGGGTTGCCGTGGTCCTCGGTCCAGGGATCAACTTGAAGCGCACGCCGCTGTGTGGGCGGAACTTCGAGTACCTGTCGGAGGATCCAGTCGTCGCCGGCATCCTCGGTGGGGCGCTCGTTGAGGGAATCCAGTCCCAAGGAGTTGGAGCGTCGCTCAAGCACTTCGCGGCGAATAACCAAGAGACCGAACGCCTGCGCATCTCTGCGGTCGTCGACGACGTCACGCTTCGAGAGCTCTACCTCTTGGCGTTCGAACGCGTGGTGCGCACAACACAGCCGTGGACCGTCATGTGCAGCTACAACAAGATCAACGGGGTCTACGCCAGCCAAGATCCCTGGCTCTTGACCGAGGTCCTGCGCGAGACCTGGGGATTTGAGGGACTGGTCGTGTCGGATTGGGGCGCCGTAGATGATCCGGTGGCTGCAGTCGCCGCCGGCCTCGACCTCGAGATGCCGTCGTCGCACGGATTTGGACCTCGCAAGATCGCAGCAGCGGTTGCAGATGGAGCGTTGAGTGAGCAGATCCTCGACGCAGCTGTCGAGCGCGTCCTCACCCTCCTCGACAAGGCTGCGGGGGGTCGCGTGGCCGACATCGAGATGCCCGTGGACGCGCACCACACCCTGGCTCGCCGCGCCGCGGCAGCGAGCGTCGTGCTCCTCCGCAACGACCACGAACTCCTCCCTCTACGTCCCGACCTCGAGTCAATTGCCGTGATTGGGGCCTTCGCCGCCCAGCCGAGGTTCCAAGGGGCGGGGAGTTCCAAGGTCAACCCCACCCGCATCGACATGGCGCTCGATGCCCTGCGTGCTGCGCTCGGTGCGACGACCACCGTCTCGTACGCCCCCGGGTTCGGCATCGACGACGACACCGTCGATCTGACGGCGCTCCAGGAAGAAGCCCTCTCGGTCGCTCGAGATGCTGACGTCGTCGTGGCCTTCCTCGGACTGCCGCCCAGTTTTGAATCAGAAGGGTTCGATCGACAGCACCTCGACCTCCCCGGCGAACAGCTCGAACTCCTCGCCAAGGTCGCTGCTGTCAATCCTCGGGTCGTGGTGGTGCTCGCAAATGGCGGCGTCGTCACGACCGCTGCGCTCGAGCCCTACGCCCAAGCCCTCGTCGAGGGCTGGCTCGGCGGCCAAGCGGGGGGTGCTGGGGTCGTCGACGTGCTCGTTGGTGCCGTCAACCCATCGGGACGGTTGGCGGAGACGATTCCGCTCCGCCTCGAAGACACGCCCGCCTTCGTGAACTTCCCTGGCGCGAATGGCGAGGTGCACTACGGCGAACGTACCTTCATTGGCTACCGCCACTACGACCTCGTCGACCGGGAGGTTGGCTACCCCTTCGGCCATGGCCTCTCCTACACGACTTTCTCCTACGCCGACTTCACGGTTTCGGTGGAGGCGCCGACCGCAGACCATGCGGAATGGCGCGGTGCGGTGCGCATTCGGGCCTCTGTTTCCGTGACCAATACCGGTGACGTCGCTGGCGCAGAGGTCGTCCAGTGCTACCTCAGTGAACTCGGCGCTCCGCACCCGCGTGCGGTGCGCGTCCTCAAGGATTTCGCCAAGATCACGCTCGCCCCCGGGGAGACGAGCACGGTGCACTTCACCCTGCGTGACCGAGATTTGGCGCGGTGGTCGACCACGACCGGATCGTGGATCGTCACCCCTGGTGCGTTCACCGTGGCCGTCGGGGCGTCATCCCGGGATCTTCGCGCCGAGGCGACGGTCACCGTTGAGGGGGAGGCTCCGGTCTTCGCGCTCGACGCAACCAGCACCATGGCCGAGTGGCTGGCGCACCCAGCAGGGCGGATCCTCCTCACCGAGGGGCTGCGAAACGCGCCAGGCGGAAACCTCTCGTTCCTCCTCGATGATCCCGACACCGTCATGATGCTCGGATCGTTCCCGCTGCATCGGCTCGCCGTCATGATGGGCGACGCCCTCGGAGAGGGCTTCGCTGAGGAACTGCGGTCGACGCTCGACGCCAGCTGAACCTCAGGTCGTCGCGCAGAGGTGCTTGGCCGACGTCCGTTCCAGTGACGCGGGAAACGCCTCGAGGAGTTCGAGCGCTCGTGCGGGTCGAGCGACGAGCTCGCCACCACAGTTTGGACAGGCACCATCGAGGTGTCCAGCACAGTCGGCGCACCACGTGCACTCGAACGAACAGATGCGAGCGTCCGCCCC
>CAIQEU010000007.1 GCA_903870905.1 uncultured Actinomycetes bacterium | reverse complement strand
TGGCCGCAACCGAAGACCTCTGCGCCAGTTTCCAACGGGCGGTGACCGATGTCTTGGTCGACAAGACCATGGCCGCAGTCCGAGCTACCGGTGCGGCTTCGGTGGCCCTCGCCGGTGGGGTCGCGGCCAATGGTGAGCTGCGATCTCGCCTCGCCGCCGCCTGTGCTGACGCGGGGGTTCCCTGCGCGCTGGCGTCTCGTGCGTTCTGCACGGATAACGCAGCCATGGTGGCTGCAGCGGGTGCCCACGCGCTGGGCACCCGGGGTCCAGATCCACTCACCCTCGGCCCCAACCCCGGATTGTCGCTCTCGCCCGGAGAGCGATGAGGGCGGAGCAGTCCTAGGATCGGGTCATGGCTCTTCCCGCCCCGTCTGCGACAACAACTGCGGTCATCACCGGGGCATCTTCCGGCCTCGGTGCGCAGTTCGCAGAACAATTGAGCGCACTCGGCTACCACGTGACCGTGGTTGCTCGACGCCGAGATCGCCTCGATGCGGTGGTGGCGGCATGCTCCATCGCTGGCCGAAGCGGCGCCACCGCTCTTGCTGCAGACCTGTCGAGCGCCGAAGGTCGAGATGCCTTCCTCAGCGAATTGGCCGCTGCTGGACGAAGGTGTTCGATACTGATCAACAACGCCGGATTCTCAACGCTCGGTCCCGTTGCCGAAGCGAATCGCACCGCAGAAGTCACGATGGTGGCGACCAACTGCACCGCCATCGTCGATCTCACCACCGCACTGCTGCCAGCCATGGTTGCTGCTGGTGGCGGAGCGATCTGCAACGTGGCTTCGACGGCTGCCTTCCAACCCGTTCCCTTCCAAGCTGGCTACGGTGCCACGAAGGCCTTCGTGCTCAGTTACACCGAAGCCTTGGCCGCAGAAGTTGCAGGGAGGGGAGTCACCGTGACGGCGCTGTGCCCCGGACCGGTCGAGACGGAGTTCGCTTCGGTCGCCGGGTTCACCGAAGACTCGGTCAACCTGTTGCCCAAAGCCATGTGGGTTGAGGCTTCTGCGGTCGTCGGTGCGGCAATTGGCGGACTGCGCACCGGCCGTCGAGTGGTGATCCCAGGCCGTGTGAATGCGATTGCCGCACGTGTCGCCAGGTTCAGCCCTCGTGGCCCGCTCACCACCGTCATGGCTCGTCGTCACCCGGGGAAAAAGTGACCGATCTCTACGCTGAGGTCAGCTCTTTCCTGCCAATGCAGCTCGCCCGGCAGTGGATGGATGCGGCCAGGGGGATCGTTCCCGAGCATCAGGCCATGGCGCTCGCCACCGTCGATGCCGACGCGATGCCGGCGGTGCGCATGGTGCTGGCACGGGGGATCGACCACCGTGGGGTGACCTTCTACACCAACGCCACTTCGGACAAGGGTCGAGCGCTGCTCGCCACGCACCGAGCTGCCGCCACCATCTTCCACCAGCCGCTCGGTCAGCAGATGCGCTTCGTGGGCCCCGTTGTCGAGACCGATGCCGGTGAGGCCGACGCCTACTTCGCCAGCCGGCCGAGAGGTCACCAACTTGGCGCCTGGGCATCGGAGCAATCCTCCCCGCTCGAGGACCGAGCAGTCCTCGTAGCAGCCGTTGCCCGAGCCACCGAGCGCTTCGGCGATGGGCCGATCCCTCGTCCGCCCTACTGGGGAGGTTTTCGGATCGAACCAACGATGGTGGAGTTTTGGCGAGCCCAGCCCGATCGGCTCCACGACCGCGTGCGCTGCACGAACACGACAACGGGCTGGCACGCCGAGCGGCTCCAACCGTGAATGAGTTCGCGCCGCCGCTCCCCGGTCTCGGGTCTGCGCCGGTTGCGACCGCTCCAAAGTGGACGCGCATCGTGGCCTATGTCGTCGACCTCTTCGTGGTCTCGCTGTTGTGCCAAGTGGTGCGAGTCGCCGGCGTGCACGGCAGGTGGTTCACGATTGCCGTTGTCCTCGTCCAGGCTGCCCTCGCCCTCACCTTCTTCCTCAGTCCCCTCGGGGCTACTCCGGGCATGGTCTTCACCCACATTCGCCTGTGCGCTCTCGATGGATCCTCGCGCCCTGCACCACGAGCGGTCGTGCGGCGCACGCTGTGCGCAGCAGTGTTCGGACTCGCCGTTGCCTGTTCGTGGTGGGGAGCCATTGCCGACGGGGCAGCCCTGGCGCTGGCGTGGGGTGCAACGGGGGCCACGGCCTGGGATCGAGTCGGCTCGACGCGAGTGGTTCCCGACTGGCGACCGGGAAGATTCCGCTAACGCGCTCGACGAGCAGTTTGCGTCGCTATCCTTGCGTCGTTACTATTAGCACTCTCAGCACGAGAGTGCTAACGACCGCCAAGGAGGCCGACAGATGAAGCTGCACCCTCTCGACGACCGTATCGTCGTCCGACCCGCCGCCTCGGAGGAGACCACCGCCTCCGGACTGGTGATCCCCGACACCGCCAAGGAGAAGCCCCAGCAGGGCGACGTCTTGGCAGTTGGTCCGGGTCGCCGGACCGAGCAGACCGGTGAACTCATCCCCGTTGATGTTGTGGTGGGCGACAAGGTCGTCTACTCCAAGTACGGCGGCACGGAGATCACCGTGGATGGTGAGGACCTCTTGATCCTCAACTCCCGCGACGTGCTCGCCAAGCTGTCCTAGTTCACTGTTGCTGCCCCCGGCGCGAGCCGGGGGCAGTGTTCTCACTCGAAAGGGGACGCAATGTCCAAGATTCTGAAGTTTGATGAGGCCGCCCGACGTGGCCTCGAAGCAGGTGTCGACAAGCTGGCCGACGCCGTCAAGGTGACCCTCGGGCCCAAGGGCCGCAACGTCGTCATCGGCAAGGCCTTCGGTGCGCCGACCATCACCAACGACGGTGTGTCGATCGCTCGTGAAATTGAACTCGAGGACCCCTTCGAGAACATGGGCGCCCAGCTCGTCAAAGAGGTCGCCACCAAGACCAACGACGTGGCCGGTGACGGCACCACGACTGCCACGGTGCTCGCACAGGCGCTCATCAAGGAAGGTCTCCGCAACGTCGCCGCTGGCGCATCCCCGACGGGCTTGAAGCGCGGCATCGAAGCAGCCGTGAAGGCGGCGGTCGCCTCGATCAAGGCCCAGGCCAAGGAAGTTGAGACCCGCACCGAAATCGCCCAGGTCGCTTCAATCTCCGCAGCCGACACCGCTATTGGTGAAGTGCTGGCTGACGCGATCGACAAGGTCGGCAAGGACGGCACCGTCACGGTGGAGGAGTCCAATACCTTCGGAATTGAGCTCGAGCTCACCGAGGGCATGCAGTTCGACAAGGGCTACCTGAGCCCCTACTTCGTGACCGACCAAGAGCGTCAAGAGGCAGTGCTCGAGAACCCACTCGTGCTCTTCGTCAACTCGAAGATCTCCAACGTCCACGACCTCGTTCCCGTGCTCGAGAAGGTCATGCAGTCCGGCAAGGCGTTGCTCATCATCGCCGAGGACGTCGATGGCGAAGCGTTGGCGACGTTGGTCGTCAACAAGATCCGCGGCACCTTCACCTCGGTCGCCGTCAAGGCCCCAGGCTTTGGTGAGCGCCGCAAGGCCATGCTCGAAGACATGGCGATCTTGACCGGTGCCCAGGTCATCGCCGAGGAGATCGGCCTCAAGGTCGAGACGGCAACGCTCGACCTGCTCGGTTCGGCTCGTCGCGTCGTTGTCACCAAGGACGCCACCACCATCATCGATGGCGCTGGCTCGAGCGAGGCCGTTGCTGGCCGCGTGGCGCAGATCAAGCGTGAGATCGAAGCGACTGACTCCGACTGGGACCGCGAGAAGCTCCAAGAGCGCCTGGCCAAGCTCGCCGGTGGCGTTGCCGTCGTCAAGGTTGGCGCTGCGACTGAAGTCGAGCTCAAGGAGAAGAAGCACCGCATCGAAGACGCGCTATCGGCGACTCGTGCCGCGGTTGACGAGGGCATCGTCGCCGGTGGTGGCACCGCCCTCGTGCGGAGCCGCAAGGCTGTTCTCGACCTCATCGCCACCTTGAGTGGTGACGAGGCGACGGGTGCGTCCATCGTGGCTCGCTCGCTCGACGCCCCGCTGCGCTGGATTGCGTTCAATGCCGGCCTCGAGGGCTCTGTGGTCATCAAGGAAGTCGAAGCAGCCGAGGGCTCGATGGGCCTCAATGCTGCCACCGGCGAAATGGTCGACCTGGTCAAGGCCGGTGTCATCGACCCCGCCAAGGTGACCCGTTCGGCACTCCAGAACGCGGCATCTATTGCTGCGCTGCTGCTGACCACCGAGGCCCTCGTGGCCGACAAGCCCGAGAAGGTTGACCCTGCAGCCGCGGCGGCAGCCATGGGCGGCATGGGTGGAATGGGCGGCATGATGTAGCCCACGCACCAGCGTGCACTTCGAAGATGGCCGGGCCGTAGGGCTCGGCCATCTTCTCGTTGTAGGTTCGATGTGGCTGACCGCTTCGAAGCGGATGCGCCGGAAGGGGAGCCATGGTTGAGGTCATCACATTGGGAACCGGTGGTCCGCTGCCGAGCCCGGATCGAGCCGGACCGGCAACCCTCGTCCGCTCGGGTGCTCGCAGTTTCCTCGTCGATGCCGGTCGAGGGGTGCAACTTCGCCTGAGCGCAGCATTCGGGTCGGTGACCGCACTCGATGCGGTGCTGCTGACGCACCTCCACAGTGATCACATCTGCGATCTGAACGACCTGATCACGACGCGCTGGATCATGGCCTTCGGTCCGAGCCCACTCACCATCTACGGACCCGTAGGGACCGCTTCCCTCGTCGATCGGACGATGGCGATGTTGGCCGATGACATTGGCTACCGCATTGCCCACCACGACGACCTCACCGAGGGGCCGATCGTGAACGTCATCGAGGTGACGAGCGGCGTCATCGTCGACGACGGTGAGGTGCGCATCATCGCCGCGCCAACTGATCACGCCCCCGCGAGTCCGAGCGTTGGCTACCGTTTCGAGATTGACGGTGCCGTGATCGCTGTTGCTGGAGACACCATTCCCTGCGATGGTCTCGACCTCCTCGTTGACGGCGCCGACTGTTACGTCCAAACCGTGGTGCGTGAAGCGCTCATTCGCCCCCTCGGATTGCCACGGTTCTTGGACGTGCTCGACTACCACTCCTCAACGGTGACCGCAGCGCAGACCGCGGCCCGTGGTGGGGTCAAGCACCTGATCTTCACCCATCCCGTGCCAGCCCCGCAGCCAGGCACAGAAGGGGAGTGGCTGGCCGAGGCCGCCGAGCACTTCGCAGGGCCCGTCGAGCTCGCCGTCGACCTGTTCACCTGGTCGAACTGAGTACGGAGTCGCTAGGTATGGCCGGGGGTGACCAGCACATTCCTCGGCCACCGAATGTGGCCCCGGGCCGGCCGGCGGGCTGGGAGGTCCACGACGGTCTCGATCGAGCACTCACCGTTGACCACGTGCGCGCCGGCCTCGCTCGCTTCGGCACGCTTGGACCACTCACGGTTGATCCCGTGGAGCACGCCCGCCAACTCGATCCGGTCCTCCACGGCCTCGTGCCGCCAGAGCGCATCCGTCGCTCAGCGGTGCTGTGCGCGCTCTTCGAAGAGGACGGCAGGGCACGGGTCATCCTCACGCGCCGATCGAGTGGACTTCGCCTACACCGCGGCGAGGTGGCCTTCCCGGGAGGCCGTCTCGACGAGGGGGAAGATGAGTGGACAGCGGCGCTCCGAGAAGCCGAAGAAGAGGTAGGCCTCGACCCGTCCTCCGTCGAGCTTCTCGGGTGGCTCGGGCCCATCGTCACCGTGGTCTCGGGTTCCTTCATCGCTCCCTTCGTCGGTGTGCTCGAGCGCCGGCCGGCGTTGACCCCATCACCCGATGAAGTTGCACGCATCTTCGATGTCGCCTTGGAAGACCTCTTGGCTCCTGGGGTCTTCCACGAAGAGCGGTGGATCCGTGGGGATCGCCCCCTCACGAACAGCGCCGACGGTTCGTTCCCGATCTTCTTCTTCGACCTCGCAGGTGAGACCATCTGGGGGGCGACGGCTCGAATGCTCTACCAGCTCCTCCACCTCGCCCTCGGCCTCGATCCGCAGATCGCGTAGCCAGAGAGAAGGCGTTGGCGCGAACGTGATCGGTGCAGTGCGTGGATGCGATGGGATACAACCGATGGGGAACTACGGTGAGGGCGCTGAGGAGCAGGAGCACGCGATGACCATCGATCACCACCAGGTCGGAGCCCACGTTCCCCGGCCAACCACACGGCCCTCGCTCGACCGCGGTCTCCTCGGATGCCTCGGCATCGTCGCCCTCCTCGCTGGCCTCGCCAATGGCCACGCGTGGTTCGGCGGTCACCCGACCCACTCGCTCGCCACGCCCGGAGGGGACATCGCCGAGCAGGTGTGGTTCCTCGCCTGGCTGCCGCATGCGCTGCTCCACCTCCAGAATCCCTTCATCTCCCATGCCCTCTTCGCTGGATCAGGTGGGGTGAACCTGATGGTGAACACCTCCGAGTTCGCTCCAGCACTCGTCCTCGCTCCACTCACCGTGCTCGTTGGCCCGGTGTTCGCCTTCAACGTCGGGCTGGTGCTCGCTCCCGTGGTGTCGGCGTGGCCGATGTACGTGCTGGTGCGGCGCATCGTTGGTCGGCGGTGGATTGCCACGACGACGGCGACCATGTGGGCGATGTCGCCGTACGTCTTGGCCAACCTGCCCTCGGGTCGATTCCACCAAACGGTGCAGTTCATCGAACCGGTCGTGCTGTTACTGGCCCTCGATCTCGTCCAGGAGCGCCGCCGTCCGGTCACCGTTGGATTCCTCGCCGCTTCAGCCATCGTGGTGCAGTACTTCACCGGATCAGAGCAGCTGGCCATGGTGGCCTTCGAGGTTGGCCTCGGCCTCGTCGTCGCAGCGGTCTTCTTCCGCTCGACGCTGCACGCGGTCGCTCGGCGAGCCCTGGTCGCAGTCGGGGTTGCCGGGGGCGTTTCGGTGGTTTTCTTGGCGTATCCGCTGTGGGTGGAGTTCTTCGGCCCTCGGCACACGACGGGGAGTCCGTGGGGTTCGATCTTCGAATTGGGGAATTCGTTGACGTCGATCGTGGTGACGCCGCGGTTGTTCGGACGTGGTGATGCGGTCACGGGGTACGTCGGCGGCGTGGGCACCGTGGGGGAGACGTTGGCCTTCCTCGGGTGGGGCGTGGTGGCAACGTGCCTCGCGACCATCCTCTGGCAGTGGAACGATCGGCGCGTCCGTGCCCTCGCGATCGTCGGCGTCATCACGGTGGTACTCGAACTTGGGACCACCGTGCAGGTCTCTACGGTCGGGGTGGCGACCCTGTCGTGGGCACCGTGGCGCCTCTTCGCCAACCTCCCGGTCGTCGAGCAACTGATCCCCGACCGCTTCGCCCAGATGGTCGCGTTCGCTGCACTCTTGCTCGTTGCGCTCGGATGGCGAGCGCTGACTGATCTCCTCGAACCAGCGGCACCTCGAGTTCGCAGAAGCGTCGTCATCGTCGCAGTGCTCGCGGCGACGCTTCCGCAGATTCTCGGGGCGCCGGTGCCGTTCCCGTCCTCGTCGAGCTTCTCGCAGTCGACGTGGTACGCAACGATCCACGGCACGCCTGGTCACCGAGCGAGGGTGCTGGTATTGCCCTCCGTGAACGCTGGGCTCGGTTGGTCGAGTGCGCCGATGACCTACCAAGCACTGAACGGTTTCCGCTTCGATCTCCTCGGTGGGTACGTCCTCGTACCGACGACGCATGGGACAGCGTCGGCGTGGCTCGTTCCACCGACCGGGCCTGACGGAGTCCTGCAGGGGTTCATGTCACCGTTCCAGGTCACCGCGCTCAGTGCGCAAGAGCGTGCGGTCATCGCCAAGATCATCACCGTTCGCCACGTGACCGATGTGCTCTTGTTCCCGATCGCTGGGAACAACAACCTCGCCGATGCGGAACTGACCGCCATCATGGGGACGCGTCCGGCAATGCGGGACTTCGTGCTCTTGTGGCGATCCGTCCATGAGGTGCACCCGCTCGATCTGAGCGATGCGGTCATTGAGGGCTGTGCGGCATCGACTGCGGGGAAAGCTCCACTCGCAACTGCAGACTGCGTGCTTGCCGCCGCCGCTCTGCCGTCATGACCCGGTAGGGCGCTCGTGATCCTCTACTAGATTGGCCGCAGAGAACGGTTGCAGGGCCGGGCGCTGAGCGGAGGAATCATGGCTTCTGAGGTAGAGATCGGCATCTTCAAGTCGGGCCGCAAGGCCTACGGCTTCGACGACATTGCCATCGTCCCGACGCGTCGCACGCGTGACCCCGAGGATGTCGACATCTCTTGGCAGATCGACGCCTACAAGTTTGAGCTTCCGCTCATGGCCTCGGGCATGGACGGCGTGGTCTCCCCTGCGACGGCGATCGCCCTCGGCCAACTCGGCGGCGTGGGCTGCCTCAACCTCGAAGGTCTGTGGACTCGCTACGAGGACCCAACCCCACTCTTCGACGAGATCCGTGAGCTCGACGACGAGAAGGCGACTGCTCGCATGCAGCAGATGTACGCCGAACCCATCAAGCTCGAACTCGTCCAGGCCCGCATCGAGGAGATCAGGGCAGCGGGCGTGATCTCGTGTGCGAGCGTGACCCCGCAGCGCACGGCCTTCATGCAAGAGGCCATCAAGGCTGCCGGTCTCGACCTGCTCGTGATCCAAGGCACCGTGGTCTCCGCTGAGCACGTGTCGAAGACGGTCGAGCCGCTCAACTTGAAGCGCTTCATCCGAGAGTTCGAGATTCCAACCATCGTCGGTGGATGCGCGAGCTACCAAGCAGCCCTGCACCTCATGCGCACGGGAGCTGCCGGCGTGCTCGTCGGCGTCGGTCCCGGTAACGCCTGCACCACCCGTGGTGTGCTCGGCATTGGTGTGCCTCAAGCCACCGCCATTGCCGACGTCGCTGGCGCTCGGATGCGCCACTTGGACGAGACCGGTGTCTACGTGCACGTCATCGCCGATGGCGGCATGTCCAAGGGTGGCGACATCGCCAAGGCCATCGCCTGTGGCGCAGATGCGGTCATGATTGGCTCCCCGCTGTCCTCGGCGGTTGAAGCGCCGGCTCGTGGATTCCACTGGGGCATGGCGACCTTCCACCCCACGCTCCCGCGTGGCGCCCGAGTGAAGACCACCGTGCGCGGCACGCTCAAGGAGATCCTGCTCGGCCCAGCGCACGAGAACGACGGACGCATGAACCTGATGGGTGCACTGCGTACCTCGATGGCCACCTGTGGCTACGAGACGGTCAAGGAGTTCCAGAAGGCCGAGGTCATGATCGCACCTTCTCTGCAGACTGAGGGCAAGCAGCTCCAGCGCAGCCAGGGCGTTGGAATGGGTCATTGACCGACGCCGTCCTCGTCGTCGACTTCGGCGCGCAGTACGCGCAGCTGATCGCTCGAAGGGTTCGTGAAGCTCGGGTCTACTCCGAGATCGTGCCCACCACCATCACCGCTGCTGATGTCGCCTCCAAGGCGCCCAAGGGCATCATCTTGTCCGGAGGGCCGAGTTCGGTCTACGCCGATGGCGCTCCAACGCTCGATCCGGCGATCTTCTCGCTCGGGATTCCGATTCTCGGCATTTGCTACGGCGCCCAGCTCCTCGCCCAAGCGACCGGCGGAACCGTTGCTGCCACGGGGCGTGGTGGCTACGGCCGCACCGCCATGACGTTGACTGCAGCGTCGCCCATCACCGTTGACTTCCCCGAGGTCTCTGACGTGTGGATGAGCCACGGGGACTCCATCACCGCGCTCGGCGAGGGGTTCGTGGCCATGGCATCTTCCGATGACGCACCTGTTGCCGTCTTCGGCAACGAGAACCTGCGCTGCTACGGCGTGCAGTTCCACCCTGAAGTCGCACACTCCGAGTATGGCCAAGCGCTCCTCGAGCGGTTCCTCCACGACGTCTGCGACCTGCCGGGCACTTGGACCCACGCGTCGATCATCGAGACTCAGGTTGCTGCCATTCGCGCCCAGGTGGGCGACGCCAAGGTGCTCTGCGCACTCTCTGGTGGTGTCGACTCCGCAGTGGCAGCAGCGCTCGTGCACAAGGCCATTGGCGACCAGTTGACCTGTGTCTTCGTCGACACCGGGCTCATGCGTCGCGGCGAAGGCGATCAAATCGAAGCCACCTTCACCAAGCACTTCAACGTGGAGCTCATCCATGTGCGCGCCGCGGATCGCTACTTCGCCGCACTCGCTGGGGTGACCGATCCCGAGCGCAAGCGGAAGATCATCGGCGAACTGTTCATCCGTATCTTCGAAGAGGTTGCCCGTGATCTCGGAGCAGGTACTGGCGGGGATGGTCCGAAGTTCCTCGTCCAAGGCACCCTCTACCCCGACGTCATTGAGTCCGGTTCTGGCCACGCCGCCAACATCAAGAGCCACCACAACGTCGGTGGGCTCCCAGAGGACCTCGACTTCGACCTCGTCGAGCCGCTCCGGTCGCTCTTCAAAGATGAGGTGCGGGCCGTTGGTGAAGAGCTCGGCCTGCCCGGCGAGATCGTCTGGCGGCAACCGTTCCCTGGGCCCGGACTCGGCGTGCGGATCATTGGTGAAGTGACCCAGGAGCGTGCCGAGATTCTGGCCAACGCCGACGCGGTCGTTCTCGAAGAGATCCGGAGAGCCGGTCTCTACCGTGACCTCTGGCAGAGCTTCGCGATTCTGCCGGCCGTGCGCACCGTTGGGGTCATGGGCGACGGACGCACCTACGCGTATCCAATCGTGATCCGGGCCGTCACCTCTGACGACGCCATGACCGCCGACTGGGCTCGCCTGCCCTACGACCTCCTCGAGCGCATCGCGAATCGACTCATCAACGAAGTGGACGGCGTCAACCGCGTCGCCCTCGACATCACCTCGAAGCCCCCCGGCACCATCGAGTGGGAGTAGGTCGAACGCCCTAGCCGAGCATTCGGTACTGGGCGATCGTCCCCGAGGTCGAGGTGCCGGCGAAATCGACCATGCGTTCGCCATTGGCGGTTGGCAGAATCCAGTGCGTGTGTGGCGGTGCGTCCATGGCAACCACGAACTCTCCAACGCTCGCTCGGTAGAGGTCGACGCGGTCGTGGCCGCCGTTCGCTCCGGGCACCAAGAGGTAGAGCACGGTGCCGTCGCCCGAGATACCGATTCGAGACGACGCCGGATCGACGGTGATGGTCCCCGTCACCTGGCCGCTGCTCCGGTCAATCACGGCGACGCGTCCGTTGCGCTCGAGGGCGTAGATCTTGGCGTTGTTCGTCGTGAGCACCATGCCAATGGTCGCCGCAGGGAGCCGAACCACCTCGGTGTGATCAGGGGCGGTTGGTGGGATCACCGCGAGGTGCGCGGTGGCGTTGACAACAACGTCGGTGGCGCTGCGGCCCGTCGTGATGAGGACGTCGACGCCCATCCCAGTGGCACTGGTGTTGAGGTCTCTGATGGCGCCGTCTGGGAGCGGGGTGTAACCACGAGGTGCTCCCGTCGCTGCGTCGTAGTAGGCCAGCACGTTGGTCCAGGTGCGCTCGGTGTGGTGGTTCGTCAGCCCGACGATGAGGAGGGATGCTGCGGTGCCCACCACGGTGGCGCTCAGATCATTCGTCGTGCCGTCAGGACCTTTGCAGATGATCTGGTTGAGGACTCGTCCCGTCGGTAGGCTCAGGAGCTCGGCGAGGGAGTGCTGCGGTTGCCACGCGGTCACCCAGACGGTGTTCGCGCGCGTCGGCGTGGTGCCGGCGGTCAGCCCCGTCGGTCCAGGCGTCGTGGCGAGTGCGCGGTGCTCTTCGGCAACCGTGGGGCTGGCGGGAGCAACGACCAGCACAATGCCGACAACAGCGACAACGGCGAGGAGCACGCTGGCGGCAACGCCGGCGATGAGGTACTTGAGCTTGATCGACGGAGCATCAGTCACGGCCGCATGCTACTGCTGAGCACAGGCCCTGACCCATTAGGCCTCGTCGCGCCAGCTCCGCCACAAGGCGGCGTAGGAGCCGTTGCGTTCGATGAGTTCGTCGTGGGTTCCAAGTTCGGTGATCTGCCCGCCGTCGACGACTGCGACCCGGTCGGCGTCGTGGGCGGTGTGGAGGCGGTGGGCGATGGCGACAACGGTTCGGCCGTCGACGACGGCCGATAGGGACCGCTCGAGGTGGCGAGCAGCTCGGGGGTCGAGGAGGCTGGTGGCTTCGTCGAGGACCAAGGTGTGGGGATCAGCGAGGACGAGTCGAGCGAGCGACAACTGCTGCGCTTGGCTTGGGGAGAGCTGGTGGCCAATCGAGCCAATCTCGGTGTCGAGACCACTCGGCAGCTCGAGGACCCACCCCTTTGCGTCGACGGCGTCGAGCGCAGCGAGGAGGGCAGCATCGTCGGCTCCGGGGCGGGCGAGGATCAGGTTGTCTCGGACGGATCCAATGAAGAGGTGGTGCTCTTGGGTGACGAGCGCCACATGGCCTCGGAGGTCATTGAGGGCGAGGTCGGTGAGCGGCACGTCGCCCACGTCCACGCTGCCGAGACGAGGCCCATCGATGCCAGCGAGGAGCCGTCCGAGGGTGGACTTTCCCGCACCCGAGGGTCCCACGATGGCGAGGCGCTCCCCGGGCGTGAGGGCGACCGACACATTTCGGAGGACGTCGTGACCTTCTCGGTAGGCGTAGGTGACGTCGGTGGCCGTGATCGCTTCATCTTCCGGCACAGCCCCGGTTGGGGTCCGGTCATCGGCGACGAGGGCCACGCCGAACAGTCGGGCCAGCGCCGAGGTCCCGATCTGGAGCTCGTCGAGCCACGACAGCAATCGGTCGAGCGGATCTCCGAGTTGTTGGACGTACAAGGTGACGGCGGTGACTTGGCCGACGGTTGCATGGTGCGAGAAGCAGAGCAGGCCACCAACGAAGACCGAGAGCGCAACCGGGAGGGAGAGGCCAGCATCGACGAAGGGAAACCACGTGCAGCGCAGGAAGAGGTTGCGCCGCTCCCACTTGTAGGACTCGGCGAGGTCACGGCGGAGTCGCTGCTTCTGGCGCTCGGCGAGGCTCAAGGCGTCGACGGTGCGAGCGCCATCAGCAGTTTCAGAGAAGGTTCCCGACATGGTGGCGTAACTGGCACGTTCTCGGCGGTAGCTCTCGGGCGCTCGGGAGAGGTACCACCGGGTGCCGAGGACGAGGAGAGGCGTCCCGGTCAAACAGACGAGTCCCATGACCGGCAAGGTGGCGATGACGGCCACGATGGTCACGACGAGGGTCACGATCGCCACCAGTGATTCAGGGACCGCGAACCGCACGGTGTAGGCGAGCGCGTCCATGTCGTTGGTCGTTCGGGCTAACAGGTCACCGGTCCCCGCTCGCTCGACGACCGAGAGGGGGAGTTCCAAGAGTCGCCCGAGGAAGTTCTCTCGCAACTCGGCGAAGACTTCTTCTCCGAGGATGTAGCTCTGGCGTCTCGTCAAGAACGTGAAGGCGCTCTGCAAGATGAGCGCAGCGGCGAGGAGTCCGGCCAAGATGTTGACCGTGTGCATCGTCAGCCCGTTGCCAATGTCGTTGACGAGCCGTCCGAGGAGGAACGGGCCGACGAGGCCGCAGAGGGCGGCGACGGTTTGGGTGAGGACGATCAGGATGAACCCGCGACGGTGCCGGCGCAGGTAGGCCATGGCTTGGACCCGTGTCTCTCGAGCATCGGCGACGGGAAGCGGGGTGGCCATTAGTCCGCGCCTCGCAGGACGGTTGCGGTGTACGCCGGCGTGCTCAGCAGTTCACGGTGGGTGCCAGTGGCTACCAACGTCTCGCCAGCGACGAAGGCCACGAGGTCGCAGCGATCGAGGAGGAGTGGTGATGAGGTCACGACGACGGTGGTCTTGCCCGCACGTGCGGCACGGAGTCGCTCGGCAATCGCCATCTCGGTATGGGCGTCGACGGCACTCGTTGGCTCGATGAGGATGAGGACCTCGGCGTTGGTCAGGAGCGCACGGGTGAGCGCCAAGCGCTGACGCTGTCCACCGGAGAAACTCCGTCCTCGTTCCTCGACGATCTCATCGAGGCCGGCTGGGAGGGCGTCGATCACGTCGTGCGCGGCTGCCACGTGGAGTGCAGCAGCGAGGTCGACCTCGCTGGCGGACTCTGTCGGATCGAGTTCACCCCGCAGGGGTCCGCTGAACAGGCGAGGCTCGGTCTCAGAGACCACGATCCGACGCCGGACTTCGGTAATGGCCAATTCGGTGAGTTCAGTGCCACCGAGGCGACCAGCTGGAGCGGCGAAGGCGCCGAGCCGCTCTGCAACCGATGCCGCGATACTCGGGTCTTCGGACACGACGGCACAGAACGTTCCCCCTGGGACGTGGAGACCGGTGACGAGATCCTCGAGTGCACTGCCAACTGGTGGCGAGGCGGTACTGGCATCGTGTCGACCGAGTGGGGCAATGCTCAGCACGGCGATGACCTTGCGGGCACCGACGAGGGCCCGGGTCACCTTCTCCACGAATTCGGTTGCCGTGCGCAGGGGGGCGACCAGGAACACGGCGTAGCCGTAGAACGCGACGAGCTGTCCAGCATTCAATTCGTGGGAGATCGTGAGGCGAGCACCCACCCAGGTCACGACCAAGATGAAGATCGCCGGAAGGGCAACCTGTGCGGTGTCGAGGGTGGCCTGGGGCGTTGCTGCCGCCACGCCAGCAGCTCGGACGTCTTGGCTGCGCGATCGGTAGCGATCGAAGAAGACGCCTTCGCCCCCGATGCCGCGCAGGATGCGGAGGCCGGCCACGGTGTCGGCGCCAACAGCGGTGAGCTTCCCAGCCTGCTCGCGAACTGCCATCTGACGTTGTTGGAGGGGCTTGATGAGGGGGCTGATGCCGAGCACGAGGAGGGGAACACCCACGAGCACGATGGTCCCGAGGAGCACACTCGTGCGCAGCATGATGAAGGCCACGACGAGGTAGGAGACGATGGCACCGACGAATCGAGCGACCACGTCGTAGGCGCCACCGATCCGCATGGCGTCTGAAGCCATGGTGTTGACGACGTCACCAGTGGCAATAGTTGCGGTGATCGGCATACCAGCATCGGCCACGTGCTCGCCGAGGAGTTGGACGGTGCGGAAGGCAGCCACGATCCAGTTCGTGACTGCGAATCGGTGGCGGACGACACCAGAGATCGCCATGGCGATCCCGAGCCCAAACACGGCGGCGGACCAAGTAACGAGCGCGTGGTGGTCGCCACGCTTGATGGCGTTGATCCCTTGACCGATCACCGCAGGCGTCAACGCTTGGGCCAACATCCAGGTCACCCCGAAGATCAACCCACCGAGCAGGGTCGACAGTTGCTGCTTGCCGACCCAGATGAGAAAGCGCGCCGGGGACTGGAGGTCAGGGGTTCCTGGATCCTCGACGGGCATCGTACGCATAGCCCAGTCACGCTACAAGACAGGAGTCGGCGTCGATGCCTGACCTGAACGGTACGCTCGACCCCTATGGCCAGCACCGGGGGGACGTCGCAGTTGGAGAACGCTGAGGCGCGGTCATGAGTGGATTCGACCAGGTGGATCTCT
This sequence comes from uncultured Actinomycetes bacterium, assembly GCA_903870905.1. GTDB lineage: Bacteria > Actinomycetota > Acidimicrobiia > Acidimicrobiales > RAAP-2 > CAIQEU01. The sequence goes on along the minus strand of CAIQEU010000007.1, from coordinate 26,021 downwards.
TCGGTGGGCTCCACGCTGCCCAGGCCCGACGAGGTCCACAGACTCCCGATGAACTCGTCGACGGCTTGACGGGACCCCAACGCGATGCGGTCGAGCACCGCGGCGGGCCCCTCCTCATCGTGGCGGGTGCTGGATCTGGCAAGACCCGAGTGCTGACGCGCCGAATCGCGCACCTCTTAGCCACCGGCGACGCTGAACCCCAAGATATCTTGGCCATCACCTTCACCAACAAGGCCGCCAACGAGATGGTGGAGCGCCTGGTCGCCCTCGTCGGCGAGCGGGCGCGGCGGATGTGGGTGATGACCTTCCACAAGGCGTTCTTCCGCATCTTGCAGTACGAGGCGGAGGCGCTTGGGTATAAGCAGCGCCTCACGCTCTACGACGACACCGACTCTCGCCGGCTCATCCAAGAGCTCCTCCGAGAGCGTGACGTCGACCCGAAGAAACTGACGCCCAAGGCGGTGGCGTCGAAGATCTCCCTGGCCAAGGCCAACCTCCAAACCCCAGCGGAGTTCCTCGAGGGCACCGGCTTCTACCAAGGCCCGTTCCATCAGATCACCGGTGAGGTCTTCGAGCAGTACGAGCGCCGGCTCTTCGCCGCCAGTGCGGTGGACTTCGATGACCTCCTCAACAAGCCCGTTGAACTCTTCCGCCGCAACGAAGAGATTCGCGAGGCCTACGCGCACCGATTCCGCCACGTCCTCGTCGATGAGTTCCAAGACACGAACCGGGCCCAGAACGAGCTCGTCTTCCAGCTCACGAGAGAGCACCGACAGGTCTGCGTGGTTGGTGACTCCGACCAGTCGATCTACCGGTTCCGGGCCGCAGATATCCGCAACATCTTGGACTTCGAGTCGACGTTCCCCGACGCCACCGTTGTCGTCTTGGAGCAGAACTTCCGATCGACCCAGCGCATCTTGGACGCCGCCAACGCCGTGATCTCCAACAACGCCAGCCGAGTGGTCAAGAACCTCTTCACCGAAGAGGGCGACGGGGTGCCGATCACGGTCTACGGCGCCATGGACGAGCGGGACGAGGCAGCGTGGGTTGCTGCTGAAGTCGTCCGTCTCAACCACAACGAGGGCATCGACCTGAGTGAGATTGCGATCTTCTACCGCACCAATGCCCAAAGTCGTGTCCTCGAAGAAGAATTCAACCGCGCAGGAATTGCCCACCGCTTGGTCGGCGCCACTCGCTTCTACGACCGGCGAGAGATCCGCGATCTCCTCGCCTACGTCCGCCTCATCCGCAACCGTGACGACGAGGTCTCCGCCCGTCGGATCATCAACGTGCCAAAGCGCGGGATTGGGCAGACCTCGGTCACCAAACTCGGCTCCTTCGCTGCTCGGTCGGGGATCTCGTTCGGCGAGGCGCTGGAGCGAGCCGCCGAGGCGGGGTTAACGGCCAAGGCCGCTTCGGCGACGACTGGCCTGGCGGGTCTGCTCGAGACCTTGCGCACTGAAGCTCAGACGCTCACGCCCTCCGCGCTCCTCGCCGAGGTCTTCCATCGCTCCGGTATCGAAGCCGAGCTCATCGCCGAACAATCCATTGAGGCGGAGTCTCGACTCGAGAACCTGCACGAGCTCATCAACTCCGTTGCGCAGATGGAAGCCGATGGCGTCATTGAGACCATCGATGAGTTCCTCGAGTCCGCAGCACTCGTCTCGGCGCAAGATGATCTGAACGACGACGCGCCGAAGGTCAGCTTGATGACCTTGCACGTGGCCAAGGGGCTCGAGTACCAAGCGGCGTTCATCACCGGTCTCGAAGAGGGCATCTTCCCTCACTTCTCGTCCCGAGATGACGAGGAGCAACTCGAAGAGGAACGACGCCTCGCTTACGTGGGGATCACTCGAGCCCGACGAATCTTGGCGCTCACCCACGCTGAGCGACGCTTCCGGTTCGGCGGTGAGCAAGGGTCGGGGTTCTCGACCTCGCTGCCGAGCAGGTTCCTCGCCGAGATCCCCGAGAACCTGACCGTGCGCCTGGGCTCGGCCGGCATGCCACGACCCAGCCGCTGGAACGACGATCCGGTCTTCGAGCGGCCGAGCGACGACGACGGTCGGGTGTTCGGCCGGCCTTCGGCGTTCAAGCGTCCACCGGCACCAACCTCTGGGGCGGAACGACTCAACTTGACCGCTGGGGAGACCGTCATCCACGAGCGGTGGGGAGCGGGTGTCGTGGTGTCAACCTCGGGGAGTGGAGAAATGGCTGCGGCGAAGGTGCGCTTCGCAGACGTTGGTGAGAAGAACTTGCTGCTCTCGGTGGCACCGCTGCGTCGTCCATGACCGTCCTTACCCATTTCCTACCCTCGCGGTGAGAGACTGACGCCGTGGTTTCTCAGTCCTACCGTCCTCGCCATGGCGCAATGCGCACGACGTATCGGCGTCGGCGAATTGCGGTTGGCCTGCTCGCCGTCGCCCTCGTCGCGTCGATATTCGTCGGCTACTCCCTCGGAACCTTCCTCGTCAATCCCGCCTACGGAACCAGTTTGTCGGCACGGGTTGCCGAGTGGGCTCGCGAGCATGGTGGGGGATCCCTCGTCACCAAGATCGAGAACTGGTGGTACTCGAGTCACCCGCCACCCAAGGGCGGCAAGCCACCAGCAGGTGCCATCACCGGCGGTGGACCGGTGCTCCAATCAGGTGCTGGTGGTGCGCTGCCCATCCCGCCACGCGTCGTGTCGCCTGCGGTTCCGGCGCTTCCTGGTGAAGGGGTGTGGACCCAAGTTGGTCGCAGCGTCCACGGTGAGCCGGCAATCTTGAAGACGGTCGTGCGCGTCGACGCAGTCCACACGAGCCAGGTTGCCGCCATTGCCTGGATGGACACGGCACTCCTCAAGGCCTCGCTGTACTCGGGGAGCTTCATCCCCGGTGGTGGGCCGTATCAGAACACCGCGCCGATCTCGAAGGAGAACGCGAAGACCGTCGTCGCGGCGTTCAACTCAGGGTTCCGGATGCAAGATGCCCAAGGCGGCTACTACACCGATGGTCACGTCCTGGCTGGGTTACCACTGCGAAATGGCGGAGCGTCCTTCGTGATCTACCGCAACGGCAGCTCCACCGTTGGGGCCTGGGGCAAAGACGTCACCATGACCCCCGACGTGGTCGCTGTTCGTCAGAACCTCGACCTCATCGTGGATCACGGTGCGCCGGTTCCCGGCCTCACCGCCACCGCGTCGACGAGGTGGGGGCTCGCACTCGGCGGCGGGGTCTACGTGTGGCGTTCAGGACTCGGCGTGACGAAGGACGGTGCGCTCGTCTACGTAGGCGGACCGTCGCTGTCCATTGTCTCCCTCGCTGACCTGTTGGTGCGAGCCGGGGCGGTTCGGGCCATGGAGTCCGACATCAACACGGACTGGGTGCAGTACTCGACCTACAACTACGGACCACACGGCCGAGCGAATGGACAGAACGGCACACCGTTGCTGTCGGGGATGGCCTCGTCACCAGCGCGCTACTTCGACACCTGGTTCAACCGGGACTTCGTCGTAATGCAGGCGCGCACCACGGGGCCAACAGGCTGAAGTCAGCCAGGGAGCTTGCGCCACAGTGCCGAGGGCAAGTGGCGCAGCCCGAGGAAGACGTAGCGCAAGATTCCCGGTGCGTAGGCGACAGGTGTGCCCTTCATGACTGCCGTCACGGCAACCTCTGCAACCGCAGGAGCGGTGGTGGAGAACGGTGCAGGGCTCAAGTGTCCGGTCATCTTGGTGGTGACGAACCCTGGGCGGATGAGGTGCACGGTGACGCCGGTGCCCCGGACGGACTCGGCGAGTCCGAGGGTGAAGCCATCGAGCCCCTGCTTGCCGGCCCCGTAGGTGTAGTTGGCTCGCCGAGTTCGCAGCGCCGCGACTGAAGAGAGCACCAGGATTTGCCCGGTGCCTTGGGCGACGAGCGCAGCGCGGCATCCAGCGAGCACTGCCGCCGGCCACGCGGTGTTCACGACGAACATCGTGGCGGTGCGCTCGGGTGAGTCATCGTCCGCGGCTTGATCGCCGAGGAGTCCAACGGCCATGATCACGAGATCGCACGGGGCACCGAGTGCTCCGAATGCCTGATCGACGGCATCGGTGGCGCTCGCGGCGTCGGCGGCATCGGCGAGGACCACTGTGGCAGTGACCGAGCGAGCTCGCAGTGCGCTGGCCGCATCCTCGAGTGCCGATGGGTTGCGACCCACGAGGACGACGTGGCGAAGTCGGGCGGCGGCGAGGCGATCGACGATGGCCAGACCAATCTCAGAGGTGCCGCCGAAGAGGATGGCAGTTTGGGGTTGTCCGAAGGCGTCACGCATGACGGGGTCCTCTCACGTTGAGTCGTCGGTCGAGATCTGAGGTGAGGCGTCGCTCGGGATCGACCCGGTCGGCGACTCGACGGAACTCGGCGAGTGCGGGGTACATGGTCTCGAGGTGGGCGGGGTTGAGGCGCGCATCCTTGGCGAGGTAGATCCGCCCGCCAGCAGCAGCGATGAGGTCGTCGAGGTCATCAAGCACGGCGGGCAGTGCCGGTGGTCCCACGGGCAGGTCGAGCGCCAAGGTCCAGCCAGCCGTCGGGAACGAGAGCGGACCGCGGTTGCCGGCTCCGAAGCGCTTGAGTACCGCCAAGAAACTCGGCACCTTCGATGCGGCGAGGCGCTCAATTGCGGTGGCCACCGTGGCGCTCGCGGCATCGGGAACGGCGAACTGGTACTGCACGAAGCCGCGGGGACCGTACAGGCGATTCCAGTTGGCGACGCCATCGAGGGGGTGGAAGAAGGTGGAGATGGATTCGATGCCACCGAGACGTTCCTTGGGTGCAGCACGGAACCACGCCTCGTTGAAGGCGGTGATGGAGAGACGGTTGAGGAGGCCGGGGGGTGCGTTGAACGGCACGGCAACGCTGGCACCGGTGGGGATGGTGGTCGGCGGGCGACCCCGGTCTGCGGGAGCGTGGTCGCCTCGGGTGAGCACGCCGCGACCCATGGTGGCCCCGCTCGTCATGCAGTCAACCCACGCCACGGAGTAGCGGTAGCGGTGGTCGCCGTCGACCATGGCGGCCATGACCTCGTCCAAGTTGCGGTGCCGGGTGGTGTCGACGCTGACCATCGTGGACGCAATGGGCAACAAGGTGATGGTGGCGGCCGTCACGATGCCGGTGAGCCCCATGCCCCCAGCGGTCGCCCAGAAGAGCTCGGGATCACGGTCTCGGGTCACGGTCATTACGCCGACGGGGGTGACGAGATCCATCGAGACCACGTGGGAGGCGAAGGAGCCGTCGACGTGGTGGTTCTTGCCGTGGATGTCGGCGGCGATGGCACCGCCGATGGTGACCTGCCGGGTGCCAGGGGTCACGGGGACGAAGTAGCCGAGAGGGAGGATGTGGTGGAGCAGGGTGTCAATGGAGACGCCAGCCCCGACGGTGATCGCATGGGTACGTTCGTCGACTGCGGAGATCGCGCTGAACGCTGAGAGATCGACGACGGTGCCGCCAGCCACCTGGGCGGGGTCACCGTAGGAGCGGCCGAGGCCTCGGGCGATGACGCCGTGGCCGGGGCCGGTGGGCGACAGGAGATCAGCCAACTCGTCGGTGGTGCTCGGCGTTGCTCGCTCAGCCTGCACCGCCATGGTTCGGCCCCAGCCGGTCAAGCGTTCCATTGACCTACCCATAGACACCAACCGCGAACAGGGCGACGAAGAGAAGGCCGAGGATCTGCAGGGTCCGGTCTCGGTAGACGAGGTCCTCGGGGCTGCCACCCTCTCCAGCATCCATTGCCTGCAGGACGCGGAGGACGCCGAGGACGACGGGCACCGTGGTGAGCTCCAAGAAGACGTAGCGGGGGAGGTGGCCAGCGTGGGGGATGCCCTTGTCGAACGTCCACAGGCAGTAGGTCGTCACCGCCACGCCGGCAGAGAGGGTCAACACCGATTGGAGGAAGGACTGCGTGTACGAGGCGAGCACGGCGCGGGTCTGGTCGTTGCCTTCGCCCATCTGCTGGAGCTCGCTCATGCGCTTCCCTGTCACGACGAACAACGCCGAGAAGCTGACAACGGCGAGGAACCACTTCGAGAGTGGGAGGTGGAGGGCGGCGCCGCCAGCTGCAGCCCGAAGGATGAATCCCGATGCCACGGCGCCGAGTTCAATGACCGCAATGCGCTTCACGCCGAAGCAGTACGCGACGTTGATGGTGAGGTAGCTCACGAGGACGATGGCGAGTGCGCCGGTCCCCGCACTCCAGCCGAGGGCCACGGCACCGAGGCCGAAGGCCGCAGCGAGGGCCAGGGCCATGGGAACGGGGACATCACCTCGAGCAATTGGCCGATGACACTTCGTCGGGTGGCGACGATCCGCTGCTGCGTCACGTGCGTCGTTCAACAAGTAGATCGCTGATGATGCGAAGCAGAAGGCCACGAACGTCCACGCCGTCACTCGCAAGGTTTCGGGCTCGTGGAGGACACCGGCGGCGGCCGGGGCGGCCGCGACCAAGACGTTCTTCACCCACTGTCGAGGGCGCAGCGCTTCCAGCGTTGCGCTGAGCCGGGTGGGAATGGGGATTGAGCGGCGCATGCCGCCGTCAGCAGATGGTGGGACTGGGGCGCCTCCCACCGGGACTTCGCCAGTTCCCACATCCCTCAGGCTACCAGTGAGGGTGGAGCCGGCTCTGGAGTCTGGGCGACGGAGGCCACTCCTCAACGACCTATCATGGGCGCCGTGCAACGACCCTATCGAGTTGTGGTGGCAAAACCCGGCCTTGACGGCCATGACCGCGGCGCCAAGGTCATCGCTCGCGCCTTGCGAGATGCTGGCTTTGAAGTGGTGTACACCGGGCTCCACCAGACGCCAGAGCAAGTCGTCCACGCGGTGATCCAAGAAGACGCCGATGCAGTGGGTCTCTCAATCCTGTCGGGATCGCACCTCACCCTCGTGCCCCGAATCATTGAGCAACTCGCTGAAGCCGGGCGCGCTGACGTGCTCGTCATGGTGGGAGGCATCATCCCTGAGGCCGATATTCCCGTGCTCAAAGAGCGGGGCGTGGCGGCGGTCTTCACACCGGGTGCGCCCCTCGAGTCCATTGGTTCGTGGCTGGAATCCGCCTTAGACGCTCGTGAGGCCGAACTCGCCGGTTAGGTCACCCCTCTCAATGTGGACGGCGACTGCCGGCCACGCACTCTCTATCCAATGAAGAAGGAGCAGTACTGATGGATCTCTTTGAGTATCAGGGCAAGCAGTACTTCGCCCAGTTCGGCATCTCGGTGTCACCTGGCGGCGTCGCTGACACAGTGGACGAAGCGGTTGCCGCAGCGGAGCTCGCTGGCTACCCCGTGGTCGTCAAGGCGCAGGTCAAAGTTGGTGGTCGTGGAAAGGCGGGCGGCATCAAGCTGGCCAACGACGCTGATGAGGTCCGCCTCCACGCCGGCAACATCCTCGGCATGGACATCAAGGGGCACATCGTGCACCGCCTGTGGATTGAGCACTCCTCCGACATCGCCAAGGAGTACTACGCCAGCTTCACCCTCGACCGTCCGAACAAGTGCCACCTGGGCATGCTGTCCAAGGAAGGCGGCGTTGAGATCGAAGTCGTCGCAGAGGAGAACCCCGACGCCATCGCCAAGATCTCCATCGACCCTGTCGTTGGACTCACCCACGCCATGGCCACCGAGTGGGTTGCTGCGGCGAACCTCGATGAGGAAGCTCGCGCCCAAGCGGCTGACCTCCTCGTGAAGCTCTATGAGTGCTACACCAAGGGCGACTGCGACCTCGCAGAGATCAACCCCTTGATCTTGACCACCGATGGCAAGGTCCACGCCCTCGACGCCAAGGTGACCTTGGACGACAACGCTGCCTACCGCCACCCCGAATGGGAGGCCTTCGCCTGGGGTGAGACGGAAGACCCCCGCGAGAAGATGGCCAAGGAGAAGGGCCTCAACTACATCGGCCTCGACGGCACGGTCGGCATCATCGCCAACGGCGCTGGCCTTGCGATGTCGACCCTCGACGTCGTGAACCAGGTGGGCGGCTCAGCGGCGAACTTCCTCGACATTGGTGGTGGAGCGAACGCTGACGTCATGGCCGCTGCGTTGGAGGTCATCAACGCTGACCCCAAGGTCAAGGCGATCTTCGTCAACATCTTCGGTGGCATCACCAAGGTCGACGACGTCGCCAACGGCGTCCTCGAGGCGCTCCGTCGCGTGGAGATCGCCTCGCCCATCGTGCTCCGTCTCGATGGCACCAACGCTACCGAGGGTCGTGCCATCCTCCAGCCGCACCTGAACGACCGTCTGATCGCCGAGCCCACCATGCTCGACGCCGCCCGCCGAGCCGTTGCGCTCGCAGGAAACTAGGAGCTTTCCATGAGTATTTTCGTTGATGAGAACACCAAAGTCATCGTGCAGGGACTGACCGGCGGTCAAGGTCGGTTCCACGGACTGCGCAACCGCGACTACGGCACCAAGGTGGTCGCGGGAACGTCCCCGACCAAGGCTGGCACCGACGTGGACGGCGTGCCGATCTACGCCAACATGGCCGAAGCGGTCGCCGCCACCGGTGCCACGGCGTCCTTCGTCGTCGTGCCTCCAGCAGGAGCCTGCGCTGCGATTCTCGAGGCCGCCCAAGCCGGGATTGAGTTCATTGTCTGCATCACTGAGGGCATCCCTGCCCAAGATGAGGCGCTCACCTACGCCCGCTTGGTCCAAGAATTCCCCGGCACCCGCCTCCTCGGCCCGAACTGCCCCGGCATCATCTCCCCTGGAAAGTGCAACATCGGCATCACCTCCGGTGACATCGCCCTCCCTGGCGGTCCCGTTGGCATCGTGAGTCGGTCAGGAACGTTGACCTACCAAGCCCTCTACGAGCTCTCGAGCCAGGGCGTTGGCCAGACCACCTGCGTCGGCATCGGTGGCGACCCCGTCCCGGGAACGAACTTCATCGACTGCTTGGCGGCATTCGAGGCAGACCCAGACACCAAGGCCATCATGATGATCGGCGAAATTGGTGGTTCTGAAGAAGAGCGCGCTGCAGCGTTCATCGCCGACTACGTCACCAAGCCCGTCGTGTCCTACGTCGCTGGCGTCACCGCCCCTCCTGGGCGCAAGATGGGCCATGCCGGTGCCATCATCTCAGGGAGCCAAGGCACCGCGCAGGCCAAGATGGACGCGCTGCGAGCTGCTGGTGTGACGATCGCCCTCAACCCGACTGAGGCCGGCAACGCCATGATCGAGGTTGTGAAGAACCTGAAGTGACGACCGCTGCCGGCTCACTCCTCATGCCAACCGGCGAGGACTGAGCCGGTGCGCGTCGCCGTGCTCGTCTCTGGGGCGGGAACCATCATGGAAGCCATGGTGGCTGCTGGTGTGCCCATTGGCCTCGTTGGGGCCGATCGACCCTGTCGCGGCCTCGACGTGGCCGCAGCGCTCGGCCTCTCGACGGTGTTGGTGGACCGGGCAGGGTTCGGTGGGTTCACCGCATCGTTCGATCGAGTGGCCTACTCCTCGGCGTTGGCAGACGTGCTCACCGAATCAACGAGCGACCTCGTCGCCATGGCGGGATTCGGGACCATCCTCACGGCCGAGTTCCACGCGGCGTTCCCTGGGCGGGTGCTCAACACCCACCCCTCGCTCCTCCCGGCGTTCAAGGGGTGGCATGCCGTTGCCGATGCGTTGGCCGCAGGGGTGACCGAGACGGGTTGCACGGTGCACATCGCCACCGAAGCGCTCGATGAGGGGCCGATCCTCGCTCAGCGTGCCGTTACCGTGATGCCGGGCGATGACCCCGCCACCCTGCAAGAACGCATCAAGGATGTAGAGCGCGTGCTCTACCCAGCAACCATTCTCACGGTGCTCGACCGACTCGAGCAGAACCTGCCCCTCGAGGGCCTAAACGAAAAGCGAGCGATCTGACGTGCGAGTACTCCTCTCGGTATACGACAAGACCGGGCTGTTGCCCTTGGCCGAGGGACTCGTGGCGCTCGGTGTCGACCTGATTGCGAGCGGGAACACCTCGGCGGCGCTCACCGCTGCAGGGATTCCTCACAGCGACGTCACCTCGGTGACAGGGAGCGCCGAGATGCTCGGTGGTCGGGTGAAGACCCTGCACCCGAAGATCCACGGCGGCATTCTGGCCGATCGGTCCAAGCAGGACCACGTCGACGATTTGGAGCGCCACGAGATCACCCCGATCGATCTCGTGGTCTGCAACCTCTACCCCTTCTCCTCAGATCCGAGCATCGAGCTCATCGACGTCGGCGGCCCGACGATGGTGCGCGCCGCAGCCAAGAACTGGGCCCACGTCGGCATCGTGGTCGATCCCGCTGACTACGACGTCGTCCTCGCTGAACTGCGCGAGGCTGGAACGCTGTCGGACGGCACTCGCCGTCGCCTCGCCCGAGCAGCCTTCGCCCACACGGCGGCCTACGACGCTGCCATCGTTGCGTGGTTCGACGCTGAGGGCCCCGAAGAGGACCGGGAGCTGCCACCCACCATCCACCTCGCGCTCACCCGAGCCCAAATCGCTCGGTACGGTGAGAACCCCCACCAGCGCGGTGCTCGCTACCGAATTGACGGTGCAGCTCCGAGTTTCTGGGACAGCGTGACCCAGCACAGCGGGACGGGACTCAGCTACTTGAACCTCTTCGACGCCGATGCTGCCTGGCGCCTCGTGCACGAACTGGCCGCCGATAGCGGTACCACTGCCGTGGCGATCATCAAGCACGCGAACCCCTGTGGTGCTGCCGTCCGTACTGACCTCGTGGGCGCCTTCGACGCTGCGCTCGCCTGTGACCCGGTGTCGGCGTTCGGCGGCATCATTGCGCTGTCGGGTGAAGTCACCGAGGCAGTGGCCGCCGCCATTGCAGAGGGCCCCCAAGCCGACGTCATTATCGCCCCGTCCTACGCGCCGGGGACGATTGCCACGCTGCAGGCTCGTCGTAAGGCCACGCGCCTGCTCGAGGCGCCAGCGCCTGAGGCCATCTCGGTCCAGTACCGGTCGATGGGGTCGACGATGCTCGTCCAGAGTGCCGATGACTTCCTCGCGACACCAGAGACGTGGACCGTCGTGACTGAGCGGCAGCCAACGGAGGCTGAGTGGGTGGATCTCAAATTGGCGTGGCGAGTGTGCGGTCGGACGACCTCCAACGCCATCGTGATCGCCAAGGACGGAACCGCAGCGGGAATTGGCGCCGGCCAGCAGTCCCGGGTGGTGTCAGCTGGCATTGCCGTCACGAAGGCGGGACCGCTGGCAGTCGGTGGTGCTGGGGCCTCCGATGCCTTCTTCCCCTTCCCCGATGGCCTTGAAGCGCTGACCGCCGCCGGGGTGTCCGCCGTGGTGCAACCTGGAGGGTCAATTCGTGACGAGGCGGTGATCGCTGCCGCCAATGCCGCAGGGATCGCCATGGTCCTCACCGGCGAGCGCCACTTCCGCCACTAAGCCGAAAGAGAGGTAACACCATGGCCATCCTGCTCGATGGAGAACGCCTGAGTCAGCGCATGAAGATGGAGTTCGGCGACCGAGTCGCTCGCCTGCACGCCGTTGGCCGAACGGTGGGCTTGGCGACCGTGCTCGTCGGTGACGACGGCCCGTCGGCGAAGTACGTGGCGATGAAGCACGCGGATTGTGCTGCGATCGGCATCGAGTCCATTGGACGAACCCTTCCAGCCACCGCAACCCAGCGAGACGTCGAAGCGGTGGTCGACGAACTGAACGCTGATCCGGCGGTGCATGCGATCTTGGTGCAGCTCCCGTTGCCGGCGGGGATGAACGAAGAAGAAGTCCTCCTCCGGATTGACCCCCGGAAGGACGCCGATGGCCTGCACCCGGTCAACCTCGGAAAGATGTTGCTCGGAGCCCCGGGGCCACTCCCTTGCACGCCGGTAGGGATCATTGAACTCTTGGCGGCCTATGAGGTGCCCGTTGAGGGGCGTCACGTCGTCATCGTCGGCCGTGGCACCACGATTGGTCGTCCACTCAGCGTGCTGCTGAGCTCGAGGCGCCCAGGCTGCAACGCCGCAGTGACCCAAGTCCACACCGGTGTCGCAAGTATCGGGGAGTACACCCGTCAGGCCGACGTCATCATCGCCGCTGCTGGCAGCGCAGGGTTGATCACCCCCGAGATGGTGAAGCCCGGAGCCGCAGTCGTTGGTGCAGGAACGAGTTGGAACGGCACTAAGTTGCTGTCCGATGTTCGCGAGGACGTCGCCGAGGTGGCGGGTTGGATGACCCCTCGCATCGGTGGGGTTGGGCCGATGACCCGAGCGATGCTCCTCAAGAATGCGGTCTTAGCAGGGGAGCGTGCACAGTGACGACGAAGGATGCAATGGGTCGGGAGTTCGACGAGCGCCCGTGGGGCACGTACCTCGTGCTCGATGATGAGGCGTCAGACCACAAGGTCAAGCGCATCGTGGTGTTCCCGGGCAAGCGCCTGAGCTACCAGCGCCACGCCAAGCGTGCCGAGCACTGGTTCGTGGTGGCCGGCACCGCCAAGGTCACCCTCGATGGTGTTGACCGGACGGTGACCGCCGGCGAAGCGATCGACATCTCGATCGGCACGGCGCATCGCATCGAGAACATTGGCACCGACAACGTGGTGTTCGTAGAGGTCCAGCACGGGACCTACTTCGGAGAAGACGACATCGTGCGACTCGAAGACGACTACGGCCGCAACTAATGACTCGGATCGATGCGCTGCTCGCTGCGGGGCAGACCACGTCGTTCGAGTTCTTCCCGCCCAAGAGTGAAGCCGAGCGCGCCACCCTCGAGAAGACGATCTCCAACTTAGAACCGCTCCGTCCATCGTTCGTCTCGGTGACCTACCGCGGCGGACGTGAATCTCGCCAGCGCACTTACGACCTCGTCACCGCAATGGCTGATCGGGGCATCTTCACGCCCATGGCCCACCTCATCTGCGTGGCCCACACCCGAGCGGAACTCGAGGAGATCCTTGAGTCCTACCTCGCCTCAGGCATCGTCAACCTCATGGCACTCGGTGGCGATGCGCCCACTCATCCTGATGCGATTATCGGGGAGTTGACCTACGCCAGCGAGCTCGTGGCGCTCGCCCGCAGCGTCGGTGCGTTCTCCATTGGTGTGGCCGCCCATCCCGATGGTCATCCTCGCTCGCCGTCGATGGCCGCCGATCGCGACCGTCTCGCTGAGAAGCTCTCCATGGCCGACTTCGCGGTGACCCAGATGCTCTTCGAAGCCGATCGGTGGAGTGCCCTCGTCGAAGATCTCCATGAGCGCGGCGTCGACAAGCCAGTGCTCCCGGGCATCATGCCGGTGACAACCCTCGGCGCCGTGGATCGCATGGCGCAGATGGGATCAGTGGTGCCGACCTGGCTCGTTGAGCGGCTCCAGCGGGCCCACGCCGAAGGTGGCGATGTCGCGGTGCGAGCAGCGGGAATCGACCTCGCCACCGATCTGTGCTCCGAGCTCCTGCAACGCGGCGTTCCCGGTTTGCACTTCTACACACTCAACCTGTCGACAGCCACCAGAGAGATCACGGAGCGGCTGGCCACGCGGTAGTCCCGGTCTTCTGGAGCCCCCTCGGACCCGGCGTAGAATGCCCCTATGGCTGAAAAGATCACGATGGGCGCCGATGGCACCCTGCACGTTCCAGAAATCCCCATCATCCCCTTCATCGAAGGTGACGGCACGGGCGTCGACATTTGGCCGGCGGCCAAGTTGGTCTTGGACGCTGCTGCGAAGAAATACGGCAAGACCGTCGAGTGGAAAGAAGTCCTCGCCGGCGAGAAGGCGTTCAACGAGACCGGCAACTGGTTGCCCGATGAGACCGTCGAGGCGTTCCGCGACCATTTGATCGGCATCAAGGGGCCCCTCACCACGCCCATTGGCGGCGGCATCCGCTCGCTCAACGTGGCGCTGCGCCAGCTCCTCGACCTCTACGTGTGCTTGCGCCCGGTGCGCTGGTTCACCGGTGTGCCCTCTCCAGTGCTCCACCCAGAAGCAGTGGACATGGTGATCTTCCGCGAGAACACTGAGGACATCTACGCCGGCATGGAAGCAGAAGCCGGCACCCCCGAGGTCGAGAAGCTGCGTCGCTTCTTGGCTGACGAGATGGGCTGGAACGTTCGTGAGGGCTCAGGAATCGGCATCAAGCCCATCTCGGAGATGGGTTCGAAGCGCCTCATCCGAGCCGCCATTCAGTACGCACTCGAGATGGGCCGTGAGTCGGTCACCATTGTCCACAAGGGCAACATCCAGAAGTACACCGAAGGTGCCTTCATGAAGTGGGGCTACGAGCTCGTCCGTGAAGAGTTCGCCGATGTGGCGGTTAGTTGGGATGACTGTGGTGGCAAGCCCGGGTCCAAGGTCCTCGTGAAGGACTCCATTGCCGACATCACGCTGCAGCAGGTCCTCACCCGTCCGGCTGAGTTCGACGTGATCGCCACCACCAACTTGAACGGTGACTACCTCTCCGACGCCTTGGCTGCCCAAGTCGGCGGTATTGGCATCGCTCCTGGTGGCAACATCAACTACGTCACCGGTCATGGAATCTTCGAAGCCACCCACGGTACGGCACCGAAGTACGCCGGCCAAGACAAGGTCAACCCCGGTTCCGTGCTCCTGTCGGGCGTCATGATGTTCGAGCACCTCGGTTGGACCGACGCTGCCAAGGACATCATCACCGCCCTCGAGGCGACGATCGCCGACAAAGTCGTGACCTACGACTTCGCCCGCTTGATGGAGGGCGCCACCGAGGTCAAGTGCTCCGAATTCGCGAGCGCCATCGTCGACCGCCTCTAACCTCCTCGCAGTACCTAACACCCACCCCCAACACGAACAAGGAATCTCCATGGCCAAGTCACCTCTGCATGTCACCGTCACCGGCGCCGCTGGTCAGATCGGCTACCAGCTCCTCTTCCGTATCGCCAGTGGTCAGCTCCTCGGTGCGGACCAGCCCGTCGTGCTCCGCTTGCTCGAGATCGAGCCAGCGATGAAGGCACTCGAAGGCGTGGTCATGGAACTCGACGACTGTGCGTTCCCGCTACTCGCTGGTATCGAGGCCACCTCAAACCTCGACACGGCGTTCACCAACACCTCATGGGCGCTGCTCGTTGGCTCGATCCCGCGCAAGGCGGGCATGGAACGAGGCGACCTGCTCAGCGTCAACGGCGGCATCTTCAAGCCCCAAGGCGAAGCGATCGCCAAGAACGCGGCGAGCGACGTGCGCGTCCTCGTGGTCGGCAACCCGTGCAACACCAACTGCCTGATCGCTCGGAGCAACGCTCCTGAGGTGCCAGCAGACCGCTGGTTCGCCATGACCCGCCTCGACCAAAACCGGGCGCAAACCCAGCTGGCCAAGAAGGCTGGCGTGTCCGTTGCCGACGTCAAGCAGATTGCGATCTGGGGCAACCACTCCGCCACGCAGTTCCCCGACTTCGCCAATTCCACGATTGGTGGCCAGCCCACGACGTCGGTCATCACTGACCAGGCATGGCTCGAGGGTGACTTCATCACCACCGTGCAGAAGCGTGGTGCCGCCATCATCGAGGCTCGTGGATCCTCCTCTGCAGCATCTGCTGCCAACGCTGCGATCGACACCGTGGTGGGTCTTCGCACCAAGACCGCTCCTGGTGACTCGGTGTCGGTGGCCGTGTGCTCAAACGGTGAGTACGGCGTCCCCGCCGGTCTCCAGTTCGGTTACCCGATCATCGCTGACGGCGAGGGCGGCTGGTCGGTTCTCGAGGGCCTCGAGCACGACGAGTTCGCCAAGGGTCGCGTTCAAGCCACCACCGACGAGCTCCTCGGCGAGCGTGATGATGTGAAGGCGCTCGGTCTGATCGGCTGACGCTCGGTCTGGTCGGCTGACGCTCGAGCATCGACGGTTCTGCGGGCCACCGGGTGAGCGACTGATCGCTCGAACGGTGGCCTCGTCGCAAGGTGCTGCACCTCGCAGCGATCGCCAACTGCTCGTCGCACACGTCGCCGGCGATCCACCGAACCCACAGCGCACAGGCACGGTGGCAATTGCTGTGGGGAATAGGCTGCAGTTGTGCCTAATTCCCAAGGAGGAAGACGGTCGATGACTCCTTCCCCAGGCGACGCTGGACGCCCTAGAAGTGCGACCTACTTCGCCATCTTGCACGCGGCAATGGCCGACATGGAAGAAACCGGTGAAGCATCGGTGCGCGTCGCTCGAATCCTCGAGGAGTCCGAGAGCTCCTACGGGTCGATCTACCACCACTTCGGAAGTCGGGAGGGCCTCGTCCAAGCAGCACTGGTCGAACGCTACGTCGCAACCTTGTCGTTGGGGCTCGAGGAGTTCAGGGCAGCGGTAGAGGCTGCGACCACGGTGGACGATGTCGTTGCTCTCGTGATCAGTGAAGTTGAGCGCTACGGCTCGAGTGAACTCTCCAAAAACCGCCACCGCCGCATCAACGCACTCGGTGCAGCGGTGTACCGCCCAGAGGTCTTGGCCGAGATCGCTCGGCATCAGAGTGCGCACTACGACAACGTGGCGGGTGCCTTGGCGATCCTGCAGGACCGCGGCCTCATCGATGCGTCCGTCAGCCTCAGAGCCTTCAGCTCGTGGTTCCTCGGTCTCGTGCTCTCTCGGTTCTTCGCGGAGATCGACGAACCGAGCAGCCTCGACGCGTGGTCATCGCAGACCGTGGATGCGACGCTCACCGTCCTCGGACTCCCACCGCGGCGCGTGCCCTAGAGGCGAACGACCGCAGCTGCGGCGAGCTCGAAGAGGTTGGTGCGCAGGTCACCGTGCCCCATCCACCCCCGCTCATCCCACTGCGCTCCGGCCAAAGTGTCACCGGCGTAGAGGAGTTGCGCGAAGGAGATGCCCCGGTACCTGGCGACCGCCATGAACGCAGACGCCTCCATGTCGACCGCAATGCACCCCTCTGCCCGGCGCCGGTCGACGCGGTCTCGAGTCTCTCGGTAGATGGCATCGGTCGTCCAGGCTCGCCCCGTCACGAAGGGAATCGACCGCTCAGCGAGCAGCGTTGCGAGCACGGCAACCCCGTGAGGATCGGCGTCAATCGTGCGAGAGGGGGCGGCGTAGTGGAAGGACGTCCCCTCGTCGCGAAGTGCCGACTCCACCACGATGGGGTGACCGAGCGTCAGGTCCTCAATGAGGGCTCCTGCGCCACCCACGGCCACAACCCTCGTCGTGCCGAGGGCGATCATCTCCTCGAGGAGCGCTGCGGCGAGGGGCGCCCCGACGCCAGGGTGGACGACGTTGATGGTGGTCCCATCGACGTCCATGGCGTAGATGGGATTCACGCCGACCTCTGAGGACAACTCGCTGACCTTGGTGATGCGACCCGATGCTGCGAGCGAGGAGAGGACGTCTTGGAAGAAGCAGAGCACGGTCCGAGGCGGCAGCCCTCGGTCACTGAAGATCAACGAGGGTTCGAGGACACCGGGTGCTCCTCGGTCATCTTCGGCCAGGGGGAGCTCCTCGAACCTCATGGGGCGACGCGGCTGAGCACTGAGGCGAAGAGGTTCTGTGCCCGTGCGAGGAGGGCAGCATCGCCACTGATCTTGGTGCGCCCTTCGGCGATGGCACGAGCGGGGCTGAGCGAACCTGCATCGAGCGCTGCGGCAGTTGCCGCGTCGATGCTCACGGTCACCGCAGCACCAGCGAGATCCCCCTCGGTCGTGACCTCAACCGCTGAGGGGGTGATGGTGAGGAAGCGCGGTGCGCCATCCCCCCGTGGATCAACGGTGGCCACAACGAGCGATGCGGCACCGCCGAGAAGGGCCACCGCTGCGGTGGATTCCTCCTCGGTCAGTGCCGCACCTGCACGGTTGACTGCGTCGAGGTTCACGAAGACCTAGGGGCGATGCGCTGCGGCCTCGTCAGCCGTGCGCTTCTTGCGACCTGAGATCTTCCGGCCAAGCCACGCCACCGGGTCGTAGTGGGCGTCGACGACGCGCTCTTTCAACGGGATGATGGCGTTGTCGGTGATCTTGATGTGCTCAGGGCACACCTCAGTGCAGCACTTCGTGATGTTGCACAGGCCGAGGCCCATCTTCTCCCGCACGAGTTCACGACGGTCGTTGGTGTCCATGGGGTGCATCTCGAGTTCGGCGTAGCGAATGAAGAATCGAGGCCCGGCGTACTTGGGCTTGTTCTCCTCGTGGTCGCGAATCACGTGGCAGACGTTCTGGCACATGAAGCACTCAATGCACTTACGGAACTCCTGGCCACGCTCCACGTCCGCTTGCTGCATGCGGAAGCCGTCGGCAGGGACGGTGCCCGGGTTGAAGGCGGGAACGCGCTTGGCCTGCTCGAAGTTGAAGCTGACATCGGTGACGAGGTCGCGAATGATGGGGAAGGTCCGCATAGGCGTCACGGTGACGGGGCCCTCGGGGAGCTGGTCCATTCGCGTCATGCACATGAGGCGGGGCATACCGTTGATCTCTGCCGAGCAGGACCCACACTTTCCGGCCTTGCAGTTCCAGCGACAAGCCAGATCAGGGATCTGGGTCGCCTGGAGGCGGTGGATGACGTCCAAGACGACTTCGCCCTCTTGGGCCTCAATCGTGTAGTCGACGAGTTCGCCGCCGTCTTGGTCGCCGCGCCACAGGCGCATCGTCACATCAGCCATTACTTCGCCTCCTCGAACAGAGCCTTCAGCTCTTCGGGCATTTCAGGGATGGGTTGCGGGTCGACCTTCACGGCCCCACGGACGCCCGTTCCTTGTGGTTGGGACAGGACCATGTTGACCTTGCCGAGCTCTGGGTCAGCCTTCGGGAAGTCATCGCGGGTGTGACCGCCACGACTCTCCTTTCGGTGGGTGGCACCGAGGGCCACGCACGTCGACACCGTCAGCATCGCACCGAGGTCCGTGGCGAGGTTCCACGCCGGGTTGTAGATCCGGCCGCCCTTGACGGCAACGTTGGCAGCTCGGTCCTTCATGACTTCGAGTTGCTCCAGCGCCTCGTCGATCTCAGCGCCGGTGCGGATGATGCCGACGTTGGCCTGCATGAGCTCCTGCAAGTCGTGCTGGATGTCGTAGGGGTTCTCGCCAGACTCACGGGAGAACGGCTCGAGCGCCTCTGCAATGACCGCGTCCACTTCAGCTTGGCTGAAGGTCGGCTCGCCCGATGCGCCTTCGATGAAGTCGGCTGCACCCATGCCGGCACGGCGGCCGAAGACGATGAGGTCGGAGAGAGAGTTGCCGCCGAGGCGGTTGGAACCGTGCATGCCACCGGCGACTTCACCAGCGGCGAAGAGGCCCGGGATGCCCGTCGCAGCAGTGTCGGCATCGACACGGACGCCACCCATGATGTAGTGCAGCGTCGGGCCAACTTCCATGGGGGTGGTCGTGATATCCACACCGGCGAGTTCCATGAACTGGTGGTACATCGACGGGAGACGGCGACGGATGAACTCGGCGCTGCGTCGAGTGGCGATGTCCAAGAACACGCCGCCGTGCGGGCTTCCACGACCAGCCTTCACCTCAGCGTTGATCGAGCGAGCGACTTCGTCGCGGGGGAGGAGTTCTGGAGGGCGGCGACCTGCGGTGTGGTCGTCGTACCACTTGTCGGCTTCTTCCTCGGATTCAGCCGTCTCGGCCCGGAACATATCGGCCACGTAGTCGAACATGAAGCGCTTGCCCTCGCTGTTGCGGAGCACGCCACCGTCACCACGGACACCTTCGGTGACGAGGATGCCGCGCACCGACAGCGGCCACACCATGCCCGTCGGGTGGAACTGGACGCACTCCATGTCGATGAGCTCAGCACCGGCCCACAGCGCCATGGCGTGGCCGTCACCGGTGCCTTCCCACGAGTTCGAGGTGTACTTCCAGGACTTGCCCACGCCACCAGACGCCAAGATCACGGCCTTGGCGGCGAAGGTGATGAACTCACCCGTTGGACGCCAGTAGCCCACCGCTCCAGCGATGCGACCGTTGTCGTCGCGGAGCAGGCGGAGGATCTTGCACTCCATGAAGACGTCGATGTCCATCGACACGGCCTTCTGCTGCAGCGTGCGGATGAGCTCCAAGCCGGTGCGGTCGCCCACGTGGGCGAGGCGGGCGTAACGGTGACCACCGAAGTCACGCTGGAGGATCTTGCCGTCCTTGGTGCGGTCGAAGAGTGCACCCCAGGCCTCGAGCTCGAGGACTCGGTCCGGAGACTCTTGGGCGTGCAACTGCGCCATGCGCCAGTTGTTGAGCATCTTGCCGCCACGCATGGTGTCGCGGAAGTGGACCTTCCAGTTGTCCTCTTCGTAGACGTTGCCCATCGCAGCAGCGACGCCGCCTTCGGCCATGACGGTGTGGGCCTTGCCGAGGAGGGACTTGCACACGAGTGCGACCTTGAGGCCACGCTCCTTGGCTTCAATGGCAGCCCGGAGGCCAGCGCCACCGGCGCCGATGATGATGACGTCGTAACTGTGGTGTTCGGTTGTAGCCATGGGTTCAGATTCCTTTTCGGCTCGACCTAGAAGATCTTGATGTCGGTGATGGCGCCGCTCGCGGCCAGACGCACGTAGACGTCGGAGAGGGCCACGACGATGAGGCTGGCCCAGGCGAACTGCATGTGGCGAGCGTTGAGCGGCGTCACGAACTTCCAGAGCTTGTGGCGAATGGGGTGCTTGGAGAAACTCCGCACCTGACCACCGCAGAGGTGGCGGCAGGCGTGGCAGCTGAGCGAGTAGAGCCAGAGCAGCGAGGCATTGGCGCAGAGCACCAGCGTGCCGATGCTCATGTGGACGCCACCGACGGGCCACATGAAGGCTTCGACGGCGTCAATGGTCAACAGCACGTTGAACACGAGGCCGGCGTAGAAGAAGTAGCGGTGGATGTTCTGCAGGATGAGCGGGGCCTTGGTCTCGCCGCTGTAGCTCGAGTGCGCGTCTTGGACCGCGCAGGCAACCGGCGAGCGCCAGAAGGAGCGGTAGTAGGCCTTGCGGTAGTAGTAGCAGGTCATTCGGAATCCCAGCGGGAACACCAAGATGATGAGCGCAGGGGAGATTCGCCACCAGTCGAACAACGGCGAACCGGTATTCCCAGCTGCCTTGCAGACGTGGCCGAGGCACGGGGAGTAGAAGGGGGAAATCAAGTTGTGCTCGACAAGGAAGAAGTTCTGGTCACCGAAGAATGCCGCCCACGTGGCGTAGACCACGAAAGCAGAAAGCCCAGCAACGGTGACGGCTGGAAGCTTCCACCACTTGTCGGTTCGGAGGGTGGCGACATCTGGGCCACCTCGTCGTCCACCGAGGCTGACCTCGGTCCTCGTTGCGTCGTCGACAGCCACGGGTCTCCTCTCTGTCGACCTCATGTGAGGTCGTGATTCTGTTCGCAAGCCTCCGTCAATCTAGTGCCGGATTGGACGGTCCATTCAGAAGGTCGTCGCCAGTTGTTTCCCTGTCTGCAACTGCAGGACCGATGACCTCTAGGCTCCAACCATGCCGAGTTCACCTGCGCCAGTTTCGACCGATCCGTCCACCTTGCCCGCAACGCTTGGGGCCCTCCGGAGTTCTGGTTGGACCTCGGTCAGCGTGGCTGAAGAACTTCGACGGAACGCGGTTGCCAAGATCGCAGCCGGCGAGCCCCTCGTGACGGGAGTCATGGGCTACGAGCACACCGTGATTCCCCAACTCGAGACCGCGATTTTGGCCGGGCACGACGTCATCTTGCTCGGCGAGCGCGGCCAAGCCAAGACCCGCCTCATCCGGTCAATGGTGGCGCTCCTCGACGAGTGGATTCCCGTGGTCGCTGGCTCGGAGATCAACGACGACCCCTACCACCCCGTCTCTCGCCACGCCAAGAACCTCGTTGCTGAGATGGGTGACGACACCCCGATCACCTGGCTCCACCGCGAGGATCGCTACGGCGAGAAGTTGGCCACGCCCGACACGTCCATTGCTGACCTCATTGGCGAGGTCGACCCCATCAAAGTTGCCGAAGGCCGCTACCTCTCCGATGAACTGACCGTGCACTACGGCCTCGTTCCGAGAGTCAACCGTGGGATCTTCGCCATCAACGAACTTCCCGATCTCGCCGAGCGCATCCAAGTCGGCCTCTTGAACGTGCTCGAAGAGCGCGACATCCAGATTCGCGGCCACCGCATCCGGTTGCCGCTGGACCTCGTGCTCGTCGCCTCGGCCAACCCTGAGGACTACACGAACCGTGGACGGATCATCACCCCGTTGAAGGACCGATTCGGGGCCCAGATTCGCACCCACTACCCGAGGGAGACTGGCCTCGAAGTGCAGATCATGCAGCAAGAAGCCTCGGTCGATACCGGGAATCTCCCGACGATCGTTCCGGACTACCTCGCTGAAATCGTTGCGGAGTTCAGTCAACTCGCCCGACGCAGTACGGCGATCAACCAGCGATCAGGTGTCTCGGTCCGCTTGACCGTCGCCAACTACGAATCCGTCATCGCGAATGCCTACCGACGGGCGCTGCGCCTCGGTGACCAGGTCGTGGTGCCACGCCCGAGTGACCTCGCCGCCATGGTGACCTCGACCCAAGGCAAAATCGAACTCGAAGCCCTCGAAGACGGTCTCGAGAGTGAACTCGTCGCACAACTCGCGGCCATGGCCACGCTGCAGGTGTTCCGTCGCCGGGTAGTCCTCGATGACTCGGCTGAACTCGTGGAATCGGTCACCGAGGAGACGGTGATCCACGCTGGTGAAGATCTGCCGGCATCGATCTACCTCGAAACCCTCGCTGACCTCCCGCTGTTCGAGCCGCCGACCCGAGCAATCGCTGGAGCGAGTGCTGGTCCCGAAGAGATGGCAGCAGCGCTCGAGTTCCTCCTCGATGGCCTGCACCTGACCAAGCGCCTCAACAAGGACGCGTCGGGCGCTCGTGCCCTCTACCGCCAGCGGCGCCGGTAAGCCATGGACGCCGAGTACGTCTACCGACCCTGGGATGGGAGTCAAGAGTTCACCGAGGTGGACGCTGATGGTCTCTTGGCGGCACTCGCTGATGACCTGCTCGAGAACGGTGACGTCGAAGAGGCCCTCGAGCGACTGCTCCGCCAGGGCTTCGAGAAGCCCGATGGGGAACAGGTCCGAGGACTGCGAGACATCTTGGAAGAGGTGCGTCAGCGTCGACGGGAACTGGAAGAACGCGGCGATCCTGATGGGCAGTTCGCGCAGTACGCCGATCAACTGAAGGCCATCGAGGGCCTCGAGCGCGCTGCGATTGACGAACTCGACACCGAGGCGCTCGAATCCGGTGACGATCGGCGAATCGATGTCACGAGCGAGGTCACTGCCGAGCGACGGATGGCGCTCGATCTCCTCCCCGGCGACGTGCCGGGCCGGATTCAGTCCATGCAGCACTACGACTTCGTGTCGACCGAGGCTCGAGAGCAGTTCGAGCAGATGGTGGAAGAACTCCGCAAAGACATCACCGACACCTACTTCCAGGGTATGGCCGATGCGCTCGGATCGATGGATGATGAAGCGCTCAGTCGAATGCGAGATGCGCTCGACAGCTTGAACGAGCTCCTCGAGATGCGGGCCGACGGCAAGGACACCGACGAGGCCTTCAGCGAGTTCATGGAAGAGTTCGGTGACCTCTTCCCCGGGGCAGAGAACCTCGACGACCTCCTCGAGCAACTGGCGAACCGGATGGCAGCAGCGCAAGCCATGTGGAACTCCATGAGTCCCGAGCAGCGAGCACACCTCTCCTCGCTCATGAGCTCACTCATGGACAACGCTGATCTCAACTGGCAGATGGACCGCCTCAGTCGAAACTTAGAGCGAGCTTTTCCCGATGCTGGTTGGGACCGTGCGCACCAGATGCGGGGTATGGGGCAGATGTCGATGGCGGAGGCCACCGACGTGGCCAGCCAACTGAACGAACTCGGCCGCCTCGAAGAAATGCTCGAGCGTCGGGTCACCCCGTCGATGTTGTCCGAGCTCGACATTGAGTCCATCCGTCGGAACCTCTCCGATGACGCCGCTCGCCACCTCGAGCAGCTGTCGAAGTTGGCCAAGACCATGCAAGACGCCGGGGTGCTCAAGAACACTGGCGGCAAGCTCGAACTCACGGCCCAGGGCATTCGTGCCCTCGGCCGACAAGCCCTCGCCGACCTCTTCGACCAAATCCGTGGTGGTGACCTCGGCGACCACCAGTCCACCCTGATTGGCACCGGTCACGACCGTGAAGAGACCACCAAGCCCTATGAGTTCGGCGATCCCATGAACTTGGATCTGTCGGCCACCGTCCACAACGCGGTCCGGCGATCGGGGCGGGGGACACCCGTCCGCCTCTCGCCCGATGACTTCGAAGTCGTGGAGAACGAAGCGCTCACTCGGTCGGCCACGGTGCTGTGCCTTGACCTCTCGCTCTCGATGGGGATGCGCGGGAACTTCGTCCCAGCGAAGCGTCTGGCGATGGCCCTCAGTCAGCTGGTGTCGATGAAGTTTCCGCGGGACTACTTCGCCATCGTGGGCTTCTCGCTCCTGGCTTATGAGCTGAAGCCCGAAGACGTGGCCACTTTGGCCCTCGACGACAATCAGTACGGCACGAATCTCCAACACGCCCTCATGCTCAGTCGAAAGCTGCTGGCCAAGGAGCGGGGGACCAAGCAGATCATCGTCATCACCGATGGTGAGCCCACCTCCCACATCGATCCGACGAGCGGCCTGCCCTACTTCAACTACCCGCCGCTTCCCTACACCCAGCACCTGACCATGGCAGAGGTGCTCCGGTGCACTCGGGCAGGAATCACCATCAATACCTTCGCCCTCGACCTCGACCGAACGGAGTATCCGTTCGTCGAGCAGATCTCTCGGGTGAATAAGGGGCGCACGTTCTACACCACCAACGACCAGATTGGCGGCTACGCCCTCGTTGATTTCTTGAAGCAGCGACGACTGCTCCGGCCTGCTGGCTAGGTCCTGAGCAGTCCACCTTCGGGCGTTCCATTTGCCAGATTGATGGTTATGGGGGACAATGACATCGTTGTAATTACATCGGTGCCACATTGAGGTGGTGTCGAGACCGGGGGGAACTCATGGACGTAAGCGTGGTACTGAACGGACGACAAGACCAAGGCTGGCAAACCCAGGCCAACTGCATGGGAGTTGACCCAGACCTCTTCTTCCCCGAGCGGGGGGCATCCACCAAGGAGGCGAAGGAAGTGTGCCGTGGATGTGTCGTCCAGAACGACTGCCTCGAGTACGCCCTCGCCAACGGGGAGAAGTTCGGAATTTGGGGAGGAATGAGCGAGCGTGAGCGCCGCCGTCTCCGTCGTGCCCGTGCGGTCGAGCGCCGCACCGTCGCGGTGAGCGCCTCCTAGGAATTACGAGTGCTTGAGGTGTGCCTCAAGCGTTGAGGACGGCGACACGCCGAGTTCGGACCACCGCCCCGGGGGGAGTGCGGTGAGGGCCCAAGCGGGCATGAGGCCCACGAGTTCGCCCTGCAGAACACTGGCTCCCTTGGGGAGCGTATCGGCCACGCGGTCGACCACATGGTCGAGGGTGAGGGTGAACGGCGTAACGATGTTGCAACTCACCTGGAGTACGGCGTCTGGTCCGTCGCCGAGGGTGAGTCCGAGCGTGCGGAGCTCAGGCGACCGCACTGCGCTCGCAACCTGGGCGAGCGCCGACGAATCGAGCCCAGTCACGATCACGTTGTAGGCGATGAGTACGTCACGTACGCCGACGCTGATGATCCCGGCATGCGCCTCGGGCGTCGGTGTGGTTCGTAGGTGACGCCGGAGTTCGGGCAAGGTGGCGAACGAGCCGCCGACGCCGTAGGTCGCGGTTGCTTGTCCCCGGCTGGCTGCAGCTGCAGCGAAGGTGGTTGCGGCCGCTGATGCCTCAGTGAAGTCAACGGCGGTCGATGGATCCCGGTTGGGGAGGAACGGCGTGAAGGGTACGACGTCAACGACGCCGTAGCGAGGGTGGACGCCCTCGTGGGAAACGAGGTCGAGGGTGCGGCGTGCTGCGCTCAGGATCCCGAGAGCCCCAGCAACCACTGCATCGGCCGGACCGAGGAGGGTGAGGACACTGCGGTGGTGGTGGGGGTCGCTGTGGCAGTCGACGACCGTTGGTCCACCAGCGGCCACCAGGGTGTCAATCAGGTTCGGGTCTCGACCCTC
>CAIQEU010000006.1 GCA_903870905.1 uncultured Actinomycetes bacterium | reverse complement strand
GTATTCCCATGAATACTGCCCTCTGGTTGTCACAGGTCATCCCCAACCTGTGGAGAGAGCAGTTCTTCTTGAGTCCTGTGGATAACCCAGGAAGAACGAGGGACGAGATGCAGAACGGGGGCGCCACTGGCGCCCCCGTTCTGCATCTGGTCGACTGTTCTCCCCTGGGTTATCCACAGGACCAAAGGATCCTCGTTCGCTCCACAGGCTGGGGATGACCTGTGACAACCAGAGGGCAGTATTCATGGGAATACTGACGCAATGTCCCGTGCATCCTCCATAGCCATGCTGGAGTTCTCCACGACAGCAGCAGGGTTCTCCACAGATTCACAGGGTTCTCCACAGGGAGATCCCCATGATGCGCCACCACTTCAGCCGAGCGCTCCACAGCCACTTCACGCGAGGATCGACACACCATGACGATGAACGACAACAGCGGCCCGAGGAGTCGGAGCGACCAGGGCGGATCGAGGATTCCTCCCCACAACTTGGAGGCCGAAGAGTCGCTCCTCGGCGCCATGCTGCTCTCCGCTGATGCCGTTGCCGCGGTGCTTGACAGCGTCGACGCCATCGACTTCTACAAGCCAGCCCACGGCTTCATCTTCGACGCCATCATCAGCCTCTACAACCGCGGGGAGCCCGTCGATGCGGTGACCGTTGCCGATGAGCTCCGCCGCAAGGACCAGATGGAGTTCATTGGTGACCCATCCGTCCTCGTGATGCTCCAGGCCAACGTGCCGTCCATCGTCAACGCCGTTTACTACGCGGCGATCGTGAACGAACACTCGACGCTACGCAAGCTCATCACGGTTGCTGGTGAGATCTCCGACCTCGCCTTCAGTGTCCCCGATGACGTCGAAGCCATCGTTGATGAAGCTGAGCAGAAGGTCTTGAGGGTCTCAGAAGCACGATCGACCGAGACCATGCGACCGCTCACCGAACTCCTCGGGCCAAGTCTCGATCGCATTCAGGCCATCGCTGAGCGTGATGGGACCCTCTCTGGTCTCGCCACCGGGTACTACGAACTCGACGACATCCTCGTTGGACTCCAACCCACCTCACTCACCATCATTGGCGCTCGACCGGCCATGGGAAAGACGTCGCTGGCCCTCGGCATCATCGCCAACTGTGGCGTGAAGCTCCGCCGGCCTGCCCTCATGTTCAGCCTCGAGATGAGCCATATGGAGCTCACTCAGCGCATCTTGGCCTCAGAGGCGCGCATCGACGCGAAGCGCATGAGCCAGGGCCAGCTACAGAACTCCGACTGGGAGAAGGTCTCACGGGCGGTGACTCGACTGTCTGATGCGCCGATCTTCATCGACGACAATCCTCGCCTCACCGTGATGGATATCCGGGCCCGTGCCCGACGGTTGAAGAAGCAACAAGGCGACCTCGGCGTCGTCCTCATCGACTACCTCCAACTGATGACCGGGCGGTCTCGAGCCGAGAACCGCCAAGTCGAAGTCGCCGAGATGAGCCGTGGTCTCAAGATCCTGGCCCGAGAACTCGAGTGTCCCGTAATCGCGCTGTCGCAGTTGTCCCGTGGCCTCGAGCAGCGACCCGACAAGCGACCGATGCTCTCTGACCTCCGAGAGTCGGGATCCTTGGAGCAAGACGCCGACGTGGTGCTCTTCCTCCACCGTCCAGAGATGTACTCCGACAACCCGACGCCCGAAGAGCAGGGGCTGGCTGAGATCATCGTGGCCAAGCACCGCTCCGGACCGACGGGAACCGCCCGTCTGGCCTGGCTCGGGAACTACGCCCGCTTCGAGAACATGGCGAAGGGAAGCGTCTAGCGAGACGCTGTGCAACGCCCCTCGGCACGCTGGGACCGTCGGAGGATGCCCCTCCGTTCACGAGGTGGTGTTCGGTATGGTCATGAGTATGGCAATGAAGAAGATCACCGTCACTCTTCCCGAGGAGTATGTTGGCGTCCTTCACGCCCTGGTGCGAAGTGGTGCGACGCAGAGCATCTCGGGCTTCGTTCAGCAGGCGGTGGCGATGGCCATTGAAGCGCAAGACAGTCTTGACACCGTCATCGCCACTGCACTTTCTGACACCGGTGGTCCAATCACCGAGGAGGAATTCGAATGGGCGACCTCCCTGAGCAACGTCTTCCACCTTCGGACTAAGTAGCCCAACCATCGGATCCAGGCGTCAGTGGTTTCAACACCGGGCACTCTGCGCGGATTTGCTGTTCCGTACAGCCTTCAGCGAGGGGACGGATCACGCCCCTTTGCTCAAGCGAGCGAACGCTCGCAACGCTAAACAGGTTCTCTAATCGCAGTACTCAATGAACCATCTCGATTTTTGGTGTTCGCAGAAATCCGTCAACGTCCGAATTTCCTTTAGTTTACTGGGTTCTTCGTCCGCCCGCATCCGCCCCAAAATGTGCTCGTACGAAATATTTGCTGACGGATTTGCTGACGTCGGAGAACTCAAATGGCCTTTGCACTCTCAATTCAGATGCAATATCTACTGCAATTTGCAAGGGGTCAACCCTCTTTTCTTGACGGTCTCCGAATCTCGTGCAGAGTTCGACTTGACGGTGGCCGCGCAGGTGAACTGCTGACTGATTTGCTGACGGTCGTTGCTCATGTATTCAGAGTGCAATCTAAATCCAAGCATCCCCGTTTCGGCGGGCTCATTGTCGAATCGGTCGACAGATGGGCATTCTGAAGCTTCTGACCACGTCTCGGCAGAGTCAACGGCCGCGTAGCGACTGCCCTCGGGCTCATCATCTTCGAAGGAGTCATTTTCACTCTCCTACCCACGCGAGTCGATCGGGCATCCAGACGCCTCGAGCTGTCGACGAGAAGACGGGATTCGCAAAACGGCCCACAATGTCGAGGGCGTCGTCGAGCTCAACGGCAACATCAAGAAACGAGCGCTCTACCTCACGTTGGTAGCCACGGACCCAAAGCTCACGGTCAGGGACGACGAGTCGATCCGGAACCTCGAGTGTGCGCCGCGCGAATTCGGACTCGACTGCGCGACGTTGATCCGTTGCGGTTATCGATGCTTGCGTCACGATGGCAACGAGGTCGACGAGGTCCTTGAAGCGAGTTGACGGTCGCAGTGATGGGCCGTGGAGTTCGTACATCGCCGCAAGCTTGTCGGCGACATGGTCAACGAGTGGGTAGACCTGATAGGGCGGTTGTGTGACATCAGGGATCATCACGCGAGCGAGGGCCGGAACGATTTCGATGACTCCGGTCATCGTGACTCCCAAACCAACAATGTCAACGTGGAACTCGGACCAGGAGGTGGCACCTATCCGAGCGGTGATTGGAAGTCGCAGGCCCGTCACGCCATCAGCAACCGGTGTTGCCGACCCAACCTCGAAGGTGAACCAGTCGGAGAGCAATAGTCCAGCAGCCCGACGAAGCTCGATCTCGGCTTGCGCTGGTTCGACTAGACGCAGAAGGTCAATGTCAGTCGTCCCTCGAACTCCCAACTCGCGGGCGAGAAGTGCGGTCGCCCCCTTCACGATCCATCCTTGGTCGACGAGATATAGACGCTCGAGGAGGCGGTCGTACGCGAATTGACGCTGGAGATCGTGCAGTGTCCATCGTCCGTCCTTGGCGACTTCTCTGAGGCGAGCGGTCAGCGCGCTGCGGAACGCTCCGGCTGTCGCGTATCGAGAACTGTGCCTCTCATTCATTGGACGTTCGACGACTTCGTAGGTAGTTCTCCCGGTCGTCGACCTGGAGGGCAATGCGCGCGGTGCGCAGCCATGTGTCCATTGCCGGATCTCCAACCAGTTCGAGGAGCCAGCGAAGAAGCGCCAGACCATCACGACGTCGTAGGCCGAAGTTCAGCGCATGCGGAATGAGGGCTCGCGCCATGGCGCCGGGCTGATCGAGGTCGTGGCGAAGTGCATCGGCGATGAGGTGACCTACTGCACCAGGATCTTCACGATCGGCGAGCAGGTCACCGGCGATCCTTGCGGGACGAGTGAGAAGCAGTCCCTGATTCCTTGAACAGTCCGTTGCCTCATAGCGGCGGAGGTGGAGTTTGACGTCAGTACGACGGGTCTGGCGTCGGCGTGACACCGTGAACTCATGGGATTGTTCGGGAAGGTGTCCGATCCGAAAGACGGCCGCTGCCGAGCGATGGGAGACGACTCCTTGCTCGAAGGTTCGTTCATAGGCGAAGACGCTCGGCTCGAGCTGTAGCCATGCCGCCTTGAGCGCGAGGTGCTCTGCGAGGGGCGCACCTGCCATTCGATAGACCCCGCTCGCAATTCGAACAAGCGGCCGTCCTGGTGCGCTGAGGCCCTCGAAGGCTTTACGTGTCACGCCAAGCCGCTCGGCCTGTCGACGCGTGACGAGACCCCACTGGTCTTCAGCGATCGAAGCGATGAGGTCGAGTGGTGGCACGCCGATCATGTCTACATTCTACCCACTATGTAGGTATTCTGCAGTATTAGGTGAGCCCTGCTACTTCATAAAACCCCTATAGGGTGTATTTAGCAGTATATCGATGGCTCAGTTGCGGCAGGCTCAATGCTGGGCCGACGAAGAATCCTCGCTTCCCTCTGTCAGATGGGCCACTTGAGCTCGGAACCCTCCAGGAAACCCAGTGTGGTTCAGCTCAAAATCGAACGAAGCAGATTGACCGTTGCGGCTGAAAGTGATGTTCGATGGCCGTACAAGAGCGATTCCAGTTCCCGAGTTGTGATGTCACCGAGTGGCCGATGGTGGAGCGCCGGCAACAAGTAGCGGTGCAAGTGATATGTGTGGTTCGAGAGCGTTGAGGCTCGTAGACGCTGCGTTGCACCGTGACTGAAATAGTGAAGGGCGAAGTCACCAAAGGTCGCAGACGATGTGACCGGTGTTTGAGGAGACCCAAGTTCGGCCTGCATGGACTTCAACAGTCGTTTTGCTTCAGCCAGAGTCCTCGCTTGTTTCGTTCGTAGTTGCGCACGACCATTCGGCAATGTTCCGACCCGGAGACGCGCCTTGTAGCAACCCTTCGACCGGTCAAAAACCACTTGACCTGACCCTCGCTCACGCACGGAACTGGCTCCTGCAATGTGAGCCAGAAAGTGACGTTTTGAGGTCGCAAGTGGGCGAAGTTTTTCTAGAGAACGCGTCCCCATCGCGTCCCCAGCACCGTTTTGGTGAAGTTGTGTAGAGCATGGAACCCTCGGTATGTGGGTTCCTGTCAGGGATTACGTGGAGCCTGGGCGGAGAATCGAACTCCGGACCTTCTCATTACGAGTGAGATGCTCTGCCGACTGAGCTACCCAGGCCTCCCAGCAACGCTGGAACGTCCATTCTAGATCCAGCGCCGATAGGTCGCTATCCAGACGGCGATTCCAACCACGCGATGAGGCTGGGGAGGAGATCCGCCCATCCTTTGTACGTCGCCATCTCCCGAGGG
>CAIQEU010000005.1 GCA_903870905.1 uncultured Actinomycetes bacterium | reverse complement strand
GGTGCCATCCCGCCGTCCTTCACGGCATCGGTGTGGACGCCACCACGCAGCTCCCGGAGCTGCACGACGGCGAGGTAGGCCGCTGCGACGAGCGATTCGGGAGCGGTGACGGCGGCGTAGCCATCGAAGATCGGGTAGTGGCCTGCGGGGACTGCCTCAACCACGGCTTCTGCAGCTGCAGCGAACGCCGACAGCACGTCAGCGTCGACACCAGCGAAGTGGGCTTCGGCGTAGTCGGTGATGCTCTCTAGGTGCGCGGCCATGATGTCGGCCTCGCTGGCCGAAGCACGACCACCGTTCACGAGACCAGCGATGAAGCCGGTCTTGAAGAAGTAGAAGATCTCCTCGATTTCTTCGACCGAGGCATCGGCGATCATGCCGCCACGACCTGCGCCGTAGAGGAGGCCGGTGTTGATCCCAATGGCATCAGCAATGGGCTGAGACGTCGGAGAGAAGTAGAACCCGGCGCCGAGGGATCCAATGGGACCGGCGATCGTTGCTGCAGTGGTGGTGGTATCCATGGCGCTGACGCTAGCGAGGATTCACCAGTGTTGCGTCAGTCGGGGAGAATGCCGGTTGCCGCCGTTGCGGTGAAAGTGGCGAGGAGTCGACCATCAGTCACCATCGCTGCTCGATAGGCCTCCCAGTCCTCGTGCTCGCCGGTTCCAGTGCGGTAGTAGTCGACGAGGGCATCGGCCACCGCATCGTGGGGATCTTCGGCGACCGCTGAGAGCTCAACCGTGCCGTCGAGGCTCACCCACTCGAAGGGTCCATCCCCGGGGATGAACAGCGCTGCACGCGGGTCCCGGCGGAGATTCGCCGTCTTTGCCCGAGAGGCCGTCACCGAGATGGTGAAGCGGTCGTTGTTGGCGACGTAGAAGATGACCGACTGCTGTGGTCGGCCGTCACGACGGAGCGTCGTGAGCACCGCGTTGCGGCGAGTAGCGGCGAAGGTGAGGGCGGTTTCGAGATCCATGCCCGGAACCTACCGCCGACCGAGTGGTGATCGGTCAGACTGATGCCACGTACCGAAGGAGATGCCATGGCCCCGAAGTCCTTCCTGTTGACCGATGCCGTTTCGGACTACCTCTTGGCCCACCAGGATCCTCTGGACGAAATCGAGCAGTCCCTCATCGAGACGACCAAAGCTCTCGGTGGTGTTTCTGGGATGCAGATTGCTCCCGAGCAAGGGCGCTTCATGCAGCTCTTCGCCTCGCTGCTCGGCGCCAAGCGTGCCGTTGAGGTCGGGACCTTCACCGGTTACTCCGCGCTGCAGCTCGTTCGAGGCATGGGGGAGGGGAGTCACCTGCTCTGCTGCGACGTGAGCGAAGAGTGGACGGCCATTGGTCGCACCCACTGGGAGCGTGCCGGCATTGCTGACCAGATCACCTTGGTGATTGCCCCTGCGACTGAGACCTTGGCTGCGCTCCCGCTCGAGCCCACCTTCGACCTCGCGTTCATCGACGCCGATAAGCCCGGCTACCACGACTACTACGAAGCCATCGTGCCGCGATTGGCCCCGAACGGCGTCCTCCTCATCGACAACGTGCTCTGGCACGGCGCGGTGACCGATCCCGCAGACACCAATGAATCGACCGAGATCATCCGGCGTTTCAACGATCACGTGGCCGCTGACCCGAGGACCGAGTCGACCATCTTGCCCATTGGTGATGGGCTCACCATGGTGCGGCGCACGCGGTAGGGCCGTTCACGAAGTCGTAACACGCAAGCGACAGCCGAGAAATCTGCGCCGACCACAATTGGACAACCCAATCGGGTAGGGCGCCAATGTCGTCGCCATCTCTGAGCAACACCGAGACAGAAATGGAGACACCAGGGTGCTAGCCGCAACCAACTTGCCGTATCCCTCCTGGCTGAACGCAGGAGACAACACGTGGCAGCTCGTCGCCGCCACGCTCGTCGGCCTGATGAGCTTGCCAGGCATCGCCGTGCTCTACGGCGGACTGATCCAGAAGAAGTGGATTGTCAACACCATGATGATGGCCTTCAGTGGATTCGCCATCACGCTCATCGTGTGGGTGCTGTGGGGCTACAACATGGCCTTCCCCACGACGTTCACCCACCTGTTCGGTCAGAAGTCGGGAATCTTCTCGGCGATGATCGGCACGCCGTGGCCAACCGTCAGCCACACGGCCCTGCAGTCCCAGGCCAGTGCGCAGGCGCAGACGCTCGTGCCGTGGCACTTCCCGACCGCGACCCTCATGTACTTCCAAGTGGTGTTCGCGGCCATCACCCCGCTGCTCTTCCTCGGATCGCTGCTCGGTCGGATGAAGTTCCGGGCCTGGGTGGTCTTCGTGCCGCTGTGGATCACCTTCGTCTACTGCATCAACGCTGGTCTCTTGTGGGGCGGTGGCTTCTTCGCCCTGAAGGGTGCCGTTGACTACTCCGGTGGGTACGTCATCCACTTGGCAGCTGGTGTGACGGGCTTCGTCGGTGCCGCCATCGTCGGTCCACGCCTGAAGCGTGACCGTGGCCACGCCGTCCCCTCGAACCTCATGATGGTGGCCGTCGGTGCTGGCATCTTGTGGATGGGTTGGAACGGCTTCAACGGTGGTGACCCCTTCTACGCCGGTGCCGACGCTGCAGCGGCCGTGCTCAACACCAACGTGGCCACCGCAGTTGCCCTCATGACCTGGGTGCTCATGGACATGTTCCTCTCGAAGCAGAAGAAGCCCACCTTCCTCGGCGCTATCAACGGCATGATCGTGGGCCTCGTGGCCATCACCCCATCGGCTGGATGGATGAACGGCTGGGGCGCCATGCTCGTCGGCCTCATCGCCTCCTCGGTCGTGTGGTTCGCCTGGAACTACCTCCCGAAGATCCGTCCGTTCTCCAAGGTGGACGACGCCCTCGGAGTCGTCTACACCCACGGCATCGCCGGACTCCTCGGTGGTCTCATGGTCGGCCTCTTCGCCGACCCGGGCATGACCGAGTACGGCAAGGGCAGCGACTTCTCCGGTGGCGGTTCCTTCTCGGTCGGTGGCTACTTCTACACCGGTTCGATGCACCAGCTGTGGGAGCAGTTCCTCGCTGCGGTGTGGATCATCGTCTACACCGGCATCATGTCCACCATCTTGTTCATGGTGACCAAGTTCATCTGCCGAGGACTGCGTGAGTCCGATGAGGTGCTCGAGGTTGGTGACCTCGCCATCCACGACGAAGAAGCCTTCCCCGTCGAGACCTTCGCTGAGCGAGTCACCTCGCTCGGTCGCTAGGCCAGCCCACTACCGCACCACTCTGAAAGGATCGAACTCATGAAGCTGATTGTCGCAGTGCTCAAGCCCTTCAAGCTCGACGACGTGAAGGAAGCGTTGAAGACGGCGGGCATCTCGGGGATGACCGTCTCCGAAGTCCAAGGATTCGGCCGCCAGCGTGGCCACACCGAGGTGTACCGCGGTGCGGAGTACGAGGTGGACTTCGTCCCGAAGCTCCGCATGGAGGTGCTCGTCGATGACAACGAGTGCGACGCCATCGTCGACCTCATCGTCCAGACGGCCTCCACCGGCAAGATCGGTGACGGCAAGGTGTGGGTACTCCCCGTCGAAGCCGTCGTCCGAGTCCGAACTGGCGAACGTGGGAGTGACGCTCTCTAGCGCCACGAGCGGTTCCCAAACCCCACCCCAACGACAACCGGGCGCTCCGTGCGCCCGGTTGTCGGCTTTTGAGGTCGAAAGGGAGGAGCAAGTTGCATGGGTAGCGTGAAGAGATTCACCTTCTCCTCGGAGAATTGCACCACAGATAGCCGGTGGCAGCAGTGTTGAACGAGTGCGCTGCTGCCGAATCCCGCAGTCGATCGTGTGGAGATTCAGCCTGCGCTTCCCGTTGAAGACGCCAGGCTCTCGCGAACGTAGGCAATGTCACGTTCTCGCAGTGCAAGGGCTCGAGACAGTGGCTCATCTTCTGGTTCAAGGAGCGAACGCTGTGTGGCCTTCGTCTCAAGGATCAACCGCTGCATTGCCGAATCATGAGACTCAAGGGAGCCATCGCCGAGGATGTGTTCTACCGAATGTCCTCGCTCGACCAAGGTCTGGGCAACGAGGATGGTGCGATGGCAGCACAGGGGGTCTCTTTCGGTGCACATGATGGCGATGACTTCTTCAGGTCTCGCTGACTCGAGTCGAACAATCCCACTACCGAATCGTTCGGACGCTGCGAGGCGACGGAACTGCACTCGACCGCCTTCGTAGCAGGAAGGGTCCTCGGACCGCGCTCCAATCTCGGCCCCGAGGAAGGCGTACCGAATTCCCTGCTCCCTCAGCGAAATGCGGAGAACCTCTCGATTGAAGTGAGGAGCGAACGTGCTCATTGGAGTGGAGCGAACGTCTGCAACTGAACTCACGTGATGCAGGCCGAGCCGATTCACGAACTCCTCGATCGAATCGTTCGAATGTCCAACCGTGAGAAAGCTACTCATGCCCTCTGGTCTTCCCATCGATCAAGATCCGGGTCCCAATCTCCCAGTGCGAGTGACGACCGGTGCGTACGAGGTCGATGATCGCCCGCTGCAACGTCGTTGGTTGGGCCACGGCGTCGAGGTCGGCGGTGCGAGCGCCGAAGAGCAACTGCATGGTGAGCGGCGTGTCGTGGCGATGCAGCCCGGTTGGGGTGAAATGCTCCTGGAACTGGAGGATCCGACTCCCTGGGGCCAAGTAGGAGCGGAGTTGGCGATCGAGCATCCAGGTTTGGAGCGACACGATCCGCCGTCCCTCGCTCGGCCAGAATCGACGAACAACGCTTCCAGCCTCCTCCATCGCAGCGGTGACCGCTTCGTCGGAGAGATCTGCGCCGTGGGGGATGTGCATCGCCACCGCTTCATCGCCGACGCGGTATCCCGGACCGAACCGCTCCTGCTCCAGCTCACTCAGCCACCGGTCTGGTCCGAGGGGACTCTCCCCCAAGATGATGCGGTGGTAGTGCAGGCCCCCGATTTCCAAGAATCCGCCACGTTGGCCGTAGAGCTGCCACCAACCGCTGAGCACGCCGAGTGAGCCATGGAACTGCTTATGGAGGGTGACCTGCATCGCCGTTGATCGACTCGTGGCAGCGATCACCGAATCCGGGACCCCTCGCTGTGCCAGGTGCGCTTCGACGTCTTCGTGGCAGATGGCGAGGGCCACGAGTGGAAGGAGGCGATGGAGATCGCAGCACTGGGGATCGACGTAGTACCCCGGGAGCGGGACTGATTCATCGTCGTGGGCAGCGAGGGTTGCGTGGACGATGGCAGCGAGAGTGGCAACAGCCTCCTCGGAGGACATGAGTTCGTCGAAGTTAGCGATGACAACGTCGATATCTTGGGACGCAAAACCCATGGCGTCGAGCGCTGCACGGAGGTCCGTTGCTGTGGCTGTCGTGACGCGATGGCGGACTGCGTCAGGTGCTGGCGACAGGTGCTGGAGTTCGCCGAAGGTGTCGTGCACCCGACCACGTTAGGCATGCACGACAGAGGGGTGGGACCTGTCGAACGGTGATGTCAAGTGTTTGGCCGCCGTCACATGACCTCGGCGCGCCGATCAGCCAGCTTGCGCCTTGACGGCCGCAGCTGCGTTCGCGGCGGCTTCTGGATCGCCGAGGTAGCCCTGCGAAACCACCGAGAGGTCGTCGCTCAGGCGGTAGTGGTAGGGGATTCCCGTGGGGATCTCCAAGTCGACGATGTCGTCGTCGCTGGTGTTGTCGAGGTACTTCCGCAGCGCGCGCAACGAGTTGCCGTGGGCGACGACGAGGACGGCACCACCGCGAGCACCTTCGGTCAACAGGTCGGGGACGATGGCGTCGTGGTAGTAGGGAAGGGCCCGGATGACGACGTCAGCCAAGCACTCAGCTGACGGCAGGAGATCGACCGGCACATCCCGATACCGCGGGTCGAACCGAGCCTGCATGGGGTCATCGGCGTCGAGGGGCGGGGGCGGGGTGGCAAATCCCCGGCGCCACGCGAGGAGCTGTTCGTCGCCGTAGCGCTCCCGGGTCTCCTTCTTGTCCTTGCCCTGGAGAGCGCCGTAGTGGCGCTCGTTCAAGCGCCAGTGCCGTCGAACCGGCACCCACGACCGCTCAGCGGTCTCGAGTGCGAGTTGGGCGGTGATGATGGCCCGACTGATGAGTGAGGTGTGGACGACGGTGATGTCGATGCCATCGGCATCACGGAGGAGGAGGCCCGCGGCCGCGGCTTCACTCCGGCCCCGTTCGGTGAGCGGAACGTCGTGCCAACCAGTGAACAAGTTGCGTTCGTTCCAGAGCGATTGGCCATGGCGGAGCAGGATCAGATCAGGCATAGACGAAGGCTAGCGAACGCCCACGGCGACGAGAGTTGCGTGCGCGTCGCTCAAGGGAGTTCTTCGTAAGTAAGGCCCCAAGCAAGGTTTGGAGGGAGCCTCGGTAGGAGAGTTGTCGAGGGAACACTCAGGCCATGGAGCGAGATCACGAGATGCAACGGAGACGAATCACGATCACCGTGGATGAAGGAATCCTCATTGAGGCTCGGGCCCTCCACGAGGGAGTTCCCGACGCTTCACTGGTCGATGCTGCACTTCGCGCGTTCACTGGTCGTGAGCGGGAGGCCGCAATCGATGCTGCCTACAGCGCTGCATATGCCGAGCATCCGTTCGACGAACCCGATGAATGGGGAGATCTCGCATCATTCGGCGACGCAGCCAGCCGAACCTGAGGATCCAGAATTCCTCCGGCACTCCTCGGTGCAGGCGTCGTTGTCTACGACAGGACGTCCTGCCACTTCCCGTCGAGTTGGTAGAGGAAGAGTTCGCACCGCTTGGGTTCCACCTCTTCACCAATGGCCTCTGCAGCCTTGCGGAGTGCGTTGAGGGACCTGAGGAAGCCCAGGTTCTCTTCGTGGCTGGCCTTCACCGCACCTGAACCGCGCCATCCCGATTGGCGGAGTTGGTCGAGTCCGCGGTGGTAGCCAACTCGGGCGTAGGCGTAGGACTCGACGGGGTCAGCTGCAGTTTCTGCCAGTGATGCCCATGCTTCAAGCAGCGTTGGCCACTTGGCAGCGGCAGCCTTCAGCGCCACGACGTCCGTGCCTGCTTGTTGGAGCACGTGTCGCTGCTCCACCGAGAGGGGAGCGAGCACGGTCTCTGGGTCGCCCTTGGTGAACGTGACGGGGTGATCTTCAGCCATGGTGGGCCTCCTTTGGCCTGATCGTAGGGGATTCGACGCCCGATACCCCCGGAATTACCCTGAAATCTGGCATTTCTCCAACCTTCAGTGAAGAAACCGAGAAAAGTTGACACAAGCACTATCAACTTTGCTACAATGGTCTCCAGAACGAACGCCACGGTGGCGGGGTTCACGGTTCGCAGCAGTGCTGGACCAACGAAGGAGCAAGCAACATGGCAAAGGCAGTAGGCATCGACCTCGGAACCACGAACTCGGTCGTCAGCGTCTTAGAAGCTGGCGAGCCAGTCGTCATCCCGAACGCAGAAGGTGGTCGTACCACCCCATCCATCGTCGGATTCGCCAAGAACGGTGAAGTCCTCGTTGGCGAGGTGGCCAAGCGTCAGGCCATCACCAACCCCGACCGCACGATCCGTTCGGTCAAGCGCGAGATCGGCACCAACTGGACGATCGACATCGACGGCAAGGCGTACACGCCCCAGGAGATTTCAGCTCGCATCCTGCAGAAGTTGAAGCGTGACGCCGAGGCCTACCTCGGCGATACCGTGACCGACGCAGTCATCACCGTCCCGGCCTACTTTGACGACGCACAGCGCACCGCCACGAAGGAAGCTGGAGCAATCGCCGGCCTCAACGTGCTGCGCATCATCAACGAGCCGACGGCAGCCGCCCTCGCCTACGGCCTCGACAAGGACGGCCAGGACCAGACGGTCCTCGTGTT
>CAIQEU010000004.1 GCA_903870905.1 uncultured Actinomycetes bacterium | reverse complement strand
GATCCAGTACCGGCGTTCAAGAGTTCTTTGATCGCAGCGAACCCCGACGCTCCACTGCTCCCGCGAGCCAAGAGGTCTGCAGCCCTGAGGAGCCGAGGGAGCTCAATCACCTGAGGGACGAGACCGCCATCGTCGAAAGACTGACCCGGCCGTCGAAATCTCAGTGCTCCTTGTCGCGTTTCATCGCGAACACCAAGGAGGAAGTCAACGTCGGTCACCAACGGTGGGGTCTGATGCGCATCGCGGGCCTCTTGCTCAATCCCCTTCGTGATGAGCATTCGCCCCCATCGGTCGGGAGAAGTATCGGCCATCGCTCCGGGGAGCCCAGAGACGTGAATCTTCCCGTCCCGAAGAGGGAGGTCGGGGCCCTGTGCGAAGGCATCTGGTCGGGCGAGGTACGAAGCGGAATACTCGAACGTCGTTGACAGGATCCCCCGGCGGAGGGAGAAGTATGCAGTGCCGACTTCCACTGGCGCGTCTGGCCAATCGATGAACACCTCAACGGAATGCCGTGCAGTCGGCATCATTGCCGGACTCGCTTCGGCAGGATCTCATCAACTCGAGCCAACCCAACGGCAGAGTTGTAGGGGTCGAGAGCATCGATGAGGACTGAAAGTTGGCCGAGGGCCCGAGCCACATTGAGGAGTACTGCCATCCCTACGGACGCGTCACCGCGCTCTAACTTCCCGAGGGTCTGGCGAGTCGTGCCCGCACGCTGGGCAACTTGTTCTGCGGTGAGCCCCTGCAATTTTCTCCACGTCGCGAGGTGACCGCCGAGGACCACCGCTGCTTGCTTCGTTTGCACTGGGAGAGGTCGCGTCACCATAGATCCCCTGACGGTAATTAGGTTTTGCATTATATGCGTTATTGGTAAGTGAGTTTACCACTAAAGCCAACCGAGGCCTCAAGCAACTTGGTGGACCAGCATCTCGTTGGCGACCACTATCGACCGTACGTTCGAGCTCCGCATCAGCGTTCGCTCAGTGCAACTCCCTCAAGAGAACCACTCCACGTTCACCGACCAACTGCATCCGCGATGACCTCAGACCACGGCGTGGGTTCGAGGCCGAGCAGGGTCCGGGTCTCGTGGTCATCGATGACGAAAGGCCGCTCGAATTGGTAGGCGACCTTCGGGAGCTCGCCGATGAGCGGACTGACGAGGCCGATCGCCTTGAGCAACCCATTCGGGAGCGAGCGCACCTTCGGCGACGGCGCACCGAGCGCGCTCGCCATGTCGCTGAGCACCGACCGCATGGTCGCTGGTTCGTTCGTCACCGCGTGCCACGGTCGACCCCAGGCAGCCTCTGTTGTGGCAGCGGCGACCAGGGTCCGACCAACATCACCGGTGTAGGTCCACGAGTGCAGTTGGTCGACATCGCCGTAAACGGTTGCGGTGCGACCCTTGGCGATCTGTGGGAGGGCTCGCTCGAAGATCGATTGACTGCCCTTCCCAATGAAATCCGATGCCCGCACTTCGGTGGCTCGAAGATCGCCACGCTCGTGGGCCGCGAGCGCATCACGCCACATGGTGGCCCGAATCTGGGCTTTGGGCAGCGTCGACACCAATGGATCATGGGGCGTCATCGGTGCGGTCGGAGGGCCGTAGGCGTAGAGGTTGGACAGCGTCGTGAGCACGGCGCCACTGCGCGTCGCCGCTTCGAGGAGCGAGGCGGCAACGGGCGGCCAATCGGTCAACCACTTGTTGTAGGGCGGATTGGCGCAGTTGAAGATCGCCGTCGCCCCAACTGCCACCTGCGCCATGAATTGCGCATCGGCCGCATCCCCTCGGGCAACTCGAGTTCCGGGAAGATCTGCGCCACCTCCTGAGCGGCTAACGAGGATGACCTCAGCTTCTCTTCCCTCGAGCGCCTTCGCCACGGCCCGACCCGTTGCCCCAACACCCACGATCACGAATTTCTCCACGGTCAATCTCCATTTCTAAGAGCAGTGCTCTCATAATACTCAAGGAGTACAGCACGTCAAGAGCAGTGCTCTCTTTTTCTTCGACTGTGGCATGCTGGAGCCATGGCATCACCCAAGGTCGAGCAGAACCGTGCCGCCAAGATCGCTGCGATCAAGCAGCAGGCCAGAACCCTCGTCGCTGAACGGGGCGCCGCATCGTTGTCGCTGCGCGAGGTTGCCCGGGTGATGGAGCAGACCTCATCTGCGCTCTACCGCTACTTCCCCAATCGCGATGTGCTGCTCACCGCGCTCATCGTCGACGCCTACAACGACCTCGGCGCAGTGGCCGAGGCATCGGTTGCAGCGAGCATCGGCCACCCACCCCTCGACCGCCTCGTCGCTTTGGCCTGCGCCATCCGAGAGTGGGCACGGTCCAACATGCACGAGTACGCCCTCATCTTCGGCACCCCAATTCCCAACTACGTCGCGCCTGAGGCGACGATCGCACCCGCTGCTCGCATCCCCTGCGCCTTCGCGGCGACCCTCGGTTCGGCCACGCCTCCTCACCGAGACTTCGGTCCTGGCGGACTCCCGAGTGGAACGCTCGACCTCGACGCCCTCTCAGTGGTCCTCGGTGACCTCGACCCTGACGCCACCGCCAGAGCACTCCTCATCTGGTCGTCAGTCTTCGGGCTCTTGACCTTCGAGCTCTTCGGCCACTTCGTGGGATCGGTTGAGAATGCCGAGACCTTCTTCCGCCACGCGGTTGCAGATCTCGGGATCCAGTTCGGTCTCGAGGCCTGACGAGAACCACCCCGCCGCCCTCTCTACGATGACGGCGTGAAGGCCATCATCATCTCGTCGACGTTCCTGGTGATCGTCGCTGTGGTTTTCGTCGTGGTCCAAACGCTGGTGCGGCGCCATCCCGACCGCTACGACGTCGTCGTCGAGTGTGCCGACGGTCACCGCTACAGCACCTACTGGATTCCGGCCGCCTCCTACAAAGCCATTCGCCTCGGCACCACCCGCTACCAACGGTGCCCCGTCGGTCGCCACTGGGCGCGAACCCACAAGGTCGACCCCTCCTCGCTCACCGCAGCGGAACTCCACGCTGCCCGCGCCATCCACGACCGTCGCATCGCGTGAGGCCCTGAACGCCCATCTTCCGACCACCACGGCAGAGGATGTGCCAACTCGGCGGTTCTTTG
Source organism: uncultured Actinomycetes bacterium (assembly GCA_903870905.1). GTDB lineage: Bacteria > Actinomycetota > Acidimicrobiia > Acidimicrobiales > RAAP-2 > CAIQEU01. Next base: position 6,252 of record CAIQEU010000004.1, on the reverse strand, counting down.
GTAGAGATAGCGGTATGCACACGCCAATTTGCGACGAACTCGGTATTGAATTCCCCATCTTCGCCTTCACCCACTGCCGCGACGTGGTGGTGGCGGTGGCCAAGGCCGGCGGCTTCGGCGTCCTCGGCGCCGTGGGCTTCAGCCCTGAGCAGCTCGAGATCGAGCTCAACTGGATCGACGAGCACATTGGTGACCACCCCTACGGCGTCGACATCGTGATCCCGAATAAGTACGAGGGTATGGACACCGACATGTCGGGCGATGAACTCGCCGAAATGCTCCGCAAGATGGTCCCAACCGGCCACCTGGAGTTCGCCCGCAAGCTCCTCCTCGACCACGGCGTGCCCCTCCCCGACCCAGGTCAGGACAACTCGCTGCAGCTCCTCGGGTGGACTGAAGCCACCGCCACCCCGCAGGTGGAGGTCGCCCTCCAGCACGAGAAGGTGACCCTCATCGCCAACGCCCTCGGCACGCCGCCGGTTGAGATCATCAAGATGATCCACGACCGCGGTCGCAAGGTCGCCGCCCTCTGTGGTTCACCACGCCAAGCCTTGAAGCACGCCGAAGCTGACGTCGACATCATCATCGCCCAAGGTGGCGAAGGTGGCGGCCACTGCGGAGAAGTGGGCTCCATTGTCCTGTGGCCACAAGTGGTCAAGGCCGTGGCCCCTCGCCCCGTCCTCGCTGCTGGTGGCATTGGCTCCGGCCAGCAGATCGCTGCTGCTCTGGCACTCGGGTGCCAAGGTGCCTGGTCGGGTTCGCAGTGGCTCATGGTCGAAGAGGCCGAGAACACTCCCGTCCAGCAAGAGGCCTACATCAAGGCCACGTCCCGCGACACGGTGCGCAGCCGCTCCTTTACGGGCAAGCCCTGCCGGATGCTCAAGAACGACTGGACCGAAGCCTGGGCGGCTGAGGGTAACCCCGAGCCCCTCGGCATGCCGCTGCAGTACATGGTGTCGGGCATGGCCGTCTCGGCAACGCACAAGTGGCCTGACCAGACCGTCGACGTCGCCTTCAACCCCGTCGGCCAAGTCGTCGGTCAGTTCGAGAAGGTCGAGAAGACCAGTGCGGTCATGGCCCGGTGGGTCGAGGAGTACATCGAGGCGTCCGGGCAACTCGACGCCTACAACGCTGCAGCGACCTCGGCCTGACGCTCCGACGGAACGAAACGGCGAACGATCCGAGTGATCCTTTGGAGGATGCTTGGTCTCGTCAACCCCAGAAGATGAAGGTTGGATCTTCTTCGATTCCGTCGAGGATCTCCTCGATCGATCCAGGTTCGATGAGGTCGAAGCGTTGCCACTTCGAATTGGCGTCGGACCAGTAGAGGACCCAGTCATTGGTCGCGGCGCGGTACTTCATGCGCGCCACACCCTCCCGAGTCCACTCCGTCCCTGAGCCGCCGGGCCAAGGGGGTCGACACTGAACGATGGTTGCCGTTGCTCCGCGCACGTCAACCTCCATCTGGATCTGATCGTGGAGGTGCGCGGGAACCCGTCCCGCCGCGTAGGTTCGGATCTCGTCGAGGTCGAGGTCAGGAATTGCTGCCACGACCAGAACAGTATCGGTGGAGGCCCCGACGAGCGTGGCCAGGATTCCCTCCTCCTCATCGTGGAAGAACCCCCAACCCACCCCGTTGGAACTGGTCGCTCGACCCACAGCCACTGGTGGAGGATGTTTCCTCGGCGCGCTCACCCGAAGAACGTGCAGCCGTCGCTCCATCCGCTGGAGCGGTGACTTGCCTTAGGAACCGAAGTAGAGGCGCTCGAGACCCACCAGTTGCACGTCAGGTCTGCCGGCAGCTGCGGTGACGAGCTCTTGGTGGAAGCGTTCCCCGAAGAGGAAGAGCGTCGCATCGGTAGCGTCTTCGCCGAGTGCCCCTCGGAACATCACGAGATCATCGAGATGCCGTGTGGTGAGGAGATCACCAGCCTTCGCCTCACCGAGCGCTGTGATCGTGCGCTCGTTCGGGACCGCCCCAGGACCAGCGACGAGGACATCGACCTGCCGCTCAATCCCACCGACGACCACCGTGGATGGACCGAGGAAGTCACGAACAGGGAGCGTTGCATGACTCGCGAACCTCGCAACCCACGTCCGGGCCATTTCTTCGAAGACGGGACCACGAACCTTGGCGTTGAACGTCGCCTTCAGTCGCTCGTCCCACAGCGCGCTCGGGTCGCGTCCCCGAAGTTGTGCGCCATGGGGTTCGAGGACCGCGTAGTGGAATTGGAGGAACGGGTCGGCCAGAGAGAACGCCGGGCGCCGCTTGCGGATTGGATCTTCATGGCGAGTCACGAATCCAGCGTCGATGAGCCGGCGGAGGAAGACGTCGACGTTGGAGGCCTGGCGCGCAATCGCCTTCCCAATCCCAGCTGACGTCACCGTTCCGTTGGCGATCGCACCCAAGATCCCGTGGTGGATGAGCGCACTCTTCCCACCGAGGTTCGGGTCTTCGGCGAGCAAGGTGGTGGCCTCCCGGTGGAGGGTTGCCGACGCGCTGAGAACTCGGTCAACCACCCATCGGTCGACGTCGTCCCGGTCCTTTGGGAGATCGAAGTTGACCATGTCCGTGGCGTACCCGATCACCCCACCAATGACGGAGAACGTTCTCGTTGCGGTGGGGAGGTCGGCGCTCTTTGGGAGCCACGTTGCTGCCGTTCGAAAGTCATCGGGCTGCATGACGAGTTCGAGGCTGGCTCGTCCTCGGAGCGCCGACTGACCCTCGGTCAAGGCTCGCATGATGGTGATCGCTGATCCACAGACGATGAGGCGGGCTTGGCTCTGCTGACCCCGTCGACCTCCGGGACCAAGTGCGGCAGCCAGCACCGATGCAACCGAGGGGTCAGCTTCGACGATGTAGCCGAACTCGTCGAGGATGACCGGGAGTGGACCACGCTCCCCGAGGCCGAGGAGGAGGGCGAAGGCTTCCTCCCAGTTGGCAATTGCCAGTCGCCCGACGCCGAGGAACGCACCGAGCGCTGCTCCGAGGCGTTCTAACTGGGCCGGCGTTTCGACTCGAATTGCCTCGAAGTAGAAGCCGTTCCTGCGGTCGGCTGTATCGACCAGCATCGTCGACTTCCCAATGCGCCGACGTCCGTAGACGATGCCGAAGGTCGGCCGATCGACCGTGCTCTCGAGGAACGCCGTTACGGCATCTCGGTCATGACTCCGCATGGCGCACCTCCCCAGAGCTCCATCGACTCCTAGTTTATGGCTCACCATAATATGTCAGGCCATAAACTTCTCGTTACCAGCGGGTTCGATGATGGCTCGACATCAGCCACGAACGACGAAAGGGAGAGCACGAGACTGGAGCGGTGGAGCCGGACTCCCCGTCGCTCGTTTACGCCGTGGTCGTCGTCCCTGGGTGGGTCGAATCCTCACGCCAGCGCTCTAGATAGCCGACGTAGTCGAGCAGGCTCCCGGTGTAGGTGAGGTTGCGAGCGGAGCGCATGTCGATGCTCTGCTGCTCGGAGTTGTAGAAACTCGGCGTGCACCGCTGGAAGTAGGCGCCGTTGCCCATACCAATGGTGAACAGCACGTTCAACCACTCGTCTTCAGCTGCAGGCTCAGGCTCGATGGTCTGAATACCTTCATCCACACAGGCCTCGACGATCGACGCCACGTGCTTGGACGCCTCAGAGAGCAGGTGGGAGAAGTTCGTGCCGAAGCCACCTTGGACGATGCTGATGAGCAGCATGTTCGGAAATCCACTGGCCATGACGCCGTGGAGGGTGTGGGCACCATCGGACCACCGCTCCGACAGGCTGACGCCGCCCTTACCCACGGGGTCGAACCCGAGGCGGCGGTAGAGGTCGGTCGTGACCTCGAAGCCCGAGGCGTAGATGATGAGGTCAACGGGGTACTCCACGCCGTTGGCCACCACGCCGTGCTCGGTCAGGGCGTCGACGCCTCGACCTTCGGTGTCGACCAAGTGCACGTTCGGACGGTTGAACGCCGGGAGGTACTCGTCGTGGAAGCAGATCCGCTTGCAGTGCTTGCCCCAGTAGGGCTTCATGCGCTCAGCGGTGTCGGGGTCCTCAATGATGTCGGCCACTCTCTGGCGAATGGTCTCCATGAGCTCGACGTCGATCCGCTCGAGGCGCTCGTTCTCGGTCTCATCGCTCGACTGCACCTGGGTGTCTTCCCACATGAACTCGGTCCAGCCGTCGTTGACGAGGTCAACCTCAGGGTGTCCGCCAGTCACGGCCTTGGTGAAGTTGATGATCCGCTCGCGCTGCCAACCGGGCTGCAAACTCTTGAACCACTCGACGTCGGTCGGACGCTGGTTGCGCACACCAACCGCACCTGGAGTGCGCTGGAAGACGTAGAGCTCGTCGGCGACCTTGGCCACCTGGGGCACCACCTGAACGGCGGTGGCCCCGGTGCCGATGACCGCAACGCGCTTGCCCTTCAGCTTCTCCATGGGTGCAGTCGCACTGCCACCGGTGTAGCGGTAGTCCCAGCGACTGGTGTGGAAGGCGTTGCCTTTGAAGGTTTCAATGCCGGGGATGCCCGGGAGCTTGGCCTTGTGCAAGATGCCACCCGCGAGCACGACGAACTGCGAGGTCAAGGTGTCGCCTCGACTGGTCTCGACCGTCCACCGCGACGACGCCTCGTCGAAGTGGGCACCGGTCACGTCCGTCTGAAAGAGGGCCTTGTCGTAGAGGTCGAAGGTGCGACCGAGGAGCTGGCAGTACTGGAAGATCTCGGTCGCACTGGCGTAGTGCTCGGTCGGCATGTAGCCGGTCTCTTCGAGGAGGGGCAGGTAGACGAAGGATTCCACGTCACACATGCAGCCTGGGTAACGGTTCCAGTACCAGGTGCCGCCGAAATCTCCGGCCTTCTCCACGATCCGGAAATTGGTGATGCCGTGCTTGGCGAGGTCGATCGCGGTCAGCATGCCGGCGAATCCACCACCGACGATGATGACGGTCACCTCTTCAGTGATGGGGTCGCGGGTGAAGTTCGGATCGGCGAAGGGGTCGCGGTCGAACGCCTCGTACTCGCCCTTCAGTTCCCTCCACTGGGCCATTCCGTCGGGGCGGATTCGCTTGTCGCGCTCGGCTTGGTAGCGCTCACGGAGCGTATCGATCGATGGAACCGCGTCGTTCTCCGCGTCGTGCATTGCGACTGTCTCCCCCTCTGCACCCAGATCACCGAATCAATCTGGTCAACCCTCGCATTGTTGCACGGTGGCTACTACCCCTCCGATCGATAGAGGAACCCCGAATGAGCTCGCGGTCTCCTCAGGTTTGCTTCTTCGCCTTGGCTGGCTTCGCTCGGTTGAGTGCTCCAGCGGCACGGAAGAGTTCGATGAGCGCCGGTCGGTTGATGGGATCGCCTTCGAAGAAGTCAATGGCCCGACGGACGTTCCCCTCCAGGCTGGCGTTGAAGAGACCGTGGGGATCAGGGAGCGCAGCACCCTTGGCGAAAGTCATCTTCACCGAGGCCTTGTAGGTCTCCCCGGTCACCACCATGCCGTGGTCGTACCAAACCGGCACGCCGCGCCACTTCCACTCCTCGACAGCTTCAGGGAGTGCTTCAAGCACGAGGCTGCGGAGGTTGGCCAAGGTCTCCCCTCGCCAGTCACCGAGTTCAGCGATGCGGGCGTCGATGAGCGCCGACGGTGATGGGGACTGCTCAGGCGGAGTGGTCATGTGCCGAATCTAGAACGGGTCGTGTGGTGAACGGGACAGACTGCATGACGCGACGGTGCCGCCGGCCCATGAGGGTCGACGGCACCGAAGAAACTGCGGAATGTGTCTGAACTCAGCCGACGCGACGGAGGGTGTTGCTGTCGGTGTGGTGCAACGGCTCGGCGAACTGCGTCATCTGCAGCACGCTGTCTTCGGTGTAGGACCAGGTGCCGTCACCAATGGTGATGGTCACCTCGTAGCTGATGGTGCTGGCGTTCTTGGCCAGGTACTGGTTCTCACCAATGGTGTAGAGCTCTTCGCCCTTGGCCGCCTTGAGCGTGAACTCCTTGGCGTCAGCGCTGGCGATGCCTCCGGCGAGCACCGTGATGCCGCGGGGGATGACCATGCCACGGAGGACCTCACCGGTTGCTGCGTCCCAGAGCCAGTAGCCGACTTCGGTGTGGAAGGGGTTCTCCTCGTCGTGACGCCACATGGCGGTCCTGTAGTCGAGGCCGTAGAGGTGCTGGGTGCCGTTGTCCACGGGCCCGAAGGGCTTCATGGTGACCTTCTCCACGTAGTCGGTGGTGCCGACTTGTCCTTCTGCGTGGTG
>CAIQEU010000003.1 GCA_903870905.1 uncultured Actinomycetes bacterium | reverse complement strand
GTCAGTCACCCCCTTAGCCTACGCGTGGCGCGCCCATGGCTCCCGCGACGGGTGCCCGGTAGAGTTGGCGAGTGCCGGCACACCGAGGAGTTCAACCGTGGCGCTAGATCCCATTCGCCGAGCAATCGTCGACGAAGAAGTCGACCGCGCTGAAGCCACCGCTGAACTCGGCGGGACGACCCTTCCCGGAACCAAGTACCGCCATCTTCGTCGCCTGGCAGCGAAGATCCTCGCGCCGATCATCGGCCGCCAATACGACGTCAACATGGCCCTCGTGCGAGTCGTACGCGAACTGCAAACCGAAACGGCGATACTCCACGAGGCCATCGACGCGATCGACCCCATCATTCGGCGCTCCACCCACCAAGGCACCGCAGAGACTGCCGATGCTTCTGGTTGGGAGACGACCAACGCCGTCCACCAGCGACTCGACCTGCTCGAGCTTCGCCAACGTCTCGATGCCCTCGATCCATCGAGCGGTCCGTCACCTCTCCACCTCCCCTACCGCGTTGGCGCACTCCCAGCGAGGAGTGGGGAGGGTTTGCACGTCACGGTGCATGGAACCTTCGCTGGCTTCAACGGCCTGAGTGCCGCGAGCCGACGAGTGGTCGCCGACCTGCTCGCCGCAGGGGTGACGGTCACGTTGGACGATTTCGGCGGGGTGACTCCACTCGCTCCCGACCTCCTCGACGAAGACTTCAGCGACCTGGAGCGATCCTCGGATTCGTACCTCCACATCTGGACCCAGAACACCGTTGAGTTCCGACTCATCGCCGATGAGGACTTCCACAAAGAAGGTGTCGACCGGTACAACATCGCGACGTGGTGGTGGGAAATGCCATCAATGCCCGACCACCTCGCCGCTCAGGCTCGACGAGTCGATGAACTGTGGGTCGCGAGTCCCTCGATTCGCTCCGCGCTCTTCGGCGTCACCGATGCTCCAGTCCACGTCTACCAACAATCCCTTCGCCCCTTCACTCCAGATCGCTCACCACGTTCGGTCCTCGCCGACCTCGGCCTCCGAGACGATCGTGTGACCTTCCTGTGCACCTTCGACGCCAAATCCGTCCCGGCCCGCAAGAACCCCGATGGGGTGATCGAGGCCTTCCGGCGTGCCTTCGGGGGGAGAACTGAGGACGCGCAACTCATCATCAAGACCCACAACCTCGACACCATTGGCCAATACCGCGACTGGTTCGAGCCCCTCGTCAACAGCGTCGGTGGCATCCTCGTTGACGCCACCTACTCCGACCAAGAGTTCACCAACTTGATGGCAGCAGCAGACGTCTACGTCTCGCTCCACCGAGCGGAAGGTCTTGGCCTTGGGATGGCAGAGGCGATGAGCCTCGGCATCCCCGTCATCGCCACAGCCTTCTCGGGAAACCGGGTGTTCCTCGACCACGCATCGGCCTGTCTCGTTGGGTTCACCGTTCGCGAGATCACCCGAGAAGATGTCTTCTACAACCCTGACCTCTTGACGATCTACACGAGCGACCTGCTCTGGGCCGATCCTGATCTCAACCAAGCCGCAGAGTGGATGCGCCTGCTTGCAACCAATGCCGATCTGCGCTCGGCCATTGGAGCAGCGGGCAAGCGCGCCGTTGAGTACCGCTTCGACCAACACCGCACGAGCGGCGAAATGGTGGAACGCCTCTGGCACATCATCGAGGCCAGGGACCGTCGCAAGCACACGAGGGTCTCAGATACCGAAGGCGGGCCAGTTGAGTCGACCGATGGGTTCGACAGCTGACCACTGCATCGTGGTCGCGTTGTAGATGCAGCCTGGCCCATTGAGGTGACGGACCGTTGCCCACTCCGCAACGGCGTGGCGATACGCCGGGGACGTGGTGGCGAAGAGGTTCCAACCCTTTGGGAACGACCCTGAGTAGCCGTTCACCGTGGGAAGGCGCACGTGCAGCGACAGCATCATGGCGTGAGTCTGTACGTCCACCAAGCGCTCCGTTGGCCTAAACGACGCCAGTGCGAAGTACCGACATGACGAAGGGACCTTCGGCACCTTGGCCACCATCGCCAGCTCACTTGAGCGCGAGAGGTGCACCGGTGCACTCGTGTGGACCTGCTCAAAGAGCAAGAGTGCGGTGATCACCACGAGCACCACTGCGACGAAGGGTCGACGCTTCTTCGCCGGAGCCGTGGTCCACCGGTGCGGCGCACAGCCGGCACAGCACCCGAGCAAGAGGACTGCATTTGCCATGAGCCCCGTGCGCCCAACGGCTCGGATCGCACTCGCTCCCGGCAACCACCGCACGAGGTCCCACGCGAAGAACGATCCCCACCGCACGGCGATCACTGCGCCACTGAGGGAAACGAGGAGGAGACAGAGCGGGGTTGCCACGGCCGATAGCGATCGTTGAGCGATCGATACGCCAACGAGGAGTACCACCGTGACGCCGAGGAGGAGGGGACTCAGGCCGTAGGAGACTTCTCCTCCATGGGTTGCTCGAGGACCAGCGAGCCAGGTTGACACACTCCCCCGCAACAGATCCGTCGATCCGAGGTTGACGAGGTCGCTCGGTACGGGAGCAAAAGACAGCACCAGTGCTCGGGGGTAGCCACCAACGACGCGGTAGGCCGGGAGGTAGATGGAGGCGAAGAGCGCTCCTCCGAGCGCGAGACCCCCGACAGCGCCCACCAATGCCATCGGTGTTGTGGTCAAGACGCTGCGACCAACGCTCCACGCTCTTCGAGGCGTCACGACCGCCCGGAGCACGCTGAACGCGAGGAGCGCCATGGCGGCGAAGTAGAAGACGTAGAAGGTGCTGGCTGCTTCGACCATGGTGACGAAACCCGCAACCCAACCGAGCACGAATTGACCCCTCCGCGTCGGGGCGGTCCACGATCCAGCGACGCTCACCACGATCCAGGGGATGACCTCAATCCCGAACAGCTGAGGGTGCTCTCCATGGAGTGCGAGGCCACCACTGAAGGCGAACAAGGTGGCGCTCACGAGTCGAACGGCCAGCGATGCGTGGAACAGGCGCCGGACCATGATCGACCAACCGACGAATCCCACTGCCGTCAGGGCAATGGCGGTGAGTTGGTAGGCGAGGTAGGGATCAGCGCCGAGCAACCTGAACGGTGCGTAGACCACCTGGTCGATGAGATAGGTATCGGTGAGGCCCAGCGTGTTGGGTGTGGGAGTGAAGAACGGGGGCGTTCGCCACGATCCTCGTCCGTGCACCACGACGAACCACCACTCATCGAGGTAGACCGCAAGGCGCCCGTCGCCCTGATCCCCGACGAGTCGGGCGAACCCCGACGCCAACACCTCGGCGAAGAAGATCGACGCGGCCACGATCCACACGGCGCAATGGGCGACCACCGGGCGGTGCCGATCCGGTCGGAGTTCAAACTCATCCGTCGACACCACAGGGTGCTGCAGGGACGCTGCGGTCACGAGTTCACGGTACTTGGTGCAGCGCAGGCACCGCAGGACAACTGTGGCGACACTCGAGTGAGTGTCGCTACGCTGTCACTGACGATGAGGTCTGGTGCTCAGCGAGCGTGCGGCATGCAGAGGTCGTCGTACTCTGCGATCACAATTGGGCCAGCGTTTGGACCACAGGCAAGGCAGTCAGGATCACGACGAACCTTGAAGGATCGGAACGACTCTTCGAGCGCATCGAATGCCAAGAGGCGACCGACGAGTGGTTCTCCGAGGCCGAGGATCATCTTGATGGCCTCGAGTGCCTGGATGGAACCCACGATGCCCGGCAGCACGCCGAGAACCCCAGCTTCAGCGCAGCTGGGCGCGAGTTCAGCCGGAGGTGGCTCAGGGATGAGGCAGCGGTAACACGGACCGTTGTAGGGATCGAAGACCGTCACCTGGCCCTCGAACCGGAAGATCGAACCATGGACTACGGGGATCTTCTTGAGCAAGGTGGCGTCGTTCACGAGGTAGCGCGTGGGGAAGTTATCCGTGCCGTCAACGATCACGTCGTAGCCGTCGATGATGTCCAAGATGTTGTCCGCACCGAGACGGGTGTCATAGGTGGTGACG
>CAIQEU010000002.1 GCA_903870905.1 uncultured Actinomycetes bacterium | reverse complement strand
GGGCGGGATCTCCCTCCAGCCCGGCCAGTTTGACCCCGACTGCAGTGCTGCCGGGAACCCCGACCATCTCCTCCTCGTCAGCAGCCAATGGCTCAGTGTCGCTTGCATGGACAACCCCGAGTGCTGGTGACGCACCCATCTTTTTCTACAAGCTCGTCGCCACCAGCGGCTCGAACACTTCGACCGCGCTCTATGACGCCTCAACGAACTCAGCCACGCTGAGTGGCCTGACTAACGGGATGGCCTACTCGCTCACCGTGACTGCGATCAGCAGCCTGGGAGCAGGATCGTCGTCGAGCCCGGTCAGCCTGACCCCTCGAACCCTCTCCAGCGCGCCGAGGAGCCCTACGGCGACCCCCGGCACCAAGAAGGTGACTCTCATCTGGAAGCTGCCCGAGTCCAACGGTGGCAGCACCATCACCGGCTACTGGATCTACGAGGGCACGCGCGCCGGACTTGAGTCAGCAAAGCCAATGAACGCCAATCTGGTCACCTCGCTCACCTACTCGGCACGCTCGCTGACGAAGGGGACGAAGTACTACTTCGTTATCCGGGCCGTCAACGCAGCGGGGAAGAGTACCGCCTCGGTTGAGGTCTCGGCGACTGCGAAGTAGGCGAGACGGCGCAGCGGCTTCTCATTACTTCGCGGACCCCCCAAATGCCACCACTTCAGGGGACGTCAACCCGTAGGAGGTCGCCAGTGATGATTATGGACAACTTTCTCCACAGAATTTCCCGTGTAGATGAGAGACTTGCTCTTTCTTGGTAGAGTTTCTCCAATGAGTGAAGTTCTGGGAACCTACGACCGCTTGGTGGCGCTGGCCGCAACGCAGCACGGATTCGTTCGTCCGAGAGATCTCGCAGAGGCTGGAATCCGTCCGGCCTACGTGCACCAGTTGTTGCGCGCAGGGAGGGTAGAACAACGTGCACAGGGCCTCTACCGAGTCCTGGCACTCCCTCGAGGTGTCAACGATGAACTCTATGAAGCGCTCCTTTGGGCAGACGGGGACGCCATTGGTGGCGAGAGTGCCCTCTCGCTGTGGTCACTCGCCGACGTGAACCCCAGACGAATCACCGTGGTGGTGCGTCCAGCACACCGGGTCCGCCGAAAGGGTGGCGCCAATGTTCACGTCGTCTCCGAAGCACTCCGCCCGAGAGACATCGATGAGATCGATGGGATCCCGGTCGTTCGCCCCAACGTCGCCATCGCACAGGCCATTCGAGCAGGGGTCGAGAAGTCCCTCATCGAACAAGCGCTGATGAACTCGAGATCGCGTCAACTCCTCGCGCCGTTGGTTGAAGCGCGCCTCTTCATTGCGCTCGAAGACCGCAGTACCGTCGCTGCTGTCGGAGCGAGCGAGGGCTGACCGTGGACTCGCCGGAAGCACCCCGCCGAGAGAAGGACCTCGCCTCACTGATCGATACGTGGTCCCGCGAGAATCCAGAGGGCCGGACCACTCCCCGTTCTGGTTCACCGTCGACGGCTGGTCGTCTCCGCCGACTCATTGGAGCGGTCGCGATCGCCTCAGCTCTCGATGGTTTGACGGATGAACTCGGTCGAGATCGGTTCGTCATCAAGGGTGGCACTGCGATGGAGATGCGCTTTGGATTCGCTGCTCGATCCTCGCTTGATCTCGACGCCAGCTTCCGAGGCGATATCGGAGTCTGCCTTGCCCTCGCGAGCGACGCTCTGGAGCGGGGCTGGAGCGGCTTCACGGCGATTGTCAGCGAGCCAATGGAAATTGCCCGTGCGACGGTTTCACCCAAGCCCGTACGTGTCGACGTGAAGGTCAGCTACCGAGGAAAGGCGTTCATCACGATTCCCTTGGAGATCTCCACGGCTGAGGGTGAGTCGGCGGCGAGCCCGGAGCGTGTCGCATTGGCGTTCGACCTCTCGCGCGTCAACCTCTCCGTTCCTCCGTCCGTAGCTTTTCTCCCCTTGCGCTATCAAATTGCTCAGAAACTTCATGCCTGTTCTGAGCGCTTTGACGATCGAGAGAATGCTCGTGTGCGAGATCTCGCCGATCTCATGCTGCTCAGAACCTTGTGCGAAGGAAGCGCCGAGCCGACTCGACGCGCCTGCATTGAGATCTTTCAACTTCGGGGTCTCCATCCGTGGCCACCAGCAATGACCCCCGAACCTGGGTGGGGAGTGGAATGGGAGAACATGACCCGTGATGAAGGTCTCACGATCTCACTGGAACAGGCGCTTGAGGAAGTCGGTGATCTCGTGCGAGTGATCGATGCAGGTGGAACGTTCGATCTGCGGCGGTTGGGGAACCATTCGTGACGTTTGAGGAACGACCGTCGGCGGTCATGAATCAACTCGTCGGCAGCGAAATCCATGACGGCTCGGGGATAGCAACCGGGATAGCAACCGGAGTGAAAAGCGTGGATTTCCTGAAACGCGTGAAATGTATTTCCCCTGCTCAGCGAGTTTTCTGAACCGGGTGAATCTCCTGAAATATGGCTTGAGCCGCCTACGGATCAGAAGGTTGGGGGTTCGAATCCCTCCGCCCGCACCATTGTGATGTTCCGCGTCATCGTGGACAGTTGAACCCCCAGAGCCTCGTTTGCCGCTGGAACGCATGTGGTGTGATGAAAGTTGGGACCGTCGAACATCGCGCCTCCTCCGACTTCATCTGGGGCGATTTTGCTCAGGGGCGCAGTTCCCGTTGGGAGACCTCAGTCGCTTGATGCCACGAAGGCAATCAACGCTTCAATCCGAGGATCTTCGGGCCCGAGGTATCGAGCTAACACGCCGAGCACGCGCTCGATGTCAAAGGAGCGAGCGAGGACCATCGCCTCAAGGTCGGCCCAATCCTTGCGGCGATTGAAGAACACTTTGAAGACCGCGAGATCGTCGCATGCCAAGAACGGGAGGAGTCTCCCAGCAAGATTGTGATGACGGATGCGGGCAGCGGCACTGTCGTGGAACTCGGTGGTACTCAAGAAAATATCAATTGGCGTGTGCTCCCACCAGAGACGAGCTTGACCGTCGCGTGCGAGAAGCGCATGGTCTTGGGGGTCCCAGCGGACACCATTGGGAAGAGCCCCGAGAGCTTCATCGACGGACGCTGGTCGGAGGAAGATGTTGAGGTCCACGTCGGCGGTGGCCCTCGGTTCTCCGGTGCAGAAGGCGAGCGCCAATGCTCCGCCAAACGCGTGGGCGACGCCGCTGTGCTCCAAGGAACGGTCGAGTTGGTGCACCATCTGAAGGAGTGTGGTCATCGCAGCGTTGGGAAGACTGGTGCGTTCAGGCGGCGAGAACGAGGCTGATGCGGAAGGTGCTCTGCGAGGTTGAGGATGTCTTCGAGTTCTTCACCGGCAGGCCTTCCGCTCGCGGTGTGCACGCTCGGATCGAGCGTGCAGCGGAGGTGGAAACCAGCGGCATGCAGGATCCGCTCCGCAACCTTTGTTCCTGGATCAATTCGACCGGACTCGTAGGCGAGGAGCGTCGCATGCGACGTCCCAGCTCGACGAGCGAGCTCTCTTGCGCTCAACCCAGCACGAACTCGTGCCTCGCGAAGTGCCGCACTGATCTCCATGGTCAAATGGTATCAGAAACGATACCAATTGGACCGGAGGGCCGTGAATGAAGACCGGGAAAGAATTCGCCACAGTGCCTGCTCCTTCGGCACGCCAAGAACGAGCCTCATCCCTCAGCCGAGCGTGTCGAGCAGCTCTCGGCAGAGTGGGCTGGTGGTCATGGGCCGATTGGTGGCCACGGTGACCCACGATGAGGTGACCGCCGGGTAGGTAGTGACCCCGGGGCCAGCGAACGAGGTGGGCAGGACGTTGTTGAATCCCGCGATCGAGGTGCGTTCGAGGTATGGATCGATCGACACCTCGATCGTCCCAGTGGTGCCGGCCACGGCGACGATTGCGTGCGATCGGTGCCGGACATCTGGCAGCTGAGCAACTGGATGCTCCACGACCAATCGGACAACTCCGGTGCGGATCGGGCGGAGCACGAGCCGCATTCTCCCACGAGTCATGAGGGCAACTTCGGCATCGGCTCGAGTGGGAGTGCGGGTGATGTGGAGCGACAAGGTGGCCTCCGCGCCGACGGTCGGGGCGAGGGCGAACCAACTGTTGTGTTCGAGGTTGGACAAAGGGATGTCCGCTTGAGGTCCGAGGGTTCGGTAGACGCCCTGGCACGCCCCAACGATGACGATGTGCCCCGGTGGCGCGTCGATCGGGAGGGATGCCGAGCGAGAGATCTCATGAGCGAGCGCTCCGGGACTCAGCTGGAGTTGTGCTCGAGTGAAGTTCTCGGCCTGGGTACTCGTCCACGACGGTTGCATGCCTGCTGCGAGGGCGAGGTTCATGACTACCGCGAGGAGCGAGCAGACGATGACGACGCCGAAGAACCACGACCGGAACCTCTGGGCGCGCTCAAGGAGGAAGAAGAAACCGATTCCGCCTGCCAGCACGAGCCAGGGAACGAAGTCGCCGAGGTAGCGCGGGCAGATGTACCCGAAGATGAGGACGGGGCCTGTGGCGACGATCGACGCTCCCACCAGAATCCGGAGAACTCGCTCCATGGTCGTCGATGGCTTGGCCAGCACCACCACAGTCCCAACAACGCTCAAGATGACGAGCAACGGCGTCGTGGCGGTCAACGAGGCGGTCGGCCAAATTTGATCGAACGTGACGTGACCGACGGCCTGCACGGGATGTGACGGAAGGTGCACGTAGGGGAAGAGGCCCTTCAGTGACGCCGCGAACGGCGCGAAGTAGGTGAGCAACGTGGTGGGGAGGAACTGCAGACCGAATGGAGTACCACCGTTGGCGTCGAGGAAAGCCTTGCGGTGTGGGTAGACGGAGGTCCACACCTGGTACCGCTCGTCGAATCCTGTGAGGGTTCCGAACTTGGCGTAGGAGAGGGCGAGCACCACGATGGCGCTGAAGGCTCCGAGCGCGAAGAACCAGTTCGCAGAACGACGCCACGTTGCGCCGTGACGAGAGCAACGGAAGAACACCGCCAAGGCGAAGATGGCGAGGATCCACGCGTCGCCAGTTGAGCCCCGGTTCGTAGCGGCAGCGAGTGTGATGAGGGAGACAACGGCGAATCGAGCCCTTCCCGGTCTGACCAAGAACGACAGGACGCCGACGAAGAAGAGGATGCCGAGGGCGATCGACCACGCAATGTCCTCTTCGTACACCCGGGGCGTCGCCAACAAGCTCGGGAAGATGGTCCCCAAGGACATCGCAGCGGCCAGCGCACAGGTGGCGATGCGTTCGAGGCGACTCGCTCGAAGGTCACGCCGGAGGATCGTTCGAAGCTGCACCACCATGGCGCCAATCGCGGCGCAGGTCACCAACCACGCGAGGAAGATCGAGACTGCGGTGAGGCGCCCATCGAAGTGGTGGGTGAACACCAAGACTGGCATCCGGAGGATCGACGGGAAGATGCCGAAGTAGGTGGAGGTCTTGCCGTCGTGGAGGAATCCCTCGATGCCGAGCGAATTGGTCGGCACGTTCAGACGGCCAGCCAGCATCGCTCTGGCTTGGAGGTCGTAGAGGTTCCCCTGCGGGGTCAGGGGGAACAGCGTGAGGTGGCTTCGCCAGTCGCCGAATGCGAGCCATAGGGCGGGAATGAGGAGGGCCGCATTCGTGACCAGCAGCGCCCGAGTGAACTGCCGACGATCCGTCGTCGTCTCCGGAGCCATCACCTTCGGTTCAGGAGAGAGCACTCCGACCATTCCCGGCCTCCGCGGTTCTCGATGGCATCTGCTGTCGGCCACGCCGAGAACTGCCGAACACCTCTCGAGCATAACGGACGCCATCTCGGGCCTTCGGGCGGCCCGGGAGTCCCGTCCCATCGGGTTCTCGGAGCGACGATGCCTCTTCGTCGACGGTCACTCAGCCGTCGTCACGCTCCAAGTGGGGTGGCGATCATCCACCTGATCCCAAATCGGTCGAGACAGACCGACCAGTACTGCCCCCAGGTCTGATCGGCCGGAGCACTCTCCTCAACGCCGCTCGCGAGCCCTGCGAAGAGTCGGTCCACTTCCTCTCGTGAATCGACCTCGACCATGATGGTCGTGTTGTTGCCGATGCGTTGGATCTGCCCCAACGATTCGAGCAAGTCGGTGGCCATCAGGACGTGACCGCCAGCAATCGCCACTTCCATGTGCATGATGCCGTTCGCCTCCGCTTCGGTGAGGCCCGGGACACCCATATCGCGAAATCGCATGATGTCCCCAACGAACTCGGTACCGAAGAGCTCTCGGTAGTGCGTGAGCGCCTCTTCGGCGTTGCCGGGGAAGTTGAGGTAGGTGTTGACGCGAGCCATTCGGGCCTCCATGGAGTTGGGCGTGCAAAGCGGAGAGCGTTCCGGTGTCGTGACGTCGTGCGCTAGCGGTGGAGTCCAGCGGTCACGAGGTTGAAGGGGAGGGTGAAGGCATCTGGGTGGAGCACTGCCATCACCTGCAGCCCATTTCCGAGGCAGATGCCGAAATCTACGCTGCCCTTAGCTTCGGCGAGCGGGAGTCCTTCGAGCGTCTCGAGGTAGTCCGCGGCGAACATCGCCCGAGCGGCACGCAGCCGACTCTCGAGGCGCGGTTCATGGAGGGCGAGTCGTTCGACCTCCATGGCGAAGCAGCACGCTGGCCGGTGCTCAGGTCGGAAGTGCTCGCGCCACAGCACCGCCTCGGTGACCGAAGGGCCAACGGCGACCGTCAAATCCACGGTGAACGCAGCACTGGTGGCCATTGCTTCTCGCTGGCGACGTTCGACGATGTCGATGACGAGGTCGAGTTTGGTGGCGTATCTTCCGAAGATCGCCCCCTCGCTCAAGCCTGCTCGTTCGCAGATTCGGTCCATGGTGGTTGCCCGGTAGCCATCATGGGCAATCGCGACCAACGCTGCGTTGAGTGCAGCATCCACGGTGTGGTCACCGGTCGAAATCGGCTGGAGCTCCATGAAGTCTGCGACGACATCGGGGAGTAGTTCTGGGACCACGTCCATGGTGAGTGCCGTCGCCACCGACGCGAGGGGTTGGTTGAGCTCGTAGGGGCCGGTGAGGTCGGTGGCACTCGTCACGAGTCCAATTGCAACGGTGAGCGCAGCGATCCACCGAACGCTCGTTGCCGGATCGGCACCGCGGATTCTCGCCACGAGGTGCTCGTGGATGAACGTCCGGAGTTCCGAATCAAACGCCGTGAGGAGGAGGAGCTCTCGAAGACAAGCACGAGCCACGGTGTTCGTTCGTCGCGTGATGATCCAGTTGGCTGCAGTCTCGGGGTCGCCGTCAACCAGTGCTTGGGCGACGTCGATGACCAGTGCCGTGCACGCGTCTTGACCAATGGATTCCCAGAGTGCGAGGGCGATCGTCGACCGATCGCCGTAGCGATCGTAGGAAGGCCGAATGGACGTTCCAGCTCGGAGGGCAATCGCCCGAGGATTGACGGCGTCGAAACCTTCAGTAGCGGTCAATTCGGCAATGGCCTGCTCGAGTCGAGCGGTGATCGCGGTGCGCCCAAGATGGGCGCGCCGAGTAGTCGCAGGCTCGAACGGCATGGGTCCATCCTACGCGGGCAGGATCTCCACCCTCCCGAGACGACAGCAGACGCCATGGCAAAGAGGGTCCTCAGGCGAATGGTTGGTGTCATCGTCGACGAACGGCACCGACATTCCCGGTCCCGGACGACCGTGCGGCTCCTCAGGCCGCACGTGGTTGCAAGGTTTTCTCGTCGTGACTGCACCTAGCATGGAGGTGGACCGGGGGAGAAATGCACGTTTCGAAGAAGTTGCCATCCGTCACGACGGTGATGCTGCTCGGCGTCACCGTCGGCGTTTCATCGGCCCAAGAGGTCGGCGCCGCCGCCCCCACGTCGCTGTATGGCTGCTTGAAGAGCGGTTCAATTTCTAACGTGGCGCCCTACCGCCACTCGTGCGCAGCGGGAATGACGCTCGTGGTGTGGAATCTCGCCAACAACACTGCGGCGCGAGGACCCCAGGGTGCACAAGGCCCCCAAGGAACGGCAGGAACCGGAGGGGTTCAAGGGCCCCAAGGTGCTCCCGGGCAGACAGGTCCGAATGGTGCCCAAGGGGTGCAGGGAGTTCCAGGGGCGATTGGTCCCCAAGGTGGGATCGGTCCACAAGGACCTCAGGGCGCCGTGGGTTCGAACGGTCCGGCTGGTGCTCAAGGATCGCAGGGCTACCAAGGTCGGACCGGATCCTCGGGTCCTGCCGGTGCGCAAGGAGCCCAAGGTTTCCAAGGTGCGCAGGGACATCAAGGCACCCAGGGGCAATCGGGGAGTTCTGGACCATCAGGTTTCCAGGGTGCTCAGGGGTCGCAAGGGTTCCAGGGAGTAACGGGCCAGAGCGGGTCACAAGGCGCTGCGGGCACCCCCGGTGTCCAAGGCCCCCAAGGGTCGCAAGGCCCTCAAGGGCCAGCGAACGGCCCTCAAGGTGCCCAAGGACTTCAAGGTGGAGCCGGTGGGGTCGGCCCCCAAGGTTCTCAAGGTGTGCAGGGAGCACAGGGTGCGCAAGGGGCGAGTGGCGCCTCCGGGTCAACGGGTCCCCAAGGTCCTCAAGGTGCGACGGGGGCAGGTTCTCCCGGTCCTCAGGGATCGGCCGGTCCCACTGGGAGTAGCGGTCTTCAAGGCCCACAAGGCTTCCAGGGTGCTGGAACGCAAGGGTCGCAAGGATCTTCAGGTTCGGCCGGCCCCCAGGGTCCACAAGGCGCTGACGGCGCCGCTGGTGGGCAGGGCTCCCAAGGTGTGGCGGGAAGCCTTGGATTCCAAGGCGCAATGGGCTACCAAGGAACGCAGGGTCGAACCGGCGCCCAAGGTGCTCAGGGTGCAACCGGTCAAGAGGGTATCCAGGGAGCGCAAGGGGTCACCGGTCCCCAAGGTCCACAAGGTGCCTTCGGTGGACCACAGGGCTACCAAGGTGTCCAAGGAGCCGCTGGTCCTCAGGGTAGCTCTGGAGCCCAAGGTGCCCAAGGTGCGCAGGGACTGTCAGTCACTGGCCCTCAAGGCCCCCAAGGCGCCTCTGGCCCCCAGGGCTACCAAGGCGTGGCTGGTGGTGGCCCTCAAGGCCCGCAGGGAACGTCGGGGGCCGCCGGGTCCTCTGGAGCCCAAGGCCCCCAGGGCTACCAAGGCGTGGCTGGTGGTGGCCCTCAAGGCCCGCAGGGAACGTCGGGGGCCGCCGGGTCCTCTGGAGCCCAAGGCCCCCAGGGCTACCAAGGAACTGCCGGCATCGGGACGCAAGGCCCCCAAGGCACCGCTGGTTCCAACGGTTCGGCAGGGCCTTCGGGCGCCCAGGGCTACAGCGGTGTTGCTGGTCCTCAAGGAGCAAGTGGTCCCCAAGGCCCTCAGGGCATCGCAGGAAGCGCCGGCCCCGCAGGAGCTCAGGGCTACACCGGACCGGCAGGACCTCAAGGTGCGGCCGGTTCGGCTGGTCCAACTGGCGCTCAGGGCTACACCGGTCCCCAAGGTCCCCAAGGTTTTGCTGGTGCCAACGGTCCTTCGGGACCCCAAGGTGCAAGTGGTACGCAAGGCCCTCAAGGCGCTTCGGGTTTCCCAGGAGCCCAAGGCCCCCAAGGCATCATTGGATTCCAGGGTCCCCAAGGTACCCAAGGGAATTCTGGCTCGGCCGGAGCCCAAGGCCCCTCGGGGCCCCAAGGTGCGGCCGGGGCTACGGGTCTCCAAGGTCCTCAAGGTGCAACAGGCCCTCAAGGTCCCCAGGGAGGTGGGCCACACGTCGTCACCGTCGTGCTGACCCCCGGCTCCTACTCGGGCATTACGAACCTCGCTGGAGGGAAGGCATTCAACGCCGAGAAGGGGACTGCCTCGGTCACGCTCGCACAGGGGAACTACCTCATCGAGTTCACCGATAACGGCTCTGCGGACCTCGTCGCTGCTGGACCGACACCCTCGGTCCAAGCGGGGATCGACTACTCCATTACCGGAACGGGTATCACGAATCCTGCTGGATCTGCCACGAAGGTGGTCATCGGAACGCGCAACCTCTACTACCTCCAAGTTGGTGCAGGTGGTGCAACCGCTGCGATCACGGTCTACGACACGAACACCACGGCTCCGGTGGCGACGAGCGCCTACGTCGTGATCACCGCGACCCAGTAGCGACGCCGTGGAGGCCATCGCCCCCGTGGTGGATCTTCGTCCGTGGTTCTACGGATCGCGTGAAGATCGTCACGAAGTCGCCCGACAGCTCGACGCTGCATTCACGAGTGGCTTCCTCCAAGTTGTCGGCCACGGGATTGATGACGTGACGCTGACTCGAGCGCTCGATGCGATGGAGGCGTTCTTCGCTCGGCCCGAACGAGAGAAGTCGGTGACGGTTCCCCCAGACGGGACCTATCGAGGCTGGACGCGACGGCGGAGCGAGGGGTTTGCGGCAACGGTGGACCAGGTCACTCCGGCAGATCTCGTTGAGGGGTTCGTCTGTGGTGCTGAAGATCGCGCCGGTGCGAATCCTGGCGATCCCGCCTTCGCTCGGAACTGGTGGCCGACTGATGGCGCACTCCGCTCTGCCCTGTGGTCGTACTACCTCGCGGCACGAGCGCTCTCAGAAGAGATCCTCGCCATCGCAGCAGTTGCGCTCGGGCTCGACGAGTCGTTCTTCTCTCGCCACATCGATCACGCCAACGTGACCATGCGGGCAAATTTCTACGAACGACGCGTCGAGGATGGTGGGTTGAGCGATGCGCAGATGGCCCTCGGCGCCCACACCGATTACGGCATCTGCACCGTGCTCCTCGCCGACCCGGGGCCTGGACTCCAGGTGCTCACGCCAGAGGGCCGTTGGAGTGACCTCGAGCCAGCAGCGGGTGCGTTGATCGTGAACGTGGGCGATGCAATGGCGCTGTGGACGAACGACCAATGGCCGTCCACGATTCACCGCGTGGCTCCTGCGCCGCTCGCTGGCGGGCGGCCACGTCGATCAATCGCGCTCTTCCAAGATGGCAACCCTGATTCGGTGGTGGCCTGTCTTCCCCAATGCACCGCGGATCGCCCTGCGCGCTACCGCGCCACCACCCTTGGAGCACACGTCGCAGCAAAGGTGGCGAGCAGCCGATCTGGTCAACGTTCGAGCACCGTGCAGACCACCGCAGGACGCTTGGGAGCCGAGGGGTAGAGCACGCCACGACGGACGTGCAACTGGCCGACCATGGCGTGGTTGGCTAGTCCTGTCGAGAGCGACAGTGGTACTCGGTGGCTGGTGGTCGCTGCTCTAAGTGAAGGGGTGCCGATGTGCGGGAGGTCAGCGGGCGGTATGCCGTTCGGGCGTCCATCGGCAGGACGAGCGCCGAATCTCCTTTCGATGCCGATGACGGCGAAACTCGAGTTCAGCGCAACCGTCACGGGTGACCCATCCGCCTTGGCCATGTGGACTTGGTCGGTGGCACTCCCCGAGGAGTCCATCTCGGCGCGGAGCACCGTTGCCCAGACTTCAGCGGCCGTTGCCACAGCGGTTGCGCTCGAGAGGTCAGTGCCGGTCTGGAGGGTCTCGCCGGGTCGATGAGCCATGGCCGCAGGATCAGGTTGGCCGGTCGGAGGTTGCTGGTCGGCAAGCGCAGCCGCAGCGACGTGGAGTGCAGTGTGGGTTGCCGCTGCACTAGCGGCTGCTGTCGTATCAACGAAGCTGCCCCGGTCATCGCGATGTCGAAGGTCTCATTCCGCACCGTGTCGGGGGTGGGGGCATGGGGACCTTCGCTTCCCGCCGAGACGCTCCCGGCGCACGTCCAACATGGGCTGCCAAGGTATGAAGGAGCGCAGGTCTCGGTATCGAGAAGGAGAGAATTGACGCCGGGCATGGCCAATGCTGCTGCCCCCGAGGCCCCTCGAGATCGCGGAGCGGCGTTAGTGGCTGGAACTCGTCAGGGGCTGCAGCGCGCTGCAGCGTGCTTCGAGGTGGTTGCCAACCCGGAGCACATCGTGCTTGGGCATCCTCTGCGGGTCGAGCTCGCGACCGTGGACCTTGGTGAGGAGCACGTAGTAAGGGTTCGAGATCTGGAAGCAGAAGTGTTGGGCGATCACGATGTTCGGAGCGTTCGATCCAGGGTGCGTCGACGCATTGGGTTCGGTGAAGGCCACGTAGCGCTTTGAGAGGACGATGACATCGGCGTTGCCGACCTCTGCGGCGAGGCCGGATGTTGCGGTGTTCGAGATGCCGGGGTTCATTTCGAGGTAGTAGGTCGATGGGCGGAGTTGTGGTTCCATCCAGTAGAGGATCGGCTCGTTGTAGTTGGTGAACCGCAGGTCGACGGGGCCTTCGAAGAACGATTCACCGGCATGCGAGTGGTGGCTCACCTCATTGACGATTTGGTGCATGAACGCCGCTTCGATCCAACTCCCCGTCGGAACGGTTCGCCCTTCGTGGCTGACGACCACGGTGCGGTTGTCCCGCTGGTGGGGTGCAGCGTGGAACAGGTTGGTGAACCCGAGCACGACTTGGACGGGCGCCACGAGGAAGACGATGAGCGAGAGACCCACCGTTGCCCAGCTGATGGTCACCTCTCGCTGGGTGAATCGCTTGCGGAGGATCACCATCGTTGCGGTTGGGGCGACTGCGAGCCACACGCAACCGACTTGGCGCATATGGGAGAGGTCGGTGCGCTGGAGGAAATCACTTGCGAGGAGCAGCGCAGCAATCGCAAGAGCAACCCATCGCCGATCTCGAGAACGGAGTGGGCCAATGATGGAGAGGATCAACACCACGCCGATTGCCATCATGACCCAGAAGAACTCGGCGATCTGGACCGAGGCCTGGGCGCCGAGCCAGTTGTGGCCCGCAAGTGCGTCGGAGTATGAGGTGACTCGGGTGAAGTACTCGCCAACGAGGGTGAACGAGGGCGGGACCGGAAGCGCCCGTCCAGCTCGAAGGTGGATGAGGGGATCGATGAGGAGGCACCGCACCACGTTGGAGAACCCAGCGGTTCCGAGCAAGATGCCGTAGGGGACGGCGATCGTGGCACCCGCGCTCACGAGTAACGGCCGGAGCGTGCTCCGCCGTCGCCAGAGAAGGATGGATGCTGGGAGCACGGCGACGAGGACGAGGTCGGGGCGGAAGCCGAGGCCAACGCCGTACGCGATCCCCGCAGCGATCAGCGCTCGTGTCGATGGTGGGTCACGGTCGAGGGCAGAGGTCAACAGCGCGAGGCCCGCGAGGGTGCACCCCAACCCACCGATCAAGCTGTAGGCCATGAGCCCGAAGGGAGCGATGGCAAACCAGCTGAGGAGGGCGCCGATCCACGCCCCTCGTCGAGAGAACCGACGGAGCAGGCTGAACTGTGCCAGGATCAGCACCGCTCGGTAGAGCAGGCCGACGGTGCGCTCCACGGGAACCGAGGGCCCGGTGACCGCGAACGCCACCGTCGGCACGTAGACGTTGAGCGGTCCGTACTCCGTCCAGTAGTCCTTCGTGGGCACTGATCCGTGGAGGGTCAACGTGGCGTACTCGAGAATCGACCCCTCTTCCATCGACGTTGCCGTTGCGCCGTAGAGGCGAGGAAGCGGGGCGATGACGATCGCCAAGGCGACGATGCCGACGAGCCACTGCCGCCAGGTCAGCGAGCGGATGGAGGCGATGGCAGCAGTCACCTCACCGATGCTACGCATCCGATCCCCCCGTGCGTTGCCACCGACTGAGGCCGCGAAAGTTATGGCAAGGTGGCGACACGTACACCGTGACGAGTGTCACGACCGGGCGAGGAGT
This sequence comes from uncultured Actinomycetes bacterium, assembly GCA_903870905.1. Taxonomy (GTDB): domain Bacteria; phylum Actinomycetota; class Acidimicrobiia; order Acidimicrobiales; family RAAP-2; genus CAIQEU01. Next base: position 22,407 of record CAIQEU010000002.1, on the reverse strand, counting down.
GCTGCGATGACGACGAACCGGGAGGAACGCTTCACGCAGCTCGTGCTCGCCCACGGCGATGTCCTCTCTCGGTACTTCCAGCGTCGACACCACGACGCCGATGCGGTCTCAGTGGATGATCTCCTCGCTGAGGTCTTGGCGGTGGCGTGGCGTCGCTTCGACGACCTTCCCGCTGATGCTGAACTCCTCTTCCTCTTCGGCATCGCCCGCAATGTCTTGGCCAACACCCGACGTCGAAGTGGCCGACGAGCGGCGATCACCAGTCGACTTCGCCCGCCGGGTCCGAGTCCGAGCGCGGAACTCGAGGCGATTGGGGATCTGACGGTCCGTGCTGCGCTCGCGGAGCTCACACCAACGGATCGAGAGATCCTCCTGTTGGCAACGTTCGAGGGTTGCGACCCCACCGAGTGCGCCACCGTCCTTGGGATCTCGACGAACGCCGCGTCGATCCGCCTGTCGAGGGCCAAGCAGCACTTCGCTGCGCACCTCCACGCGGCAGACCCTGAAAGTTTTCCCGTCGACGTGACAGGAGCCATGTGATGACTGAGCCAACCTTCGACCACGCCGACGCCCTCGATCGGCTGCGTGCTGCAGACCCCGCAGCAGTACTGGCGCCCGTATCGAGCGATCGCCTCGCCCGCTTCGCTCGAACGGCCATGACACCGCCAACGTCACGCTTCACCCATGCCCGGTACCGACTGGTGGCGATCGGTGCCAGCGTGACCTCCGCTGCTGCGGTGATGGCTGGAATTCTCGCCCTCGAGGCAACCGGTCCCGCGCTGCCCGTTCTCGCCTTGAGCAGTCGGACCGTGGGTGCCGCGGCAAGCTACGCCCCGGCCGCACACGCCATGGCCGGCGACATGGTCATCTGGGGTTCGTTCGATATCACGAAGGGGCAGGACTTCACCGCCACCGGTGGCGGGGCGCCGGCAGTAGAGCTCACCTCGGGTTCGAACAGTCCTTCATCGGTGATCGCCGCAATCGCCCCGAGCGTCGGCCTCTCTGGTTCGATCACCCAACAGGACCAGGTCTCGATCCCAGGGATCACCCAGAGTGCGAACTTCATCATGGGTGACCCCAACGCTGCCAACATCCAAGCGTCTGATCAAGGCGGCACCATTTCGTGGAGCTACACCGCGTCGACGCCACCAGTGGTCACCACACCGGCGGTCGGAGGCGACGCTGCGGGTGCATCGACGAGCGACGCAGGACCTGCTCCGAGCGACCAGGACGCCATCACCGCAGCCCGAGCGGTTCTCGACGCTGCGAATGGTGGGGCGTTGGCCAGCAGCGGCCTCCAGATCGGGACACCCGTGACAACCGATGGCTCAAGTGACGTCTCGGTGCAGTTCCCGATCCTTGCGGGAGGGTTGACGACGGACCTCGTTGACTACGTCGACGTCGGCCCGAACGGGGTCATCCTCTCGGCCAGTGGCACTGTTGTCAACGTGGGCCGCTCCGTTGCGTACCCCACAATCTCTGCTGATGACGCCGTCGCCACGATCACGGCCCAAGCCGCAGCCCAAGCAGCGCAGGAGGGGGTCACCACCACGACCGCACCGAGCACCCAAACGACCACCGAGACGAGCGGCACGACCGCAGTTCCGCCCTCAGGTGTCGGAGCAGGTGCTCCACTCGGAGCAGCGCCAACTCCAGCCACCACGCCACCGGCGACGACCGAGACCACGGCACCATCGGACAGCCCACCTGCGGTGGCAACCCCTCCGGTCTACACCGTGGTCGTCGACCACGCGGTTGAGCAGTACGCCGTCAACACCCTCGCTGATGGGTCCACCTGGCTCTTGCCGGTCTGGATTCTCCAAGGAACCTCCAACAGCGGTGCGGGAACGCCACAGACGCCAGGCTGGGAGCGCCAAGTCATTGAGATCGATCCTCAGTACGTCAACCTCGCGCCGCGAGCGATCACCTACTGAACTGCAGGTGGCCCGGGCTTGCCTCAGTGGTTGAGCCGTGGGGCGACGAGGAGGCCGCCGTCGACCCGGAGGACCTGGCCGGTGATGAACGACGCCCGGTCTGACAACAAGAAGGCAACGGCATGGCCAATGTCGGCCGGAGTCCCGAGGCGCCCGAGAGGATTGCCACCCGTGAGCCGGGCACGGGCGTCGTCGTCAATTACCGCAGCGGCCGTCTCGGTCATGATGAAGCCAGGGGCGACGCAATTGGATCGGATGCCGTCGCGTCCGTAGCGAGTGGCGAGGTGGCGGGAGAGTTGCTCGATCGCGGCCTTCGAGACGCCGTAGCTGACTCGGGTGTGTTCGCCAATTGCGGCTGATCCTGAGGAGATGAAGACGAACGCACCACTCCCGCTCGCCTGGAAGTGCGGGAGGGCGGCTTGGGCGAGCCGGAGTGCACCGGTCGCGTTGATGTTCATGACCTCGTTCCACGTCTCGAGGTCGACGTCTCGAGCGTCGACGTCTCGACGAAAGCTGGTCCACGCGGCGTTGTGATCCACGCCGTCCAATGCACCGAAGTGATCGACGGAGGAGGCGATGAGGTGCGCGACCGATGTCGTGTCACCGACATCACACTGCACAGCAGACGCCGTGCCACCGACGTCGGTGATGGATGCGGCCACCGTGGCTGCTGCCGAACCGTCGAGGTCGCTCACGACCACCGATGCACCCTCTGCGGCCAGGATGCGAGCGGTTGCTGCCCCAATGCCTCGTCCCGCACCGGTGACGATGATGACCTTGCCGTTGAGCAGCATCGTCATCCTTCGTGCAGACGGGTGATTGCGGATCGGAGGTGGGCGTCGATCGTGGGATCGGTGGGGACGGAGAGGAGGATCCCATCGCAGAGTGATCCGTAGCGCTCGAGGAGAATGTCGGGGAGGGCGTCAATGGAGCACACCGGAATGATCGTGTCGAGGACGTCGTCGGTCACCGTGGTGGCGAGGTTGCTGAAGTCGTTGCGCTGCACCATGGTCCGAAGGCGACTGCCGAGGTCGTCCCAGCCGTAGAGCTCGAGGGTTGCCGCGTAGGCAGGGGTTGAGTACAAGAAGGCGAAGAGTCGCCGCTGGCGCTCCTTCTCGTGCAGCATCGCTTCGGGCGTCGCGCCGGTGATGACCTGGGTTCCGGCGACGAGCTCGAGGTCTGACCTGGTCCGACCCGCGCTGGCGAGCCCACGGTGGAGGGCAGGGAGGCACCGCTCGGCCAAGAATCGCGGGGAGGAATTCGTTGGGTGGGTGACGAAGCCTTCGGCAACGGCACCTGCCAGTTCGGTCATCTTGGCGTTCACGCCACCGAGCCAGATCGGTGGGGCCACCACGTCGCTCGCTTCGGGCCGAAAGTAGTCCTGGAGACGGGTGAGCGTGACGTACTCGCCGCGAACATCAAGCGGTGCTCCAGAGGCGAAGCTCGTCCAACACGCTCTGATGGCGGCGACGTGCTCAGCCATGGCGGCGACGGGGTTCGGCCAGGGCATGGAGAATCGCTCTTCGATGTTCTGGCGAATCTGGCTGCCGAGACCGAGTTGGAAGCGTCCACCCGAGAACGCCGAGAGATCCCACGCGGACAGTGCGGTGAGCATGGGGCTCCGGACGAACGTCAACGTCACCGCAGTTCGCACCGTCAAGGTGGTGGTGTGCTCGAGGGCGAGGAGCGCGACCGCCAGCGAATCGTGCACGGTTTCAGCGATGTGGAGCCCGTCGTAGCCGAGCGCTTCGATGCGCTGGGCGGCAGCGCCGACTTCGGAGAGGGGGAGGCGCGGATCCATTCCGGCGTAGACCTTCACGAGAATCGCCCATCGGCCACGATGTGGTCTCGCTCATGAGTGAGGCGTGCTTGGTCGAACCGGCGAACCATCCACGACCTGGCTGCGGCTTGCTCCTCAGCGAACGCTGCGGCATCGCTGCGGTCGGCGAAGCGGTCGTACATCGTTCGAATCTCGGCAATGGGCGCGTGGGGCAGTGCCGCGATCTGGTGACCGATCTCGAGCGCCCGGGGCAGGAGCGCGTCGGCGTCGACGAGGAGATCGATGAGCCCCCAGTCGAGAGCGGTCGCCGCGTCGATGAAGGTTCCCGTCAGGGAGAGGAGTCGCGCTCGTCCGGGCCCAATGCGTCGGGGGAGGAGGATCGTCAGGCCGCCGCCAGGGACAGCGCCGACCCGAGCGTGCGTGTCGGCGAACCGGGCACTCGGGCTGGCGATGAGGACATCACAGGACAAGGCGAGCTCCAACCCTCCGGTCACTGCGGGTCCATTGATGGCGCCGATGATGGGTGTGTCGTGCGGTGGGAGCATGCCGATGAAGGTGCTCTGGGTGGCGAGGCGCTCTGCTCGCGCTGCAGGGTCTTCGCTGGAGAGTCCATCGAGATCGAATCCGGCACAGAACGCGTCGCCGGCACCGGTGAGCACAATGGTGCGCACAGATGGGTCGGCGTCGAGGTCGGCAATCTGCTTCCCGAGCGCTGCCCAGACCGAAGGGGTCAGGGCATTTCGCCGGTCGGGGCGGTTGAGGGTGCAGATCGCGACGGCCCCGTGTGCGACCCACTGCACGTGGTCAGACTCTCGCGTCACGAGAACTCTTCTAGCACCCGAGGCAGTGGTGCTGCAGGCTCAGGGCGCGACACTGCCCGCCCCACTCCAGCGAGCAAGGCGGGCAGTGTCGGTCGGTTCAGCTGCCGACGGTGTAGGTGTAGGGCACCGAACCGAGGATGCTGATCTGCGGGTCACTCTGGACGATGTAGCCAGCGTTGCTCATGCCGAAGGCGTACTCGAGGGCGCCTCCGACGCTGATGGACTCAATGCCGAGCGTGCCGTGGACCACGGAGCCAACAGCGGCAGTCGGGGCAATGGTGACGGTGATCGTCGCCGTGTCGCCCGGGTTCACCACGGTGCCCACCTTGTCCACGGTGTTGAGGCCGTAGGTGGAGCTGACGAAGTTCCCGGCATCGGTGGTGATGGCGGGGTCGAGCGCCTTCGTGGTGGCGGTGAAGGTCGACGTGGCGGTTCCCGATCCGACAGGCGTCGTCGTGAAGACGCCTGTTGGTTGCGGCACGACACCGTAGAGGCCCGTTGCGACGCCGGTTGAGGGCGCCCAGGTCAACGAGGCATCGGTGGAGTTCTGCGTGCTCGTCTGGCCAATGGTGGGCACGAGCGGCGACAGGCTCGGGTCGCCGAGGTCAGCGGTGAACTCGAAGCTGGCGGGGAGCGTCGACGTCATCTGCTCGGTCACCGACTGGGTGGACGGTGGAACGAAGTACGTCCAGTAGTTGTTGAACGCCTGGGTCGACGGCGCACCGTTGACATCGCTCAAGGTTGCGGTGGTCGTTGTGGTCAGACGGGGGTCTGCCCCGATGATGAGCGGTGCGTACCCGTTGTTGGTCACCGAAATCGTCGCCGTTGTTCCCGAGGTTGCCGACACGGTCGTGGCGGCACTGGAGGGGAGCGATCCAGTCACGACCACGCTGTTGAAGGTGACCTGACCGTTCAACGTGGTGGAGGTGTTGCCGCCGCCCACCGGGTTGGCCACTTGAATGACCACCTGGTACGTGCCGGGCACCGGGGCATTGGCGAAGAGCGACAGCCACGGGGCAACGTTCTCATTCTGACTGGTGTCGATCGAGAGGTTGGTGTCCTCGGCGATGACCTGACCGGTTGGGTCGATGAGTGTGGCGACGAACTGGCTACCGATGAGCACACCTGCTGGTCGGTTCTGGTCGAGTTCCATCGAGACTTGGAGGTTCTTCGCCCCTGCGGGAACGGCGAAGGTGTACGTGCTCGTCTGCGCTGGAGCACCACCTCGGCCGTTACCGCCGGCAACCGTTCCGGTGAAGGTTCCAAGCCCTTGCACGACGGGAACCGTCACCCGCTCGGTCACCGGGATCGTGAACTTCTGCCCTGGGGTGCTGACGACCACGGCGAGGGAGGTGTCGCCGCTGCTGCTCGGCATGACGAACTTGAGCGTGGCCTTTGTCGAGCCATTGGCCGGTACGTTCACCGACGATGCTCCGATCGCGACCTTCGCCGTCGTGAAGGAGTCAGCTTCGTAGTGCACGACGCCGGAGGTGCCGGTTCCGGACCCGCCAGCGTTGGCGTAGGTGAAGAGCACCGCAGTCCACGTACCCTTCGCTGGGTTCGCCACTTCATTGGACGTGGAGTTGGCGAGGCCTTGCGTATCGGAGTACCCGGCGTAGGCGCCACTCGGGTCGAAGAGGGCGACGTGCAGGAGGGAGGTCTGCCCTCTGTAGGGGTAGGACGTGATGAACCGTAGGTACGCCGTTCCCTTCGCCACCGTGATCGGAACCGTTTGGTAGATCTCGTTGACCCCACTCCAAATGGGGAACGTTGGCTGCGTCGTGGTGGAGCTCGGGTCTAAGGTGACCGTGCCATCGACGACGCCGCTCGAGACCAGTTCGCGTCCGCTCAGGGTGAGCTTCGCTGCCTTTGCAGTGGAATTGGTGAAGGTGACGCTCTGCGAGACGGACTTGCCAGGAGCGGCACTGATGATGACGCCAGAGGTGGAAGCCGTCACGCCTCCACCAGCGGTCTTGAGTTTCGTCGCGTAGTGGCTGGCGACGTTGACGGCCTTGGCGACGTTGAGCAGTCCAGATCCCTGGCCCGTTGCCGGCGCACCGAGGTCCGTGGCCGTCCCGGTCAAGATGGCCTTGACCACTGCGGGGGTCGGGTAGGTGCCGTTGTGCGCCTTGGCGTAGGCGGCGATCACGTCTGCGGCAGCACCGGCAACCAATGGTGATGACTCCGAGGTTCCGCCACTCAACTCCACCGACGCTCCACCACAATCGCTGTAGTTCGAACTCGCTGAGCAGAGCGCCCAGTTGAGGTCTCCAGGAGCGACGAGGTCAACGGTGCGACCGTCCTCGGCGACGCCACCGGACGAAATTGACGAGATTTGGTTGTTGATCCACTGGCCGTTGGATCCCGGTGCGTTGATGCCGCCGTAGGTGGTCTGGGCGTAGCCACGGAGTGTCGTCGTCGCGCCAACAGCGATGACCTTGGGGTCATCGGCGGGAGAACCAATGGTTGAGTTGTAACCAGCATCTCCCGTCGATACGACCACCGTCACTCCAGCAGCAACAGCGGCATCGTCAGCAGCGCGGATGAGATCGGCGGTGGTTGAGGGCATGGGGTTGGAGCCGAAGGATTCGTTCAGCACCTTGACGCCGTGGGTCACGGCGTAGTTGATGGCCTCAACGAATCCGACGTTGGTCGACAAGTTGGTTTGACCGAACACCTTGAGGGCAGTCACGGTTGCGCCCGGGGCTGCACCTTCAATCTTGATGTCGCAACCTGCCGGGAGGGGGTTGACCGAACTTCCCTGGTTGGAGATGTCGTAGGTGGAGTTGCCCTGTGCGGCGATGGACGATGCGTCGAGGAATGCCTCGCCACCACCCGTTGTCGCGTTGGTGCCGTCACCGGAGAAGTCCACGGCACTCGTGATGACTGGAGCTCCAGCATCACCAGATGAGGCAGCGAAGCTCGGGTTGCGCTGGAGGTCAGGGTTCGAGGTGTCGATTCCATCGGCCATGAACCCCACGTTCACGCCAGCTCCGATCGAGGTGGCCCATGCCGCCGGGGCGTTGATTGCCGAGAGCGCCTCTGGGTTGAGTTGGGGGTCACTTGAGGTGCCACACAGGCCAGGGGCGACGTGTCCGGTCTTCGCTGCGGCGTGGTGCACCGTGATCGACGGGTGAGCCACCGTTGGACCGTGGATGATGCCGTTGGCGTAGATGCCGGCGACCAGGGGGTTGCCCTCAAGTGCAGCGATGGTGCTCGACGTGGCATTGACGACGAGCGCCGAGGGCGCGGTCATGATTTGGGCAACACTGCCGCCACTTCGGGCGATGGCACCGGTCAATGCGCTCTCAGCGATACGGAGGTTCGCAGACCGCAGGCCAGTGGTTTCAACTCCCTTCATGAGCACGATCACTTGGCGTGATCCAGCTGGAGCGGTCGCAGCACCGGTGCTGGCTGGTACGGTCGCTACAGCGCCGGTGACGGCAACCGCAGCGATGGTGGAACGAAGGAACGTGCGCATAGGCCCCCCATAAGTGGCCCACTGGGCCGTGTGGTTCCGAATACTACCGAGTCAGCCTTCTCGCGTCTACCCTCTCCGGCGAATGTCGCGGTTCTGTAACAATGGCGGCGGGGGAGGGGTCGATGGCTGCGGGAATTGGTGTGCACGGTGGCGTGCTGCTGCTGTCGATCGCCGTGGTGTTCGTAGCGGGCTCGTTGCAATCCATCACCGGATTTGGGTTCGCGCTCCTCGCCGTCCCGCTCCTCAGCCTCGCCTTGCCACCAGCCACGGCAGTGGTCGCGGTGTTCTTCCTCGGGGCGTCGTCGAGCCTGTTGACCCTCTTGGCGAACCACGACGCCATCGTCTGGGTCGAGGCCCGTCGGCTTTCACTTGGGGCGGTCGTCGCAATGCCGGCTGGTGCGGTGCTCCTCGTGCACACGTCGCCGGCCACGTTGCGCGCCATCCTCGGCGTCTCAACGTGCGCCGTTGCCGTCTGGATGCTCCTGCCGACGCGAACCGTGGAGCGAACGCCGGCGCCACGTCCGGTGCTCTCCTACGTCGCCGGAGCCTGCTCGGGGGTCCTCAACACGTCGCTCGCGACGAACGGTCCACCACTCGTTGCCTACCTCCGGACTCGACAGCTCCCGCCGAAGAGCTTCCGGTCCACGATTTCGGTCGTCTTCTCGATCTCGAATGTGGTCGGCCTCGGCATCTTGTTCGGCGTGGGCGCGGTGCATCGAACCCCCGTCGTGCTCTTCGCGGTGACCTTCCTCCCGGGCCTTTTTGGATGGGCCATTGGTCAGCGACTGGCGACGAAGATTCCGGCTCACGCCTTCGACCGAATGGTCGATGGCCTCCTCTTGGTATCGGGAATCCTCGCCTTGGCCAAGGCGGTTGCTGGTTAGGCGGGTCCGTCGAGCAGTGTGGGATCGCGGCGGAGCTCGGCACGGGCTGCCGCTTCCCAGAAACCGATGTAGCCGTTGCCATCAGAACGCATGAAGACCTCAATGGGAGCGCCGGACAGTTCGTGGCCACCGCCCAAGGCTTCGACCTGGAAGGCGTGGCGACAGCGTTGCTCGAGCGCCACTGCTCGCTGGTGCGCTGCCCTGATGGTCGAGCCCACCACGAAGACGCCGTGGTTGGCGAGGAGCGCGATGTTGGCGTCACCGATCTGCTCTGCAGCGGCGCGTGCGTTCGACGTGGTGTTGACCGCTCCGGAGTACTCGTTCACGAGGGCGAGGCCACCACCGCTCAACGCTGAGGTTTGGTCGTAGATCGGAGGAATACGGTGGGCGTCAGCCCAGATGGTGCCGAAGCGAGAGTGGTTGTGGACGGCCACTCCGACGTCGTCACGGAGCTTGTGGAGTTCTAAGTGGAGGGGAAGGCCTGGAGGGATGGGCCAGTCACCCTCAAGGACCGTGCCGTCGAGGTCAATGCGGAGCACGTGCTCGGGGCGGAGTTCATCCCAGGTGATGAACCATGGGTTGCACAGCAGCGTCCCGTCCGGTTGGCGGTAGGTGATGTGCCCGGCAATGTGATCGTCGTAGCCCTCGTGCCACAGTGCCCGAGCGAGGAGCACGAGTTCTTGGGCTGGCGTGAGTGGCGGGAGCAGTTGCTCACGGGTTGGGGTGAAGGGCATGACGTCCTCTGGCTTTCGCTAGGCGGGGAACACGGTCGGTGGGAGAGGATGGCGGAAGAGGTTGGCGGCGTTGGTCGAGCACAGCATTCTGATCTCGTCTGGTGGGAGGTGGCCCCAGGCTTCTCTCAAGACGCGCTGGGTCTCGGGCCAGGTCCCGTCTCCGTGGGGGTAATCGGTCTCAACCATGATGTGGTCGATGCCAATGCGGTGGCGGGTGTCGATCGTCGAAGGGTCATCGAGGGTGCAGAACCAAAAGTTGCGCTGGAGCACCTCTGCGGGACGGAGATCCCAATCGAGGCTGTAGCCCGAGCGATCGACGATGTTGTCGAGGCGATCGAGCAGCATGGCCACCCAGCCAATACCACCTTCGGACATGGCGATCTTGAGCGCAGGGTACCGAACGGCCCATCCCGACCAGAGCCACTCGGTACAGGCGGTGAGTGAGAGCTGCCCGAACAGCGTTGCGCCGAGGGCCAGCATCGGAGATCCGGCGGGGAGGTCGGGCATGCCGGTTGACCCAACGTGCAGGCACACCACGGTGTCGGTCTCGACACAGGCCTCGATGATCGGCATCCAGTAGTCGTCGAAGATCGAGGGGAGCCCGATGCGGTGCGGGCGCTCGGGGAGGGCAACTGCTCGAAACCCTCGAGCAGCGTTTCGTCGGATCTCGGCTGCGCCGAGCGTGGGATCAGACAAGGTGGTGATTCCGAGAGGGATGATCCGGGTCGGAGCAGCCCCGTGCCACTCCTCGGCCATCCAGTCGTTCCAGGCCATCGTCACCGCGTGCCCGAGCGCAGGGTCACTGCACCCGGAGAAGATGCGTCCGCAGAACCCAGAGATCTGTGAGGGGAAGTTGAGCGATGCCCACACCCCGTTCAGGTCCATATCTGCAACTCGTTCAGCGATGTCGTAGCACCCAGGTCGCATCTGATCGAAGCGGAAGGGCTCGAGGGCAACGGTCTCGGGCCGACGCCCCGCTACGGCGTTCATGCCGACCTGGGAGTAGCGATGCCCATCGAACTCCCAGACTTGGTAGCCCTGGTCGTTCTCGACCACCCGGGGCGCTCGGTCGGCGAACGCCTTGGGGAGGCGCCCTTCGAACATGGTCGGGGGCTCAACGAGGTGGTCGTCAACAGAGATGATCGTGGCCCAGATCTCGGCTGGTTCGGGCTCATCGAGGAACAGCGTTGGGTCGAGGTTCGTCGCCATGGTGCCCCTTTCCTCTACTTTGTTAGCACCGAAGTCGAGGGGTGTGCCGATTCGGTTGGATGGCATTGGTCTCGTTCGGGCTGGAAGACTGCGACCATGACGATGCCACCTGCACGCCGAACCGCACTCGTGACCGGGGCATCGAGAGGGATCGGCAAGGCCACCGCGCTGGCCCTCGCCGCTGCGGGCCACGACGTCGCGATCACCGCTCGGACGGTGGCTCGAGGTGCTGGGCGCGACGATTCCGATTCAGGAGGCGGCCAGGTCCTCCCTGGGTCGCTCGAGGAGACCGCTGCGGACATCGAAGCGAGCGGTGCTCGAGCACTCGTCCTCCAAGCCGACCTCTTCGATCACCCCTCACTCGAGCGAGCAGCCGCTGCAGCGCTGGCGGAATTCGGTCACGTCGATGTGTTGGTGAACAACGCCGTCGACACCGGGCCCGGATCCATGGTGCTCATCGATGAGCTCACGGTGGAGCAATTGACCTCCAAGCTCACCGGCAACGTCGTCAGCCAGTTCGTGCTCATCAAGGCACTCCTGCCGTCGATGATCGCTCGAGGATCGGGGACCATCATCAACGTCACCTCTCACGCTGGCGTCGTCGATCCCCCTGCCCCGGCTGGCAACGGGGGGTGGGGTCTGGCCTACGCCGCATCGAAGTCGGCGTTCCACCGATTCGCTGCGTTCTTGGCCATTGAGCTCGGCGGCCAAGGAGTCGTCGCCTACAACCTCTCCCCTGGGTTCATCGACACTGAGCGCCAGATCATCAATGCGAAGAAGATCGGCCTCGGTGGCTACCAAGGCGCACCGCCGTCGGTGCCTGCTGCGGTCGCCGTGTGGCTCGCAGGCCATCCTGAGGGGATTGCGAACGGGGAGACGGTCATGGCCCAGAAGGCAGCGCTCGTGCACGGTCTCCACGAGGACTGGCGGGAGGCTCACCCATGAGCATCTCCCAAGCACCAGTCGTGTGCACGGTCGCCTCAGCAGACCGCCCCGGGATCGTGGCTGCGGTGACCGCGGCGATTGCTGCCTCAGGTGGCAACATCCTCGAACTCCATCAGCACACCGACCGCGATGTTGGAGCCTTTACCGCACGCATCGAGGTCGATGCTGGGGTCGACCTCGATGCGCTCCAGGGGTGCTTCGATGACCTCCAGGTCTCGATGGGCCTCACCTGCACGATCTACGAGGGCGGGTCACGACCCCGGGTCGTGGTGCTCTGCTCGTCGGTGCTCCACTGCCTCTCCGACCTCCTCGCTCGGATCGACCTCGGCGAGCTGTCCTGTGACATCGTTGCGATCGTCTCGGATCGCACCGACGCCGCCGATCTCGCGTCGAGGGCTGGCGTGCCGTTCTTCCACGTTCCCGTTGGGGAGGACCGAGCACGCCAAGAAGCAGCCGTTGCCGCACTCCTCGACGAGATGGCGCCGGATCTCGTGGTGCTGGCTCGCTACATGCGGATCCTGCCGGAGCACATGGTGGGGGTGTACGAGGGGCGGATGATCAACGTGCACCACTCGTTCTTGCCCGCTTTCATCGGCGCCAACCCCTACCGACGGGCGCATGAGCGCGGCGTGAAGATGATCGGTGCCACCGCGCACTACGTCACCGCAGAGCTCGACGCCGGCCCCATCATCGAACAAGACGTCACCCGCGTCACCCACGCGGACCGTGTGTCCGACCTCATCCGCCTCGGTGCGGATCTCGAACGGGCAGTCCTCGTCCGAGCCGTCGGCCTCCACCTCGAGCACCGAGTGTTCGTCGTTGCAAACCGGACGTGCATCTTCCGCTGACACGCCTTGCCCTCGCTGCGCTCAGGGTCTAGGGTGACCCTTCCTTGGATGCGGCGTTTGGAACTCGACCCCCGAGCCTGCGCACCACGTGTCCCTCCATCTGTTGACCACGGTTGAGAGGAGTCCCTGTGCAGCCCTTTGAGTCGCTCGAATCTGGAGTGCGGTACTACTGCCGTCGCTGGCCCGCGCTGTTCGCGACGGCGAGCGGATCGACCATCACCGATGAAGCCGGGGTGTCCTACCTCGACTTCTTCGCTGGTGCCGGTGCGCTGTCGTACGGCCACAACAATCCTGTGCTCGTCGAGGTCGCCATCGAGCACCTCCGGGCCGGCAAGGTGCTCCATAGCCTCGACACCTTCACCGAAGACAAGCGCCGGTTCCTGCACGCCATGCACGACCTCATCTTGGAGCCGCGCAGTTTGGACATGGTCGTCCAGACCGTTGGGCCGACCGGTGCCACCGCCGTTGAAGCTGCGCTCACGTTGGCCCAGCGGGTGACGGGCAAGCGAGCGGTTCTTGGCTACGACGGCGGCTACCACGGCATGTCCTATCGAGCCGCTTCTATTTCGGCTTCCATGGCTGGTCGCGAGACGGTGTCGCACCTCGGTGCGTTCCGCGCCCTTCCCTTCGTTGAGCACATGGTCGACCACGATCTCGAACTCCTCGACCAGGCGCTCTCGAGCACCATCGACGGCGAACAGGTTGGCGCCGTGATCCTCGAACCAACCCAAGGCGAAGGTGGCGCTCGACCCTTCGACCCCGCCTACCTCGGTGCTGTCCGAGCGCTGGCGAGTGTGCACGACGTCGTGGTCATCGCTGATGAAGTCCAAGCTGGCGTTGGGCGCACTGGCCCGTTCTTCGCCTTCGAAGGCTCCGCGCTCGACCCTGACATCATCTGCGTGTCCAAATCCATCAGTGGACTGGGCCTGCCCATGGCGGTGAACCTCGTTCGTCGCTCTCTCGACCGCTGGACACCTGGTGAGTTCACGGGGACCTTCCGGGGCAACAACCTCGCCTTCGCCACCTCGGCGACCATGCTCGAGACCTACTGGAGCGACGCTGAGCAGGAGAAGGCGACTGAGGATCGGGGCGTGATTGTGCGCAGTCACTTGAGCGCCATTGCCGAGGAGTTCTCCGGTGGATCCTGGGCCGTGCGCGGCAACGGCATGCTCTCTGGGCTGGAGGTCAGTTCCGGTGACCTCGCCGATGCGATCTGCGACGCGGCCTTCGCCGATCAGCTCATCGTCGAAACCTGCGGAGCCGGTGGCGCGACGATCAAGGTGCTCGCCCCCATCGTGATCGACCTCGATGACCTCCACGATGGGCTCGGACGACTCCACCGTGCGGTCGCGACCGTCACGTCAGGGTCGTGACCGAGCCCGAGCACGCCGATTCGGCGTTCTTCACGCCAGATCAGCACGGTCGGGCAGCACTCCTCGAGGCCGTTGCCGCAGTCGTCACCTCGCTCGAGCACGTTCCCGACCGCCCCCGTTCGTCGCTCCTGCCGGCGGAACTGCAAGCACTCGTCACCGCCATCGAGATCTGTCCCGAGAACGGCGTCGACTTCGCCGAGGTGGCGGCCATCTTCGGATCGGTGGTGTGGGCCAATGGCGTCGTTCCCACTGATCCAGCCTGCGTCGCACACCTCCACCCACCCACTCTCCTCGCCTCCATCGCCACCGATGTCGCGGTATCGGCCACCAACCAATCGATGGACTCTTGGGATCAAGCACCGGTGGCAACTGAAGTGGAACTCCACCTCTGTGCGTTCCTCGCGAACCGTCTTGGGTTCGGCCCCGCAGGGACTGGGGTGATGACTTCAGGGGGCACGGCCAGCAACGTGCTCGGGATCACCTTGGCCCGCGCTGCTGCCGCTGCGGCAATTGGGGTCGACGTGGGGGCCACGGGGCTCCCGCCCGAAGCAGCCACGTGGCGGATTCTCTCGTCCGATCAGGCCCACTTCTCCGTGCAGCGTGCCGCGGCGCAACTCGGTCTCGGTCGAAGTGCCGTTGAGATTGTGCCAACCGATGCCGCAGGGGCAATGGACCTCTCGGCCCTCGATCGTGCGCTCCGTGACCTCGACGAGCGGGGGTGCAGGCCGATCGCCATCGTCGGGACCGCGGGCACGACGGATCTCGGAGCAATTGATCCCCTCGACGGGATCGCTGAGCGAGCGAAGGCCAGTGGTGCGTGGTTCCACGTTGACGCGGCGGTCGCTGGCTCGTTCATCATGTCGCCGGTCCACGCAGAGCGACTCAGGGGAATCGCTTCGGCTGATTCGGTGACGATTGACTTCCACAAGTTGTGGTGGCAGCCCTTCAACGCCAGTGCCCTCGTGGTGGCCGATGGTGCCCGGTTCGACCTGCTCCGTGTGCGATCGTCCTACCTCGATCGGGGTGACGAACTCGAGGGCATGGTGAATCTGGTCGGCCGATCACTCGACACCTCACGGCGCTTCGACGCCGCCAAGGTGGTGGCGTCGCTGCGCACCCTCGGTCGTCGGCAGTTCGCCGCCTACCTCGATGCCGTCCTCGCGCTGGCCAACGCTGCTGCCGACCAGGTCGCGGCGCAGCCAGGCTGGCGGGTGCTCGCACCGCCGAATGCGGCGATGGTGGTCTTCACCGAGGAGGACGCGACCGCAGACGAACTCCGAATGGTGCAGCAGCGTCTGTTGGCACGAGGCGAGATGGTGCTCGGACGAACCGAGATCAAGGGGCAACCAGCCCTCAAGTTCACCTTCATGAACCCCACGGTTGAGGTCGATGCCGTTCCCGCTCTCGTCGAGACGGTGGTGGCAGAACTCCGAGCGATCCGCAGGTAATCAGCCGCCGTTCGCAGCAGCGGCGTAGGTCCGGCACGGTTGTCCCCGGTTCGAACTCGCCGTCGTCCCCGAGATGTTGCACACCGGGTCGCTGTCGCTCGGCACCACACCGGCGACGACCGGGAGCACGAGTGCCGATCCAGCCAAGGTGATGGTGTCGGTGGCGCCAGCGGCTGGGGTGTTCGCGAACGCCCAACTCGGGCGGTCACCGCCGGGAGCCTCGATGGTGACGCGGATGCGGTCGCCGGCACGGAAGGTGAAGGCGATGGGATCGATCGGGATGCGGAGTGCGTAGGTGTGGTTCGGCGTGAGTGCGGTGGCCGTCGCGTAGGTGTAGGCCGGCGCGAACACCGTGGAGGCCGACGGCACGAGGGTGCCGGCGTAGGTGGCACGGAAGAAGCCAGAGGTCACGTAGAGCTCGGTCCCGTCTGGGCGGACCTCAGAGATGGTGGCCTGGAGGTCAGCAGCTGGTGTCGATGAGGCGAGTTGCAGGTTGAGGCTCGCTCCCCCAACGACAGTGGTGTTGGATGTGAGTGGTGCCGAGATGAACCCAGCAGCGCTGTTCGTCCCCACTTGGGTCCAGTTGTAGTCCGGGGCACTGGCCCAGGCGCTGAAGTCTGGCGCCGCACCCGTGACTGCCGGTCGAGCAGCTGGGTCAGGGTTGAACTCGGTTGTCCCTCCGGTCGCAGGCGTGCTCGAGAGCGTTCCGCCGTTACCGAGGTAGAGCGACGTGGCGCTCGCGGTGGTTGGAGGGAACGCCGAGTAGCTGGCCGAGTAGGCAGCCTGAGGCTTGCCGAGCCCCGCAGTCGAGTTGCCGTTGTCGAAGTTCACGGTGACCCGAGGCTGGCTGGCTTTGAACGCGGCGAGGGCTGCCGCGTAGTTCTTGGAGCCGACTCCGGGAATTGCCGGGATGGCGACGGGCCCACCAATGGAGCTGCTGAGGCCGCCGAGGATGAGGGAGGCAATCAGGCCTGGAGCCTTCGGGACCGCTTTGGCGACGTAGAGGTCGTTGAAGGCGATCCAACGGTTCGAGACGTCAGGGTCGAGTGAGTCACCGTGGGTCCCGTTCTGCAGCGTGGCGTAGACCGTGGGATCGCTCTTGAGCGCGGTGATGAGCGTCGGCCACTGTGGTCCGGTCTGCTCGTCTTGGAGCGCACCGACCACGAAGACCGGGACCTTGATGTGGCTGGCCCACTTGACCGGTGAACGCGGGTCGTAGAGGGAGGGGACGCGGTTGAGGTTGTTGGACAAGATGCCCTGGACGTCTTGGGCCTGCCCATGGAACTGCTGGTTGGCGAGGCAGGTGGTGTCGCCCGCTTGAATCTCGGCCCAGGCCCAGGATTGACCGGTGGTGGCAGATGCCGGCTTGGCATCGTGCACCCGATCGGCAATCCAGCCAGCAGCGAAACCGGTGTTGGCAATGCCGCCCGGGGAACCCGTGGAGTAGAGGTCGTCGGTCGGGCTGAGCGGCGCAATGGCGGCCAAGCCCGGGGGGTTGAGACCGGCGACGCCGAACTGGGAGATGCCGGAGTAGGAGATGCCCACGAGGCCGACCTTGTGGTTGGATACCCACTTCTGTCCGGCAACCTCCTGGATGGCGTCGTAGCCGTCCGTCGGCTCAGAGGGCCCGAAGAGGTCGAAGGCGCCACCTGAGCAGCCTGAGCCGCGCATCTGCAACGACACCGTGGCGAACCCAAGCGATGGAGCGATGACTGCGCCGACGACGGTGGCGCTGTCGGGGAGGAGGGCCCGGTTGCCGGTGTACTTGCCGAGTTCAGCGTCGAGGAGTGAACCCGGGGCGGCGGTGCCGTAGCCGGAGTACTCAATGAGCGTGGGGAACGGGCCTTGGGACAGTGACGTCTTCCCCGCGGGGAGGCGCACGGTCGCAGCCAGCGTGATGCCGTCGCGCATCGGCAGGTAGTTGAGGCCGACGTGGAGGGTCACGCCCTTGTAGAAGCTGGCCGGCGGAGGCGTCGTTTGGTTGAGGACCTTGAAGGCTGGGGTGACGGTCGTTGCACCGTTGCTCGTCACCGAGAAGGTGTAGCCCGAGCCGGGAACGACGTCGTGGACGACGAATGCACCGAGGTCGTCAATGGTGCCTGAACCAATGGACTGGTGCGTGGCGTTGTAGAGCGTCGCGGTCGCCCCCGAGGGGCCAGTGAGATAGGCGGCGTCAACGGATCCGAACCCATGGGTGGTGACGGCAGCGCCGGCACCATGACCAATGGAGATCACCGATGTGGCGATGAGTCCTGATGCGACGAGCGGTGCGAGAACGCGACGAATGACCTGGCGACCCATGGTCCCCCCTTTGGTGACGACCGTGTGTCCTAATCGTAGCGGTCAGGTGGCGAGAGCGTTGGTGTCGTACCTCCTCAGTACCCTTTGGCGGACGAGAGGAGCCACATGGAACACCGAACTGCAGAGGTTCTCGATCGATCGGCCGGGGTGCTCCTTGGATGTTCGGTCGGCGATGCCCTCGGAGCCGGCTACGAGTTCAACGGTCCGTGTGACCCCGATACCGTGACCATGCTCCCCGGCAGCCTCACGGGACGACCGGCAGGTGAGTGGACCGACGACACCGAGATGGCGATTGCCATCGCGCTGGTTGCTGCTGAGGGTGCCGATCTCCAAACACCGAGCGCTCTTGAGGCAATTGGAGAGAAATTCCTCGAGTGGTTCGAGGACGGGCCGGACGACATTGGGAACCAGACGGCATCGGTGCTCGCTGGGGCAGATGGTCCAGATGACCTCGCCCGGAGTGCTCGGTCATTCACCGCCTCGCACCCGCGCTCGTCGGCTGCGAACGGAAGCCTCATGCGCACCGCGGTGGTCGCGTTGGCGACCCTGGACGATGCCGATGCTGCTGCCGAGGCAGCTCGGGCGGTGTCGGCGCTGACGCACCCCGATCCTCGCTGTACGGAGGCCTGTGTGCTGTGGACGCTGGCGGTCCGCCACGCGGTCTTGACCGGAACTCTCGACCTCCGATCTGGGCTCTCCATGGTCGATGACGACGTCGCCGATCTCTTCAGCGAGGCCATCGACGCGGCTGAGCACGGAAGCGCTCGGGACTTCGCGACGAACCAGTACGTCGTGTCCTCACTGCAGGCATCGTGGTTCTCGGTGGTTGCAACGAGGACCAGCGATCCTGCAACCCACTTCGAGCGAGGGATCCGTCAAGCTGTGGCGCTCGGCAACGACACCGACACGACCGCAGCGATCACCGGAGCGCTCCTCGGCGCAGTGGCCGGTGCTTCGGGGATCCGTGCTGACTGGACAGCGAACTTGGGCGGCTGGCCACGAGGGATCGACGGTGCTGGTCTCGTGGACCTCGCGCACCGCATCGTGCAGTCCTGACCTCGTCAGTCAGCGACTGGGTGTTCAGCCTCGAAGGCGGTGAAGGTGGCGAAGCCGTGAGGCAGGGTGCCCATCCCGATGTTCGACGCTGGCCAATTGGCCGCAGGGAGCGTTCGGGGGTCAACGCCGAGGGGGGCTGAGTACCAGAGCAAGTGGTTGCGTCCGACGAAGCGCCATCCGGCCTCGGTCTTTCGATAGCGGTCCTTGTACAGAATCCGTTGGCGCAGCCAGTACTCACCCTGCTCAATCTCGGCGCTGCAGTAGACCGCACCCTTCGCGGTGTCGCCGTCGAGGTCGATCACGTGGTTCGACACCGAGAGGATCGTGGTGCCGAGCGGCGCGAGCGAGGCGGCGAAGGAACGACGGAGCGCCTCGTGGCCGGTGCCATGAGGACCGGCGTTCACGTCGTCGACGAAGAGGTTGACCAAGGTGTCGAGGTCTCGGGTGTCGAGGGCGTAGGCGTAGCGCACGGCGAGTTGTCGGATCTCCTCGTAGGCGAGGAGGGTGTCGAGGTCGCCGGGCGTGCTCACGGCGTCATCCTACGATTCGGCGGCGTCGTGGGCGAAGCCCAGGACCTCGGCGATCGTTGGAGCGCCGATGATGACGAGTTCGTCTCGCGCTCGGCTGATGCCGGAGTAGAGCAGTCTGCGTCGGGTTTCCCCATCGGTTTCGGTGTCGGCGACGAAGATGATGGATGTGGCATCGAGGCCCTTGACGCGGTAGATCGTCTCGCAGACCACACCCCGGTCACGTTCTTCGAACGGCGAGAGGCTGAGATCTCTCCGGAGGCGATCTCGTGCTGCTGCGCTGATGGTGAGCACCCACAGTTCCTCGTCGGCTTCTCGAAGGTTTGCAATGGCTCGGCGGACGGCGTTCGTGGTGTCATCTGGATCCATCACGGTGACGAACTGCACCGGTGATGCGAAGGGATCTCCCTTCGGCGCCGCTGCGCCCCCGAGGCGACGTCGGAGCAGTTGGGCAATGGGCGGCGAGTTCCGGTTGTTCGTGGAGAGGAGTGCTCTGGTCCACCCCGTTGCGTCCTCGAGCACCGAGGAGACCGTTCGGAGGTCTTGGGCAGGGTCGCCGACACAGAGGATCTGTCCCCCTGGCACGAGCAAGCGCTCCAAGATGTCGAACCACAGCTTCGGGAAGTCTTGGACTTCGTCGACCACGATGGTGTCGTAGCGGGGGAGTGGGGTGGTGAGGAAGAGCCTCGTCTGCGAGGGGAGATCGGCGTTCCAGTAGCGATCGCGAGCCGCGGGATCGTCTGGCTCTTCGGAATCGACGATCTCTTGGCACAGGCGGAGGAATGCCGAGACGGTCACCCCCTCGAGCCCCTCGAGGTCACTGGCGAGCGACAAGGCGAGCGGATCGTTGTAGCAGGTGAGGAGGGTGGTCTTTCCGGCGAAGGAAGCATTCCTCGTCCACGCGACGGCCAGACGCGTCTTGCCGGAACCTGCGCCACCGGTGACGATGACCCGAGGGTTGAGCTCCAAGCTCTCGAGGACCTTGGTCTCGGTGATGAGCCGCTGCTCCATGCGGCGACGCACGAGGTCGCGGAGTCCCCGTTCGGAGAAGTCGAAGTCGGCGTCGGGGCAGAGGGTCTCGAGCACGGCGCGCAATCGATCGGGGCCCAGCGGGATGTTGTGCGAGCGAATGCAACAGAGGCGATCGACCACGCTCAAGAGATCGCTGAGGTCTTCGCCGGTGATCAGCTGCTTACGGTCCATGTGCTGGGGGAGCGCGCCATCGATCGTGATGAGCTTCGGGGTCGCGAGTCCCCACGCAATGGTGCTGAAGACCTTCTGCTCAAGGATTGGTTCGAGGACTGAGGAGAGGTAGCTGCGCTGGGCCTCGATCTGAGCGAGGGGATCCCATTGGCCACTCTGGTCGTGCGGTGAGAAGAACTTGCCGCCGCGGACTTCGAATGCGAAGCCCTTGACCTCGATGATGATGATGCCGTCGGTGGCATGGAGCAACACGAGGTCGAGCTCTCGCTCGCCACCCTCCGCGCTCGCTCGTAAGTCGAGAGAGGCCACGACCCACCAATCGTCGGTCAACTGATCGCACACGGCTTCGTAGACCTGGTACTCCGCACTGTTGCGGAACCGGTCGCGGGTGAGTCTGAAGGGGATGGGATTGGCCATGCGTTCTCCTCAACGGGCGCTGACGAGCCTGCCATATTAGTGCACGGCCTCGGACACCCCTCGTTCCTCGAGTTGACTCACAAGAAACCTCCGCGTAGGCGCTTCATTGCCTCACGGAAGAACCTCCGCCAAATGGTTGCGTTTGGCTGGAGTCATTGGCGGCACCTAAGCCAGAGCGATGGACCTGTCGATGAGTGAGCGAAAAGCGGTGACGAAGAAGTTGGCCCTTGCCGATCGCAATGGCTCAAAGACCGAGAAGTCAAAGATCCTCGATGACCTCGTGCGCTTGACCGATTGGCATCGAGATCATGCGAGAGCTCAACTTCGAGCAGCAGCGAAGCCCAAAGTGGTGAGGGATCGAACGCCTCGACCGCTCAAGTTCTCGGGCGAGGTGCTGCACGCACTGGTCGTTTGCTGGGAGGTGGCTCGCTATCCAGCTGGCAAACGGCTGGCCCCCATGCTCACGCTGTTCGTTCCCGCTCTCTGCAACGAAGGTGTCCTCCAACTGAGCGCAGATGACCAAGCCTCACTCATCTCGATGAGTCCTGCTTCGATTGACCGCCACTTGGCTCCCCGGCGGAGAGCACTCGGCTGGAAGGGACGCAGCCACACGAAACCGGGAACGTTGCTCAAGTCGCAGATTCCCATTCGCACGTGGCATGACTGGAATGAGGCCATGCCGGGATTCGTCGAGATTGACCTCGTGGGCCACGAAGGTGGCAACGCCGCAGGCGAGTTCTGCTTCACCTTGACCATGACCGATATCGCCACCGGATGGACGGTCAACCGCTCCATCAAGAACAAGGCATCAGTCTGGGTGATGGAGGCCATCGACTTCGCTGCCACCCAGTTCCCGTTTCCCATTCTCGGGATTGACTCTGACAATGGGTCAGAGTTCATCAACGCTCACCTGTTCGACTACTGCACGTCAAAGCGCATCACCTTCACGAGGTCACGCCCAGGCAACAAGAACGACGGAGCCCACGTCGAACAGAAGAACTGGACGCACGTCCGTCAACTCGTTGACTATCTGCGGTTCGACACCGACCAGGAACTCAAGGTGCTGAACGAGATCTGGCAACTCGACCAACGATGCACCAATCACCTGCTCGCGCAGTCGAAGTTGATTGAACGCCACCGAGAGGGTTCAAAGATCGTCAAGCGTCACGACACCCCAAAGACCCCGGCAATGCGGTTCTGCCTCCACGAGGCAACGAGTGAAACCGACAGGCACCGGATCCACGCCCTCACGAGCGCCATTGCCCCGAAAGCCCTCGGTGACCAGATCGCTGCGTTGCTCACCAAGCTGGAGCACCTCAATGCCTTCAAGCCGAAAACCAAGCCGCCCGTGAAGGTGAACCGGTCATTCAACGCAAACCCTCATCCGGAGATTCTTGGTGAGGCAACGAATCAGCGTTCGCGGAGGATTTGACGTGAGGCATCAGG
>CAIQEU010000001.1 GCA_903870905.1 uncultured Actinomycetes bacterium | reverse complement strand
CGTCGAACCGTCAGGTCAAGGTGCGCATCGCTCCTGGGGTCGAAGATGGCCAGCGGATCAAGGTGCGCGGCAAGGGTGCCCCGGGCACGAACGGCGGTCCCGCTGGGGATCTCCACGTGGTCTTGAGTGTGAAGCCCCACTCGTTGTTCACGAAGAAGGGCCGCAACCTCATCGTGTCGGTGCCGGTGACCCCGGCCGAGGCAGTCCTCGGCACTGTCGTCACCGTGCCGAGCTTGCACGAGTCGGTCACCGTCAAAGTGCCCGCTGGGATCCAACACGGCACGAGCCTCAGGGTCCGTGGATACGGCGTCCCTGCCGCCAAGGCCGATGCGACAAACGGTGACCTGTTGGTGCGCATCGAGGTCTCGGTGCCCAAGCACCCTTCCGAGGAAGAGCACGCCCTCTACGAGCAGCTGGCCGCGCTTCGGGGTGGGGCGACGCTTCGGTCCCACTTGGAGCGTGCGCAGTGACCGCCGATCGTCGTGCCGTCTACGTGATCTCGGTCGCTGCCGAGCTGTCGGGCGTGCACCCCCAGACGCTCCGCATCTACGAGCGCAAGGGGCTCTTAGAGCCCGGCCGCACGACTGGGGGCAGCCGTCGCTTCTCTGAGGCAGACCTCAAGCGTCTGGCCCGCATCCAGGAGCTGACGGCGACGGGGCTGAACTTAGAAGGCGTCAAGCGGGTCTTGGCCTTGGAAGCCGAGATCGCTCGCCTCCAAGGGGAGATCGAGACGCTCCGTCGAGCCACCTCGGCAGCCGTCGAGGCCACCCATCGTCAGTACCGACGGGAGATCGTTCCCGTCCGCCAGTCGATTGTTCCCCTCAACCCGAAGGGGACGCAACGAGGAAGGAAGTAACCCATGGCGCTCAACCCACAACGCTGGACGGTCCGCACCCGAGAGGCCTACACCGCTGCGCAGTCCCAAGCGCAGACGCTCGGGAACCCAGAGATCGTCCCCGCCCATCTCCTGATCGCCCTCCTCGCCCAGCCAGACGGCATCGCCCAACCGCTGCTGACCTCGATTGAGGCCGACCCCGCTGGCATCGCCACTCGACTCCAAGGAGTCGTCGGTGGGTTGCCACGGGCCATTGGTGGCCGTGCCCCTGAGCTCGGTCGCGATGCCCTCGCCGGCCTCGAAGACGCCGACCGTCGCCGGGCAGAGATGGGTGATGACTACCTCTCGGTCGAGCACGTGCTCTTGGCCTTCGCCAAGGACCTCGGTGTCGACGTCGATCGACTCCTCATCGCCCTTCGAGACCTTCGGGGCCATCACCGAGTGACCAGTGAGAATCCCGAAGAGCAGTTCCAAAGTCTTGAGAAGTTCGGTCGAGACCTGACCGACCTCGCCCGTGCTGGGAAGCTCGACCCGGTCATCGGCCGAGATGAGGAGATCCGTCGGGTCATCCAGGTGCTGTCGCGGCGCACCAAGAACAACCCCGTCCTCATCGGCGAGCCTGGTGTCGGCAAGACGGCCATCGTGGAGGGCCTCGCCTCGCGCATCGTCGAAGGCGACGTCCCCGAATCGCTGAAGGGTCGCCGGGTCATCGCCTTGGACCTCGCTGCCATGGTGGCCGGTGCGAAGTACCGCGGTGAGTTCGAAGAGCGCTTGAAGGCGGTCCTCAAGGAGATTGAAGACGCTGAAGGCAACGTGATCACCTTCATCGACGAACTCCACACCTTGGTGGGTGCTGGAGCGGCCGAAGGGGCGATGGACGCTGGCCAGATGATCAAGCCGCTGCTCGCTCGCGGTGAGTTGCGCATGGTGGGCGCCACCACGCTCGATGAGTACCGCCAGTACATCGAGAAAGACGCTGCCCTTGAGCGTCGGTTCCAGCAGGTCTTCGTTGGCGAGCCCTCGGTTGAGGACACCATCGCCATCCTCCGTGGTCTGAAGGAGCGCTACGAGGTCCACCACGGTGTCCGGATCCAAGACGCCGCCCTCGTCGCAGCAGCGGTGCTCTCTGATCGCTACATCACCCAGCGGTTCTTGCCCGATAAGGCCATCGACCTGGTCGACGAAGCAGCGTCGAAGCTGCGGATCGAGATTGACTCGCTGCCGACCGAACTCGACGTGGTCATCCGGAAGATCCGCCAAGGCGAGATGGAGAAGGTGGCCTTGGAGCTCGAGACCGACCAGGCCTCGAAGGACCGCTTGGCCAAGTTGGAAGCAGAACTGGCCGAACTCCAAGAGTCCTGTGACGCCATGACCGCGCACTGGCAGGCCGAGAAGACGCAGATCACCGCCATCTCCCAGGCCAAGACCTCGCTCGAGGAGAAGAAGGTCGACGCCGAGCGCGCCGAGCGCGAGGGAGACCTCGCCACCGCCTCGGCCATTCGCTACGGCGACGTGCCCCGGCTCGAACAAGAGATCGAATCCTTGACCGCCACCTTGGCTGACCTCCAAGCCGAGCAACGGTTCTTGAAGGAAGAGGTCGACGCCGAAGACATCGCCGAAGTGGTCGCCCGGGCAACCGGTGTGCCGGTGTCGAAGTTGATGGAGGGCGAAGTGGAGAAGTTGCTCCACTTGGAGCAACTCCTGAGCGAACGGGTCATCGGCCAAGACGCAGCGGTGTCCGCGGTGGCCAATGCCATTCGGCGCTCACGCTCTGGACTGGCTGATCCCAACCGTCCCATCGGGTCGTTCCTGTTCCTCGGGCCAACCGGTGTTGGCAAGACCGAGCTGGCTCGAGCACTGGCGGAGTTCATGTTCGACGACGAGCGGGCCATGGTCCGCATCGACATGAGCGAGTACATGGAGCGCCACAGCGTGAGCCGCCTCGTCGGTGCCCCTCCTGGGTACGTGGGCTACGAAGAGGGTGGACAACTCACCGAAGCGGTCCGCCGTCGCCCGTACGCCGTCGTGCTCTTGGACGAACTCGAGAAGGCCCACACCGACGTCTTCAACCTGCTGCTCCAGGTCTTAGAAGACGGTCGACTGACCGATGGTCAGGGGCGCACCATCGACTTCACCAACGTCGTGCTCATCATGACGTCGAACTTGGCCGTCGATCCCGAGCAGTACTTCAAGCCGGAGTTCGTGAACCGCATCGACGAGATCGTGCGC
Source organism: uncultured Actinomycetes bacterium (assembly GCA_903870905.1). Lineage (GTDB taxonomy): Bacteria > Actinomycetota > Acidimicrobiia > Acidimicrobiales > RAAP-2 > CAIQEU01. Next base: position 14,738 of record CAIQEU010000001.1, on the reverse strand, counting down.
TTCCACAAGCTGACTGAAGCCGACATCCGACGGATCATCGTGGTGCAGCTCCGACGGTTGGAGGCTCGCCTCAACGAGCGTGATCTCAACTTGGTGGTGACCGACGCTGCAGCGGCGCAACTCTCGGCCGAGGGGTACGACCCCGACTTCGGCGCTCGGCCGCTGCGCAGAGTGCTCCAGCGTCGGATCGAAGACCCACTGGCACTGGCGCTCCTCGAAGGACGGTTCCCGCCGCACACGACGGTGACCGTCGACGTCGAGGGCGACGAGATCGTGCTCCGGTGAGTTAGTTCGAACCCGGTCCGGTGCTCGGCCGGATCGGGGCAGCGCCGCCGCCAGCCTTTGCGGCCTTGGCGGCGCGCTTCTCCTTCAGGTTCTTGCCGACCTTCTTCGTGGCCTTGTTCGACTTCTGCGACTTATCGGCCATGGTGGCTCCTCTTCGGTTGCCGACGCTGGCGCCGACAGGGCGTCCAGCGATCGAGATGCTTGCAACCTAGCCCTGATTCAGTCCTCCGGCGCAGCGCTCTCGTCCTCGAAGTCGCCCGGGTGGGGGAGGGTACGATGGGGTGTACCCGCTTCGGGCTTGGAGGATCGCCGTGCCGGCAACTGTCGTCGTTGGAACCCAATGGGGAGATGAGGGCAAGGGCAAACTGACCGACCTCCTCGCCAAGGAAATGGATGTCGTCGTTCGCTACCAAGGTGGCCACAACGCCGGTCACCGCATCGTGGTCGAGGGAGAAGCCTTCGCCCTCCAGCTCATCCCGAGCGGCATCTTGTACCCGGAAGTCACCCCGGTCATCGGCAACGGCGTGGTCGTCGACCCCGGCGTGCTCCTCGCAGAGATCGACATCTTGGAAGCCAAGGGTGTCGACACCTCCAAGCTCATGGTGTCGGGCAACGCGCACCTGATCATGCCGTACCACCAAGAACTCGACCAGGTCAGCGAGCGTTACCTCGGCAAGAACGCGCTCGGGACCACCAAGCGCGGCATTGGCCCGGCCTATGCCGACAAGGCGCTGCGCGTCGGCCTCCGGGTCCAAGACCTCCTCGACGAGAAGATCTTCCGCCAGAAGTTAGAAGTCGCCCTGCACGAGAAGAACGCGCTCCTAGCCAAGGCCTACAACCGCCTCCCGATGGACGTCGACGCCATCTGCGACACCTACCTCGGGATCTACGCCCCACGGGTCGCCCCGATGATCGCCGACACCGTGGGGTTCATCCACGGTGCGCTCGCCGAAGGTCGCAACGTCTTGTTGGAAGGTGCCCAAGCCACGTTCTTGGACCTCGACCACGGCACCTACCCCTTCGTGACCTCATCGAACCCGGTTGCCGGTGGTGCTGCGGTTGGCTCGGGACTCGGACCCCGTGACCTCACGACGATCGTTGGTATCGCCAAGGCCTACATCACCCGAGTGGGTGCTGGTCCGTTCCCGACCGAGCTGACCGACGAGCTCGGCGACCTCCTCGTCGACCGTGGGCACGAGTACGGCACGAACACCGGTCGCCGACGTCGTTGCGGGTGGTTCGACGCCGTCATGGCCCGCCAAGCTGTTCGGCTCAACTCACTGACCGAGATTGCCCTCACCAAGCTCGACGTCCTCGACACCTTCGACACGGTCAAGGTCTGCGTGGCCTACGAAGCCGACGGCGTGCGCTACGACTATCCGCCGTACCACCAGTCGGTCCTCCACAAGGTCACCCCGATCTACGAAGAACTCCCAGGCTGGGGCGTGGACCTCACCGAGTTCACCTCGCTCGACCAAATGCCGCAACAGGCGAAGGACTACGTGGCGTTCTTGGAGCGCCAGATCGGCGTGCCGATTCGCTTGGTCGGCGTCGGACCGGGCCGTGAGCAGTTCGTGGCCTTCCGCCAGTCGTGAGCCACGTCCTCGTCGTTGGATCTGGAGGCCGTGAGCACGCGATTGCTCGGGCGCTCCGTCGTTCAGGGGTCGCCGTGACCGTGGCGCCGGGGAACCCAGGCATCGCTGCCGATGGGTTCACCTGCACCGCCGAGATCCCAGAGGACATCACCTGCGACCTGGTCGTCGTTGGACCCGAGGCTCCCCTCGTCGATGGACTCGCCGATCGGCTTCGGGCCATGGGGCGGCTCGTCGTTGGTCCTGGCGCTGACGGAGCGCAGCTCGAGGGCTCGAAGGCCTTCATGAAGGAACTGCTCGACGACGCCGGTATCCCAACGGCTCGATTTGGAACCTTCACCGAGGTGGCTCCGGCCATTGCCTTCCTGCGCAGTCTCCCCGCCCCGTGGGTGGTCAAGACCGATGGACTCGCGGCTGGGAAGGGCGTCCTCGTGACCAACACCTTGGCCGAGGCGGAAGCTGACGTCGTCGACAAGTTGTCGGGGGAGTCCTTCGGCCAGGCTGGTCGGACCATCGTCATCGAAGAGGGTCTCATCGGTGAGGAGTGCTCGCTCATCGCCCTCTGCGATGGCAGCCGGGTGATCCCGCTGTCGGCGGCACAGGATTTCAAGCGGCTCGGCGACGGGGACGAGGGTCCCAACACCGGTGGCATGGGTGCCTACACTCCGATGCCCCAGGTGGATGCGGCACTGGTCGCTTCGTTGACCGAGACCACCATCACGCCCCTCGTCACCGCGCTCAAGCGTCGAGGCATTGACTACCGGGGTGTGCTCTACGCCGGGATCATGCTCACTGCGGCTGGTCCGAAGGTTCTGGAATTCAACGCTCGCTTCGGTGATCCCGAGACGGAAGTCCTGATGGAGCGTCACCGCGGCGACGTCGCTGGAATCCTGGAGGCCACTGCTCGTGGTGCACTCGAGGCAGATCCAACATCGCCTGAAGGCGCATCGGTGTGCGTCGTCCTCGCTGCTGAGGGCTATCCCGAGGCACCGAAGCGCGGTGCCCACATCACCGGCCTCGGCGCCGATGGGCAACTCGCAGATCCCATTCCTGGGGTCGTCGTCTTCCACGCGGGAACGGCTCGTCAGGACCTCGGTGATCCCTTCACCGTTGCTGGTGGTCGGGTGCTCACGGTCACCGCCACCGCCGCAACGCTCCGAGCTGCTCGGACCCTCGCCTACAAGGCCGTCGCTCAGATTCACTTCGACGGTATGCAGTTCCGCACCGACATCGCACTCGCCGCCGCAACCCGAGAGGACCAGCTGTGATTCCCCGTTACTCCCCGAAGAAGATGGCCGCCCTCTTCACCGACGTGGCTCGGATGCAGACCCTCCTCGAAGTCGAGATCTTGGCTGCCGAGGGCCTCGCCACCATTGGGGTGATCCCCGTCGCCGATACGGTGGCCCTCCGTGAACGAGCGCCCATCGTCGACGAGGCCTTCGTCGACGCGGTCAACGCTCGAGAGGAGATCACCAACCACGACCTCGCCGCCTTCGTCGACATCGTCCAAGACGCCATTGGGGCCCCTGAAGGTTCGTGGATCCACTACGGACTCACCTCCTCCGACGTCGTCGACACCGCGCTCATGGCCACGATGGTGAAGGCCACCGACCTCCTCCTCGAGGCCCAGCGGGCGTTCGTGTCGGTCCTGGCCTCCCAAGCGGTTGCGCTCGAAGATGTGCCCGTCCTCGGTCGCACCCACGGCATGCACGCCGAACCGACCACCTACGGCGCCAAGTTCGCCCTCTTCGCCCTCCAGGCCGAGCGAGACCTCCGCCGCTTGGAGCACGCTCGGGCAGCCATTGCCGTCATGAAGCTCTCCGGAGCGGTCGGAACCTTCTCCAACATCGACCCGGCGGTCGAAGCCCACGTTGGGATGGCGCTCGGCCTGCTGCCCTCGCCAGCGACGCAGGTCATCGCTCGTGACCGTCACGCCGAGTGGTTCTACGCCTGCGCTGCAATCGGCACCACCATCGAGGCCTTCGCCACTGAAGTCCGCCACCTCGCCCGCTCAGAAGTCGGAGAGGCTGAGGAGCCGTTCGGCAAGGGCCAGAAGGGCTCCTCCGCGATGCCGCATAAGCGCAACCCGATTCTCTCTGAGCGACTCTGTGGACTCGCTCGTGTGCTGCGTGGCTACCTCTCTGCTGCGCTTGAAGACGTGGCGCTGTGGCATGAGCGAGACATCTCCCACTCCTCGGTGGAGCGGGTCCTCGTGCCCGACTGCGCCACGCTCACCTTCTACATGCTGGAGAAGGTGACCGGACTGGCCCGAGACCTGGTCATCAAGGCCGACCGGGCAAAGGAGAACTTGGAGGTCGGCAGTCTCGGTCTCGTGTTCTCCCAGTCGGTGCTCCTCACCCTCATCGAGCAGGGTCGCACCCGAGACGAGGCCTACCGCATCGTCCAGCGTGATGCACGAGCAGCAGTGGAATCACGACGCCACCTCCGGACGATTCTGGAGGAAGACCCTGAGGTCACCATGGACGAAGCGCAGCTCGACCGAGCCTTCGACCTCACTCGGGTGCTCATCCACGCGCACCGCGGCGTCGATGCGGTGCGGCACTTGGCAGGTGCGCAGTGAGCCTCGACCAGTTCCCGCTCATCCACCGTGGCAAGGTCCGAGACCTCTACGCCGTTGGCGAGGATCGCCTCTTGATGGTGGCATCAGACCGCCTGTCGGCTTTCGACGTGGTGATGGCTGAGCCCATCCCCGACAAGGGCCGAGTCCTCACCGCCATGACCGCCTTCTGGTTGGAGCAGGTTGCTGACGTCGTGCCGAACGCGGTGATCTCCATGGACCCCGCGGTCATCGACGCCGAGCTTGGGGTCACCTTGCCGACCGAGACCCACGGGCGCACGACGCTGGCTCGTCGGGCGGAGATGGTCCCGCTCGAGTGCATCGTGCGTGGCTACCTCGCCGGTCAAGCCTTCAGCGAGTACGAGCAGCACGGCACGGTCCACCACATGGCGGTGCCGACCGGTCTCCGTCTCGCCGATCCGCTGCCGGCGCCGATGTTCACCCCGTCGACCAAGGAAGAGGCTGGTCACGACATCAACCTCTCCATCGACGAAGCCACCGAGCGGCTGGGCGCGGTGCTCGTCGAAGAACTGAGCGCAGTGTCGCTCGCCGTCTACCAACGTGCCGCTGATCGGGCGGCGTTGGCCGGGTTCATCTTGGCCGACACCAAGTTCGAGTTCGGCGTCGTGAACGGCGAACTGGTGCTCTGCGATGAGGTCTGTACGCCGGACTCTTCTCGGCTGTGGCCGAAGGCCGAGGTCGTCTCTGGTGAGACGCCACCGGCCTATGACAAGCAGCCGTTCCGCGACTGGTTGGAAGTCCTCGGGTGGGACAAGCAACCACCACCGCCCACGGTTCCCGCCGATGTCGTCGCTGCAACGGCCGCTCGGTACCGCGCCGCCTACGAACTCGTGACGGGGCGGTCCCTCTCCGACTGGTACGGTCACGGTTCATGAGGTTCTCTGCCACCGTCACCGTTCGCCTCCGCCCTGGGATCGCTGATCCTGAAGGTTCAACCATCGAGCGAGCCGTCTCGGCCCTCGGAATCGCCGGCGTCTCTGGAGTCCGTGGCGGTCGGAGCTTCACCTTCGAGGTGGAGGCCGATAGCGAGTCGGCGGCCACCGCAGTCGCCGTTGATGTGGCCACCCGCCTGCTGTCGAACCCCGTCATTGAAGACCACGCGGTCAGCATCGAGGCCAAGTGAGCCGGGCAGCCGTCATCGTCTTTCCTGGATCGAACTGCGAGCACGACGCCGTCTCGGGGTTGGAACTCGCAGGAGCATCTGCTGAGCTCGTCTGGCACACCGAGACTGATCTGTCGGGCTACGACCTCGTCGTACTCCCCGGTGGCTTCGCCCACGGCGACTACCTCCGAGCCGGTGCACTCGCTCGCTTATCGCCCATCATGGATACCGTGGCCGCGTTCGCCGCGAGCGGTGGTCCAGTCGTTGGGATCTGCAACGGTTTTCAGGTCCTGACCGAGGCGGGGATGTTGCCTGGTGCACTGCAGAAGAATGCGCACTTGAAGTTCCACTGCAAGGACTCGACGCTGATCGTTGCGTCGAGTCGAAGCGTGTTGACCCGAGGTGTGGCAGTCGGAACGGAACTCTCCATCCCGATCAACCACTTCTCCGGGAGCTACGTCTGCGACGAGGCAACGCTGCAGCGACTGCAGGACAACGATCAAGTGGTGCTGCGCTACGCCGAGAATCCCAATGGGTCACTCGACGACATTGCCGGCATCAGTAACGATGCCGGCAATGTCGTTGGTCTCATGCCGCACCCAGAGCGGGCCTGTTCGGCGCTGCTCGGGTCCACCGACGGCCTGGTGCTCCTCCAGGCGTTCGTCGGTGCCGCGGTGTCGGCCTAGGGCCTCAGGCGGAAGCGCCCCGGCGAATGCCGGCGGCCTTCAGCACCTTGGCGTCGATACCCATCTCACGCCAGGTTTGGTAGTCGATGCCCTTGCGATCGGCGTAGGAGGCGGCGACGGCGACGAAGTCCTTCTCGATGCCGGCGAGATCCGTCGTGACCGACAAGGTGGCCTTCTCGGCTTCTAAGTCCTTGCGCTCTTGGAGCAAACTCAACTTGGTGAGGGCATCGCCGCTCTCAATTTGGGTCGCAATTGCCTTGAGTCGTGCATCAATAGATGCAGGAGTGCGCTTGCGCCCACGCTTTGGCTTGGCGGCAACAACGGCCTCGAGGTAGCGGCGAACGACGAGACCCTCGGCGCGACCTTGCGCCAAAGCTGCCTTGTGATCAGCGGACATCTTGGTGGTTGCCTTTGCGGGGGATTTTGCCTTCGTGGCCATGTTGTGTGTTCCTCATTGATTTCGTAGGTAGTGAATCGTGTGAACGATTGGTGACAAATGTAGCAGGTCATTAGAGTAAATACACGGCACCATTGAGAAAGATTCTCGAATGTTTCTCATCCAGATTTGTGCTCAGGTCACGGGATCTGCACTCGGATATTTGCGATCAAGACTTGCTCTAACGTGGGGGAATACCTACAAGAACGTGGGGAATACTCCTGAACCGTCCTCATGATTTGCGTCAAATGTAATGGAACTATCCGTCTCGTTTTGAGGGATCACCTCTTGAGGAATTTGCAAGAGCACCTTGCATTCTTGCGGCGACCACCACATTCCCCCACACGGAAACCATTGCCGACCACAATGGAGGAATGGTTCTTCTTAAGAATGCTCGCTCCATCGTCACAGTGTGCTTCCTCGGTGCTGCAGTGATCCTCGCCTATTGGTGTGCATGGTTCGTCCACCGGTCAGCAGTTGCGGCAACAACTGGACCTGTCTACTTCGGCTTTGAAAATGCCTTCCCCGCTGCTGACGGCTGGCTGGCGCTCTGTCTGGTTGGTGCGGGAATTGGTGTGCTGCGCGGGTGGCGGTCCACGTTGCTCTTCTTGTGGATGGGAGCAGGAGCAGGGGCGTATTTGTTCTTCATGGACGTGCTCTACGACCTCGAGCACGGCATCTGGGGCAAAGGTGGAAATGGCCTCGTGGAGCTCGGGATCAACCTCGTGACCGGGATCTTGACCATCATCCTCGGTCGCTGGAGTTGGGTGCACCGAGCCGAACTCCAAGGATCAACCCCTTAGAGCCGCCACGCTCAACCAACTAACGTGAAGCCATGGCCGACGCTGCTGCTCCGATCCATCGCCAGCTTGGTCTCACCGACTCCGAACTCGATCTCATCATCGAGGTTCTCGGACGTGAGCCCAACCACTTGGAGCTCGCGCTCTACTCGGTGATGTGGAGCGAGCACTGCTCGTATAAGTCCTCACGGGTCCACCTGAAGCGCCTGCCGACGACGGGTGACCGGGTCCTCGTTGGCCCAGGAGAGAACGCTGGAGTCATCGATGCCGGAGATGGGATTGCCCTCGCCATCCGCATCGAGAGCCACAACCACCCTTCGGCCATTGAGCCCTACCAAGGAGCAGCCACTGGCGTTGGTGGCATCCTCCGTGACATCTTCACCATGGGGGCTCGCCCCATTGCCGTGATGGACCCCCTCTTCTTCGGCCCGCCAACCACCGCTCGTCAGCGCTGGCTGCTCGAAGGCGTGGTCTCGGGAATCTCCGGATACGGCAACTCGGTTGGGGTGCCAACCATCGGCGGTGAGTTGACCTTCGACCCCTGCTACGCCGGCAACCCGCTGGTGAACGTTCTCTGTCTCGGCGCCCTCCCGACAGAGCGCTTGGTGCTCGGCATCGCTTCAGGCACCGGCAACCTGGCGGTCCTGCTCGGATCGACCACCGGTCGAGACGGCATCGGCGGCGTCTCGGTGCTCGCCTCTGCTGGATTCTCCGACGACGACGACCAGTCCAAGCGCCCGAGCGTGCAGGTTGGCGACCCCTACGAGGAGAAGCGCCTCATCGAAGCCTGCCTCGCCCTCTTGGACGAGCGCCTCGTCGTCGGCATCCAAGACTTAGGTGGAGCGGGCCTCGTCTGCGCCACCTCGGAGACCGCTGCTCGTGGTCGGGTGGGCATGGACGTCGACGTGACCGCGGTGCCGACCCGTGAAGCGGGGATGGAGCCCTGGGAGATCATGACCAGTGAGTCCCAAGAGCGGATGCTGGCGATCGTCACCCCTGAAGGGTTGGCTCGTGTCCAAGAGCTCTGCGCTCGCTGGGAAGTCCGGGCCACCGTCGTTGGACGAGTGACCGAGCCGGCCATTGGACCCGACGGAGAACCCATTGGGGTGCTGCGGATCCGCAAGGGCTTCGACGGCGAGATCGTGGCCGAGGTCCCAGCAGCATCGCTGGCCGACGACGCCCCCCTCTACAACCGTCCCCTCGAGCGCCCGAGCGACCTCGACGCCCGACGAGCTGACGACCCGGCACGACTCGGCAGCGCCGACCTCGGTGCCGACCTGCGAGCGCTGCTCCGGGACCCAGCGTGGGTGTGGCGCCAGTACGACCACCAGCTGTTCTTGAACACGGTCACGGGACCGGGTGCCAATGCAGCGCTGCTGCGCTTGGCTGGACCGGGCCTCCCCGAGTCGAACCGTGGTTTCGCCTTGACGACGGACTCCAACCCTCGCCTCTGCTCGCTCGACCCCCGTCTCGGCACGGCCCTCACGGTTGCCGAAGGCATTGCCAACTTGGCCTGCGTTGGCGCCACGCCCGTCGCCGTCGTCAACTGCTTGAACTTCGGGAACCCTGAGCACCCGACGGTCATGTGGCAGCTGTCGGAGTCCGTCGACGGAATGGCTGAGGCCTGCACGGCCTTTGGCACGCCGGTCGTCGGTGGAAACGTCTCGCTCTACAACGAGTCCGCTGGCACCGACATCGATCCGACGCCGGTGATCGGCCTCCTCGGTCTGGTCGACACCTTGGCCGCTCGCCCTCCGGTCCTGTCATGGAACGACGGGGACACCGTGCTCCTCGTCGCTGCACCGACGGTGGCGCTCTCCCTCGGTGGGTCGCGCTGGGCTCGGGAGATCCACGGTGCAACCGGTGGTGTTCCTGCCGGCCTCGACGCCGACGCTCACGCAGCGCTCTGCCGAGCCGTGGCGTCGGTGATCGCCGGACAGGTCGCTGGCGACCACGCCCTCGTGACCGCGGTGACCGACGTCTCTGGTGGCGGGGTGGCCGTGGCCTTGGCCGAGATGGCGATTGCCAGCGGCTCTGGTCTCTCGGTTGCCCTCGAGGAGAGCCCAACCGCGTTCTTCGGTGAAGGACCCTCCCGGTTCATCCTGGCGACCGCCGACCCTGATGCACTGGCAGCTCGGATGCGTGCCGCTGGTGCTGAGGTCACGATGCTCGGTGTCGCCGGAGGCGACGACCTCGTGCTCGGACAGGTGGCCACCTCGATCGCAGACCTGCGTGCAGCCTCGACCGCCCTCTTGGAGGGCGTCTCGGCCTAACGGCCAGCGGCCGCCTTCAATGCCTCGAGCACCTCTTCGCGCACGGCCAAGTCGCCCATCCCGAGGCCAATCGACAAGTCGGGCTTGATCGCCCCGTGGTAGTCCGAACCACCGGTGGTCACGAGCCCGTACTCCTCGGCGAGGCGTTCGAGCGTTGCGACCTCGTCGGGCTTGAACCGGGAGTAGTAGGTCTCCACACCGACGAGACCATCTCGGGAGAGTTCTTCTAGATGGGCATCGAGTTCGTCGAGGCTCCAGCCGTAGAGGAGGGGATGGGCGAGCACCGCCACACCATTCGAGGCTCCGGCTGCATCGATGACGGCACTCGGGGCGAGGTGGGACTTCGACACGTAGAACTCCCCGCCGTCACCGAGGTACCGGTCGAAGGCTTCCTGCATGGTCGACACCACGCCTCGACCCATGAGCAAGGTGGCGAAGTGGGGTCGTCCAATTCCTTCTTCGCCACCGGCCAGATTCGTGAGTTCTTCGAAGGACAGCGGCTCAGTGAGTCCGAGGCCGTCGTTGATCCTCGCAATGAGGGCGATGTTGCGCCGTCGGCGGTCGTCGCGGAGCTGGTCGAGCATCTGCTGCATTGGAGAGTCGTCCTCGATGAAGTAGGAGAGGACGTGGACGCTGCGGCCGTGGAACTTGGCCGAGACCTCACAGCCACCGATGAGCTCGAGGTCGTAGCGATCGGTGACCGCTCGGGCGCTCGACACCCCGACCGTTGTGTCGTGGTCGGTGAGGGCGATTGCGCTGAGTCGGCTCCCGTCGGGGAAGACCGTGGCCGCTGCCTTCTCGCCCAGTTCTTCTGGGCGATCAGTGCCATCGGAGCGGGAGGAGTGGAGGTGGAGGTCGATCACGTCCGAAGGCTACCGCCGGGATGGTGCAGCCCGAGAGTGATCGGCGGTGATGTGCGACAATGGGCCACGTCATGGACCACTACTTCTCACCGGTGTTCGTCGCTTCGACGCACCCCCTCCACCTAGAGTTGGCACCGTGAAGGAAGCCTGTGGGGTGTTCGCGGTCTACGCGCCAGAACGGGCAGTCTCACACCTGATCTTCGACGGCCTCTACGCCCTCCAGCACCGTGGTCAGGAGTCCGCTGGCATGGCGGTCGCCGACGGCGAGCACATGATGGTGGTGAAAGACATGGGTCTCGTCGCCTCGGTCTTCGATGAGCGAAAGCTCAGTGGTCTCGTTGGCCACCTCGGCATTGGCCACACCCGCTACTCGACGCATGGGCACTCCGACTGGATGAACGCCCAGCCGGTCTACCTGTCCTCACCAGCGATCCCTGGCGGATTCGCTATGGCCCACAACGGCAACCTGACCAACACCGAGGAGCTGGCCGAGCGGGCCGGCATGCTTCCGGGTTTCGGGATGAACGATTCCGGAGTAGTGGCTGAACTGCTCCTCCAGCACCACCTCGCTCGACCCGATGAAGCGATCGACCTCGTGCCCACCCTCGAAGCGGTGATGGGCTGGGTCGAGGGCGCGTACTCCCTCGTGTTCTGTGATGCCCAGCACGTCTACGGCCTCCGTGACCCCCACGGCTTCCGGCCGCTCTGCATTGGTCGCTTCGGACCCGAAGAGGCGCCGACCGGCTGGGTCTTCGCCAGTGAGACCCCTGCCCTCGACGTCGTCGGGGCCACCTTCGTCCGCGAGGTTCTCCCCGGAGAACTCGTCATCGCAGGCGAGACGGGCTTGACCGCCCTGCAGTTGCTGCCTCCGGCAACCGAACGTCTCTGCATCTTCGAGTTCGTCTACTTCGCTCGCCCCGACTCCATCCTGCACGGCCGAGAGATCCACGGCACCCGCCGCCGCATGGGTGAACTCCTCGCCGAACAGGCACCCGTCGAGGCGGACCTCGTCATGGGGGTCCCCGATTCGGGTGTACCAGCAGCAGAGGGCTACGCCCGTGCTTCGGGCATCCCCTACGGCCAGGGTCTCGTCAAGAACCGCTACATCGGTCGGACCTTCATCGCCCCCGACCAAGCCGCCCGAGCCAACGGCGTTCGGCGCAAGCTCAATCCATTGAAGGAGAACATCGCGGGCAAGCGCCTGATCGTCGTCGACGACTCCATCGTGCGTGGCACGACGACCAAGGCGCTCGTGGCCATGCTCCGAGAAGCAGGCGCAGCCGAGGTGCACCTCCGGATCTCCTCGCCCCCATTCCGGTGGCCCTGCTACTACGGCATCGACACGCCGAATCGCGATGAGCTCCTCGCGGCCAACGCCACCATTGACGAGATCACCGCGTTCCTCGGTGCCGATTCCGTCGCCTACATCGATATCGCCAACCTGCGCGTGGCGGTGGGCAAAGCCGACGAGGGCCTCTGCGATGCCTGCCTCACCGGGGTCTACCCCGTCCCCGTGAAGCTCGCCGGTGCCCACGCTTCTGCTGCTGCGGTTCCCGGCGAGACGCTCCAGGACCTGTTGCCAGGGGTGCGATGAGCACTGAACCCGTCACCTACGCCGCCGCAGGCGTGGACATCGAGGCGGGCGACGAAGCCGTCCGTCGGATCACGGCGCACGTGGAGTCCACCCGGCGACCCGAAGTGCTCGGCGGCATCGGTGGGTTCGGCGGAATGTTCGAACTCGACCTCACCGGGCGTCGTCACCCCGTCCTCGTCGCTGCCACCGATGGCGTGGGGACGAAGTTGGCCGTCGCCAAGGCCACCGGACGCTTGGACACCGTTGGGATCGATCTCGTGGCGATGTCGGTGGACGACCTCGTGTGTTGCGGTGCAGAACCACTCTTCTTGCTCGACTACGCAGCGGTCGCCACGGTGAACCCCGATGAGCTCGAGCAGATTGTCGCTGGTATCGCTGAGGGGTGTCGCCAAGCGGGGGTATCGCTCCTCGGTGGAGAGACGGCTGAGCACGCCGACACGATGTCGCCCGGTGACTTCGACCTCGCCGCGTTCGCAGTTGGGGTTGTCGAGCGTGACGAGCGCCTCGATCCGGCGAACGTCATCCCCGGTGACGTGCTCATCGGCCTGCCTTCTCCGGGACTCCGCTCCAACGGCTACACCTTGGCCCGCCACGTCCTCTTGGAGCGGGCTGGTCTCGACCTCAACGGTCCGGCATGGGACGGTGCAACGACGTCGCTGGCCGATGAACTCCTCCGCCCGAGCGTCATCTACTGCAGAGCAGTCGTCGCTGCGCTGAAGGCGCACCCCGGTGCCATCCACGCCATCGCCCACATCACCGGTGGGGGTATTGCTGGCAACCTCGTGCGGTCGATCAACGCATCGGTCGATGCACAGGTGGATCTCTCGGTGATTGCCCGCCCACAGATCTTCGACGAGATCGCTCGCCTCGGTCCCGTCGATGACGCCGAGATGGCCCGGGTCTTCAACCTCGGCCTCGGCATGGTGCTCATCGTGGATGGCGACGATGCCCCATCGGTTCTCGAAGGGCTTCGAGGTTCGGGTCAAGAGGCCGTGGTGGTCGGCAGCATCACGCATGGAACGGGAACAGTGGAGGTTCACCCATGAGTGCCCATCGCGAGGAACTCCGTCAGCACCTGCTCGAGCACTCGGTTCGCCGCGGCGACTTCACGCTCAAGTCAGGACGCAAGTCGAGCTGGTTCATCGACTCGAAGCAGACCGCTTGTCGCCCTGAGTCGATGCTCTGGATGGCAGAAGCGGTGTTCGACCTCATCCCTCAAGAGGCCACTGCGATCGGTGGGCTCACCATGGGGGCAGATCCCGTGGCCTTCATCACCGCTGCCTACGCCGCAGCCCACGGACACCCACTCCGGGCCTTCTCGGTCCGAAAAGAAGTGAAGGACCACGGCGGCGGGGGTCGCATCGCTGGAGCGCTGGAACCCGGCGACAAGGTGGTCGTCACCGAGGACACCGTCACCCGCGGCACGTCGCTCTTAGAGGCTGCTCACGGCATCGTCGAAGCTGGCGCCGAGCCCGTGCTCCTCATCGCCCTCGTGGATCGGGGTGGCACCGTTCAAGCCATGGCCGAGGCCGAAGGGTTCTCCTTCGCCGCGGTGTTCACCGCACCAGATCTGGGTTTCCCCTACGAAGGCGCCTGAGGAGGACCCGTGGATTTCACGACGATTGACTACCGCGAGGAGAACGGCGTTGCCTGGGTCACGCTGAATCGACCCCAAGCGCTCAACTCGTTCAACACCGTCATGCGGGAAGAACTCGGGCAACTGTGGCGAGACCTCCGCACGAACGATGACGTGCGCTGCATCGTCGTGACCGGTGCGGGTGCAACGGCGTTCTGTACCGGCATCGACCGCACCGAAGCCATGGGGTCGATCGACCTCGACTCCGACAAGCTCGATGGCTACGCCAGTCCCTTCATGTTCGACGACCCGGCCCACGCCATGTGCCCGAAGGCGCATGACCTGTGGAAGCCCGTCGTCGCTGCGGTGAACGGCATGGCCTGTGGCGGCGCCTTCTACCTCCTCGGTGAGAGCGACATCATCATCGCTGCGCAGCACGCGACCTTCTTCGATCCCCACGTCACCTACGGCATGACCGCAGCGTTCGAGCCCATCCAGCTCTCCTCCAAGATGCCGTTCGGCGAGTTGGCTCGGATGAGCCTGCTCGGTGCCAACGAACGGATGTCGGCTGCTCGGGCCCACCAGATTGGGTTCGTCTCCGAGGTCACCGAAGCTGATGATCTCCTCGATCGTGCTCGCTGGATCGCCGAAGCCATTGCCAGCCAGCCGGCCCTGGCCGTCCAAGGCACCCTCCGGGCCCTCTGGCTCGGCGTGGAGTTCCAGCGCTCAGAAGCGCTCAGCCAAGCCTCCCTCCTCACCGCCATTGGCACCGACAAGGCATCGCTGGCCGAGGGCCAAGCACGCTTCGCCTCCAAGCAACGCTTGGAGTGGCAGCTGCGCTGAGCTAGATCCCGAGGGCGTCGGCGAAGGCGTCGAGGACGCTCCACCGCCACGCGAGGAGCGCATCGGCTCGCTCGGCCGGGGTGCGGCCG